>NZ_BAAILM010000008.1:0-58286 GCF_054589175.1 Pseudomonas sp. 3A(2025) | reverse complement strand
ACCGGCTTTAGCCGGGAACCGTGTCGCTACCGTTCCCGGCTAAAGCCGGTCCTACGACGGTTGTACAGCTCTGAACCAGAAGGATGACTTATGAGCCGCGCCCCCGATACATGGATTCTGACCGCCGATTGCCCCAGTGTGCTGGGCACGGTGGATGCGGTGACCCGCTATCTGTTCGAGCAGGGCTGCTATGTCACCGAGCACCATTCGTTCGATGACCGGTTGTCCGGCCGCTTTTTCATCCGGGTCGAATTCCGCCAGCCGAAAGACTTCGACGAGGCCGGCTTTCGTGCCGGCCTGGCCGAGCGTGGTGCCGGTTTTGGCATGCTCTTCGAGCTGACCGCGCCAGCCTATCGGCCCAAAGTGGTGATCATGGTCTCCAAGGCTGATCACTGCCTCAACGATTTGCTATACCGCCAGCGCATCAACCAGTTGTCGATGGACGTGGTCGCGGTGGTGTCCAACCATCCCGACCTCGAACCGCTGGCGGCCTGGCATTCGATTCCTTACCACTATTTCCCGCTGGACCCCAACGACAAGCCCGGGCAGGAAGCAAAGGTCTGGCAGGTGATCGAAGAGTCCGGTGCAGAGCTGGTGATTCTTGCCCGCTACATGCAAGTGCTGTCGCCGGAGCTGTGCCGCAAACTGGACGGCAAGGCGATCAATATCCATCACTCGCTGCTGCCCGGTTTCAAGGGTGCCAAGCCGTACCATCAGGCCTACAACAAGGGCGTGAAAATGGTCGGTGCCACGGCGCACTACATCAATAACGACCTTGATGAAGGCCCGATCATCGCCCAGGGTGTCGAGGTGGTCGACCACGCGCACTACCCTGAAGACCTGATCGCCAAGGGCCGCGACATCGAATGCCTGACCCTGGCCCGCGCCATCGGCTATCACATCGAGCGCCGTGTGTTCCTCAACGCCAATCGCACCGTCGTGCTCTGATTCCTTTCTCTACCGCCTCTCAGCTTTAAATTAACGACTAATCTGTGCCCTTGTCGTTTTTGGAATAGCTGAGGGCGGTGTCACTGAAAATTCTCCGCTCGATTCAGCGCATCCTTGGCAGCAAGCGACACCCCTCGTTAACAACAACTAATAGAGGTGACATGCATGTCTGGAAATCGCGGTGTGGTGTATCTCGGCGCTGGCAAGGTCGAAGTACAGAAAATTGACTATCCGAAAATGCAGGACCCGCGTGGTCGCAAGATCGAGCACGGCGTGATCCTGCGTGTGGTGTCCACCAACATCTGTGGCTCGGACCAGCACATGGTGCGCGGCCGTACCACGGCGCAAGTAGGTCTGGTACTGGGGCACGAGATCACCGGTGAAGTGATCGAGAAGGGCAGCGGCGTCGAAAACCTGAAAATCGGCGACCTGGTGTCGGTGCCGTTCAACGTCGCCTGCGGCCTGTGCCGCTCCTGCAAGGAACAACACACCGGCGTGTGCCTGACCGTCAACCCGGCCCGCCCCGGCGGCGCGTATGGCTATGTCGACATGGGTGACTGGGTCGGTGGCCAGGCCGAGTACGTGCTGGTGCCGTACGCCGATTTCAACCTGCTCAAACTGCCGGACCGCGACCGCGCGATGGAGAAAATCCGCGATCTGACCTGCCTGTCCGACATTCTGCCCACCGGTTACCACGGTGCCGTAACGGCCGGCGTTGGCCCCGGCAGCACGGTGTATATCGCCGGTGCCGGTCCGGTCGGTCTGGCCGCTGCGGCGTCGGCGCGCTTGCTGGGTGCTGCGGTGGTGATCGTCGGTGACGTCAACCCGGTTCGTCTGGCCCACGCCAAGGCGCAGGGCTTCGAGATTGCCGACCTGTCCACCGACACCCCATTGCACGAGCAGATTGCCGCGTTGCTGGGCGAGCCGGAAGTCGATTGCGCGGTTGACGCCGTAGGCTTCGAAGCCCGTGGCCATGGCCACGAGGGTGTGAAGGCCGAAGCGCCTGCCACCGTACTCAACTCGTTGATGGGTGTGGTTCGTGTTGCCGGCAAAATCGGTATTCCCGGCCTGTACGTGACCGACGATCCGGGCGCGGTCGATGCCGCTGCCAAGCAGGGCGCTCTGAGCATCCGCTTCGGCCTGGGCTGGGCCAAGTCGCACAGCTTCCACACCGGGCAGACGCCGGTGATGAAGTACAACCGCCAGTTGATGCAGGCGATCATGTGGGACCGTATCAACATCGCCGATGTGGTGGGCGTGCAGGTCATCAGCCTGGATCAGGCACCGGCCGGCTACGGCGAGTTCGATGCCGGCGTACCGAAGAAATTCGTCATTGACCCGCACAAGCTGTTTAGCGCGGCGTAATGCTTTTTGCGGTTAAAGCCCTATGCAGGGCTTTAACCGCGAATGTTGCGAATCCGCTCGTCCTTCTCGACCCACAACCCATTCACCCATTCCTGCACCTTGGCCCGAAACACCGGGTCGTTCTCGTAATCGCCTTGCCACAGCGCAGGTTCGAGCTCTCGGGTCTGGATATCGATAATCACTTTCGGCACCCGTCCGCACAGCAAATCCCAGAAGCCCGGAATGTTTGCGTCGGGGTACACCACCGTCACATCCAGAATCGCATCGAGCTGTTCACCCATCGCTGCCAGCACAAAGGCCACGCCGCCGGCCTTGGGCTTGAGCAGGTACTGATACGGCGATTGCTGGGCGGCATGCTTGGCCGGGGTAAAGCGGGTGCCCTCCAGATAATTGACGATGGTCACCGGCTGGCGCTTGAACAGCTCGCACGCTGCTTGGGTGATTTTCAGGTCCTGGCCCTTGAGTTCGGGATGTTTGGCCAGAAAGGCCTTGCTGTAGCGCTTCATGAACGGATAATCCAGCGCCCACCACGCCAGGCCCAGGAACGGCACCCAGATGAGTTCTTTTTTCAGGAAGAACTTGAAGAACGGCGTGCGCCGGTTGAAGGTCTGGATCAGCGCCGGAATGTCTACCCATGACTGGTGATTGCTGACCACCAGATACGAGGTGTCGGTGCGCAAATCGGCGTTGCCGCGAATGTCCCACCGGGTCGGCAGGGTGGCGGCAAAAATCCATTTGTTGACCTCGGCCCAGGTCTCGGCAATCCACATCACCGCCGCCGAGCACTGGTCGCGCATATTGCCCTGAAAGATCAGCTTGAGCAGGGCAAACACCAGCAACGGGCCGATCAGCACCAGGGTATTGGTCAACAACAGCAGGGTAACGAAACAGCCGGTGAGGGCGCGGCGCATAGCAATCTCTGGGAGTGTGTGGTGTGCCTATGATAGATAGCCTGACTGGACGCGCCAACGAAACAGGTGCTTACAGATGTTTCTTGAAACGTTACGCGCGAACCAAGCGCCGTAGCGCTGTCTAAAACCGGGCGCCAATCGGGCGCCGACATTGTGAGGAGTCCATCGCGTGAAGACTGTTCTGGCGCTGTTGTCCCTGCTGGCGTTGCCTGCCCTGGCTGCCGATCCGACCCTTTACGGTCGTTACGAGAACATCAAGGTGCCCGAGGTCGGTGAGACCTTCAAGGCCAAGATGGACACGGGCGCGGTGACCGCTTCGTTGTCGGCCAAGGACATCGAGCTGTTCAAGCGTGATGGTGAGCAATGGGTACGCTTCCGCCTGGCCACCGAAGGCGCGAGCAACAAGGTGTTCGAGCACAAGCTGGCGCGCATCAGCAAGATCAAGGGCCGTGCCGACGAAGACGATGAAGAAGAAGGTGGCGTCGAGGCGGCCAAGCGGCCGGTGATCGAGCTGCAACTGTGCCTGGGCAAGGAACAGCGCACGGTCGAGGTCAACCTGGTGGACCGCAGCCACTTCAACTATCCGTTGCTGATCGGCGCCAAGGCATTGCGCGAGTTCGATGCCGCCGTCAACCCGGCGCGGCGCTATACCGCTGACAAGCCCGATTGCTGATTGACGATTGCTGGCCAATCGCGCACCGTTTCGCCATCGCTCACGGGCCTGGATGCCATGCCGCATATTCTGATTGTCGAAGACGAAGTCGCGATTGCCGACACCCTGATCTATGCCCTGCACAGCGAGGGTTTTACCACCGCCTGGCTGGAGCTTGGCCAGGCGGCCGTAGAGCACCAGCGGCAGACGCCGGCCGACCTGATCATTCTCGATGTCGGCCTGCCGGACATCACCGGCTTCGAGGCCTGCAAGCAATTGCGCCGCTTCAGCGACGTGCCGGTGATGTTCCTGACCGCCCGCAACGCCGAGATCGACCGCGTGGTGGGCCTGGAAATCGGTGCCGATGACTATGTGGTCAAGCCGTTCAGCCCGCGTGAGGTTGCAGCACGGGTCAAAGCCATCCTTAAACGTATGCTGCCGCGTGAAGCCGCAGCGCCGGTTCAGGCTGCCGGCAACGGCCTGTTTCAGCTGGACCTTGAGCGCGTGCAGATCAGCTATCGCGGCCAGCCGCTGAGCCTGACCCGCCACGAATTTCGCCTGTTGCAATGCCTGCTGGAGCAACCGGAACGGGTGTTCAGTCGTGAACAATTGCTCGATGCCTTGGGCGTAGCCTGCGATGCCGGCTATGAGCGCAGCATCGACAGCCACATCAAGAGCCTGCGTGCCAAGCTGCGGCTGGTGGCGGCCGACGCGGAGCCGATCCAGACCCATCGCGGTATCGGCTATAGCTTCAGCCCTGGACACAGCTAGCATGTCGCTGAGTATCCGGATCTTTCTGGTGTATGCGGTGTTCATCGCCCTGACCGGGTATTTCGTGCTCAGCACGGTGATGAAGGAAGTGCGCCCCGGCGTACGCCAGTCGACCGAAGAAACCCTGGTCGACACCGCCAACCTGCTGGCGGAAATCTTTCAGGACGATGTGCGCAAGGGCACGCTGGGCCAGAGCCGCTTCAACGAGGTGCTCAAGGACTACGGCCTGCGTGAGCCCGAAGCGACGATCTGGGAGCTGCGCAAGAAAAAGGTCAACAATCGCATCTACGTCACTGACGCCCGCGGCATCGTGCTGCTCGACTCGGCCGGCGTTGCGGTGGGCGAGGATTACTCGCGCTGGAACGATGTCTTTCTGACCTTGCGCGGTGAGTACGGGGCGCGCTCGACCCGCAGCGACCCTGAAGACTCCAACTCGTCGGTGATGCACGTCGGCGCGCCGATCCTCGATAAAGGCGCGATTATCGGCGTGGTCACCGTGGCCAAGCCCAACAGCTCGCTGCAACCTTATGTGGACCGCGCCGAGCGCCGCCTGCTGTGGTACGGCGGCGGGCTGATGGTGCTGGGGCTGCTGATGGGGGCGCTGTTTTCCTGGTGGCTCAGTTCGGCGCTGCGCCGCCTGACCCGCTATGCCCAGGCGGTCAGCGAAGGCCAGCGCGCCGAGCTGCCGCATTATCGCGGTGGCGAGCTGGAGCAGTTATCCACCGCCGTGGAGCATATGCGCACCCAGCTTGAAGGCAAGGCCTATGTCGAGCGCTACGTACACACCCTGACCCACGAACTGAAAAGCCCGCTGGCGGCGATTCGCGGCGCCGCCGAACTGCTTCAGGACGACATGCCCGAACCCCAGCGCCAGCGCTTTGCGAGCAATATCCAGAACGAAAGCCAGCGCATGCAACAATTGATCGAACGGCTGCTGAACCTGGCCATGGTCGAACAGCGCCAGGAACTGGAAGAGCGGGTGGCGATACCGTTGGCCGCGCTGGTCGATGAATTGCTGGCGGCCCGCACGGTGGCCGTCGAGCGCCTGCAACTGGCCGTCGAGCACCGCATCGACCGGACCCTGTGCCTGCATGGCGAGCGCTTTTTGCTGCAACAGGCGCTGGCCAACCTGCTCGACAACGCCCTGGACTTCACCCCGCTCGGCGGCACCCTGCGCCTGACCGCCGAGCGCCAGGACGACGGCATTCAACTGACCCTGTTCAACAGCAGCGAGGCGATTCCCGACTACGCCCTGGCGCGGTTGTGCGAGCGCTTCTATTCGCTGCCACGCCCGCACACCGGGCGTAAAAGCACCGGGCTGGGACTCAATTTCGTCGCCGAAGTGGTGCAGTTGCACGGCGGTCAATTGCGCATCGAAAATGCCGAGGGCGGGGTGTTGGTGAGCGTGTGGTTGCCGTGAATTGATCTTTCTGAGCGAGGCTCCGTATCTCAAACAGATGGTCAGCTTCTGGGGACCAACCGTCAGTAGTAAATAGCCTTGGTCATTCTGCGATGGTTCATTCTGTGTACCCGGTCAGGTGTTTGCGGACTCCAGGTTGGCCAGGCTTCAACGCACACGTGCGGTGATGAGCGCAGCACCGCTTCATATGTGCCGGTCTTTCCACTATTTTTTCGATAGATCACTAATGCATCTTTGGTCAGCAATGCCTGCAGCGAACACCAGTGATCAGATGCTTTGATGTAGTCGGTGATACTCGGATCGATCCACCCCGCAAGCCAGGCGACTCTATCGGCCAGGAGCTTCAGGCTGTTCACTGTCTGGCGCGGTCGGCGCGGAATGAAGCCCAGGTTGCCATGAGCATCGAACTCGGGCGTTCTCCATATCTGGTCATGATGGCCAATACGGTTTCGAACATCGCGTACCTGATACAAGAGGTTGGCTATCCTGTTGACGAATGCTGAATGACGGTAAGGCGTGGTTGCAAGATCGGGAGCATATGGAAAAGTCACGGTCAGTACGCTTTCCTGCATTCCGGTAGGATGCGAAGAATGCTTCAGCCCCTTGATGATCGTTTCCCAAAAACCAAATGGAAACTTGGCAATGATGTCATCAATGCTTGCTTTGCCTTTGCCCTTACGTTTTTCGATTTTTTCAACGGCCCTTTGAATCTCATCACAGGTGTTCGTTTTCAGCTTGTGCCATGAGGTGGGAGTCTTTGCGTTCGTAGGGTTTGGCCTCGTTTTCAGCATCCATTCGAAGCTGTCTACACCGCCATAGTATTGTGATAGACCGCGATGCAGGGCATTGCGCAGGCTGACTTCAAGATCGCCAAGAATCGGTAGCAAGGCAGAGCCAACAGCCTGGGTCCAGGCATAGCAGCCGAACAGGTCGCTTTCAGTCTTGGTAACGAAGAACGTCTCCAGCGTTTTGAGGCGGGGTGCGGTCAGGTGAGAAAGCATGAAGTCCCTTGTCAGCTCGTTGGTTTTCTACTAAGGTCGCTCTCGAAACGCGGGTTTTCTGGTTAGCGCCAGTCGTGCCCGTGTACCAGAGTAAGAACCCCGCCAAGCTGCGGGGTTTTTGCTTTGTGAAATCTGGAAATCTATCGTGGATCTATAGCCAGACGGCGCATCATCCTCTAACCGTCCAGGCGCGCCAATTTATTAGGCAAGGACTTCGGATAACTCCGAAATTTCCCACACAATCTCCACATTCCGCCCATCATCGCTCCACACGGCGCTTGCAGACTTTCCCCATAGCAAACAGGGAGAGTCCCCATGAATCGAAGTCTGGCAATGAAGTTGGGCATGATCGCGTTGTTGATCCTGCTGTTGTTGATTCCGCTGTTGATGATCGGCGGGCTGATCAGTGAGCGGCAGGCGCAGCGTGACGGTGTGCTGGATGATATTGCGCGCAGTTCCAGTTACAGCCAGCACATCAGCGGGCCGCTGGTGGTGGTGCCGTATCGCAAGACCGTGCGGGTGTGGAAAACCAGAGAGCAGACCGACGAGCGTTATCTTGAAACCCGGCAAGAGCGCGGCTCTTTGTACTTTCTGCCGGAGCGTTTCGAGCTTGATGGCAAGGTGCGTACCGAGCTGCGCGCACGGGGTATCTATGAAGCGCGGTTGTTCCATGCCGACAGCAAGATCAAGGGGCATTTCGAACTGCCCGAAAAATTCGGCCTGGAAGATGGCTTCGAAGACTACAGCTTTGACCGCCCGTTTCTGGCCGTCGGCATCAGCGATGTACGCGGTATCGAAAATGCGCTGAAGCTGCAGCTCAATGGCCAGAGTCTTGAGTTCGAGCCCGGTACACGGGTCACGCGACTGGGCGAGGGTGTCAGCGCCGATTTGCCGGTGCTGGATGGCAAGCAGACGACTCGTCTGGACTTTGCTTTCGACCTGAACCTGCAAGGCACCGGCAAGCTGAATATCACCCCGGTTGGCAAGTCCAGCCAGGTACAACTGGCCGCCGACTGGCCGCACCCCAGCTTCATCGGTAACTATTTGCCGACCCAGCGGGAAATCTCTGCCGAAGGCTTCACGGCGACCTGGCAGTCGACGTTCTTCTCGACCAACCTGGAACAGGCGCTGAGCAGTTGCCTGCTGACCGAGCAGTGCGGCGAATTGCAAAGCCGCAGCTTTGGCGTGAGCTTCATCGATCCGGTGGACCAGTACCTGAAAAGCGATCGGGCGATCAAATATGCGCTGCTGTTCATTGCCCTGACCTTTGCCGGCTTCTTTCTGTTCGAAGTGCTCAAAAGCATGGCGGTGCACCCGGTGCAATATGCGCTGGTCGGTGCGGCGCTGGCGCTGTTCTACCTGATGCTGCTGTCGTTGTCCGAGCACCTGGGGTTTGCCACCGCTTATCTGTTGTCGGCGGGCGGCTGTGTATTGCTGATCGGCTTCTATGTCAGCCACGTACTGCGCGGCGTGTTGCAGGGGCTGGGGTTTGCGGCGGGTCTGGCGGCGCTGTACGGCTTGCTCTATGGCTTGCTGAGCGCTGAAGACTACGCCTTGCTAATGGGGTCGTTGCTGCTGTTCGGCTTGCTGGGTGTGTTCATGGTGCTGACCCGCAAACTGGACTGGTACTCGATTGCGCCGGGCATCAGCGCCAAGCCTGCTGCCGGAGAAGCGCAATGAAAGAAGAGTCGTTATTGCGCCAGGAACAGCGCCTGGCCCGATGCCTGCTGGCACACATCGTCAACCTGCTGCCGGCACCGCCGCCGGCAGCAGGACGGTCACTCAGGAGGGCTGGGTGGCCTGCATCGAAGGCCGCTGGCTGACCTCGAAGTACCAGTTGGCCAGACGCGGGTAGCTGCTGCGCCAGTTGAGGTCGGGCTGGCGGAAATCCAGATAGCCCAGCGCGGCGGCGGTACTGATGGCGGCGATGTCGAACGGTGGGGCGCTGAGTTCGGTGATCGCTTCCTGATCGAAATAGGCCAGGGTGCGTTCGATCTTGCTCTGCTGGTTGTCCAGCCACAGCGGCCAGTGCAGTTCCTTGGGGCGCAGGGCGGTTTCGTAGCGGATCAGCAAGGCGGCATCGAGCAGGGCGTCGGCCAGCGAGGCCAGGGTCAGGCGCCGCCAGCGCGCCGAGCCCTCGCGGGGGATCAACGGATTGCCGACATGCTGGTAATCGAGGTAATCGAGAATCACCCGGCTGTCATGGATGATATTGCCATCGGCCAGACGCAGGGCCGGGATCTTGCCGGCCGGGTTGTCGTGGTTGAGTTCGGTCGAGGGATTGACCGGGGTCAGGATCGTTGGCTGCAACTGGACGCGGTCCAGTTGCCCGGTTTCATGAAGCAGAATGACCACCTTGCGGGCAAACGGCGAAGCCGGATTGAAATACAGGGTCATGGTGGGCGCTGACATGCGTGTTCCTCGATTGGGACAGTCCCATAGACTAGACAGCGCCAGACGGCCGCGCAATGTTCGTAAAATCCAGGTCAGCGGCCTTTGCGTTTCAGCAGGCCTTTGATACTCAATCCCGCCGCAATGCCCATGCCCAGCCACACCGGCACATCCCAGGCGCCATCGCCCAGCAGGGCGGCGAACAGGCCAACAGCGATGAGCAGCGCGATCCAGCCCGGCGCGGCGAAAGTTTTCCACAGGGTCGATGGTTTACTCATGCATTCACCGGCCCGGCGACGCGGCTGGCGCGGCGTTTGACCCACCACAGGTACAGGCCACTGCCCAGCACGATGATCGTCAGCACATCCAGCACCGCCCAGAGAATCTTCATCGGCATGCCGCCGTAATCACCGAAATGCAGCGGTTGCGACATGGCCAGCGCGTCCATGTACCAGGGCCTGGCGATCACGGCGGTGACGTTCAGGGTCCTGGCGTCGATCAGCACCGGGGTCCAGAGGTGCGAGGTCAGGTGCGTGTTGCCCTTCATGAACACCGCGTAATGGTGCTCGCTGGAAAACCGTGTGCCGGGGAAGGCGATGAAGTCCGGGGTCATGCCCGGTACGGTGGCCTGGGCGATGTTCAGCAGGTTATCGGCCGGGGCACGCTCGGTCAGCGGTGGGGCGTCACGGTACGGGGCGATCATGCTGACCAGCGCATCGTTGCGCCACGAGGCGATCAGCAGGTCGGCGCAGGCGCTGATCACCCCGGTAATGCCCACCACCAGCACCCAGGTCAGGGTCACGATGCCGATCAGGTTATGCAGGTCGAGCCAGCGGGTGCGCGGCGATTTGTCGACGCGCACACTGGCAAAGCCCAGTTTGCGCATGAACGGCGCATACAGCACGGTGCCGGAAACAATCGCCACCACGAACAACAGGCCCATGAACGCCAGCAGCAGTTTGCCCGGCAGCTCGGCGTACATGTCCACATGCAGGCGCAGCATGACCATCATGAAGCCACCGTTGGCCGATGGCGTTTCCAGCGCTTCGCCGCTGCGCGCATCGAGGGCGAAGGTATGCGACAGGTTTGGGTCAGTGCCGGCCGTGGCGGCGGTAATGGCCAGCACGCCGTCGGGATCGTCTTCGTCCCAGCCCAGATACTGCATCACTTCGTTCGGACGATGTGCCTGCGCGGCCTCGACCAGTTGTTGCAAGTTCAGGTGCGGCGTATCGGCCGGCATTTCGCGAAAGGCCGGTGCATCGCCGAGCAAGTGGTCGATTTCGTGATGGAAAATCAGCGGCAGGCCGGTGATGGCGAGCATCAACAGAAACAGCGTACAGATCAGGCTGCTCCAGGTATGCACGAATGACCAGCGACGCACGGTGTGGCTTTTCATGGTGAGTTCCGTAGTCCCGAATCTTGCTAAGCCGCACGAGGCTGCACAAGTGACAGGGCTAAAGATGTTTCAGGGTTTTACCGGCGCAGTGGCTTTGGCGTCTTCGCGCGGTTCGATGCGGGTCCACCATGGCGTGTGCTGTTCGATGCGCACGGCCAGGGTCGGCAGTAGCGCCATGAGCGCCAGGTCGGTGTCGGCCAGCGGGAAGCTGCCAGTGATGCGCCAGTCGGCGACCTGATCATCGGCGCCCAGATAACCGGGCCGGTAGCGGCTCAGCTCGGCGAGCAGATCGCCCAGGCGCACGTTGTCGACCACCAGCATGCCGCGTACCCAGGCGTCGCTGCCCACTGGCAGGCTGAGCAACGGTCCCAGCCCGTCGGCTTTCAACAGCACTTGCTGACCTTCGCGCAGGACCTGTTCGCCGGTGTTGCGCCTGGGTTGCGCGGCCACCGCCGATTGCAGCACGCTCAGGCGCGTGCCCTCGGTTTCGCGACGCACCAGAAAGCGCGTGCCCAGGGCACGCATGTTGCCGTCGCGGGTTTCGACGATAAACGGGCGCGGGTCATCGTGGTTGCCGGTCTCGACCAGAATCTCACCGTCACGCAGGATCACGCGGCGTTGCTTGTCATCGAAACGCACATCGATGGCACTGTGGGTGTTGAGGCGCACCAGCGTGTTGTCGGCCAGGCGCACGCTGCGCTGTTCGCCGGTAGCGGTGCGTTGATCGGCCAGCCAGTAGCCGATGGGCAGATAGCGATCGCCGACAAACAACGCCAATCCTGCGGCCAGGCCCAGGCTGACCAGCCCGCCGCCGAACTTGCCGATGCGCTTGCGCAGCGTGCCAGGCGATTGCTGCAAGGCCCGCCGCGCAGGGCCTGCCGGCAGCTCGAAACGCTGGTTGATCATGCCCAGTTGGCTCCAGGCCCGGGCATGTTCTTCGCTGGCACCCAGCCAATGGGCGAAGTCCTTGCGCTCGGTGGCGTCTTCGGCGGCGCAGTCCAGGCTCAGTTGCCAGGCGATGGCCGCTTCCAGCACATGGGCCGGGACCGGACGTGAAGACAGGCTCATTTCAGGTCGGCTCGCCATACAGAGCGGCGTAGCACTGGCGCATGCCTTGCGCCAGATACTGACGCACCCGCGAGACCGACACGCCCAGGCGCTCGGCAATCTCGGCATGGCCCAGACCGTCCAGGCGGCTATAGAGAAAAGCGGCGCGGGCCTTGCTCGACAGTTTGGCCAGCATCGCATCGATGGCCTTGAGGTCTTCGAGAATCAGGTGCTGCGTCTCGGGCGACGGGTGCTCGGCCTGCGGCAGTTGCGCGAGTTCGTCGAGCCAGGCCTGTTCCAGTGCGGCGCGGCGAAAATGATCGAACAATAGCCCTCGGGCAACGGCGGCCAGAAACGCACGGGGCTGGCTGGGCGTGTTGAGTTCGTCACGGCCGAGCAAGCGCACGAAGGTGTCCTGGCTCAGGTCTTCGGCGCGCTGCGGGCAGGCAACATTACGCCGCAACCAGCTCAGCAACCAGCCGCGATGGTCGCGGTACAACGCGCCGACGAGTTCGCGGTGAGGGTTTTGCACTGACGACACGAAGGGCCCCAAACAGGAATGCGTTAAGTAACAAGAACTATTCGCGATTCTGGCAGAGCGCCATCTGGCTGGCAATCGACGTTTGTCGCCTGCTGTGCGTCCGGCAATGCCGGGTCAGAACGAGTGTGACTGCTTGCGCCGCCTCCACTGGCCCAACGCGTGTTCCAGCCGTGCCGGGCTGTCGATCTGTTGGCGCCGCGCATGGCTGAACAGGATCAGCGCCAGTTCGGCGGTGACCAGCGCGTCGGCGCTGGCGTGGTGGCGCTCTTCGGCGTGCAGGCCAAAATGCTGCGTCCAGTCGTCCAGCCCGGCCTGGCGCAGATTGACCTGCTCGCAGAGCATCGGGGCGATTTCGGCGACATCGAAAAATGGATGCTGCAAACGGTAATCCAGGCTGTCCTTGAGGGCGCGGGTCAGCATGTGCTGATCGAACGGTGCATGAAAGGCCAGCACCGGGCTGTCGCCCAGAAACGCCATGAAGTCGAGCAACGCCTCGACCGGCTCGCTGCCGGCGGCGATCACACTGGGCGCCAGGCCGTGGATCAGCACCGCCGGGCTTAGCTGATGATCGACGCGCTGGATGGTGCATTCGAATTGTTGGCCGAGGTCGATGGCGCCGTCTTCGATGACCACCGCCCCGATCGACAGCACCTGATCGCGGTTCATGTTCAGACCGCTGGTTTCCAGGTCGAGCACCACCCAGCGCTGCTGGCGCAAGGGTTGCTCGTTGAGGGGCGCACAGGCCGGCAGGGCGGCCAGGCGCCGTTGCTGGTCGTCGGTCAGCGGCGTTTTTTTGCTGCGCGGGCGCAGCCACTGGAACAGGTTCAAAGCTGATATCTCAAGGTCAGGCTGGTTTGCAGCCGTTGGGCCTGGCGGAACGATTCGCGCAGGATACGTCGGTCCAGATGATTCAAGGTGTCGGGGTCGATCCGGTTGGAATACGCCAGATTCTGTCGGCTTTGCAGCTGATGCTGCTGCATGCGCGTCTGCTGGATGAAATGGTAGGCCTCTTCATAGGCGGCGCCGTCGAGCGGATCGATGACTTCGCGTTCTACCAACTGGCGCAGGCGCTCCAGGGTGTTGATCGCTTCGATGCCGTTGGCCAGCGCCAGCAGCCGTGCACCGTCGACGAACGGCGTCAGGCCTTCGGTCTTGAGGTCCAGGGTGTCCTTGTCGCTGCCCTTGCGCGCCAGCACGAAATCCTTGAAGCGCCCCACCGGCGGGCGATGGCGCAAGGCGTTGTCGGCCAGCATGCGCTGGAACAAGCGGTTATCGCCCACTTGATCAAGGATGCCGCGGCGCAGGCTGTCGCCGCCGCTTTCATCGCCCCAGACCACGCGCAGGTCGAAGTAGATGCTGGAGGCCAGCAGGTTTTCCGGGGTCGCTTCACGAATAAACGCCGAGAAGCGTCGCGCCCATTCACTGCGCGACAGGCACAGCTCCGGGTTACCGGCCATGATATTGCCCTTGCACAGGGTAAAGCCGCACAGCGCCAGGCTCTGGTTGATGCGCTCGGCAATCGGCAGCAGCACCTCACGGATCTCGGCGGCCTGCCTGGCATCCTGCGCCTCGAACAGAATGCCGTTGTCCTGGTCGGTGTGCAGTGTCTGCTCACGGCGGCCTTCGCTGCCGAAGCACAGCCAGCTGAACGGCACGCCCGGATCGCCTTTTTCTTCCAGGGTCAGTTCGATGACCCGGCACACGGTGTGATCGTTGAGCAAGGTGATGATCTGGGTGATCTGCGTCGATGAGGCGCCATGCGCCAGCATGCGGTCGACCAGTTGCACGATATCGCCGCGCAGGTGTACCAGCGCCTCGACACGCGGGGCATTGCGGATGGTGCGCGCCAGATGCACCAGGTCGACCCGTTGCAAGGAAAACAGATCGCGCTCGGACACCACGCCGCACAATCGCCCGTCGCGCACCAGGCACACGTGGGCGATATGCCGGCTGGTCATCGCAATGGCTGCATCGAAAGCGCTGGCGTCGGGGCTCAGGTAAAACGGCGACGGGCTCATGAAGCGGGCGATGCCGTGGCTGAAATCGGCGTTCACATCGGCGACCGCCTCGCGCAGGTCGCGCAGGGTGAAAATCCCTTGCGGCGCCTGTTGCTCATCGACGATCACGATGCTGCCGACCTGCTGCTCGTGCATCAGCTTGACCGCTTCACGCATCGGCGTCTCGGCGCTGCACATCACCGGATGGCGCATGGCCAATTCGCCAAGCCGGGTGTTGAGCGAGTATTGGGTGCCGAGGGTCTGCGCCGCCTGCTGCTGGACTTGCAGATTGACCTGGTCGAGCAGGCTGCTGACCCCGCGCAAGGCAAAGTCGCGAAAGCAGGTCGACAGCGCGAACAGTTTGATAAAGGCCGGCTTGTTTAATTGCAGACAAAAGGTATCTTCAGCCGCCAGGTGTTCGGTACGGGTGGCACGCTCACCGAGCAAGGCGGCCAGCGGAAAGCATTCGCCGGTGGTGATTTCAAAGGTGGTTTCCGTGCCGCGTCTGGCCGAATGCGGGCGTTCGCCGACCACCCGGCCTTGTTTGACGATGTAAAAGTGTTCTACAGCACCGTCGGCCGGCTTGATGATACTGTCGTCGGCGGCATAGAAACGCAGCTGGCATTGTTCGACCAGATACGCCAGATGGGCGTTTTCCATCTGGTTGAACGGCGGAAATTTTTGCAGGAACTGCATGGTGCCGTGGATATTTTGCAGCACCGCAGTTTTGCCTGCCTCGGTGAAGGCATCTGCTTTACTCATGACGTGGACCGCATTTTTTGTTATTGATGGCCATGGTCGGCCGCTTGGTGCCCAGTGCCCATTGGACGTAAGTCTTACGCCTGAGCCGGGAACCTGTGGCCAGACTGCATCGCGTCAAACGTTGTTCTTGAACGACTGGCAGAATGAGTCCAGGCAATGATGAGATTCCCATGATCGACCACGACATTCTCAGCGACGAAGAGCGTGAAGCGCTCAACGAAGTCATGCACGCTGCGCACTGTGAGGCGCCCCAGCGGGTATTGATCGTCGATGACGACACTGACGCGCGCGAAATACTGGCTGAGATCCTCAGCCTCAACGACATCAGTTGCCTGACCGCCTCCGGTGTCAGCGGTGCGCTGCAAACGCTGCAAAGCTGCCACTCCATCGGCCTGCTGATCACCGACCTGCGCATGGCCCCCGGCGACGGACTGGAATTGATCCGCCAGATACGCAGCTCGGACGATGCAGAACTGCCGATCATCATCGTCTCCGGCGACGCCAACGTGCGCGATGCCATCGATGCCATGCATTTGAACGTGGTGGATTTTCTGCTTAAGCCGATCAATACCAAGCAGTTGGTGAAATTGGTGAAGCGGGAGTTGGGGATGGGGTAACTGCGTGGTGTCCGGAACACCACGCAGTCTTTTGCACGCAAATCAGCTAACGAGGCTAGCCTTGAACTCACGCCGACGACGGTGCAGCACCGGCTCCGTGTAGCCGTTAGGCTGGCGGGTGCCTTCGATGACCAGCTCGATCGCCGCCTGGAAGGCGATATTGCTGTCGAAGTCCGGGGCCAGCGGGCGGTACAGCGGGTCGTTGGCGTTTTGCCGGTCGACCACGACAGCCATGCGTTGCAGGCTTTCCAGCACTTGTTCCTGGCTGACCACGCCATGGCGCAGCCAGTTGGCCATGTGCTGGCTGGAGATGCGCAGGGTGGCGCGGTCTTCCATCAGGCCGATGTCGTTGATGTCCGGCACCTTGGAGCAGCCCACGCCCTGATCGATCCAGCGCACGACATAACCGAGAATGCCTTGGGCATTGTTGTCCAGCTCGTTGCGCAGCTCTTCGGGCGTCCAGTCGGTGTTGGCGGCCAGCGGGATGGTCAGGATATCGTCCACCGAGGCCTGTTCGCGTTGGGCCAGTTCCGTCTGACGGGCGAACACATCGACCTGGTGATAGTGCAGGGCGTGCAGCACCGCAGCGGTCGGTGACGGCACCCAGGCCGTGTTGGCACCGGCCAGCGGGTGGGCGATTTTCTGTTCGAGCATCAATGCCATCAGGTCAGGCATGGCCCACATGCCCTTGCCGATCTGCGCACGGCCTTGCAGGCCACAACGCAGGCCGATATCGACATTGGAATTCTCGTAGGCGCCGATCCATTTCTCGGCCTTCATCTGCGCCTTGCGCACCATGGGGCCGGCTTCCATCGAGGTGTGCATTTCGTCGCCGGTGCGGTCGAGGAAACCGGTGTTGATGAACACTACACGCTCGCTGGCCGCCTGGATGCAGGCCTTGAGGTTGACCGAGGTACGGCGCTCTTCGTCCATGATCCCGACTTTCAGGGTATTGCGCGTCAGGCCCAGCACTTGCTCGATGCGCTCGAACAGCTCATTGGTGAATGCGACTTCCTCGGGGCCGTGCATCTTCGGCTTGACGATGTACACCGAGCCGCTGCGGCTGTTGCTGCGCGAGGTGTTGCCCTTGAGGTTGTGGATCGCTGCCAGGCTGGTCACCAGGCCGTCGAGAATACCTTCGGGCACTTCGTTGCCGTGCTTGTCGAGGATCGCGTCGATGGTCATCAAATGGCCGACGTTGCGGATAAACAGCAACGAGCGGCCATGCAGCGTGATTTCGCCTCCGGCCGGCGTGGTGTAGCTGCGGTCCGGGTACAGGGTGCGGGTAAAGGTTTCGCCGCCCTTGCTCACTGTTTCGGCGAGGTCGCCTTTCATCAGGCCCAGCCAGTTGCGATAGACCACGGTCTTGTCGTCGGCATCGACGGCGGCGATGGAGTCTTCGCAGTCCATGATGGTGGTCAGCGCCGCTTCCAGCAGGATGTCCTTGACGCCGGCCGGGTCGGTCTGGCCGATCTGGCTGCTGGCGTCGATCTGGATTTCCAGGTGCAAGCCGTTGTGCTTGAGCAGGATGGCGATAGGGGCGCTGGCATCGCCCTGAAAGCCGACCAGTTGGGCTTCATCCTGCAGGCCGGTTTCAGTGCCATTGTTCAGGGTGACGGTCAGTTTACCGTCGACCAGTGCATAGGCGGTGGCATCGGCATGCGAAGCACCGGCCAGCGGCGTGGCTTCGTCGAGCAACTGTTTGGCGCGGGCAATCACCTTGTCGCCACGGGCCTTGTTGTAGCCCTTGCCGCGCTCGGCGCCACCTTCGTCGCTGATCGCATCGGTGCCATACAGCGCGTCATACAGTGAGCCCCAGCGCGCATTGGCCGCGTTGAGTGCAAAGCGGGCATTCATCACCGGCACGACCAGTTGCGGGCCTGCCATGGTGGCGATTTCTTCGTCGACATTCTGGGTGCTGATCTGCACCGTCGCAGGCTCCGGCAGCAGGTAGCCGATGTCCTGCAAGAACGCTTTGTAGGCGACGGCGTCATGCGCGCTACCGGCGTTGGCTTGATGCCACGCATCGATTTTGCCTTGCAGCTCATCGCGCTTGTCCAGCAATGCGCGGTTTCTGGGGGCCAGTTCGTGAATCAGTGCATCCGCCCCACTCCAGAAGGCAGCCACATCGACGCCGGTTCCGGGTACGGCTTCGTTCTGCACGAAATCGAAAAGAACCTTGGCGACCCGCAGATCGCCGACTTGAACGTATTCAGTCATTGCCTTGCCTCACTCTGCTCAGCTGTTGCGCCCGTATTGCGAACGCATTTGATTATGGTGAAACCCGTTATGTAGTGCGCGCCGATGGATACTACATGATGAATTGACGGGTGAGAATGCGACTAAAATACGTCACCAAACGACCATGCGGTTCTGTTCGGTCACATAAGGCGCAGGACTTGGTATCGTCCTGACGAGGTATTGTCGAAATCCGCGCAAAACCGTACAGGAATCGTGCCGGACCGGTCCGACTGGTCGGAACACTTGCAGCGTGCTCTATACTGGCTGTCAGTCGATTGCATGCCTGTCCATCACTACAAGAGGAATCGCCTGTGAATCATCTGGTCGTTACCGTGGTTGCCCCCGACAAACCGGGGCAGGTCGAACGCATCGCCCACTGCATCGCCGAGCACGGCGGCAACTGGCTGGAAAGCCGCATGTCGCGGCTGGCCGGGCAGTTCGCCGGCATCCTGCGCGTCGGTGTACCGGTTGAACAACGCGATGCATTAGTCACTGCCCTGCATGAACTGGCCAGCCATGACATTCGTGTACTGCTGGCCGAAGATCAGGATGCAGAAGAAACTACCAGCGTCTGGACGCCCATTCATATGGCACTGGTAGGCACCGATCGCCCCGGAATAGTGCGCGATATCACTCGCTTGCTGGCCGGGCAGGGCGTCAACGTCGAGCGGCTGGTGACTGAAGTCATGACTGCACCGATGAGCGGAGAGTGGATGTTCCGTGCTGAAGCGGTGTTGGGTGTGCCCGCCACGGTGACGCTGGATGATCTGCAGGCGCGCCTGGAAACGCTGGCGGATGATTTGATGGTGGAACTGGAGTTGCGCGAGGAGGATTGAGGTGTTGCGTCGCATGAGAGGCATTGGCGTATAAAGCAGGCTCCAGCCTTCTTTACATGATGAAGGCTGGAGTGGTGTTGCAGTCAGGCCTGCTTGAAGCCGGGCTTTCCGTTGGTAGCTCGCCAGTTTTTTATGAAGTCTACAATGCCCTGAGGGCTTTCCTCCATTTCGGGATCTGGATAGTAGATTACGCCATAGCGTTGTGGGTGCTCAGTAATTTTTCCAAAATGCCTGACGAGGGATATATGCTCTTTTTCGGACTTTACTTCGACCATGCAGATTTTTGTGACTAACTCCAAAAACTCTGATTCGGTGTAGTCTTCAAATTTGCCTTTCAGTTGCATTTGTTCGCTTACCCTGTTCTTACCCATCTTTGCAGTGAAGAGGCTCCAGTCGCTGTTATGTAATGGCGACTGGAGTATGTAGGCGTAACTAGCCTTGCTTGAAGCCGGGCTTGCCATTGGCTGCGCGCCATTCTTTTATGAACGCTACAATACCTTGTGGACTATCATCGGCGCCTGCTTCAGGGTAAAAAATTACACCGTAGCCTTGGGGGTGCTCAGTGATAGTAGAGAAATGCTCAACCAGTTGGTCATCTTCTTCTTCTGAAGCTGTATCTGCTGTGCATATTTTTGTAACAAGCTCAAGGAATTCGCTCTCAGTGTAGTCTGCTAATTTTTCTTTAAATATCATTTTGAGTCTCCTTGGTTATTGATGTGTTGCGATATGTTTTTTCGGTGTAAGCATCTGTAGGTTATCCACGTCGTATAGTTCGCCATCATTTTTCAAGTATATTATGTGGTGTATTTCAAATCTTTTTCTTCTTCCTACAGATTCTAAGGGCGGAGCAAAAGGAGAGCTACCACGCCTCATTCGAGCCAGGTTAGAGGGTGAGAACTGAGCAGATAGCCCAGGATCATTGGCCACCGCTTTCCAAAGCGTTTCCCTGAATTCCCTGAAGTTCTTGAATTCTTTACCTCTCAATTGATCTGCAATCTGTGCCGGGATCGGCGCTCCTTTACCGTGAACGGCCTGTTCAAGCCAGTTCCCAGTAATCGGCTGACCATAACCTGTCGCAACCCCTGGATCACCCCGACGGTCCCGAAACATCACATAGAGCGGCGGTAAGCCCGCATCCTGCGGAAAGGTCAGGATGTAATCGTCGAACCCTGTTTCTGCCAGCTCCGGAAAGGTATCAATCCTTCCTTCGGTGGGCGCGACTTCGGCGCCAGGGTAGACAGTCGGAGGCGGCTGTTCGACGGGCAGGGATGTCGAACTGTCAATCGGCGGTACGGCTGGCGTCCATGTCAGGGTTCGAGGTGGCTGGTCGGGGGTGGTGAAAGAATAGGT
This sequence comes from Pseudomonas sp. 3A(2025), assembly GCF_054589175.1. NCBI lineage: Bacteria > Pseudomonadati > Pseudomonadota > Gammaproteobacteria > Pseudomonadales > Pseudomonadaceae > Pseudomonas > Pseudomonas sp. 3A(2025). The sequence goes on along the minus strand of NZ_BAAILM010000008.1, from coordinate 38,040 downwards.
GTTGCTCTTGGGATCATGGGTTGCAGTGACAACTTTGACCCTGGAAGGCACCGCCTCACCGTCCGTTTTGACGACGATGATTTTCGTTTGTCCATCAGCGGCGGTTTGTGAACTGATACGAAAAGGAACGTCGACCGTACCGGCAATGGCCGCAATAGCAGGCAAGTCCTGATTGAGTTCAGGGGCAAGGTCGGACAGCGGTGTGCTGAAGCTGAAACGCTGGGGTAACTCGCCATTGGCCAGCTTAGGGGTGTACACCAGAGCCGCTACGCCCACGAAAAAGGCCGTGACTGTACCGGCCAGTAAATCAGCCAGTGCTATGACTGCGGCGCGGACGGCAGCTTGCAGGCTGATCGTCGCGCCTTCAGTAACTGCAATTGGCCCCCAAGAGGTCATGACGACTGATTGGGTTGCTGCAACAGAACCCAAGACGCGGAAGGTGTTGGCGGTTCTGATTATTTCTGCGGCAACGTGCGCCTGTTCGATGGCAATACGTTTGGCTTCAGCTTCGGCGGCGATACGTGCTTTTTCTTGTGCAACGCGCTTGGCTTCAGCTTCGGCGGCGATACGTGCTTTTTCTTGTGCAACGCGCTTGGCTTCAGCTTCGGCGGCGATACGTGCTTTTTCTTGTGCAACGCGCTTGGCTTCAGTTTCGGCGGCGATACGTGCCTTTTCTTGAGCAATGCGTTTGGCTTCGGCCTCTGCTGCGATGCGTGCCTGTTCTTGGGCAATACGCCTGGCTTCAGCCATTTGCTCGGCTTGGTGAGAGCGGTCAATCAGACCGTTTAAGGCACGTGCGGCATAATTCAAATGCCTGGCTGATTCTTCCTTGAGTACTGCGTCGTGGTGAGTAATCCATCTTTTTCCAAGGTCGGTGGTGTGTTGCAAATGCACTAATTCATTCAGCGCTTCCAGTTCCGGTTTGCTGAGTGGGGCGTTGACCTTTGGGTTGGTCGAAGAGGGCAGAACGCCGGTCCTCTTGGACCTCTCGTATACCTCGATGGGTTGTATATTTGCCAAACGATTGGCTGCCATGCTCTCGAGCACAGCTTTGTAGTGCGTTAATGCCTGGGTCAGTGTCAGATGAGCGACGGAGCCTGCTGCGCTGACAAGCTCGGTCTGTAGAAACTCTGGAAGTTTTTGAGCATGGATATCGCGCTCCAGCTCGATCATCCTGATTCGTTGTTGCTGAGCGACTGCCCAGGCAGCCTCATCGAGCGGTGTAGCCTGTTCTGCAGTTTGCTTCTGTCTGGCTAACTCGGGAAGTTTCTCGGCTAATCGGTCAACGGATAAATAAAGCCTTTTATATTCCAATGCCGCTTTATAGGCACTGTCGAAAAGCGCGTAAGCAGCCAAAAGATTGTCTTGATTCATTTGGCCGGAATTCCAGAGCTGACGAATCCTCTGTACCGGCAATACGTTCATTAAATAGAAAGGAGCATGGCCATCAAGCCCATACATGGCAGGGATGATGGATGCGGACTGCTGTTGTTTCTGCTCAATGAGTTGCAGTGTTGCCGTTTGATCACTTTCCGCTGATTGCGCACTGGAAAAGTGCTTGCCACCCTTTATGGTTTGCTTTTTTTCTTCCCATTCACGATCTGTATCGGCTGGCAGATTTTCGAACCGTGCATTGTATTCGTTATCAATAGCCAGTTGACCTTGAATTTGCTCAGCCATGAAGTCGGCCATCACATTAGGTATGGCTATTTCTCTTGGTCTACCAGGACTTCCTTCTCCTCGGTGCGGTCCTTCCTGTGCGCCCCATCCATCACCGTGGCCACTGTAGCCGCCGCCTCCGATACTGCCGAAACTAAACGTTTGCTCGCGATCCGGATTTATAACGAGAGGCCTTAAGTGAAACGTTTGTCCTGGAATATGATTTTCATTGCTCATGCTGTGCTTTCCATCCTGGAAATCTTAACCGTGCGCCATTTATCGTTCACCCAATACCATGGCGGTAATAGAGTGGGCGTGATATTGCTGAAAGTTACTGTTGGAACGAAACTGCAATCATGCGGCTGGAGTTCATCAGGCGCTCACTGTTGAGGATTGAGTTTCGAAGATCATGGGCGGGTTTAATGGATGGTGTGCGGTATATATTTATTGTTTTTGGGGCTGGCTAAAGGCGATTGAATACTGCCCAAGCCCTGATAATTAGCTCGGTTTTTTCGCTGTAATAATTTCAACCGACCAGGACCGGTACGTTGAAGCAGGGATATCTTTTCAGAGGGTAAAAGCTGGAATTGTGCGACGAAGCCGCGCCTTGAAGGTTATCCAGTCTTTCCCTGCACCTGCCTGTGGATAAGCTGGGGAATCAACCCGCTACGCCACGTGCAGCAAGGCTTTGCGCCTGTTGGTCAAAAAACAGTCAGCTTCGCGGTCTTGTGCACAATTAACCTGCACCTGCCTGTGGATAAGCTTGGGGTATCCCTTTGCAGCCCACGTTCCATAAGGGCTGCAAAGGTTTGGTTGTTTTTTGATCAGGCTCTTTTGCGCAGGTTGACCCAGGCATCGATGCTGTACACCGCCAGGCCGGCCCAGATAAAGCAGAATGTCACCAGTGTGCTGGCGGCCAGGTGCTCGCCGTAGACCAGTACGGCCAGCAGCATGACCAGCGTCGGGCCGATGTATTGCAGAAAGCCCAGGGTCGCGAACGGCAGGTGCCGTGCGGCGGCGTTGAAGCACACCAGCGGCACCAGCGTGACCGGGCCGGCAGCGGCCAGCCAGAAGATCATCGAGCTGTGCAGAATCTCGGGTTGCAGGCTGTCGGCGTTGGGGTTCAGCAGCAGCCAGCCGAGGGCCAGCGGCACCAGCAGCCAGGTTTCCACGACCAGCCCCGGCAAGGCAGCCACCGGGGCCTTTTTGCGAATCAGCCCGTAGAAGCCGAAAGTCAGCGCCAGTGCCAGCGATATCCACGGCAGGCTGCCGACCTGCCAGACTTGCTGGGCAACCCCGGTGGCGGCCAGTGCCACCGCCAGCCATTGAATAGGCCGCAGCCGCTCGCCAAGCAGGATCAGGGCGAGCAGCACGTTGACCAATGGGTTGATGTAGTAACCCAGGCTGGCTTCGAGCATGCGCCCGTTATTGACGGCCCAAACATAGATCAGCCAATTGCTGGCGATCAGCGTGCCGCTCAGCGCCAGGATGGCCACGCGCTGCGGGTTGTCGCGCAGTTCCTTGAGCCAGCCGGGATGTTTCCACAGCATCAGCAGCAGTGAGCCGGCCAGCGCCGACCAGAGTGCGCGGTGGATGATGATCTCGATCGCCGGGACCGCCTGAACGGCCTTGAAGTAGAGCGGAAACAGGCCCCAGATGGTATAGGCGCTCAGGCCCAGAATTAATCCGCGCCGCGGATTGGCAGTGTGCATGGTGGTTCCTTGTGCCTGGGTGGTGCAGTGTCAGAACAGTTTCAGAGGTTCTTCTTGCAAGGCCGAGAGTTGTTCGCGCAGGGCCAGGATATGGTCGCCCCAGTAACGCTCGGTGCCAAACCAGGGGAAACTGTGCGGGAACGCGGGATCATCCCAGCGCCGTGCCAGCCAGGCACTGTAATGCATCAGGCGCAGGGCGCGCAGCGGTTCGATGAGGGCCAGTTGGCGCGGATCGAAGTCGTGGAATTCGTTGTACCCGTCCATCAGCTCCGACAGTTGCCCGAGGCATTCCTGGCGGTCGCCGGCCAGCATCATCCAGATGTCCTGCACCGCAGGGCCCATGCGGCAGTCGTCGAGGTCGACGATGTGGAACATCTCGTCGCGGCACATCATATTGCCCGGGTGGCAGTCGCCGTGAATGCGGATATTGGTGTGCGTGGTGGCGGCGTAGGCGTCTTCGACACGCTTGAGCAGGTCGCGGGCCACCGACTCATAAGCCGGCAGCAACGAGCGCGGGATGCAGTTATTGGTCAGCAGGTAGTTGACCGAGTCATGGCCGAAGTTCTGTACGCCTAATGCTTCGCGATGTTCGAAATCGCGGCTGGCACCGAGCCCGTGCAGGCGTCCCAGCAACTGGCCAAGGCGATAAAGCTGATCGAGATTGCCCGGCTCCGGCGCACGCCCACCACGGCGCGGGAACAGGGTGAAGCGAAAGCCGCCGTGTTCGAACAGGGTCTTGCCGTTGTGCACCAGCGGCGCGACGACCGGCACTTCAATGCCTTCGAGTTCGGCGGTGAAGCTGTGTTCTTCCAGAATCGCCTCGTTGCTCCAGCGCTGCGGGCGATAGAACTTGGCGATCAACGGCGCCTGGTCTTCGATGCCGACCTGATAAACCCGGTTCTCATAGCTGTTGAGCGCCAGGATACGGGCGTCGCTGAGAAAGCCGATGCTTTCTACGGCATCGAGCACCATGTCGGGGGTGAGGGCTGCGAAAGGATGGGACATGCTGGCTCCTGTACGCAACGAACCGTTGCGCGACCGGAGATGGTAACGCAGACCACCTTCCCCGTGGGACCGGCTTTAGCCGGGAAGGGCGTTACGCGGTGCCTGTTTCCCGGCTAAAGCCAGTCCTACGCGCCGATAATGCCGCCGTCTTCGCGGGTGATGACCATCACCGATGAGCGCGGCTTGCCGCCCGGCTGGTGCTCGGGAAAGGTCGAGCCGCCATTTTCGCCCGGGTGCTGGATGCCGACGAACATCGTCTTGTAGTCCGGCGCAAAGCTGATGCCGGTGACCTCACAGCCCACCGGCCCCACCAGAAAGCGGCGGATCTCGCCGCTGTGCGGGTCGGCGCAGAGCATCTGGTTATTGCCCATGCCGGCAAAGTCGCCGGTGTTGCTGGAGTCGCCGTCAGTCTGGATCCACAGCCTGCCGGCGGCATCGAAGCTCAGGCCGTCGGGGCTGTTGAACAGGTTTTGCGGGTTGATGTTGGCCGAGCCTGCCTGCGGCGTGCCGGGGTGCACCGTCGGGTTGCCGGCGACCACGAACAGGTCCCAGTCAAATTCCATGGCCGAGGCGTTATCGTCGGCTTCGCGCCAACGCAGGATCTGCCCGTACTGGTTCTTGGCCCGTGGGTTGGGGCCGCCGACCGGTTGCCCGTCGTCGCCGCGCTTGCTGTTGTTGGTCAGGGTGCAATACACCTGACCGTCCTTGGGGCTGACCACGATCCATTCCGGGCGGTCCATGCGTGTGGCCTTGACCACGCTGGCCGCCAGGCGTGCGTGAATCAGCACCTCGGCTTGGTTGTTGAAGCCGGCGGCGGCGTCCAGGCCGTTCTTGCCGTGTGTCAGCTCGACCCAGCGGCCTTTGCCCTTGGGGCGATCCGGGTTGTTGTCGCCCGCATCGAACTGCGCCACGTACAGCGTGCCGTGGTCGAGAAGGTTGCGATTGGCCTTGGGGTTGGCCGGGTCGATCTTGTCGCGGCTGATGAACTTGTAGATGAACTCGCCGCGCTCGTCGTCGCCCATGTACACCACGGCGCGACCGCCTTTGGTTTGGGCCAGCGCCGCGTTCTCGTGTTTGAAACGGCCCAGCGCGGTGCGTTTGACCGGCGTCGATTTCGGGTCGAACGGGTCGATTTCTACCACCCAGCCGTGACGATTGACCTCGTTGGGGTTTTTCGCCACGTCGAAGCGTGGATCGAACGGGTGCCAGCCAATCTCCTTGCTGGCCGCCACCACGCCGTAGCGTTTCAGGCCGGCATCGAATGCCTGTTGCGGGTCGCTGCTGCCGAAGCAGTCAGTGAAGTTTTCTTCGCACGTCAGGTACGTGCCCCACGGCGTCTTGCCGTTGGCGCAGTTCTGGAACGTGCCCAGCGCATGGCGGCCGCTGCTGTCGGCGGCGGTCTTGAGCCAGTCGTGGCCGGCGGCTGGGCCGCTCAGGGTGATCGGCGTATTGCCGTGGATGCGACGGTTGAAGCTCGAACCCTGCACGAACTGCCATTGGCCATTCTTGCGCGCAATTTCGATCACCGAGACGCCTTCGGCGGCCAGCGCCTTGCGCACCTCTTCGGCGGATTGCGGCGCCTGGCCGTGGGCGTACAGGTAGCGGTAATTGGTGTATTCGTTGTTGATCGCCAGCAGTGCGCGGTCGGGATGACCGGGCATCGGGAACAGGCTCATGCCGTCGTTGTTGTCGCCGAACTGCACTTCCTGGGCTTCGGCGCTGCCTTGGCCGCTGGCGTCGAAGGCCGGCCCGTTGGCGTGCAGTGGTTGGCCCCAACTGATCAGCACCGAGGCGCGATAGCCTGGTGGCAGGCTGATGCTGTCGGCGGTCGCCGTTGCGATGCCGTCAAAGCCTAGCAAGGTGCGGTTGGCTTCACTGACGCCGGTGGCCAGCGCGGTACGGCTGAGCAGGTCACCGCCCAGAAACAGCGCTGCACCGCACAGGGCGCCGGCGCCGATGAAGCTGCGGCGGCTGAGGCCGAGCATTTTTTCAAGATCAGTGGACTGGTGGTCTTCTAATAGTTTCATCGTCGCGGCTCCACGGGTGTGGCAGCCACATTAAGTTACTGTCATGACGAAAATGTGTCGGCGCGATGACGCCGTGAATGCTTACACGACCGTGCCGAGCAACACCTGCGACGGCGCGAACTGCACCTGCACCGCACTGCCGCCACTCAACCCCAGCACGGTGAGCTGCTGCGCTTCGGCCAGCGCACACAGGGTCTGGCCGCTGGGCAGCACGATGCGCACTTCGCTGGGGCCGTCCTCGGCGTCGAGCAGGGTCTCGATCTGGCCCAGCAAGCTGTTATGGCCGGGCGTGGGCGCCTGGTCCGGCGCGAGCACCTGCAACCAGCCGGCCTTGATCAGCGCGACCACTTCGACGCCGGTCTCAAGGTCCAGGCGCACGCGGCTGTCATGAGTGATCTGCGCATCGATAAGCCGTTCGCCCGGCAAGGCCAGGCGCACCAGGTCGTTGTTGCCCTGACGGGTGATGCTGTGGATGCGCCCGAGCAACTGATTGCGCGCGCTGGTGCGCAAGGTCAGGCGGCTGAGCAGGTCGAGGTCGGCGTCGCTTTCGGCAGCGTCCAGCACGTGCGCCTGCAAGGCTTGCAGGCGCTGGTAAAGGCGCAGGATGCGTTCGCCTTCAGGCGACAGCTTCGCGCCGCCACCGCCACGCCCGCCGACACTGCGCTCGACCAGCGGCTGGTGCGCGAGGTTGTTCAACTCGTCGATGGCATCCCAGGTGGCCTTGTAACTCAGGCCCGCGCTTTTCGCGGCGCGGGTGATCGAGCCTTGCTCGGCGATGTGTTGCAGCAGGGCGAGACGCTGCGGGCGGCGCACCATGTATTGGCTCAACGAGGGCGGTAGCGGCATGACGGGCAGTCGATGGCGAATGATGGCACTGAGTCTAAGCCAAAGCTGGCGGCGCAGGGGTGCGTGCCAGGCAATAGATGTCGACCCGCTGCGCGCCGGCTTGCATCAGCAGGTAGGCCAGTGCCTGTGCGGTGGTGCCGGTGGTCACGACATCGTCGACGATTGCCAGGTGCTTGCCGCGCAGCGCATCGCTGTCGCGCAGCGTGAAGGCACCGGCCAGGTTGCGTTTGCGGGCCTTGGCATCCAGGCCTTGCTGCGACGGAGTTTCGCGGATGCGCAGCAGTTGTTGTTCATCCACCTGCAGATTCAGCGCGTGTCCCATCCAGCCGGCCAGCATCGCAGCCTGATTGAAGCCGCGCTGGCGTAAACGCTGCCGGGCCAGTGGCACCGGCAGCAGCATGTCGGGGCGTGGCAGGCCTTCATCGAAGCGGTGCTGCAGGTAGTGCGTCATCAGTTCGGCGAGCAGCCGGCCCAGCGGCCACTGGCCCTGGTGCTTGAAGCGGGTGATCAGCCGGTCGACCACGAAGCGGTATTCCCACGGTGCAATCACCTGGCTGAACGCTGGCGGCTTCAAGGTGCAATCGAGGCAGTGGCCATCGAAGCCCGGCAGCGGCAGAGCGCAGCACAGGCATTGTGCGTTGAGCCACGGCAGCTCGGCCTCGCACGGCACGCACAGCGGCATTTCACTGTCGCTGGGCTCATCGCACAATAAGCAGAATCGTTTGTTTTTTAACCAGATGTAAACCTGTGAATCTTCATGTGGTTGACAAGGCATTGTCATTCCTTAACTATGCCGAAAATCAAGCCGAACAACCGTGTCGCGCCTGTGGTCTTTGCACCCAGGCGTTGTGTCCGATTTCAACAAGGAGCCGCCCGATGAGCGCCAGCATCACTGCTACCCTGCGTCACGACTGGACTTTAGCCGAGGTCAAGGCACTGTTTGTGCAGCCTTTCAATGACCTGTTGTTTCAGGCGCAGACGGTGCACCGCGCTCATTTCGACGCCAACCGCGTGCAGGTGTCGACCCTGCTGTCGATCAAGACCGGCGCCTGCCCTGAAGACTGCAAGTACTGCCCGCAGTCGGGCCACTACAACACCGGCCTCGACAAGCAGAAACTCCTTGAGGTGCAAAAGGTGCTGGAAGAGGCCGCCCGCGCCAAGGCCATCGGCTCGACCCGCTTCTGCATGGGCGCGGCCTGGAAGCATCCTTCGGCCAAAGACATGCCGTACGTGCTGGAGATGGTCAAAGGCGTGAAGGCCATGGGCCTGGAAACCTGCATGACCCTGGGTCGTCTCGATCTGGAGCAGACCGAGGCGCTGGCCGCCGCTGGCCTGGATTACTACAACCACAACCTCGATACGTCGCCGGAGTTCTACGGCAACATCATTACCACCCGCACCTACGCCGAGCGCCTGCAAACCCTGGCCTACGTGCGCGATGCCGGGATGAAGATCTGCTCCGGCGGCATCCTCGGCATGGGCGAGTCGCTGGACGACCGCGCAGGCCTGCTGATCCAGCTGGCCAACCTGCCCGAGCACCCCGAGTCGGTGCCGATCAACATGCTGGTCAAGGTCGCTGGCACGCCGCTGGAAAATGCCGAAGAGGTCGACCCGTTCGATTTCATCCGCATGCTGGCCGTGGCGCGCATCCTGATGCCCCAGTCGCATGTGCGGCTGTCGGCGGGCCGCGAGGCGATGAACGAGCAGATGCAGGCCCTGGCGTTCTTTGCCGGCGCCAACTCGATTTTCTACGGCGAAAAACTGCTGACTACCGCCAACCCGCAGGCCGACAAGGACATGCTGCTGTTCGCCCGCCTGGGCATCCAGCCAGAAGCCGGGCAAGAGCACCCGGACGAAGTGCACCAGGCCGCCATCGAGCAGGCGCTGGTCGAGCAGCAAAGCAGTTCGATGTTCTATAACGCGGTCTCGGCCTGATCACGCGAGGTCAGCATGTCTTTCGATCTTCGGGCGCGGCTCGATGCGCGCCACGCCGCCGAGCTGTACCGTCAGCGGCCGCTGCTGCAAAGCCCGCAAGGTCCGCTGGCGGTGGTCGACGGCCAGCCGCTGCTGACCTTTTGCAACAATGACTATCTGGGCCTGGCCAACCACCCGCAGGTGATTGCCGCCTGGCAGGCCGGTGCCGAGCGCTGGGGCGTGGGCGGCGGCGCTTCGCATCTGGTGATCGGCCACAGCGGCCCGCATCACGAGCTGGAGCTGGCATTGGCCGAGTTCACCGGACGCCCGCGCGCATTGCTGTTTTCCAACGGCTACATGGCCAACCTGGGCACCGTCACGGCGCTGGTCGGGCAGGGCGATTCGGTGCTTGAAGACCGTCTCAATCATGCCTCGTTGCTGGATGCCGGCTTGCTCAGCGGTGCACGTTTCAGCCGTTATTTGCACAACGATGCGGCCAGCCTGCATGCCCGGCTGGACAAGGCGGTGGGCGATAGCCTGGTGGTGACCGATGGCGTGTTCAGCATGGATGGCGATATCGCCGACTTGCCGGCGCTGGCGCGCACCGCAAAAAGTCGCGGCGCCTGGCTGATGGTCGACGATGCCCACGGCTTCGGCCCGCTGGGCGCCAATGGCGGTGGCAGTGTCGAGCACTTTGGCCTGGGCATCGATGAGGTACCGGTGCTGATCGGTACGCTGGGCAAGGCCTTTGGCACCTCCGGGGCGTTTGTGGCCGGCAGCGAAGAGTTGATCGAGACACTGATCCAGTTCGCGCGGCCGTATATCTACACCACCAGCCAGCCGCCGGCGCTGGCCTGCGCGACGCTCAAGAGCCTGGAGCTGCTGCGCAGCGAGCATTGGCGGCGTGAGCATCTGGCTGCGTTGATCCAGCAGTTTCGTCAGGGTGCCGAGCAGATCGGTCTGCGCCTGATGGACAGTTTTACGCCGATTCAGCCGATCATGATCGGCGATGCCGGGCGTGCCTTGCACCTGTCGCAATTGCTGCGGGAGCGCGGCCTGCTGGTGACGGCTATTCGTCCACCGACCGTGCCGGCCGGCAGCGCCCGTTTGCGGGTGACCTTGAGCGCCGCACACACACCTGAGCAAGTGCAGCTATTGTTGGAGGCACTGGCGCAGTGCTGGCCACTGCTGGGTGTGGATGAAACGGTGGAGTCGACACATGCGTAATCGTCTGGTGCTGTTGCCCGGCTGGGGTCTGGGTGTTTCGCCGCTGGAGCCGTTGGCCGCCGCCTTGCGCGGGCTGGACGAGCACCTGAACGTCGAGATCGAACCCTTGCCGGAGCCTGGCACCAGCGACGTGCAGACCTGGCTCGACGAGCTGGATGCCACGCTGCCCAACGATGTGTGGCTGGGCGGCTGGTCGCTGGGCGGCATGCTCGCGGCTGAACTGGCGGCGCGGCGTGGTGAACATTGCTGTGGCCTTGTGACGTTGGCCAGCAATACCTGTTTCGTGCCGCGCGGCGCCTGGCCGCATGCGCTGCCGGAGGCCGACTTCGTCGCATTTCTGGCCGGCTGCGAGCAAGACCCGCAAGCGACGCTCAAGCGTTTCAGCCTGCTGTGCAGCCAGGGCGGCGAAGACCCGCGTGGCCTGTCGCGCCAGCTCAAGGCCGCGGCGCCGCACCTTTCCAGACAAGCATTACTCGATGGCTTGCGCGTGCTTGAACGGCTCGATACCCGCGAGGCCTTGCAGAGTTATCGTGGGCCGCAACTGCACCTGTTTGCCGGGCTCGATGCGTTTGTTCCGGCCGAGGCGGCGAGTGACTTGCTGGCGCTGCTGCCGGATGTCGAAGTGGGCCTGATCGAACAGGCCAGCCATGCCTTTATTCTGGAAAGCCCGCATGGCGTGGCGGCGGCGATCCGGGCTTTTTTACGAGCGTCGGACGATGACTGATCTTTCTGCTATCCCGTTGCCGGGTGGACTGCCGACCAAGCAACACGTGGCCGCTTCGTTCTCTCGTGCGGCGGCCAGTTATGACAGCGTGGCCGAACTGCAACGTGCGGTGGGTCAGCATTTGCTGGCGCAGTTGCCTGTTCAACTGAGGTCTGCTCGCTGGCTCGACCTGGGCTGTGGCACCGGGCATTTCAGCCGTGCGCTGGGGCAACGCTTTGGTGCGGCCGAGGGTGTGGCACTGGACATTGCCGAAGGCATGCTGCGCCACGCGCAACCGCAGGGCGGGGCGAAGCATTTTGTCGCTGGCGATGCCGAGAGTTTGCCGCTGCAACGTGAATGCGTTGACCTGGTGTTTTCCAGCCTGGCGGTGCAGTGGTGCGCCAACTTTGCAGCGGTGCTCAGCGAGGCACGGCGGGTATTGCGCCCCGGTGGCGTGTTCGCGTTTTCCAGCCTGTGCGTCGGCACCTTGCATGAGCTGCGCAGCAGCTGGCAGCGCGTCGATGGACTGGTGCATGTCAATCGCTTCCGCGAACAGGATGCCTATCAGCAATTGTGCGAGGCCAGCGGGCTGCGCATTCGCAGCCTGGAAGTCCGTGCGCATGTGCTGCATTACCCGGACGTGCGCAGCCTGACTCACGAGCTTAAAGCCTTGGGCGCGCATAACCTCAATCCCGGCCGTGCCACCGGCCTGACCGGCCGCAAGCGGATTCGTGGGCTGGTCGAGGCTTACGAAGACTTTCGCCAGGACCAGGGTTTGCCTGCGACCTATCAGGCCATTTATGTCGTGCTGGAAAAACATTCATGAGCGCTGCGTTTTTCATCGCCGGAACCGACACCGATATCGGCAAGACCACCATCGCCGCCGGGCTGTTGCAGGCGGCCCGCCGTGCCGGTTTGAGCACGGCGGCCGGCAAGCCGGTGGCTTCCGGTTGCGAGCTTGTCGGCAATGGCCTGCGTAACAGCGATGCCTTGGCGTTGCTTGCGCAATGCACCACGCCGCTGACGTACGAAGAGGTCAACCCGTTCGCATTCGAGCCGGCCATCGCGCCGCATCTGGCAGCGCGGGAGGCGGGGCTGGAACTGCGGGTGTCTGATTTACTGCCGCCGATGCAGCGGCTGTTGGCGCGTGAAGCCGATTTCACGTTGATCGAGGGGGCGGGTGGCTGGCGGGTGCCGCTAAGTGGCGATGAACATCTGTCCGATCTGGCGATTGCCCTGAAACTGCCGGTCATTCTGGTGGTGGGCGTGCGCCTGGGCTGTATCAGTCATGCGTTGCTGACGGCCGAAGCCATCGCTCGCGACGGCCTGATACTGGCCGGTTGGGTGGCCAATATCGTCGATGCACAGACCTCACGGCTGCAGGACAATCTGGCGACGCTGGTTGCGCAATTGCCTGCGCCTTGTCTCGGACAGGTGCCACGACTGTTACAGCCTGTTGCTGAAACAGTGGCTGATTATTTGACGCTTGAGCCGCTGTTACGGCGCAGGTAGCTGATCTGCAAGGTGCTTTGGCGATTGATCAAGATTTAACCTATTGCTGGGGCCATTACCATTAGTCTTTTTGTGGGGCCTTTTGCCTTCATCCCTGTTTTAATAGGCCTTGCTTTCTATGAGCTGAGGATTGGCTTATGCAAATATCCATGAACAACACGCTTTATCCAGGCCTGAGTGCAATTCAGGTCGGGCAGAATCGTGTCGATCAGGCGGCCTCCCAGATCGCCAGTAACAGCATCGAAGTGTCTGGTCGCAGCCAGTCCTCTGATTTTCAGCTGGAGAATCTGCGCTCCGTTGACCGTAGCCAGCGTTCCGATCTGCCTTCCAACATTGTCGAGCTCGAAGCCGGCAAGTTTCAGGTCGAAGCGGGCGTTGCAGCACAACGTGCCAGCAGTGAAGCACTGGGTACGCTGATCGATACCTACGCCTGATCCCCTCAGGTCGTTTTACCGTTAACGCCGTGCCTTTGCGCACGGCGTTGTCGTTTTTGCGTTGATGCTGACCGCCATGCTGTTTCATGGTCGCAACTGGCTGCCCCTCGACTAGACTTCCCCTATACATCCCCGCTTGTGCTGCAGGCCACGGTCTGTGCGGCTTTGCGCCTGCATGAGGCAGCCGCCGGGCAATGCGCTATTGACAAGGTTCGGGTGTAAACGTAAGTTTCAAACATCTGTTTGATCGGTAGGCAGCGTCAAGCGCCAACGGCAGTAAAAGCGTTCCCGTCACGACCGGTCAGTCATTCATTCGGGATTCACCAGCAGAGGTTACAAGCTATGCCTGACTACAAGGCCCCCTTGCGTGATATTCGATTCGTGCGTGATGAGCTGCTGGGTTACGAGGCCCATTACCAGAGCCTTGCAGCCTGCCAGGACGCTACCCCCGACATGGTCGATGCCATTCTTGAAGAGGGTGCAAGGTTCTGTGAGCAGGTGCTGGCACCGCTGAATCGCGTCGGTGATACCGAAGGCTGTACCTGGAGCGAGTCGGGAGTGAAGACGCCGACCGGCTTCAAGCAGGCGTACAAGCAATTCGTCGAGGGCGGCTGGCCGAGCCTGGCCCATGATGTCGATCACGGTGGTCAGGGCCTGCCTGAATCGCTGGGGCTGGCAATCAGTGAACTGGTCGGCGAGGCCAACTGGTCGTGGGGCATGTACCCGGGCCTGTCGCATGGCGCGATGAACACTATTTCCGAACATGGCACGCCTGAGCAGCAAGAGACTTACCTGACCAAACTGGTGTCGGGTGAGTGGACCGGCACCATGTGCCTGACCGAATCGCACTGCGGCACCGACCTGGGCATGCTGCGCACCAAGGCCGAACCTCAGGCCGATGGTTCCTACAAGGTCAGCGGCACCAAGATCTTCATTTCCGCAGGCGAACACGACATGGCCGATAACATCGTCCATATCGTGCTGGCGCGTCTGCCCGATGCGCCGGCCGGCACCAAAGGCATTTCGCTGTTCATCGTGCCCAAGTTTCTGCCTGACGCCCAAGGCGCTATCGGTACGCGCAACGCCGTGGCCTGCGGTTCGCTGGAACACAAGATGGGCATTCACGGCAACGCCACCTGCGTGATGAACTTCGACGGCGCTACCGGTTTCCTGATCGGCCCGCCGAACAAGGGCCTGAACTGCATGTTCACGTTCATGAACACCGCACGCCTGGGTACTGCGCTGCAAGGCCTGGCACACGCCGAAGTGGCGTTTCAGGGCGGCTTGAAATACGCCCGCGACCGCCTGCAAATGCGCTCGCTGACCGGCCCCAAGGCCCCGGACAAGGCTGCCGACCCGATCATCGTGCACCCCGATGTACGGCGCATGCTGTTGACCATCAAGGCCTTCGCCGAAGGCACCCGCGCGATGGTGTACTTCACCGCCAAGCAGGTCGACATCGTCAAGTACAGCGAAGACCAGGAACAGCGCAAGGCCGCCGACGCCCTGCTGGCGTTCATGACCCCGATCGCCAAGGCGTTCATGACCGAGGTGGGCTTCGAGTCGGCCAACCATGGCGTGCAGATCTACGGTGGCCACGGTTTCATTGCCGAATGGGGCATGGAGCAGAACGTGCGCGACAGCCGCATTTCGATGCTGTACGAGGGCACCACCGGCATCCAGGCGCTGGACCTGCTGGGCCGCAAGGTGCTGATGACCCAAGGCGAGGCGCTCAAGGGCTTCACTAAAATCGTCCACAAGTTCTGCCAGGCCAACGAAGGCAACGAGGCCATCGCCGAGTTCACCGCACCCCTGGCGGCGTTGAACAAGGAGTGGGGCGAACTGACCATGAAAGTCGGTATGGCCGCGATGAAAGATCGCGAAGAAGTCGGTGCCGCCTCGGTGGATTACCTGATGTTCTCAGGCTACGCATGCCTGGCCTACTTCTGGGCCGACATGGCGCGTGCTGCTGCACAGAAACTGGCTGAAGGCACTTCGGAAGAGGCGTTCTACACGGCTAAGCTGCAGACCGCGCGCTTCTACTACCAGCGCATCCTGCCACGTACCCGCACCCATGCAGCGGCAATCGTGTCGGGCGCTGCCAACCTGATGGACATGAAAGAAGAGGACTTCGGTCTGGGTTACTGACAGGCTGTGATTACGGGGAGGTGCCCTTCAGGTGCTTTCCCGGATTACCAGATCAAAGCCGACATCCTCGCTGTGCTTGCCACGTGACAGGCTGCCATCCATGCGTTGCAGCAGCAACTCGGCGGTGCGCAAGCCGATCCGGCCACCATCGACATTGACGGTGGTCAGGCGCGGGTGGGTGTGTGCGGCGAATTCCAGGTTGCCGAAGCCGATCACCGCCACGTCCTGCGGCACGCGCATACCCTGGGCCTGGGCTTCGGCCATGACCCCTTGTGCCAGTTGATCGATACTGCAGATCACCGCATCCATCCGTACCCCCGCCTTGAGCAGGCGCGCCATTGCCTGGCGGCCATTGCCCATATTGACCGGCACCGGCTCAAGCTCACAGGCAACCACCTCGATACCGGCCTCAGCAAGGCGCTGCATACACGCCAGCCGGCGCCGGGCAGCACGGGCGTCGTCGCTCCAGATCAGCGCAATGCGGGTGTAACCGCGCTCTATCATGTGTTCGGCCATGGCCCTGCCCACCGCTTCGTGAGAAAAGCCGACCACCGTATCGATGGGCTGGTCATGCAGCTCCCAGGCTTCGATCACCGGAATACCACGCGCCAGCAGCTTTTCCCGTGCCTGTTCGGTGTGTAGCCGGCGGGTCAGCACCAGGCCATCCGGGCGCCTGGCAAGAATGCTGTCGATCAGTTCGGACTCATCGGCCGCTGTGAGGTCTGACTGGCTGAGCAGTAGCTGATAGCGCGCCGCTGCCAGACGCAGCCCCAACTGGCTGACCGTATCGACAAAGGCGCGGCTGGCAATCGTCGGTATAACCACGATGACCAGTCGACTGCGCTGCGACACCAGCGCACCGGCCAGCAGGTTGGGTACATAGCCGGTCTTGCGAATCGCGCTTTTCACCCGTTTGGCGGTTTTCTCCGACACTAGCTCCGGCCGGTTGATGACCCGTGAAACGGTAATGGGCGACACCTTGGCCAGCCTGGCAACGTCGTCGAGCGTGACGGTGGCGGTTCGATTGCTGATCGGTTGAGCCGAGAGTAGGCGACCGGTGGTGCCGGAGGGCGTTTCAAGCATGAGGTGACCTTCAAGGCAGGCAGCGGCGGCGGAGCGCGATTATTCAATGCCGCGATTCTAGCGCAAAGCCCGGTCGATCCGGTCGCTCGGAACGCATTCCCAGTTAACGGGAATTTCCCGGAAAAGGCGGTTTGCAACGCCATGCGCAATGCTTCTACTATTTTGACAGCGCTGTCATTTGATAGCGCTGTCATGGTTCAGGCCCTTTGTCGTTCGGGCGCTTCATGACGCCAATAAAAATAATGAGGCATTGGAGATGAACAACCAGAACAGCTATGCCGCGCAAGAGCCGTCAAAGGTCGGTGCGGTGGCTCGTGCGATCGGTGCAAGTCGCTATCGCTACCTGACCCTGGCGCTGATTACCATGGTTTTGGCGCTGAGCAGCGGCGACCGGGCGGCACTGGCGGTCGCCGGCTCCGACATGAGCAAGGAACTGGGCATCAGTTCGGTGGAAATGGGTTATCTGTTTTCCATCTTCAGTTGGGCGTATGTGGTTTTCCTGATTCCTGCCGGCTGGCTCAGTGACCGGCTGGGTTCGAAGAAATCCCTGACCATCGCCATTGTGGTCTGGTCCATCTTCACCGTCTGCATGGGCCTGGTGCATTTCATCGGCATGATCGTGCCCCTGCTGCTGGCCTTGCGCTTTCTGCTCGGGGTGGCGGAGTCACCGGTGGGGCCGGCCTGTACCCGGGTCATTGCCTCCTGGTTTCCGTCCTCGGAGCGCGGCATGGCCGGGGCCATCTTCAATAGCGCGCAATACATCTCGCTGGCCTTTTTCACGCCGTTCATGGGCTGGCTTTGCTACGCCTTTGGCTGGGAGTACGTGTTCATCATCATGGGCCTGGTGGGTCTGGGCATCGCGGTGATTTGGTGGATGAACTACTACCTGCCGGTCAAGCACCCAAAGATGAATGCCGCCGAGCTTGAATACATTCGCCAGGGCGAAGGCCTGGTCGACTTGGAGGGGCAAGCTGCCCAGCCCAGGGGCAACCGGCGCAGCTCGCTGGCTGAAATCGGCCTGCTGTTCAAGAGCCGCATGCTGCTGGGCATGTTCATCAGCCAGTACTGCGTCAGTGCGGTGACCTGGTTCTATGTCACCTGGTTTCCGATCTATCTGGTCAAAGAGCGTGGCTTCGACATTTTGCAGGCCGGCCTGGTCGCGTCGATTCCGGCCTTGTGCGGCCTGATCGGCGCCATCTCTTCGGGGTTCTTTTCCGACTACCTGATGCGCCGCACCCAATCGCTGAGCATTGCCCGCAAGACGCCGATCATCGCCGGCGTGCTGCTCAGCTCGACCATGATGCTGTGCAACTTCGTCGACACCCAGTGGCTGGTCATTGCCGTCATGAGCCTGGCGTTCTTCGGCAAGGGCTTCGGCAACCTGGGCTTCAGCGTGGTGGCCGACACGGCGCCACGAGAAATGGTCGGCATGACCGGCGGGGTGTTCAACGCCATGGGCAACACCGCCGGCATTGTCACGCCGGTGGTGATCGGTTACCTGCTGCATTCCAGCGGCTCGTTCAACAGCGCGCTGTTCTACGTCGGCGCCCACGGCTTGCTGGCGGCGTTTTCCTACCTGTTTATCGTCGGCACGCTCAAGCGCCTGCAACTGAGCGACCTGACCGGCCAACCTTCGGCTCAATAACAAGAGGCTATTTCCATGATCGAAAGCAACGTCTACATCGACCCCAAAATCGCATCCATGCAGCGTGGCCAGGCCAGCACCGACAGCATCGAGTGGGTCAAACTGTCTTACACCGTGCTGCCGCTGGGCGCGCCGATCAGCGATGCCAAGGTGTTGACCGGCCGGCAGAAACCACTGACCGAAATCGCCTTTATCTTCGCCGAGATTCGTACCCGTGAAGGCCATGAAGGCATCGGCTTCGGTTATTCCAAGCGTGCCGGTGGCCCTGGCATGTACGCCCATGCCAAAGAGATCGCGCCGAACCTGCTCGGTGAAGACCCTAATGACATCGCCAAAATCTTCAACAAGCTGCTTTGGGCCGGTGCCTCGATGGGCCGCAGCGGCTTGACCACCCAGGCCATCGCCCCGTTCGACATCGCCCTGTGGGACCTCAAGGCCAAGCGTGCCGGTTTGCCACTGGCCAAGTTGCTGGGTGCCCATCGTGACTCGGTGCAGTGCTACAACACCTCTGGTGGTTATCTGTCCACGCCGCTGGAAAAGGTCCTGGAAAACGTCGAGATCTCGCGTGGCAACGGTATCGGCGGAATCAAGATCAAGGTCGGCCAGCCTGATACCGGCATTGACTACAAGCGCGTCAAGGCGGTGCGCGAGCAGTTGGGTGAAGGCTTCCCGCTGATGGTCGATGCCAACCAGCAATGGGACCGGGTCACCGCCCAGCGCTTCTGCCGCAAGCTCGAAGAATTCGACCTGACCTGGATCGAAGAACCCCTCGACTGCTATGACGTAGAAGGCCATGCGGCACTGGCGGCGTCGCTGGACACGGCCATTGCCACCGGCGAAATGCTCACCAGCTTTGGCGAGCACGCCCAACTGATCAATGCCCGCGGCTGCGATTTCATTCAGCCCGATGCGCCACGGGTGGGCGGCATCACGCCGTTTCTACAAATCATGAACCTGGCCAGCTTCAAGGGCCTCAAGCTGGCGCCGCACTTCGCCATGGAAATCCACCTGCACCTGGCGGCGGCCTATCAGGAAGAACCATGGCTGGAGCATTTCGAGTGGCTGGAGCCATTGTTCAACGAGCGTCTTGAGCTGCGCGACGGACGCATGTGGGTGCCCAATCGTCCGGGCCTTGGTTTCTCGCTCAGCGAGCAGGCACTGGCCTGGACCCAGCACAGCACTGAGTTCGGCAAGCGCCCCTGAGTCCCGTTAAGCCCGGACAGCGGCGCGGCAGTTGTCGCGCCGCTGTTTGCAGCCTTGAGCATGCGTCCCCATAACTAGAGTCACCCTTATGAACAACCGTGAAGTCAGCCCCGTCATTCGTCTGGATGCCGCCGACAATGTTGTCGTCGCGCGCATCGAGATTCCCGTCGCAACGGTTATCCACAGCGAAGGCGTGACCACGCGCCAGCCCGTACCGCAAGGACACAAGGTCGCGGCGTGCCTGATCGCCAAGGGCGAGCCGGTGCTTAAATACAACACCGTCATCGGTTATGCCGCCGAGGACCTGCCGGCTGGCACCTGGATGCACAGCCACAACATCGCCTTCGGCGAGACCGCCCGCGACTACCGCTACGGTCTGGATTACGTGCCGACCGATCTGTTGGCCCCTGCACAGCGGGCGACCTTTCAGGGCATCGTACGCGAGGACGGTCGCGTGGCGACGCGCAATTACCTCGGCGTGTTCGTGGTCGGCAACTGCGGTGCCACGGTAGCGCGCAAGATCGCCAACCATTTTGACGCCGAACGTTTGGCAAACTTCGCGCACATCGATGGCGTGGTGCCGTTCGTGCACGAGATCGGCTGCGGCATGGAAATGACCGGCGAGCCGATGGACCTGCTGCGCCGCACCATCGGCGGCTATATCAAGCACCCCAACACCGTCGGCGCGGTGGTGATTGCCTTGGGCTGCGAGCGCAACAATATTCATGGTTTCTTCGAGCAGGAAGGCTTGCTGGAAGGCGAGATGCTCAAGAAGCTGATCATTCAGGAGGTCGGTGGTGTGAAAAGCGCCACTGAGCAAGGCATTGCGCTGATCGAAGGCATGCTGCCGCTTGCCGATCGAGCCAGGCGCGAGCCGGTGTCGGCCGAGCACTTGATGATCGGCATGCAGTGCGGTGGCTCGGATGGTTTTTCCGGTCTGTCGGCCAACCCGGCGCTGGGCGCGGCCGTGGACATTCTGGTGCGCCATGGCGGTACGGCCATTCTGTCCGAAACCTCGGAAATCTTCGGTGTCGAGCACACCCTGACTGCCCGCGCCGTGTCGCCGCAGGTGGGGCGCAAGCTGATCGAGCGCATCGACTGGTGGCTGGAATATAACCGTGGTCGCGATACCCAGATCAATGGCCGGGTCAGTCCCGGCAACAACGCAGGGGGCCTGGCCAATGTGCTGGAAAAATCCCTCGGTGGGGCAAAAAAGGGCGGCAATGCGCCGCTGATGGAAGTCTACGAGTACGCCCACCCGGTGACCGCTTCAGGTCTGGTGTTCATGGACACGCCCGGCTACGACCCGGTGTCGGCCACCGGGCAGATTGCCGGCGGTGCCAACCTGATTGCTTTTACTACCGGGCGCGGCTCCTGCTTTGGCTCGCTGCCGGCACCGACCTTCAAACTGGCCAGCAATTCGCCGATGTACCAGCGCCTGAGCGACGACATGGACATCAATTGCGGGCAGATCATCGATGGCGACAAGACCATTGTGCAAATGGGCCAGGAAATCTTTGAGCGCTTGCTGGAGCATGCTTCGGGTACGCCGACCCGCAGCGAACTGAACGGGCTTGGCGAGGATGAATTCTGCCCGTGGCAGATTGGTGTTCTGGCTTAAAACTTCGCGATTGCTACCTCACGGTCTTATGCATTGACAACCACTTCTTGGTCGTACGGCCGGCACCTTGTGCCGGTCTTTTTTTCATGAAGAATTATCGCTAATAGCTATTTGCAATCAACCTTTCCTGATCCCTGCCGTTACAGAAATTAGTTAGCTATTTAGTTCCTGCTGAATGCATTACTTACCCAGCAAAGGCACAATGCCATTATGCCGGGCCATTTTCTGATGCCGAGTAGGAGACATCCCCCTTGTTGCGTCCATCTGCTGCACGACTGAGTCACTTTCTGCCTGCCGGCGTTCTGTTTGTGGGCGGCCTTGCGGCGGCTTATGTCAAAGACCTGAGCGTTTTCTTTACTTCCCTCTTCAATGTCCTGCCGACCCTGGTGTTGCTGCTGGGAGGCGCGTATTGCGCGGTGTATCGCCGCCAGCGCGAGCTGGCGCTGATGGTCACCGTGTACATCGCCTATTACCTGCTCGACACCCAGACCGATTTCTATCGCGACAATGGTGTGGTGCGGGACGATGCGGCGGTAGTGTTCCACCTGATGTGCCTGTTGCTACCGGTGATGTACGGCCTGTATGCCGCCTGGGAAGAGCGCACGCATCTGTTCCAGGATCTGGTTGCGCGCCTGGCCGTGCTGCTGGTGGTCGGGGGCGTGGCGTTGGGGCTTGAACAGAGTTATCCGCTTGAAGTGCAGAACTGGCTGGCGGACATTCGCTGGCCGGCGTTGCATGGTTCGTGGATGAGCCTGATCCAGCTGTCGTATGTGATGTTTCTGATCGCTTTCGGGGTGTTGATCTGGCAGTACCTGAACAAGCCGCGCCCGCTGCATGCCGCGCAACTGGTTGGCTTGCTGGGGTTGTTCTGGGCGTTGCCCAAGACTTTCATTCTGCCGTTCACCCTGAACATCATGTGCAGCCAGGTCATGT
The DNA here is from genome assembly GCF_054589175.1 of Pseudomonas sp. 3A(2025). Taxonomy (NCBI): domain Bacteria; kingdom Pseudomonadati; phylum Pseudomonadota; class Gammaproteobacteria; order Pseudomonadales; family Pseudomonadaceae; genus Pseudomonas; species Pseudomonas sp. 3A(2025). The sequence continues at coordinate 16,368 of NZ_BAAILM010000008.1, read as the reverse complement.
TGATGATTGCCGCTGCCGTGGCGCAGGAAGCCTATCAAATGGCCTTCCGCGACGAGTTGACCGGGCTGCCGGGTCGGCGAGCGCTCAACGAGCGGTTGCAACGCCTGGGGCGCAATTACGTGCTGGCGATGAGCGATGTGGATCACTTCAAGAAATTCAACGACACCCATGGCCACGATGTCGGCGACCAGGTGCTGCGCCTGGTGGCCAGCAAACTGTCGAAAATCACTCAGGGTGGTGGCAAGGCCTACCGCTATGGCGGTGAAGAGTTTGCGATTGTGTTCCCCGGCAAAACGCTGGAGGAGTGTATGCCGCACCTGGAAGCGATCCGCGAAACCATCGCCAATTATCAGATTCAGCTGCGCAACCCTGACAATCGCCCGCAAGACGATCAACAGGGGCGGTTACGCCGCGGTGCAGGTCAGGCCAGCAGCGTTTCGGTGACCGTCAGCATGGGTGTGGCCGAACGTCAGCCCGAACAGCGTACGCCCGACGAAGTGCTCAAGGCAGCCGACCAGGCGTTGTATGCCGCCAAAGGTGCCGGTCGCAACTGTGTGATTGCCTATGGACAGCCGCAAAGACGCGGTTCGACGCGTGTGGCCGATACCGCGTAGCCCTGACGGGCGCATTTTTGTGACTGGGAAAAACTATCCAGTCACAAGCAGACCCTATGTGTCGCAATAGTTGTTCGGCTACACTCGGGCTCTTCGAAGTGCGGCCTTGGTCATAGCGGGTCCGGCTTCATTGTTCGTGTCTTTAGCTTCCCGTTCACGAGGTATGCCATGGCTGACTATAAAGCGCCGCTGCGCGATATGCGCTTCGTCCTTAATGAAGTGTTCGACGTCTCCAGACTCTGGGCCCGTTTGCCGGCCCTGGCCGAGGTGGTCGACACCGAAACCGTCGACGCCATCCTTGAAGAAGCCGGCAAGGTCACCAGCAAGAGCATCGCACCGCTGAGCCGCAATGGCGACGAAGAAGGCTGCCACTGGAACGACACCGTGGTCACCACGCCGGCCGGTTTCCCAGAGGCCTACCGCACCTATGCCGAAGGCGGCTGGGTGGGGGTTGGCGGCAACCCCGAGTTCGGCGGCATGGGCATGCCCAAGGTGGTTGGCGCGCTGGTCGAAGAGATGCTCAACTCCGCCAGCCTGGCGTTCGGCCTGTACCCGATGCTGACCTCCGGCGCCTGCGTGTCGCTGAACAACCACGCCAGTGAAGCGCTCAAGGCCACGTACCTGCCCAACATGTACGCCGGCCTCTGGAGCGGTTCGATGTGCCTGACCGAAGCCCATGCCGGTACCGATCTGGGGATTATCCGTACCCGCGCCGAGCCTCAGGCCGACGGCGCTTACACGATCAGCGGCAGCAAGATTTTCATTACCGGCGGCGAACACGATCTGGCCGGGAACATCATTCATCTGGTGTTGGCCAAGCTGCCCGATGCGCCGGCCGGTCCCAAGGGCATTTCGCTGTTTCTGGTGCCCAAGTTTCTGGTCAATGAAGACGGCAGCCTGGGCGAGCGCAATGCGGTGACCTGTGGTTCCATCGAGCACAAGATGGGCATTCAGGCCTCGGCCACCTGCGTGATGAATTTCGACGGCGCGCAGGGCTATCTGATCGGCGAGCCGAACAAGGGCCTGGCGGCGATGTTCACCATGATGAACTACGAGCGTCTGGGCGTCGGGATCCAGGGTCTGGCCTCGGGCGAGCGTTCTTATCAGAACGCCATCGACTATGCCCGTGAGCGTCTGCAAAGCCGTGCCCCTACCGGCACGCAGAATCGCGACAAGGCCGCCGATCCGATCATCGTGCACCCCGATGTACGGCGCATGCTGCTGACCATGAAGGCACTCAACGAAGGTGGCCGTGCATTCACCGCCTATGTCGCGCTGCAACTGGACATCGCCAAGTACAGTGAAGACGCTCAGGAGCGTCAGCGTGCCGATGCACTGGTGGCGCTGTTGACCCCGGTGGCCAAGGCTTTCCTGACCGATCTGGGGCTCGAAATCACCGTGCATGGTCAGCAGGTTCTGGGCGGCCATGGCTACATTCGCGAGTGGGGGCAGGAGCAACTGGTGCGCGACGTGCGCATCACCCAGATCTACGAAGGCACCAACGGCATTCAGGCGCTGGACCTGGTCGGGCGCAAGATCGTCGGCTCGCAGGGTGAGTGGTACCGGTTGTTTTCCAATGAGGTGCGTCACTTCATCAAGACGGCCGACAGTCGCCAGGCCGAGTTCGTCGAGCCGCTACGGGGTGCGCTGGACAAGCTCGATGACCTGACCTGGTGGGTGCTTGAGCGTGCGCAGCGCAATCCGAACGAAATCGGCGCTGCGTCTGTGGAGTATCTGCATCTGTTCGGCTACACCGCTTATGCCTGGATGTGGGCGCGCATGGCGGGCGCGGCATTGGGCAAAGAGACGCAAGAAGACTTCTATGCCAGCAAGCTCGGTACTGCGCGTTTCTACTTTGCCCGGCTGCTGCCACGCATTCATTCGCTGGATGCGTCGGTGCGCGCAGGCAGCGAATCGTTGTATCTGCTGGAGGCTTCCCAGTTTTGAGCATCAGGTTTTGAGAATCGTTGTCATTTTGTAAGCTTTGGCTTACACGCCGTGGTGACAAATAGCCTCTTCCGAAAAAAGGGATCCAAAGATAATCTAACTACATGGACGTCGCGCAGGATGCGCAACCAAAATAACAGGGACACGTAGGGAAGCCTGCCAGGACGGTGGGAAGAAAGGGATGTCAGGGAAACAGTCTGGAAAACCCCGCTTCGGCGGGGTTTTCTTTGTCCGCGTTTTTTGCACATGCGATGAATAATGGCGGTATGCCAGAAGGCATGGAACCCCTGTAGCGGCCAAGGGTCGATTGAGCACAGGCCATCACGGCCATTCAATCAGGAGCTTACCCATGGACATCATTCGCATCATCATCGCCATCCTGCTGCCTCCACTGGGCGTGTTCCTGCAAGTCGGCTTCGGCGGCGCTTTCTGGCTCAATATCCTGCTGACCCTGCTGGGCTACTTCCCCGGCATCATCCACGCCGTGTACATCATCGCCAGCCGCAAGTAATCAGCAGGCTCTGCTCAAACCAGCACGATCCACTGCATATCGTGCGCATGCCTGATGAATTCATCGACATCGGTGCCCATTTCCGGCAGGTTCGGAAAGCGGCTGTGCAAGGTGTCGATGATCTGCTGAACGCTGCGCTGGCCATCGACCAACTCGCTTATGCGAGTCGTGTCGTCATCCAGGCGAATCATGCCGCCGGGCCTGATGTGCAAGACATGGCCATTGCCGTCCGGTGCCAGCTCCAGGCTACAGTCGCGGTGCCAGTGCGGGGTGAGCGTACGATCCAGTTCTGAGTGGTGCGCGTGACCCAGTTTCATAAGGACTACCTCTGCCAGACACAGTGCCCGCTCAGGGATTGCCGGGCCTCAGGCAAAGTGTAGTCTCCAGCAAAGGGTCGTCTCGGACTAAACGCTGATCAGCGATACAAAGACGGGCGACGATCTGCCATATAGTCATTCAGCGCCCGCGCTGCTTCGATGCCTTGGCCCGACAGGTCAGTGATCAATAGCTGTTCGTCCCGAGCCGCCAGCACCGGGCGGCTGCCGTCCGGGCCATTGAGGCTGCTCAACCCGCAGTAATGCACCGTGTCTTCGCTGCCACAGTAATTGACGTAGGCCAGATAGCACTGGTTCTCGAAAGCCCGTGCGCGCACGGTGACCTCACAGACGAAATCGAACGGCACCATGTTCGCCGTCGGCACCAGAATCAAGTTGGCGCCCGCCAGCGCCAGACGCCGTACCGTTTCCGGAAATTCCACGTCGTAGCAAATCAGCAGCCCCAGGCGCCAGCCGTCCAGCTCGATCAGTGGAAACTGATCGCCTCCTGCGCTGAACATGTTCTTGTCCAGATCACCGAACAGGTGAGTCTTGCGGTAATTGCCCAGCCGCGCGCCATGACGGTCGATCAGTTGGGCGGCGTTATACACCTGGCCGTCTTCGCCACGCTCGGGGTAACCATAGGCAATCGCCACACCGGTGCGGCGGGCGATGTCGGCAATCTGCTGCGCCGCCGGGCCGTCGGCGGGCTGGGCCAGGCGCTGCACGGCGGGTGCGCCGATGTTGTAGCCGGTCAGGAACATCTCCGGGCACACCAGCAACTGCGCACCTTGCTGCGCTGCCGCCTCGGCCTGGCGGGCAAGGCGCGCCAGGTTGGCGTCGACCTCCAGCGGCAACGGTGGGCATTGGTACAGGGCAATACGCATAAGCACCTCGTCAAGTCAGTCGCCCAGCGCAATCGGGCCGATTTCATGGAATACATCGCCTGGCCCCAGATTGTCGGCGTGGGTCCGGCCGCCGAAGTGGGTCATGATGCCCCACACCGCGTTAAGCGAGGTTTGCACCGCGCCTTCGACCCAGGCCGGGGTCCAGGAAATATCATCGCCGGCCAGGAACATGCCGCGCTGCTCGCTGGGCAGGTCCTGTTGCATGAAATGCGCGTACATCCGCTGGTTATAGCGGTAATGCCCCGGCAGGGCGCCCTTGAAGGCACCGAGAAAGTTCGGGTCGGCTTCCCACGACACGGTGATCGGGTCACCAATGATGTGCGCGGCGATGTCGACCTTGGGGTAGATCTTTTTCAGCGCATCGAGTGCCAGGCGCACGCGCTTGTCGATCGGTTGCGGCAGCATCTTCAGTGCATCGCTCATCCACGCATACGACAGGCAGATAACGCCCGGCTTGTCGTCGCCGTTATCGAACAGGTAAGTGCCACGCGTCAGGCGATCGGTGAGGGTCATGCTCATCAGATCGCGGCCGGTTTCCGGGTCTTTGTCCTTCCAGAATGGCCGGTCGACCATCACGAAGGTTTTCGACGACTGCATGTAGCGGGTGCGGTCCAGCGCCATCCACATCTTCTGCGAGAACAGCGATTCTTCGCATTCGATCTGGGTGGTCAGCAGCCAGCTCTGACAGGTAGTCAGCACCGCTGCGTACTGGCGGGTGTCGCCCCAATTGTCAGTGACCGCCAGGCGTCCGTCGGCGCTGCGGGCAATACGCTTGACCCCGGTGCGCGGCGCGCCGTGGTGCAGCGACGACAGGCTGGTGCCGGCTGGCCAGTGGGCGCAGCGCTGCGGTGTATGACGCCAGATGCCCAGCGGTACCTGCTGCACGCCACCGACGATCAGGTGCTGGTTTTCATCGCAGTGGGTCATCACCACACGAAAGATTTCCAGCATCGAGTTGGGAAAGTCCGAGTCCCAGCCGCCAGTCCCGAAGCCGACCTGACCAAACACTTCGCGGTGGTAGAACGACAGTTTGGCGAAGGCCTTGGAGGTGGCGACGAAGTCGTAGAAGGTGCGGTCATCCCACAGCGGCACCAGTTCGTTCCACAAGGCTTTGAGGCGCGGTACATCGCGGTCGCGGATCGCCTGCTGGATCGCGGCAAATTGCGCACCGCACTCCAGCGCATCGGCCCAGGCATCGGCCACTTCCTGAAACAGGGCTGGCAAGTCGCTGAGGCTTTGGGCGTAGTAAGTGTTGCCTTCCAGATCGACCACGGTGCTGCCGCTGGCTGGCGTCAGCGGGTTGGGGAAGGGCTGGGTGTCCAGGCCGAGCTTGTCGACATAGTGGTAAAAGGCGGTGCTTGAGGCCGGAAAGCGCATGCCGCCCAGTTCGGCAATGATGCCTTCTGCGCCTTCAAAGGCCTGCGAGCGCAAGCGGCCGCCCATTTGTGCCGCCTCGTAAACCACCGGCTTCAGGCCCAGCTTCATCAGTTCATAGGCGGCCACCATGCCGGCGATTCCGGCACCGACGATGGCTACTTCGCTGCCGTGATGCTCGGCAGGAATGCTGCCCAGCCCGGCCGGATGGGTAATCCAGTCGTCGAAGGCAAAAGGGAAATCCGGGCCGAACATGGTGATCGGCTTTTCAACGTCTGCGCGGTGGCGAGTGTGTTTCATGACTGACGGCCCTGGTCGACTGCGGGGTACACGAATAGCAAACAGTCTAGGCAGGTGTGCGTACGTTAATAAGGCGCAATGTGTTGTCGATCTGTCGATTGATACGTCGATATGACGAAGGTGTGCGTCACTATGACGATTTCAGCTCAATCAGACCGGCTGACTGCGGTCGACCTTGCTGCTGAGGATGATCGAAGTGGTGGTCTTTTCGACGCCATCGACGCTGCCGATCAGGTCGAGCAACTGGTCGAGTTGCTCGGGCGAATCGGTGCGCAGCCAGGCCACGTAATCGAACTCGCCACTGACCGCGCACAGTTGCTGGACCTGGGCCAGGCAACTGAGCCGGCGCAGCACTTCCTTACCGGAGCGCGGTTGCACGGTGATGCCGACATACGCCTGTAAACCGCCATCGGTGACCCGTTGCCCAAGGCGCACGCCATAGCCGGTGATGACTCTGGTTTTCTCCAGCCGCGCCAGGCGCGAGGTCACCGTGGTGCGCGCAATGCCCAGTTGCCGGGCCAGCACCGCGACGCTCTCGCGAGCATTGAGCTGCAAGGCGGCGATCAACTGACGATCGATTTCATCGAGAACGGGGGGGCGAAGGGTGGACAAGGGCATCTCCTGACAGGGCCGTGCATGTTAGGAGATTACCCGACCCGACGGCGATTACTTACGCACAAACTGTTGATAATTCTCTGCCGTCACCAACTGGGTTTCGAGCCACACATCACCCTGTATCGGTTGTTTCTTGACCAGTGCCAGCGCGGTGTCGACGGCCTTGGCGCCCATGGCCAGCGGGTCGCGGAAGACGCTGACGGTGAGCATCCTGTTCTTGATCGCCATCAGGCCATCGGGGGTGCCGTCGATGCCGCCGACCAGCACATTTGATTGCCCGCCGGACTTGAGCGCCATGGCCGCGCCGATGCCCATTTCGTCGTTGTTGGAGGCGACGGCGTCGATCTTCTCGCCCGATACCACCCAGCTGTTCATGATGTTCATGCCCTGGTCGCGCTGCCAGTCGCCGCTCTGTTGTTCGACGACCTTGATGTCCGGGTATTTGCCCAGCACATCCTTGACCCCGTCGGTGCGCTTGCGGGTGTCGCTGTGCGCCAGGCGGCCGAGGATGATCGCCAGGTTACCCTTGCCGTTCATCTTCTCGGCCAGGTACTCCATCTGCATGCGGCCGATGGCGCGTTCGTCGGTGCCGACAAACACCACGCCGTCGGGCAGCGTGTCGACCTCGGGGCGGCTATTGACGTACACCAGCGGGATGCCAGCCTGTTTGACCTTGTCGGTGATGCGCTTGGTGGCGGCGGTGTCGGCCGGGTTGACGATGATCGCGTCGACCTTCTGGTTGATAAAGCTTTCAACCTGGCTGAGCTGACGGCCAACATCGCTGGCCGAGTCTTCGACTTGCAGGCGCACGCCGTCAGGCGACTGCCTGGCCTGGTCCTGCATGGCGCCGACCAGATAGGAAATGTAATTATCCAGATTGCCGACCGTGACGCCGATCCGCAGCTCTGCATGGGCCGCCATCGACATGGCCAGCGCGCAGGCGCCGAGCAAGACTCGTTTCATGGGGTGATCCTGTCCGTGTTGTTGTTTGAATCGGAATGGGATCGACAGTAGTGGAATATAAATTCTGAATCAATCTTGGTCCAAAAATTATTTTCCATAAGGTCTTACAGCTTCCAGCGCCGCGCGGTCTTGTCCAGGCGTGCCTGCAATTGTTCCAGGGTGTGGGTCAGTTGCTGGGTCATCAGCCGGTAACCGGTCAGTTCTGCCGGAATCACCGCTGGCGTCGCCGGTTCGAAATTACGCTTGAGGTGTTCGGTGGCACCGGTCTGTAATGCCCTGGCCATGCCCAGCAGGCGCCGGCGGTTCTGGCGGTAATCGGCATCCAGCGCGGCCTTGAGTTCAGTCCCCGGACTGGCCGGGCGGCTATTGCCGAGAATCTCCAGCAGGCTCAGGCACATGCGGAACTGGCTCTGCATGGTGTCCAGCTCGACCATGGAAATCTTCACTTCCTTGGACACCGATGGCAGCAGCGAACGCAGTTGCAGCATGGTGGCGTTGAGGCTGGCGGTCAGCTTGAGGTGTTCGTCGGCGGTCACCGACTGGCCCTGGTTGATGCGCCCATACACCTTGGCGCAATCGCGCAGGCCGCTGGCCAGGTTGTAGCGCCAGGAGAACACCGCATACAGCGGCAGCGCGAAGGAAAACGCCAGCGCCAGGGCGATACCGATAAGGATATCCACCGTGCGCCACAGCCCGTCGCTGATCGGGTTGATGCCGTGGCCGGCGACGATAAACAGGGTAATGGCCGACAGCAGCGCGGTATAACCGCCCTTGCCGATGGCGTGATAGGCAAAGAAACCGCACATCACCGACATCAGGCAGTAGGTCAGCAGAGACATTTCCAGGTAGCCCTGTTGCACCACCACCAGCAGCCCCAGCCCTGCACCAATCAAGGTGCCATAAGCACGCTCGACGGACTTTTTGCGGATATTGCCGTGGTGTTGCAGGCCGCCAATGACGATCAGCATGGTCACCGAGGCCCATTCGCCATGGGGCAGGTTCAGGCCGCTGGTGAGCAGGATCGACACCAGCAAGCCGACGGCGATGCGTGCGGCGTGGATCAGGCGGGCATGGCGGTAACGGCGATAAGGATCAAGCAGGGGCCGCAACACGGGGCGCAGCCATGAAGGGATGGAAGCAGGGCGAATATTGAGCATGCGTGAGCGGACCGTCAGCGAAGGAGTATGCAGTAAGCCATAACTGGAAATGGCGCTGCCATTACTGACAGCGCTTTGGCGAAAAGGATCAGACCCGGAATTTCGAAACCATGGCATTCAGACCCACGGCCAGGCTCGACAGCTCCTGGCTGGCCGCGCTGGTCTGGTTGGCGCCGGCAGAGGTCTGCAGCGACAGGTCGCGGATATTCACCAGGTTACGGTCCACTTCGCGAGCGACTTGTGCCTGTTGCTCCGAGGCGCTGGCAATCACCAGGTTGCGCTGATTGATCGAGGTGATCGACTCGGCAATCAGGGCCAGTGCGTCGTTGGCTGCGCGAGCGACCTCCAGTGTGGTGTCGGCCCGCTGGCGGCTGCTGGCCATTGCGCCCACGGCACGCTCGGAGCCCGACTCGATGCCGCCAACCATGCTGGCGATTTCCTGGGTCGACTGCTGGGTGCGGTAGGCCAGGGCACGCACTTCGTCGGCCACCACGGCAAAGCCGCGTCCGGCTTCACCGGCACGGGCTGCCTCGATGGCGGCGTTCAGGGCCAGCAGGTTGGTCTGCTCGGCAATCGAGCGAATCACGTCCAGCACCCGGCTGATCTCGTTGACCCGACCGGCCAGTTGTTCGATTTCATCGGAGGTGGTCGTTACATCGGCGACCAGATACTGGATCGACTCCAGCGCCTGATTGACCTTGTCGCGGCCTTCAGCGGTGCTCTTGTCGGCGTCTTTGGAGGCTTCGGCGGTGATCACCGCATTGCTCGCCACTTCTTCGACGGCCGTGGTCATCTGGTTGACGGCGGTGGCGGCCTGTTCGATCTCGGCGTTCTGCTGATGCAGGCCACGGCTGGCGTCTTCGGTGACCGAGTGCAGTTCTTCGGAGGCCGAAGCCAGTTGGTCCGACGACGCAGCAATCTGGCTGATGGTGTCGCGCAGGTTGTGCTGCATACGGCTCAGGGCAGTGAGCAATTGCGCTGGCTCATCGGCGCCGCTGACCACAATGTTCTGGGTCAGGTCGCCACTGGCAACCCGGTCGGCCACGCTGACGGCATCGGCCAACGGCTTGACGATGCTGCGGGTCAGGGCAACGGCGATGACGATCATTGCCAGCAGGATGGCCAGCAAGGCACAGACGATAATGACGAAGGCCTCATCGAAGGTATCGCTGCTGACATTGGACGAGGCAATGGCGCCATCGGCGTTGTAGCGGCTGAGGGCATTGAGCGAGGTCATCATGGCGTCGGCATACTCGGCCAATGGGCCGTTTATCTGCGCTATGGCCTCATCGCGTCGACCGTTCTCGATGGCGTTCAGGGTCTTTTTCTGCACGTCATGGTAACGCTCGCTGCGAGCGCGAAAATCGTTGAACAGGGCACGGTCCTCAGGCACCTGAATGGTGTCTTCGTAAGCCTTCATGTCCTTGGGCAGGCTCTGGTTGATGGCGTGGACCAGGGCGACGTTCTTGTTGCGCTCGACGGGGTCGTCCTGCAGCACGCTGCGCAAGGTCACGGCCCGGGCCCGGCCCAGATTGGTACCGATATCCCCCAGCACCAGTACTGCAGGCAACCAGACCTCACGCACTTCATCGGTGGCGGTGTCCATGCGCTTGGCCTGAAACAGCGCGGTCAGCCCCATGGCCAGGACCAGGGCGCCCAACAGCAGGAAAATGAGCGCGGCTCGTTTTCCGACGGGCAAGTTCCTTAAGTTCATACATCTTCCTTTTGGCAGTTTTAAAGTCATATCCGGCGCACATGAGCCATGGGCCAGGTCACAGAAACGTTCAGGTTCGGACTGGATTTTGAAACAGCGTCTGATGAGACAGGCTTCGCCCGGACAGGCCGTTGAATGCCTGAACTGGAAACCACTGGATGGGCCTTTGCCGAAAGCAAGGCTGCTTGAATGTTGTTCACGGTTGGAACAAGCAGGGGGCTTGGCGAGCTTTTATTGTAGGACAATTAATAATGGCTAATTGCCTTGATCGATACAAGAAAAATTACCGCCCAGGCTTCTTGGGCCCGGGCGGTATGTGCATCGCTTACAAACAGGGTTCGATTACCAGCTCATTTCACCCTTGGCCACTTTGGCGCTCAGCTCCAGGCTGGACTCTTCACCCAGGCCCGGGTAGTGCGCTTTCATGGCGTCGATCAGCGCCTTGGAGTCTTTACTCCTGGCCGTTTCCTTGTCGAAGGTGCGGATATAGTCGGCGGTAAACGCCGGCGATTCGGCCGGGCCTTGAGCGCCGGGCAAGGCATGGCCCGGCACGATGATCGACGGTTTCAGACTTTCGATTTTGGCCAGCGTGGCCAGCCAGTCCTGATGCGACTTGGCGCTTTGGGTGTCGGCCATCCACACATGCTGGTTGCTCGACAGCACCACGCCGCCGACCACCGCCTTGATCGACGGAATCCACACGAAGCTGCGATCAGGCTGCGGGCCATCCAGGCCGATCACTTCCAGCGCCTGGCCTTCGAGCTCAAGACGATTGCCCTTGAGCACCTTGGGCACGATGAGCTTGCCCGGCGCGTCGCTGCCCAGTTTCGGGCCCCAATAGGCGAGCTTGTCTTTCATGGTGTGCTGAATGTGCTCGACGGTCGGTGCGCTGGCCAGCACCTCGACATTCGGGAAGGCGGCAACCAGGGTGTCGAGGCCGAAATAGTAGTCCGGGTCGCCGTGGCTGATGTAGATGCTCTTGAGCTGTTTGCCGCTGCGCTTCACGTTCTCCACCAGCTTCTGGGCCTGACCCTTGCCGAACTGGGCATCGATCAGAATGGCGTCATGTTCGCCGGTGACCAGCACCGAAGCCACCGGGAAAATGGCGTCGTGGCCAGGGTTATAGGGCTCGACTTTCAACGGTTGGGCGGCAAATACGCTGGCGCTCAGGCTCAAGGACAGGCTGGCGAGCAGGGGCGAAAGAAAGGATTTGGACATGACGGACTCCAATGCAGGGAGTGCAAACGATAGTTGCTGTAATCGATAAGAAAAATGCTAGATTCCCGCCATGTTTGTTGCGCAAAACGGACGAATAGAATGGACCGAATGCTCGCCATGCAGGTGTTTGTCACCGTGGTCGAATGCGGCAGCCAGACGGCGGCGGCCGAAAAGCTCGGGTTGTCGCGGCCTGTGGTGTCGCGCTGCCTGCAGGATCTGGAGTCCTGGCTGGGCGGGCGCGTGTTGCACCGCACCACGCGGCGGCTGACGCTGACCAGTATTGGCAGCGAGGTGTTGCCCAGATGCCGGCGCCTGCTGGAGCAGGCGTTAGATATTCAGGCGTGTGTCGCACAGCCCGAGGACGAGCCGCGCGGGCAATTGCGCCTGACCTGCAGCACCTCGTTCGGCCAGGCACAACTGACGACGGCAGTGGCTGCATTCGTGGTGCGTTACCCACGGGTCAACGTCGACCTGCAACTGTTCGATCGCACGGTCAACCTGGTCGAGGAAGGCATCGATCTGGCGATCCGCATCAGCGACGACATCGACCCGCAACTGATCGCCCGGCGCCTGGCCCGTTGTGAATCCATGGTCTGCGCCTCGCCACAGTATGTGCAGCGCCACGGCGCGCCGAGCCAGGCCGAAGACCTGGAGCGCCACAACTGCCTGACCCATGCCTATCACGATCATGCCTTGTGGCGTTTCGAGCGTCACGGCGAGCCGCTGGCGGTGAGGGTAAGCGGCACCATCAGCAGCAACGATGCGGTGGCCCTGATGCAGGCCGTACTCAATCATGCGGGCATCGGTTTGCTGCCTGCTTACCTTGTCGCCCCGTTGATCCGCAGCGGGCGGTTGTTGGCGTTATTGCCCGATCACCAACCGGTCAGCATGGGCATTCATGCGGTGTACGCCTCACGCAAGCACATGCCGGTGGCACTGCGTACGTTGCTGGATTTTCTGGTGGAGTGGTTTGCCGATACCAAGGATTGGGCGGGTGTATAGGAGACTCAGCCGCGCAATTTATCCAGTATCCGCGGCAAACAAACGCTCTTGAGGTCGTAGCGCTCGACGATGGTCTGGCGTGCGTTGTCGCGCAGTGTCTGGTAGCGCGCAGGATCGGCCAGCACCTCGGCGACTGTTTCGGCCAGCCGCTCAGGGTCGAAGAAGTCGACCAGCAGGCCGTTGCTACCGTCTTCGATGACCTCAGTGACCGGTGCGGTGTCGGACGCCAGCAGCAGGCAGCCGGCGGCCATGGCTTCGAGCATCGACCACGAGAGTACGAAGGGATAGGTCAGGTAGATGTGCGCGGCCGAGATTTGCAGGATCTTCAAATAGTCGGCATAGGCCAGTGTGCCGACGAAGAACACCCGGCTCCAGTCGACCTTGTCCTGCACTTCGGCGCAGTAGCGTTTGCGGTAGGTCTGGCCTTCGGGCAAGCGTTCGCCGTAACTGACGCCGTCGCCGCCGACGATGATGATTCGGGCGTTCGGCCGCAGCGCCTGGAGCCTGGGCAGGCTGCGCATGAAGGTGTGGAATCCGCGGTAAGGCTCCAGATTGCGCGCCAGATAGGTGACCACCTCGTCGCCCGGCTGGAAGCGTTGGCCGTTGATGTCGACCCAGGCGTCGGGTGCGGGTTTGACGACCTGTGTATCGATGCCTTCGTGGATGACCTCGATCTTGTGTTGCAGATCCGCCGGGTAGCGCGATTGCTGCCAGCGGGTCGGCGAGATGCCCTGGTCGCAGCCCATCAGGCTGTGCAGTTGTGTGCTGTTCTTGAGGCGTACGCGCAGCCGGTCATCCAGGCTGCTGGGGAATTGCGGGTCGAAACCGACATCGCCGCCGGTGCCGTGGTAGTAGTACTCGAAGTACTGAATGATCCGCGCCTGAGGGAAGATGTCTTTCAGAAAAAGACCTTCTCCCCAGCCGGGATGGGCGACGATGACATCCGGCTGCCAGCCTTCGTCATCGCGCAGTATCAACAGCACCCGGACAATGCTTTGCCCACGGCGCACGTGTCCTTCGAAGTCTTGCAGGTAGTGGTGAGTCTGCTTGTTGCCGCCGGTGCCGCGCTGATAGCCCAGCAAGCGAATGCGTGGGTGCAACACGCCTCGCGCCTTGAGGTTGGACGTCTCGCCAAGGCCGATGACTTCGTTTTGCGGGTCATCGGCCAGCGCCTTGGCGACATGGCGAAACTGGCCCGGGAAGTTCTGGTGAATGAAGAGGTAGCGCATTAATCGATCACCTTCCCGGGTGCAAGTTAAGTCAGAGAACCAGATCGGCCGTGCTCAAGGTGCTCACGCCAATCAGTTGTATCGCGAACTCGGCGTCCGCGTCGGCGTCGATGTTGCCATACAGCACCTGTGCCTTGTTGTCGAAATACAGATCGCCCACCGACGTGAAGCGCCCCGAGAACGCCGCGCCGACGATCAGCGAATCGAAGGCGTCATTGGTGAGGGTCGTGGTGTTGGCGTCGATGGTCGATAGATCGATCTTGTCCTGGCCACGAACAAAGCCTGAAATGACATCCCAGGTGGCGCTGGTGATACCGGTTTCGGAGGCGGCGTTGAAGTCGAAAACATCGTTGCCAGCACCACCCACGAGGGTGTCCTTGCCGGCACCGCCGATCAGCGTGTCGTTGCCATTGCCGCCCGAGAGGCTGTCGTTACCTGCGCCGCCGTTGAGTACGTTGTTGCCGGCGCTGCCGGTCAGCAGGTCGTTGAAGTTCGAGCCGACGAGGTTTTCGATATTCACCAGGGTATCGGTGCCCGAGCCCAGTGTGGCCTGACTGGTAGTGATCGCCAGACTGACTTTGACTGCGCTGCTGGCGCTGGCATAAGACACGGTGTCGATCTCTGCGCCGGTGCCGCCGATGATGACGTTGTTGCCGGCGCCGGCATACAGCGTGTTGCTGAGGTTGTTGCCGGTGATGTCGGCGGCTGCCGTGGTGCTGATGCGGCCGTTCTCGATATTGGCGCCCAGGGTGTAGCCACTGAACTGCACGTTGACCGTGTCAGTGCCTTCGCCGGCTTTCTCGATGATGACGTCGCTGCTGTTGTTGATCACATAAGTGTCGTCGCCGGCACCGCCGGTCAGGGTGTCATTGCCCAGGCCGCCATCCAGGACGTTATTGCCACTGGAGCCGGTGAGGCTGTCGTTGTTGCCGGAGCCAGTCAGGTTTTCAAAACCGGACAGGGTGTCGGAGCCGGAGCCGCCGGTAGCCTGTGCCGTGGTGCTGGCCAGGCTGACCTTCACGCCGTTGCTGCCGGTGACGCCGTACAGATAAGACAGCGTGTCGGTACCGGCACCGCCGGCCAGGACGTTATTGCCAGACCCGGCATGGATGACGTTGTTCAGGGCGTTGCCATACAGATTCGAAGCGGTGGTGGCGAGGATGCGACCATTCTCGACGTTGGCGCTCAGCGTGTAGCTGGTCGCGTAGCTGTACACGGTGTCGGTGCCCGCATTGGCGGCTTCGATGACCACATCGGCGTTCTGGTGCACGTAGTAGACATCGTTGCCAGCGCCACCGGCCATGCTGTCATTGCCGGCGCCGCCATTGAGCACGTTGTTGCCGGCACTGCCGGTCAGCGTGTCGTTGAAGTTCGAGCCGGTGAGGTTCTCGATATTGATCAGGGTGTCGGTGCCCGAACCCAGCGTGGCCTGCCCCGTGGTGATCGCCAGGCTAACCCGGACCGCGCTAGCGGCATCGGCATAAGAAGCGGTGTCGATCTCTGTGCCGGTGCCGCCCATGATGACGTTATTGCCCGCGCCCGCATAAAGGGTGTTGCTGAGGCTGTTGCCGGTGATATTGGCGGCGGCCGTGGTGCTGATGCGGCCATGCTCGATGTTGGCGCCCAGTGTGTAACCGCTGAACTGCACATTGACCGTATCGGTGCCGCCACCGGCGTTCTCGATGATGACGTCGCTGCTGCTGTTGATCACGTAGGTATCATCGCCTGCGCCGCCGACGAGGGTGTCGTTACCCAGGCCGCCATCCAGCACGTTATTGCCGCTGGAGCCGGTGAGGCTGTCGTTGTTGCGCGAGCCAGTCAGGTTCTCGAAGCCTGTGAGGGTATCGGTGCCTGAACCCACCGTGGCTTGCGCTACGGTGCTGGCCAGGCTGACCTTCACGCCGTTGCTGCCGGTGACGCCGTACAGATACGAGAGGGTGTCGGTGCCTGCACCGCCAGACAGTTTGTTATTGCCTGTGCCGGCGTAGATCACGTTATTCAGAGCGTTGCCGGTGAGGTTCGCTGCGTTGCCAGTGGTGATGCGGCCATTCTCGACGTTGGCCGACAGGGTGTAGTCGCTGGCCGTGGAGAGCACAGTGTCAGTGCCTTCGTTGAGCTTTTCGATGACCACATCGCCGAGGTTGTCGACGTAGTAGGTGTCGTTGCCGAGACCGCCGGTCATGGAGTCGGCGTCCTGACCGCCGTTGAGTATGTCGTTGCCGCCGGCACCGTTGAGGATGTCGACACCAAAGCCGCCTGTGAGGGTATCGGCCCCGGCGGTGCCTTCGATGGACAGGCCTTTGAAGTTGTTGCCGTTGACGGCGGTGGCCAGCACGTTTTGCAGGGTGATTGCTGTGTGCCAGGTGTAGTTTTTGCCGGCAGCGCCATCTTCGTCGTATTGGAGCAGGGTGTTTTTGCCGTCCTGGATCAGGCGCAGGTAGCCGTTTGCGGGGGCGAGTGGGTTGCCGCCCTGATAGCCGAGACCGTTGGCTGCGCTGTAAT
>NZ_BAAILM010000007.1:0-18307 GCF_054589175.1 Pseudomonas sp. 3A(2025) | reverse complement strand
GTGGCCAGGCTGCACGCAAAAATTTCAGATGCCCGCCAGGACAACCTTCATCAGGTGTCGCGCAGATTGATCAACGAAAACCAAGTGATCTGCGTCGAGTCTTTGAAAGTCAAAAACATGATCAAAAATCGCAAGTTGTCCAAAGCCATTGCTGACGCCGCCTGGGGTGAGTTCGCTCGGCAGCTGGAGTACAAGGGTGACTGGGCGGGTCGGCAGATCGTGAGAATTGATCAGTGGTACCCGAGCAGCAAAACCTGTTCAGGTTGTGGTCATGTATTGGCCCGGTTATCACTCTCGACTCGAGTCTGGGCATGCCCATCGTGCAACGCCGAGCATGACCGCGACACCAATGCTGCAAAGAATATCAAAGCCGTGGGACTCACGGTGCTAGCCTGTGGAGAGCGTGTAAGACCGATGGCTCAAGTAGCCTGAGGCTGTGCTCTGTGAAGCAGGAATCCCCTTCCTTTGCGCCTGTGGCGCCGATCGAAGATCGAGGTGGGGGAGGACGTCAACTAGTGGCTATCGGGCCAGATCTGTGGATAAGCAGGCACTTATTGATCAAAAAATGACCATATTTTAATTGTGCGTGTTTTATCTCTTGGCTTACCTGAGAGGCCGCTAAAGTCGCCTGGCCGGCGAGCCGCCCGCCAGTCACAAGCAGATCAAGATCACTGCCCTCCAGGTCCGTACCTGGAAGCACGGAAACGAAGACACGTGGAGGGTGTTTCAAGGGCTGTTGTCGAGGACTGCAGACCAAGCCTGAAATAGCGGTGCAAGGCTCCATCTCAAAAACCTCCTTACGCCCATTGCTGATAGCGGACTTAAGCCAACGTTCAATCAGGACCAATCTTCGTAGTCGAGTCCTGGGACTCTACTGAACGCCCAAACATTATTGGTCACCCGCCCACAAACTGTAGCTATTGCATGCGCTGCAATGGCCGTGTCGTTATCACCCCATCGATAATCCTGTCTCAGAGAGTGCGCGTTTTACCGTGATCGTGGAATCCACGGCGCTTTGATCCCATGCCAGTATCCCGTTCAGGCGTTTTACAAAATCACCTACCAATTTTTTTCTTGGGCATGCTTTTTTACCGATCTGCCCGTAACGCATTTCCGCGTAAGTAATAGCGGAAGTGACGATACAGCGTGTGCGCTGACAAAGGATCCAATCACACAGTAACTTGAACTGTTTTGGACAGTTTTAAGCGGAAGTAGACGTGGTGAAGGCAGTTGACCGCCACCGCAGTTGGAAATATCCGTAGTCTGTTAAAAAATATTTTTTAATCACCTTGATTACAAAAAATAAGCTCAAGTAATGCCTGAAAAAGCTGATAGCTTCGTCGCACGCAGCGCTCGCTGCAAAATAGCATTCATTCTTATCAAGGTAGTCTTATGCACCCTAGCCGCTGGACAATGCTTAGCAACATAAGCGTTCGCTCCAAACTTATGCTTGGATTCGCGCTGCTTATCGGCATGATTTTGTTGGTGGCCTATACCGGCTGGAAGGCAACGGAGACCTTGCGCGATCGCAGTGAGCGGATAGAAGATATTGCAAAATTCAGCACCCTTGCCCGGGACATGCGAATAGAGCGTCTGGTCTACATTATTAGCGGCTCTGACGCACAGGCAGAGAAATGGTCCAGTGCATTGGGGAAGTCAGAAGCGCAGCTTAATGCAATTAGGCCTAATTTCAATTCGGCGGAAAACCGTGCACTGTTAGCCGACGCCGACGCTATCTTGAAACGGTACCGTGACTATTATAATCAGGTGGTGTCGGCGACACGTGAGCGCGAGCATGCACGCCTTGGCGCATCGACCTCGGCAGAAGCGCTCAATACCCGTTTGCTGGGTGTGTCAGAAGTGGCTAACGCAGAGGCGGGTAGTTTCGCTGATCGCCAACAATTAACGGCAATATTTTTGTCTGTCCAGAGAATGCGTGTCAGCTTTCGTACGTACGCTACTTCGCCCAGTAAAGCGACAGAGGAAGATATTCGCAAAAATATTAACAGTACGAGCGCGCTTGTAAAAGCGTTAGAGACCACTTCGTTGCCCACTGTTTCTGTTCGTGATCTTTCCCTTGAAATCCTGGCTTATGAGAAACAGCTGCAGACGCTGGTGACGGCTCAAGAAAAGGTGGAGACGGCGCAAGCGGGTATTACCTCCTCAATTACGGCACTGCTTAACATCACTGAGAAAATGACTGACATTCAAGTAAGGTTCAGGGTTTCTGATGTCTCCGGTGCTCAGCACATGCTGTTGCTGTGGCTGGTACTTGCCGTTGTACTTGGTCTGGTGGCCGCCTGGCTGATCACGGGCTCAATAGTGAAGCCTCTTCAGGAGACCGTGATGATTGCCGAAACAGTGGCCAAGGGCGATTTCACCTATAACACGGTGGTTAGCAGAAAAGATGAACTGGGTGCTTTGCAAAATAGCATGCAGTCAATGACTGCCGGCTTGAGAGGTTTGATCGGTGATATTCGGGACGGCATTGTTCAGGTCTCAAGCGCCGCTGAACAGCTGTCAGCGGTCACTGAGCAGACCAGTGCTGGCGTGAACTCGCAAAAAGTTGAAACTGATCAGATAGCCACTGCCATGCAAGAGATGACCGCCACGACCCATGAGGTGTCTCGAAACGCTGGGTTGGCTGCAAAAACGGCGGTTGATGCCAGTCGTCAGGCCCTGCAAGGCGACGAGGTTGTCGGCAAGGCGGTCAACCAGATCGAGCTATTGGCCAATGAGATGGAAACCACAAAAGAAGCCATGGTGACGTTGCGCAGTAACGCCGAAAGCATTGGCGGCGTCCTGGATGTTATCAATGCGGTTGCCGAGCAAACCAACCTGTTGGCGTTGAACGCCGCGATCGAAGCGGCCCGTGCCGGTGAAGCCGGGCGAGGATTTGCGGTGGTCGCGGATGAAGTGCGCAGTCTCGCTATTCGCACAAGAACGTCCACTGACGAAATTACCCAATTGATTGCCGGTTTGAACCGTAGTACAGACCGTATGAGCACGGTGTTACTCCAGAGCACTCAGTTAACGGACAGCAGCGTACAACACTCCAGGGACGCGCGTACCATGCTGAGGGGCATCACGGACTCGGTCAAAACGATCGAATCGATGAATGAGCAGATTGCCTGTGCGGCCGAACAACAACGTGCGGCGGGTGAAGAGATCAGTCGAAGTGTGACGAACGTTCGGGACATCTCGGACCAGACCGCCGCTGCCAGTGAGGAGACGGCTTCATCAAGCATGGAGCTTGCCCGGATCAGTGTGCAGCTTCAAGCAATGACCCATCGGTTTAAAATCTAGTCAAAAAAAGAGTGACCCTGACACAGTGCGGCATTTTCTGAATGCCGTTTTTTGCGGATTGGGCAGGGTATGTGTTATTTCAAGGGGTGGACAGGTTCGCGAAAAAAATACACCCAATCAATTTTGAAAAAATAGACAGTGTCTCTCGCAGGTCAGGGTCTTCAAATGAAACAGCCTCGGAATCCAGCACGCACAGGGCACCGAATAAACGGCCATCCGGAAGGAAAATAGGTAACCCGACATAGCTTTCCAGGTCAAAACGCCTGACGATAGGGCGAATGGCGTGTCGAGGGGATTGACTGATTTGTGGAATGAACAAGGCTTGCGGATTAATACAGAAATCGCTACAAATGGTTGTTTCCAAATCAAAGGCACTGCCGGCTTCGATACCTAAATGGGACGGGTCATACACTGAACACGTCACCCATTGGTTGTCGTTGAATTTGGCAATTGCGGCAAAACGCATTCTTGTCAGCCGCGTCACCAGTCTCAAAATATCGGTGGTGGCTTCAATCTCTGCAATCGCCGCACGCTCTTCAAAGGAGAGCAGTGTTTGAGACAAGGTCTTTTCAGTGTCCATAAGTTCCGGTTCTAGCGTATTCGCAAAAAGGTCAATAAGGGGTTATCGAGTATAGAGTTTGAAGGCGTTCTCAACACGGGGCGACGCCGGATAAGGACCCTTTTTTCGCCTGCAACTTACAGATCGAAGGCGGCTCGGATGAGGCGCTTATCATTGCATAGGGGCAGGTTGATCACCATAAGGCGAGGTGTTGGCACCGCGCGTTAAACGGGTCTCAGTAGACGCTTGGGATCTAACATCTGCGATGTGAAGACTGATGTGGCAAGGAATCGAGGGCTTTTTTCAGGAAAACCGAACCCGTTGACGCCGGTGCGCCTTTTACAGCCGCCATAACACGGAGCTGCGAACACAAAAAAAGCGCCTGCAGTCGTGGTCTGGGCGCTGTTGCGCCTATGTCTGTTCGGGTTCCTGGATGCCATTGAGGAAACCTCGGCTCAAGCTGAAGATAGAAGGTGCAATCATCGTTGAGGATTGCGTTGACACGACAGTGTCAGGCACTACCGTGGTCTATACATACGACCCATCCCCTGAGGTGCCCCATGGCGCAAGGTTCTGTTTTTCTGAGTAACCGCAGCCAGGCTATCCGTCTACCGAAGGCTGCTGCCCTTCCTGATGGTGTCAAACGAGTCGATGTCGTTGCGATTGGCAGGACCCGAATCATTACGCCTGCTGGAGAGTCTTGGGACAGTTGGTTCGACAGCGAAGGCGTCACCTGCGATTTCATGGATGACCGCATGCAACCGGAAACGTTTGAAAGCAACACTTGGGGCGTATGCAAACACTGCGAGTGACGCGCTCAAAGGAGCCGCCTTGTCCCCGTTGTAACCGTGTCTTTTCTAACGCGCCAACCCCTCCACCAGCTCCGGCGTCACGTAATGTGGCCCATCGAACAAATACAGCGGATACCCGTCATACGCCGCCAGTTGCGGTTTAAGTTCAGCCACCGTCGCCGGCCGAAAGCCGCCGCCGAGCTGCGGGCGGAAGGCTTCGACGATCAGCCGCACGCGGTGTTTGCCCAGACGCTGGCTCAGGGCGTCGGCGTAGGTGCGGGCCACCGGGGCGCTGCGGGCGTAGACGCCGACGCCGTCCTGAAAGAACACGCCGATGTCGTCCGGCAGCCATTGTTGCAGCCACTCGGCGGTGGCGGCAGGGCCGATGTTGGCGCCGTCGTAGACGCTGATCCACAACGGCCTGGGCAGTTTGGCCAGCAGCGCCGGCAGCTCTTTGGCGCGGGTCCAGCTGGGGTCGACTTCGGCCGGAAAGTACCAGCCCGTGACATGCAGCGGCGTTTTGATTTTCGCGACTTTTTCCGACAGTGCCGCCAGGTGCTCGATGTTGTCACGTGAGCGGTTTTCGCTGAAATAGCCGGCCAGCCCCATGATCACATCCTGCGCCCAGGGCTCGCCGGCGATGCGCTGCCAGTCGGGCATCACCGGCACGCCGGGCAGGTCGCTGCCGGGGACGAAGGCCTGATCGTCGACCACCGACCATTGCACCAGCAGCTCTTTGGCGCCCAGTTTTTGCCAGTCGCCCCGAATGCCCACGGTCGCGTTGTCCGGCTGCCAGACGATGCCGACAATGCCAGGCGTCAGCGGCTTTTTTGCGGTGACATACAGCATCGCGATGCCGACAGCGAAGGTCACTGCCAATAACACGAGGCCCGCAACAGTGCGGTTCAGGGACTTGCCGACGATGTTCAATCAAAGCGCCTTCTGGATGCGTTGCTGCCACTGGCTCAACGAGATAACCCCCTTGGCGTTCCAGTTGGTGGCGTTGGGCCCCAGATGGAACTGCCCTTCATTGAACTGCCAGACAATCACTTGCGGCTTGTGTCCAGCAAAGTCTGGCGATTCCAGGTATTGCAGAAAGGTCGCCCATGGCCCGACATCGCCCGGGTTCCAGGTCAGGGTGACCGGGCGGTCCAGGACGTTGGAGAGTTTCTGCGGAAAGCCCAGAAACGGTTGTACGAAGCTGTTGCCGATCACATGGACAGGCGCTGGTGCGTCGTCGATCAGCAGGTCTTTTTCCACTTCGCGGCGCACGGTGTAGACGTCGCGACCGATCAGTTTACGTTTGACCGCCGGCAGCAGATTGGCGGCCAGGTCGCCAAACATGCGCTTTTGTACCCATGGACCCAGCACGGTACCGCCGCCGGGTTCGCCTTCAAGACGGTAGCGCTGGCTGATCAGCCCGGCCGCTGCCTTGGCTGCGTCTTCGGCCGCCCAGGCCGTCCAGTGGTAGTCGGCGCGCCAGAAGGCATGCTGATCGCCCTGTTCGGTCTGTTGCAGCACCGGCTTGAGGTCGAAGGTGGTCAGGCCGGCCTGGGTCAGCTGCGCCTGAATGCGCTCGTAACGTTGCAGCACGGCCGGGCTGACTTTCTGGTCTGGCTCAAGGCGTTGCAGATAAAGCGGCACTTTCATCGGCACGATCAGCAGCACCAGGGCGATGTGCTGGCGCTCAAGCTGCGTTTGCAGGTCCTTGAGCAACGTGACGTTGCGCGCCATGCCGGCGTTGTCGACGCTGCTCAGGCTTTCCCAGGCAGGAAACAACCAGCCGTCCTTGCCGGTGATGACTTGCGAGGCGGCGTGCGGCGCAAGGCCGGGCAGCCCCAGCAGTGCGCCAGCGAGCAGACAAGGCCGCAGTATCGAGACAAGACTCATGGCGCGGTCTTGTCGACAACGCCGATCAGGCGCGGGCTTTGTGCCGGGCCGACCAGAAACAGGCTATAGCGGTCACCGGCCTGAAACGGCTCAAGCTGCAACGGCAGGCTGGCGCTTTGGGCGCAATGGCCAATCAGGGTTGCTTGCACCGGGTTGATGGTGCGCTGCGCCTGGCCCTTGTAGGCAATCTGGCTCATGACACTGCTGCCGTTAGCTAGCTTGATATCTAGCTGGGCACAGCCGCTGCTGAGGTTGTAGGCGTTGAGTTCGGCTTTCAGGTCCTTGCCACGTGGCGGCGGGTCGATGACCAGACGCGGCGCGGCCGCAGGGTCGTTGTCGAGAATCAGGGTGACAAAGGCATTGGCCGGTGCGTTCAGGTCTTTGATTTCACGCCCCTCGACTGTCACCGCCAGCGGCTTGCGGGCGTCTACCGCCTGGAACGGGCTGGCGACCACCGACCGGGCCGACAAGGCTTGCGGGGTGCCTGTGCCCACGCGCACCTGTTGCACGTTGTCAGTCGGGTTGACCACCCGCAGCCAGGCCGAGCCTTCGGGCAGTTTCGGGGCGTAGAGTTGCGCAATGCCGGGGGCGGCCTGGGCCATGGAGCAGACCAGACCAAGGCCTAGAAACAAGCTGATATGGGCGTACATGAGCAGTCCTCAATAAGAATAAGTCAGTCGGGAAAACACACCTTTGGCGCGGTCGTCGCCAAAGACTCTCAGGCGGTATTGCAAAGAGAAATCGACATAAGAGCGCGGGGCGTTGTACGCGTCTTCGCGGAACCAGTAGCGCACGTTGTTGCCGATCCCCAAGCCGCCTGCGGTGCCGGAGGAGTAGTCGGTGCTGCCATCGGCCTGGGTTTCGCCGTCCATTTTCGAGTCGTAGTCGAAGGCGGCCACCACGTGCGGGAAGCTCACCCAGCGCGAGCCGGTGCCACCGATGGCGTAGCTGCGTCCGCCTTGCCATTCACTGTTGAAGTAGTTGCGTGAATCGTTGATATAGCGCCCGCCCTCGGCAAAAAACTGCGAGGTCCACCAGCTCGGCACATCGACACGCAGGTCGGTGCCGACGCTGGCGCCATAGCCCAGGCGCACCAGCCAGTCGCCGTCGACGTCGGACGAGCCTAGCGGGAAAGTGCGTTCAAAAGCTGCCACCACATTGAGGGTCGAGAACGGTTTGACGCGCACGCCCACCGCACCTTGCAGGGCATCCAGGCCGGTGTCCGAGTCGCTGTCTTTAGCCCATAGCGTGTCGCTGAGCCGGGCATAGAATTCGGTGAACTGCGCGTTACGGTAACCGAACGGGCGCCACGACACTTCGGTGCTGTTTTGCAGGCTGTCGTTACTGCGGCTGCCACGGCTGCCCGTGGTGTTATTGCCGGTGCTGGGGGCAGCACTCAGGCCACTGGACGAGCTGTTGCCACGGTAACTGGTGGTGCTGGTCAGGCCTACGGTGCGCGAGACATCAGCCACTGTGCGCCGGGTGTCGAACAGTTTCTGTGGCGGCATTTGCAGTTCGCCGGCTTTTTCAGCATCGACGACGCGCTTGAAGTAGTCCACCGCGCCCTTGTCGTCATTGACGCGCATGGCGTTGTACGCGGCGTCCTGGGTGGCAACCGGCGGTAAACGGCTTTCGCTGTCGGCCTTGGCGAATGATTCATGGGCCGCGTCATCGTCGCCGGCCTGCACCGACAGGTAGGCGACCTGCAACTGGCTCATGGCATTCAGTTCACCGGCCTCGCGGGCCAGTTGCAGGCGCTCGCGGGCGGTCTGTTGCTGACCCAAGGCGGCATACAGGCTGGCTTCTTCGTAACTGGGCAGGCTGCCCATGGCCAAGGCCTGGCTGAAGTCCTTGCGGGCACCGGCATCATCATCGGTTTGCTGGCGCAGGCGGCCACGTTGCGCAAGCAGGTCGGCGTCGTCGCCAGCCGCCTGCAAGCCCTGGCTGAGGGCGGCAATGGCGTCAGGCAGTTGCTTTTGCTCACTCAGCGCGGTGGCTTTGAGGCCGTAATACGCAGGGTTTTTCGGTGCCTTGCGAATGGCCTCATCGGCCAGTGCTGCGGCAGTGGCCGTGTCTTTGCGCGACAGGGCGGCGTACGCCTGCACGGCCATGTCGGTACCGGCATCGCGCTGGTTGCCGGGCCAGATGTCGCAGGCCAGACCAAACGCGCTTTCCTGGCAATTGAGCGTCGGTGCCGGAAAGCGCACTGCCGCTTGCAGACCGTTGCGCTGTTGCCGTGCGGCCGCCAGGGCAACGCCACGCCGACGCGTCAGCTCATCGTTGCCGTTGTCGTCATCGGGCAGTTGCTGCAACTGCTGCAGCGCCTGTTGCGGCTGTTGGTTGAGCAACGCCAGATCGGCAGCGAAAAAGCGGATCTCGCGCACCTCGGAGTCAAGCAGACCTTTGATAGCCAGCGCCCGGTTGAGGTCGGCCTGCGCGGCCTGGGTTTTGCCCTGACGGTCCTGGGCGTAGCTGCGCAAAATCCACGGCGTGATCTCGCCATCGTCCTGGGCCAGCGCACCGCTGGCCGTTTGTTCGGCACCGCGATAGTCCTCGGCAGCCAGCAAGGCACTGATCAGCAGGTACTGGTTGGCCGCCACTTCCGGTGCCCAGGCCACGGCCTGGCGGGCCTGCTCGACGGCCAGCGTCAGGTTGCCTTGTTGCAGGGCGCGGTAACCGGCAATCGCCAGCGGCGCGGCCAATTGCCGGCGAATCGCTTCACGGCGCATCAGCAAGGTGTCGTCGTCGGGAAAACTGCGCAAGGCGTCAGTGGTGGCCTGGTCGGCGGCCTGCAAATCCTGTTGGCGCTGCAAGGACTCGATCAACAGCAGGCGGTAATCCATGCGCCCCGGCGCCTGGGCGATGGCCTGGCGGGCGGCGCGGGCGGCGCCGGCAAAGTCTTCGCGGTCGTAGGCCTTGAACGCCTGGGCCGCAGCGGCAAAGCCCGGGCCTGGACGCGCTTGCGGGTAGCGCTCGGGGTGGTCGCGGCGATGTTTGTCGCGTTCGGCCAGCGCCACCAGCGTCTTTAACTGCGCCACATCGGGCCGCTGGCGCAAGGCTTCATGGGCCTTGGCGATGGCCAGGTCGTAGTCTTTGCGGTCGTAGGCGCGATAAGCCTCGTTGGCCAGGTGATAGGCCGGGCCGCTCAACGACAACGGCAGAACTTCGGCCCCGGCACTGAGCGGTAACAGGACCAGCATGGCCATCATGCTTATCAGGGGCAAAGGGCGCGTCATGGCGTGGGCTCCAGAGGGGCAGGGCGATGCTGGCGAGCGACGGCCTGTTCGATGGTTTCGCGCGGCAAGACGCCCAGGTCCACCAGGTAGTCGCCGATGCGGCCATGGTGCTGCGGGCGGTAGTTGAGCATGGCGCGGTCGAACACCTGACGGTCGATCAGCCCGGCCTCGATCAGCAGGTCGCCCAGCAGCGGCGTGCCGGCGGCGGGTTGCTGAGCCTGCGAGCCACTGCCGATCTGGCGCAGCCGCGTGACGATTTCGCTTTCGCGGGCGATCAGTTGCAATGGCTCGCCGCCCATGGCGCTGCTGATCTGTTGCAAGCCCTCGTCAGGCAACGGGCTGGTCACCGCGATGCGTGGCTGGCCGTTGGCCGCCGGCGTCAGCGGCACCGCGCGCCAGCGCAGGCAGAACTCATCGTCGAGCACGCCATCCTGGCGATTGGCGTCCAGTTCGAAGATGCGTGGCAAGTCGTTCTGAAAGGCGATGGCCTCAGCCAGGGTTTCGTCGTCCAGCCAGCCGCGCCCGAGCAAAATACGGCCCAGCGGCAGTGGCCGGCTTTGTTGTTCGTCCAGTGCGCTTTGCAGGTTGGCATCGGTGATCGCCTGCCACGACAGCAGCACGCTGCCCAGCTTGCGCGGCGCTGCGGCGATCAGGTCGGTGGATGGAAAGTCGTGCATGGTCTTGTCCCAGACCAGCTTGCGCCCCAGCAGTTTGCCGATCAGGAACATGCGCCAGGCGCGAGAGGCAGCCATGAAGTTGACGAAGTTGCCGACCACCATGCGCGGGATCGACAACAAACCGTGCTGCCAGCCGTACAGCACGCTGGTGAAGTAATAGCGGTGCAACATGCGCCACAGCAGCGCGATGCCGTTGGCCAGCAGCAGCGCCTGAAGAAGGTCGTTGTCGTCGAACCAGGCCGGAAAGCTGACGTCCCACAAACCGCTGTAACGCAGCACGATCAGGGCCACCAGTTGCACCAGAATCACATAGGCCAGGATGCTGACGAACGAGGTGACGATGCCCTTGCGGTCACGAAACAGCAGATAACGGTTGGCCAGCGAGCCGCTCCAGCCCATCTGCTCCCAGCCTTGCAGGCCGATGCCCAGGGTCCAGCGGGCTTTCTGGCGAAAGGCGGTACGAAAGGTGTCGGGAAAGAACTCGCGCACGCACAGCGGCATGTGCAGGGTCGACTCGTAGGGCTTGCGAAACCACGATTTGCGCAGCACCCGGAACTGCACCGGAAAGCGTACGAAAATCGCGTTCATGCCGTATTTGGCCAGGCGCGCGCCGACATCGTAGTCCTCGGTCAGGCTGTCGGTGTTGAACGGCTGGTTCTGGTTTTCGGCGGCCAGCACTTGCAGGGCTCGGTGCGAGAAGCAGGTGCCGACGCCGGCCGAGGGCACGGTGTCGGTCATGCTTTCGCGCACCACCAGGTCCTTGCCATGCCACTCGGCGAACTCGTCCATGTAGGTCCCGGCGACCCACTCGTACCAGTTGCGCTCCAGCGACACCACCGGCAACTGGATCATGTCCTTGCGCGGCAGCAGGTAGTTGAACAGGCGCAACTCCAGCGGGTGCAGCACGTCTTCGCTGTCGTGCAGCACGGTGCCGGCGAAGGTCATGCCGTGGGTTTTCTCGTGCAGAAAAATGGCCTGGATCACCCAGTTCAGGCAGTCGGCCTTGCAGGTGGGACCCGCGTGCGGCACCTCGACCCGGTGCAATTGCTTGTAGCGCCGACGCATGCGCTCGACTTCATCGATGGTGCGCTGGTCATTGATGTAAGTGCCGACGAACACCACGTAGTTCTGGTAGTCCAGCGTCGACACCATGTTCTCGATCATCGGCGCGATAACGTCGTATTCCAGCCACGCCGGCACCATGATCGCCAGCGGTTGCTGATCGCGGTCCAGCAGTTGCTGTTCGGTCAGCGGCCGGTAGCGGCGTTCGGCGGTGAGCTTGCGGTACAGGCGGCGCGCCCAGTACCACAGGTCCACGATCAGGTCGTCCACGCTGGAAATCAGGATCAGCACCGCGACCACCAACGTCGCCGCTTCCAGAAAGCTGTAGTAATGGGCCAGCCAGTACGGCCAATAAAGCGAGGTCATCGACGCGCCTCGTTATTGACGATTACGGCGGGCGCGACGGCCAGCCAGCAGCAGGATCACAAACAGCAGTACACCGCCCGGAATCAGCCACAACAGCGATGGCGTACGCCAGGCCTCGAGGCCACGCGGCTCGTCAGCGTCGATCAACTGGCTGCCGCTCGGGTCGTGGGTGTCGAAGGTCGACAACGCACCTTCGGCGCCCAGAATCGAGGCATTGCCACGGGTCAGCAGCAAGGGTTCTTCAAACTGCGGCGCATGAGCGCCGAGAGTGCGATAGACCACTCCATGCTGGTTGCCGGACGTGACTACTTGCAGGGCGGCCATGTTGTCCAGTTGCTGCAGGTCGAGCAGGCGCTGCTCTTTGTGGTTGATCAGCAGGCGGCCTTGCTCGTTGACCTGCAGCGCTTCGTTGGCGTCCTTGACCGGCAGCTCGAAGGCCAGAAACGGTTTGTCAGGGTTCACGGCGGCCTTGCCGTCGGCCTGCACACTCAACTGGGCACGCAGCGGCGAGACACCGGTGGCGTCGGCGATCTTGATCAGGGTTGGCAGGCTGCTGGCCGGGCGTTCCAGCCAGGCTTGCGGCACCAGTACCTGGCCATCCTGCGCGAAGCGGGCGGCCATGCCGGCAAAGTCGCTGCCTGGTTTGCCGGTTTCCAGCACGATGTGGCTGG
Organism: Pseudomonas sp. 3A(2025); assembly: GCF_054589175.1. NCBI lineage: Bacteria > Pseudomonadati > Pseudomonadota > Gammaproteobacteria > Pseudomonadales > Pseudomonadaceae > Pseudomonas > Pseudomonas sp. 3A(2025). Next base: position 5,749 of record NZ_BAAILM010000007.1, on the reverse strand, counting down.
TCGGCAGCACACTGACCGGGAAGGCCTGCGGGGTTTCCAGGCAACGGTTACTGACCGGCTGGCGCTGAAACGACACGCGCAAGACATTGCGCGAGCCCAAGGCATACGCCGGGATGCGCGCCTCGATGCGCTGTTTCTGGCCGTCGCTGACCAGTTGCGCGGCGCCAATCAGGTAATCGTTGAGAAAGATCGAGGCCACCGGCGCCGTGCTGGACGCGCCAGGGGCGCTGCTCAGGTCGACCACGGCCTTGACCGGCAAGCGACCGTCATAGGCGACGTTGCCCAGTGGAAAGGTCGCGCTCCAGTCGCTCTTGGCCAACACGTCGAGGCTGCCGGGCGAGCCGCCCAGACGCGACAGGGCCAAACGCCCGTCTTTAGTCAGCGGCAGTTGCGCTTCGGCGATGGTCAACTGGCGATTGCGCGCCAGTTTGTTCCATGCCGAATTGAACAGGGTCATGGCCTTGACCGTGGCGGTCGGTGCAATCAACAGCATGGGCCGGGTACCGATCAGCGCCAGGCGCGCTTCATCCTTGCCCAGCGAACCCAGGCCGGTGCGCACGTGCTGCTCGCGCCATTGCACCAGTGCTTGCGCAGCCTGCGTATCGAGTGCCTGTACCTCGGCCTGCAAGGCATCCAGCGCGGTGTCGATGGCCTTGAGCAGGGCGGCATCGTCGATGGCCAGGTCGGCCTGCACGCTTGGGCTTTTGCCCAGCACCAGCAGGGCGCCGACTTCGGCGGCGCTTTTCAGGGTGTAGCGGCCCTGGACGTCGAGGCTGGCAAATGCCGGCACGCTGCGCAGGGCTTCAGGTACGCGCTGCGCGCTTAGCTCGACGGTGTCGCCGACGCCGGGCAGCGGCAGAATGCGCGCCTGTTTACCGATGCGCTCCAATGCCACGCCAAGGCGCCAGGTGGCGTCGTAGCTGGCGGTCGACAAAGTGCCTGGTGCGATCAGCACGCCGGGCTTGCCGGGCAGGGCATTCCAGGCCGCGCCGATGTCGCGCAACTGGCGGGCATCGTAGCTGTAGGTCAGGCGGGTGTCGGGCTGGATGCGCAGCACGTTGCCGATGACGCGCTCCTCTTCACACAGTTCGCGCGCGACCCGCGAGGACCAGGCCACGCCCAGTCGCACCGAACCGGTGTCACGTGGCGCCTTGTCGACGCCCAGGGTCGCGCTGGCATCGCCTTCGGGTTCGCTCAGGCCCTGGGCACGTACCGGGTAGCCGTCCAGCGACAACAGCAAGGTGTTACGACCGCCTTCGCCGTTCAGATAGCTGGCGTCGAATGTCAGCGATGCATCGGTCAGCGGCACACCGGCCGGTACAGGCAAATACAGCTCACGCCGCGCGTCGCTGGCGCCCAGCACGATGGGGTCCTTGATGCCCAGGTCGTCCAGACGAATCTCGCGCTCCTGACGCAGATCGGCATTGAGCCGGGCAATCGCCTGGCTCAACGCGCTTTCGGCTGCCAGGGCTTGGGTCGGCATGAGCGCGAGCAGGCTCGCACCCCAGGCAAGGGCGCTGAATGCGCCCATGTGGATGGACTTCATCGACGTGGTCTCGAACGAATGATAAGCGGGTAGAAATCGTGGAACCGGCGAGCGCTACAGGGCGCGCTCGCCTCTTCAAGCACGGCTAGCTGGACTGCGGCCGGCGTAGCGCTGATGCGCTGTGGCCCATCAATGCATCAGTGCGCTGCCAGTCGCGTTGCCCCGGCATAAAGTCATCGACCGGGCGGCCCATCAACGCATCGACGATGCGGCTGCAAGCCTTGCCATCGCCATACGGGTTGCTGGCCTGTGCGGCGCGGCGCCAGAGCAGTTCGTCTTCATACAGGGCATTGACGCCTTGCACGATCGACTGTGGCGAGGTGCCAACCAAACGTACGGTGCCTGCGGCGACCGCCTCAGGGCGCTCGGTCACCTCACGCATCACCAGCACCGGCTTGCCCAGCGACGGCGCTTCTTCCTGCACGCCACCCGAGTCGGTGAGGATCACGTGGGCACGCTGCATCAGGCGCACGAACGACAGGTAATCGAGTGGTTCGATCAGGTGCACATGGGGCACGTTGCCCAGGTGTTCGGTGACCGGGCCCTTGACGTTGGGGTTCAGGTGCACCGGGTAAACGATCTGGATGTCCGGGCGCTGTGCCAGCGTGCGCAGGGCCTTGCAGATGTCGAGAAAACCGTCGCCGAAATTTTCCCTGCGGTGGCCGGTCACCAGTAACAGCTTGCGGCCGGGCACCAGAAAGTCGAACGGTTTGTCGAGCCGTTCACGCAGGTCGCGGTCGCGCTCGATACGCAGTGCCGTCTGTTGCAGGGCGTCGATCACCGTGTTGCCGGTGACGAACGAGCGGCCTTGCTGACGCTCGCCCAACAGGTTGCGCCGTGCCTCGGCAGTGGGGGCAAACAGCAGGTCGGCGGTCATGTCGATGCAGCGCCGGTTCATTTCTTCTGGCCATGGCTGGCGGATATCACCGGTACGCAAGCCTGCTTCGATGTGAGCGACCGGAATACGTCGATGAAATGCAGCCATCGAGGCGACCATCGCGGTTGTCGTGTCGCCATGCACCAGCACGCGGTCCGGGCGGGCGATGTCGAGCATCGGATCGATGGCATCGAACAGCGCGGCGCTCAGGGTATTGAGCGTCTGGTCGGGACGCATCACATCCAGCGTGTAGTCGGCCTTCAGGTCGAACAATTCCAGCACTTGCTTGAGCATGTGCTGATGCTGGCCAGTGACGCAAACGCGCGACTGTATACCGGGCTCGGCGGCGAGGGCCTTGACCAGAGGGGCCATCTTGATGGCTTCTGGACGAGTGCCAAAGATGGACAGAATCTTGATAGGGGGGTGGTTGCTAGCGATGATGGCCTCCTGCGCTATAACGCGCTTACAGCACCGGGGCCGTCGAGGGGCCAACCAGTGAGATGGGTTCTATCGTAGTACCGGGGTTTAACAGAATCATCACGCGGGGCCACATCATGTGAATAGACTGCACTGCCTTGCATCCCGGAAGTAGGCAGATTATTAGCATCGATTTAATTAATTGCAAAACTTAAATGTGTTTTTTTGAGATAAAACACGTGGAAACTTTTCTTTTAAGTTGCAGTCAGCAAACTCCACTACACTCATAAGCCTATGATTTAAAAGAATTTATAAATAGAAGATGACAGAGCCATATCACGTAGCTGAGCGCACACTGACCGACAACATAGAAGAATCGCCGCGCACGGGTGACACCCTAATGGCGCCTGATTATTGGCAATCAGGCAGAGGCAGTGCGTGCCGTGTTACTGGCGTCGGAAAAAGTTCAATAAAGAGGATGCACGACAGGCAGCGGACACTTTATAAAAGATAAAGTTTCAGGGTGTCCTGTGAAACCCATGACGGTGTGGCGCACCGTTGTGGAAAACGATACACACAGCGACGAGTGTAGACGAGGCGTCATTGATCCGGTCTTAATACGGTGCCATTTGTCGGCCATTATTGGATTTGAGTGATCAGGACGTGGCATCGGCGCGAAATAACTGAGCACGTTAATTGCATCTCGTCTGTGTGAAAGAAAAAAAGGGGAATATTCGACCCATCGTGCCTCTTCTCAGCCACCCGGTAGCGTCATAAGCTCCGGTGAGGTTCGTTTTTCTGAATACGCTCGCCGTTGCCAAGCTGTTCCTGGCGATGGCCTGAAACTTTCTTTGTAGTGAGAACCCCTGCAATGCCCACGATTGCGCTAGTGATCTGCGATGACTCGAATATGGCGCGCAAACAGTTACTGAGGGCGCTGCCAGCCGGCTGGGATGTGTCGGTAACCCTGGCAGCCAACGGCCTTGAAGGGCTGGGCGCGGTGCGCAACGGATTGGGTGAAGTGATGCTGCTGGACCTGACCATGCCGGTCATGGATGGCTACCAGGCGCTGGCTGCGATCCGCACCGAGGGGCTGGAAAGCAAGGTGATCGTGGTGTCGGGCGATGTTCAGGACGAAGCCGTAAGGCGAGTCATGGAGCTGGGCGCGCTGGCTTTTCTGAAAAAGCCGGCCGACCCCGACGAACTGGCAGCCACCCTGGTGCGCCTGGGCCTGCTCGACAAACCGGCGACGGTGCAGGTACCCAGCGTGCCTGCAGCGCCTGTGACGCCGCGCGCGGCCGAAGGCACCATCAGTTTCCAGGACGCCATGCGCGAGACGGTCAACGTCGCCATGGGCCGTGCAGCGGCCTTGCTGGCCAAGGTGCTGGGCGTCTTTGTGCAATTGCCGGTGCCCAACGTCAACATGCTGGAGGTCGGTGAACTGCACATGGCGCTGGCCGCCCCGCAGGACGGCCAGCGGCTGACAGCGGTGTGCCAGGGCTACATCGGCGGCGGTATCGCCGGTGAGGCGCTGTTGCTGCTGCACGACTCGGAAATTGCCGACATCGCCCGCCTGATGCACCGCGACTCACCCGATTACAGTGACATGGAAGTATTGCTGGACTTGTCGACCATCCTGATCGGCGCCTGCCTGAGCGGCATCGGCGAGCAGATCGATGTGCCGTTTTCCCTGGGCCACCCACAGATCCTGGGCCAGCAGGGCAATAACGATGTGCTGATCAATGTCAGCCAGCAACGCTGGAAACAGACCCTGGCGGTGGAAGTCAGCTACAGCGTGGAAGGTCACGACATTCATTTCGATTTGCTGATGTTGTTCACCGAAGACTCGGTCGAGCGGCTCTCGCGCAAACTGGCCTACCTGACGAGCTGATGTATGAACGAGCAAATCGATATCAAAGAGCTTCACTGGCTGTTGGCCGTAACCCAGAACATCGATGTAGGGATTGTGGTACTCGACCGCGACTTCACTGTGCAGGTCTGGAACACGTTCATGGAAAACCGCTCTGGCGTGGTGCCGTTCGATGCCATTGGCCATTCGTTCTTCGAGCTGTTTCCAGAGATCAACCGCGCCTGGTTCAGCAAAAAAGTCGAAAACGTCGTCACCCTCGGCACACCGGCGTTCACCATCTGGGAGCAGCGGCCTTATCTGGTGCGCTTCAAGAACTACCAGCCGATCACCGGCCAAGAACCGTTCATGTACCAGAACACCACACTGTTTCCGTTGCGCAGCACCAACGGCCAGATCAGCCATATCTGCCTGGTGATCTACGACGTGACCGATGTGGCCACCAACCGCCATCAACTGCTCACGGCCAACACCGAGCTGCAGCGGTTATCGAGCACCGATCGCCTGACCGGCTTGAGCAACCGTGGTCATTGGGAAGAGTGCCTGCGCCATGAGTACGCCCGGCACACGCGTTACGGCAGCGAGGTGGCGATGGTGATGGTCGACATCGATCACTTCAAGCGGGTCAACGACACCTGGGGCCACCAGACCGGCGACAAGGTGATTCAGGTGGTCGCCGAGGCCATGCGCACGCACATCCGCAGCGCAGACATTGCCGGTCGATACGGCGGTGAAGAGTTCTCGGTGCTGTTGCCCGACACCAACAAGGCCGGCGCGCAGATATTTGCCGAACGGCTGCGCAAGGCGGTCGAGGAACTGCATGTGGATCACGATGGCCAGCAGATTCGCTGCACCATCAGCCTGGGCGTGGCCGACCTCAGCCAGCCTTCCAAAGACTATAAGTCTTTGATCGAGGCCGCCGACCAGGCGCTGTACCAGTCCAAGAAAAACGGCCGCAATCAGGTGACGGTGGCGTAGAGGCGTATTCATATAGCGCCTCCTGCCTCGGCACGGATCGGTAGACGATCACCCACCGCCACGG
>NZ_BAAILM010000006.1:0-60066 GCF_054589175.1 Pseudomonas sp. 3A(2025) | reverse complement strand
TTGAAGCCAGAAGCCATGAAAGACAGGTGCGCGCCTTGCTAAGCAAGGCGCGCAAGCTGGGGATAGAGGTTGTATTGGTGGCTTGAATTGATATTGCAGTGAGGCAGTAGTGATGAATTTTAAATTCAATAAAATCAATAAGTTATTTTATGTTTGATGAGAGCGCGCTCTTCCGGAATGCCGGACCACCGCGACCGAGTGCGCTAGCGCTCGCAAAATCCCGAAAACGCTGAAAATTTACGACTGCAAACGCAGCCGGTCGCGGGGCAGAGCGCGCTCCTACCAAGGTCGCGTACAGATTACTGATTTTTTTACACTTTCTTTATGCCCCGGCCGCCCTCACGCCCTCGTTCCTTTACGCCCATCTTGCTGACAATCCCTGACACACGGCGGTCGCCGTACTGATCTGATCAGCTAGGGGATTTCAATGAGCATGCTGGATGGGGTGTCACTGTTGCTCGGTATCGGGCTGTTCATGTATCTGTTGGTTGCGCTGTTGCGCGCCGATCACCAACAGGAGTGAGCATGAACATTCATGACTTTCTGCTGATAGGCGCCTTCGCGCTGTTGTTGCTGGGCGCCGCGCCGCTGCTGGGGCGTTTCTGGTATCGGGTGATGGAGGGCGAGCGCACCTGGCTGACGCCGCTGCTGGGGCCGGTCGAGCGCGGGTGCTACCGCCTGAGCGGTGTCGATCCGCAGGCCGGGCAAAGCTGGAAAACCTACGCCGTGGCGCTGTTGGCGTTCAACCTGGCGGGCTTCGTGCTGCTGTTTGCCTTGTTGATGCTGCAAGGCGTGTTGCCGCTTAACCCGCAGCAATTGCCGGGGCTGGAGTGGACACTGGCGTTCAACACCGCCGTCAGTTTCGTTACCAACACCAACTGGCAGGCCTACAGCGGTGAAGCCTCGCTGAGTTACCTGAGCCAGATGCTCGGCCTGACCGTGCAGAACTTCGTCAGCGCCGCCACCGGCATCGCCGTGCTGGCGGTGTTGTGCCGGGGCATTGCCCGGCGTTCGACCATGCAACTGGGCAACTTCTGGGTCGATCTGACCCGCGCCACGCTCTATGGCTTGCTGCCGGTGTGCATCGTGCTGGCGCTGTTGCTGGTCTGGCAGGGCGTGCCGCAGAATTTTGCCCACTACGTCGATGCGCTGACCCTGCAAGGCGACCCGCAAAGCCTGCCGATGGGCCCGGCGGCCAGCCAGATTGCGATCAAGCAACTGGGCACCAACGGCGGCGGCTTCTTCGGCGTCAACTCGGCGCACCCGTTCGAAAACCCCACGGCGCTGAGCAACCTGCTGGAGCTGGTGGCGATCCTGCTGATTCCGGCCGCGCTGGTGTTCAGTTTTGGCCACTACGTCAAGGACCTGCGCCAGAGCCGGGCGATTCTGGGCTGCATGCTGTTGCTGCTGAGCCTCGGCGCCGGGTTGGCGCTGTGGTCCGAGTACGCGCCGAATCCGACGCTGGCCATGGCCGGTGTCGAACAGGCAGCATCGCTGGAAGGCAAGGAAGCGCGCTTCGGCGTCACCGGCACCACGTTGTGGGCGGTGGCGACCACGGCGGCCTCCAACGGCTCGGTGAATGGCATGCACGACAGCCTCAACCCGCTGACCGGCATGGTCGCGCTGGTCAACATGATGGTCGGCGAGGTGATCTTCGGCGGCGTGGGCGTGGGCCTCAATGGCATGCTGCTTAACGTGCTGATCGCGGTGTTTCTCGCAGGCTTGATGATTGGCCGCACCCCGGAATACCTGGGCAAGAAACTCCAGGCCCGCGAGGTCAAGCTGCTGGTGGCGACCTTGCTGGTGATGCCGCTGGGGGTGCTGGTGCTCGGCGCCATCGCCGCCAGCCTGCCGGGCCCGGTGGCCTCGGTCAGCAACCCCGGCGCGCATGGCTTCAGCCAGTTGCTGTACGCCTACACCTCGGCCACCGCCAACAACGGCTCGGCCTTCGGTGGTTTTGCCGCCAACACACCGTTTCATAACCTGATGCTGAGTCTTGCCATGTTGCTCGGGCGCTTCGGCTACATCCTGCCGGTGCTGGCCCTGGCCGGAAGTCTCGCGAGCAAGCACGCCGCCCCGCAAGGCAGCGACAGCTTCCCGACCCACGGCCCGCTGTTTGTCGCCTTGTTGACCGTGACCATCGTGCTGGTGGGCGGCCTGACCTTTTTGCCAACCCTGGCCCTGGGGCCGATTGCCGATCATCTGAGCCTGGGTTTTTAAGGAGCCGATCATGAACATGCCCGTAACCGATACACCCTCGCAGGCAGGCTCTGACGCCACACCTGCGCAGGCTTCGACGCGCTTTTCAGCGCTGTGGCGCCCGGCGCTGCTCCAGGCGTTCATCAAACTCGACCCACGGCAACTGGTGCGTTCGCCGGTCATGCTGGTAGTCGAACTGACCGCCATTCTGACCACCGTGCTGTGCGTCATTCCCGACCCGCGCGTGCCGACCGGCATCGCCGTGCAGATCGCGCTGTGGCTGTGGTTTACCGTGCTGTTCGCCAACTTTGCCGAGGCGCTGGCCGAAGGCCGTGGCAAGGCCCGCGCCGACAGCCTCAAGGCCGGCAGCGAAGGCCTGAAAGCGCGCCTGCGTGAGGCCGATGGCACGTTTCGCGTGGTCGAGGCCGCAACCTTGCGCAAGGGCGACGTAGTGCGCGTCGAGGCCGGAGAAATGATCCCCGGCGACGGTGAAGTGATTGCCGGCATCGCCGCAGTCAACGAGGCGGCGATTACCGGTGAGTCGGCGCCGGTGATCCGCGAGTCCGGCGGTGATCGTTCGGCGGTCACCGGCAACACGCGGCTGGTGTCCGACTGGCTGCTGGTGCGCATCGGCAGCAACCCCGGCGAGTCGACCCTGGACCGCATGATCGCGCTGGTCGAAGGTGCCAAGCGGCAGAAAACCCCCAACGAGGTGGCGCTGGACATTCTGCTGATCGGCCTGACCCTGATCTTCTTGCTGGTGGTCATCACCTTGCAGCCGTTTGCCCGTTTTGCCGGTGGCAGCCTGCCGCTGGTGTTTCTGGTGGCGCTGCTGGTGACGCTGATTCCGACCACCATCGGCGGGCTGCTGTCGGCCATCGGCATTGCCGGCATGGACCGCCTGGTACGCCTGAATGTGATTGCCCGCTCGGGCCGCGCGGTAGAAGCGGCGGGGGACGTGCATGTGCTGCTGCTCGACAAGACCGGCACCATCACCTTCGGCAACCGCCGCTGCGCCGGCCTTTATGCTGCGCCCGGCATCAGCGCGCAGCAGTTGAGCGAGGGCGCCTTGCTGGCCTCGTTGACCGACGACACCGCCGAAGGCAAGTCGATTGTCGAGTACCTGCGCAACCTGCATCCGTTTCAAGAGCCTGCGTTAAGCGAGGTAACCGGCGTGCCGTTCAGCGCCGAGACGCGCCTGTCGGGTGTCGATTATCAGGGGCGGGTGTACCGCAAGGGCGCGGTGGATTCGTTGCTGGCGTTTATCGGACTGAGCCGCGAATACCTGCCCGCGCCGCTGCAGCGCGAAATCGAACGCATCGCCAAATCCGGCGGCACCCCGCTGCTGGTGTGTGGCGAGGGCCGGCTGCTGGGCGCGATCCAGCTCAAGGACGTGGTCAAGCCCGGCATTCGCGAGCGTTTTGAAGAACTGCGCAAACTGGGCATCCGCACGGTGATGGTCACCGGCGACAACCCGCTGACGGCGGCGGCGATTGCCGCTGAAGCCGGGGTCGACGATGTGCTGGCCGAAGCGACGCCAGAGAAAAAGCTGGAGCGCATCCGCTTCGAGCAAGGCCAGGGCCGCCTGGTCGCGATGTGCGGCGATGGCGCCAACGACGCCCCGGCGCTGGCCCAGGCCGATGTCGGCGTGGCCATGAACGACGGCACCCAGGCCGCCCGCGAAGCGGCCAACATGGTCGACCTGGACAGCGACCCGACCAAGCTGCTGGACGTGGTGCAGGTCGGCAAGGAATTGCTGGTGACCCGCGGCGCGCTGACGACGTTCTCCATCGCTAACGACGTGGCCAAATACTTCGCCGTTTTGCCGGCGCTGTTCGCCTCGATCCACCCGCAACTCGGCGCCTTGAACCTGATGAAACTGGCCAGCCCGCAAAGCGCGATTGTCTCGGCAATCGTGTTCAACGCGCTGATTATCGTCGTGCTGATTCCGCTGGCCCTGCGCGGCGTCAAGGTCCAGGCCGCCAGCGCCGCGCACCTGCTGCGCCGCAATTTGCTGATCTACGGCGTCGGCGGGCTGGTGGTGCCGTTTGTGGGGATCAAGGCGATTGACCTGATTCTGGTTGGCCTGGGCCTGGTGTAAGGCCCGTATAAACGATGTACCCGTATGACCCAGAGGATTGACTGATGTTTTCTACCCTACGTCCGGCCCTGACCCTGCTGACGCTGTTGACCCTGATCACCGGTGTGGCCTATCCGCTGGCGGTCACCGGTGTGGCGCAACTGGCCTTTAACGATCAGGCCAATGGCAGCCTGATCCGTGATGCCGACGGCCAGGTGCGCGGCTCGCAACTGATCGCCCAGCCGTTGAACGGCGAGCAGTGGTTTCAGCCACGTCCTTCGGCGGCGGCCTATGCCACGGTGGCCAGTGGCGCGAGCAACCTGGCGCCCGGCAACCCGGCGCTGGCGCAGCGCGTTGGCGAAGACGCCGCGCGCCTGGCGCAGGCGGGGCAGGGCGATGTGCCGCTGGCGCTGCTGACCACGTCCGGTAGCGGCCTTGACCCGCACTTGCCGCCGCAGGCCGCCGAGTGGCAGGCTGCACGCGTGGCGCTTGCCCGCAAAGTGCCGGTCGAGCAGGTCAGGGTGTTGATTGCCGCGCACACCGAACGCCCGTTGTTCGGGCCGCCGGTGGTCAATGTGCTGGCCTTGAATCGCAGCCTCAACACCCTATAACGCCAAGAGAGCCCCCAACGTGAGTAACCCAGGCCTTGCCGATGCCCTCCTGGCCCAACTGCCCCGCGCAGGCCGGGGCCGCTTGAAAGTCTTTCTCGGCGCCGCCCCCGGTGTCGGCAAGACCTACGCCATGCTGCAAGCCGCGCACAGCCAGTTGCGCCAGGGCGTCAACGTGCTGGCCGGGGTGGTGCAGACCCACGGCCGGGCTGAAACCGAAGCGCTGCTGGCCGGTGTGCCGCAGCTGCCGATGCGCCGCTCGCAATACCGCGACATGACCCTGGAAGAAATGGACCTCGACGGTCTGTTGCAGGCTGCACCGGCGCTGGCGCTGGTCGACGAGCTGGCGCACAGCAACGCCCCCGGCAGCCGTCACGCCAAGCGCTGGCAGGACGTTCAGGAACTGCTGGCGGCCGGCATCGACGTCTACACCACGGTCAACGTCCAGCACCTGGAAAGTCTCAACGACCAGATTCGTGGCATCACCGGCGTGCAGGTGCGTGAAACCCTGCCCGACTGGGTGTTGCAGGAAGCCTTCGAGCTGGTGCTGATCGACCTGCCGCCGCGCGAGCTGCTGGAGCGCCTGCGCGACGGCAAGGTTTATGTGCCGGAGCAGGCGCGCGCGGCCATCGATGCCTTTTTCAGCCAGACCAACCTCAGCGCACTGCGTGAGCTGGCCATGCAGACCGCCGCCGCCCAGGTCGACAACGATCTGGCACAAGGCTACCGGCAACGCGGCCAGACCGCGCCGGCTTTGCGTGGGCGTTTGCTGGTCGGCGTCGACGGCGATGCACAGGCCGAGCAACTGGTGCGCCATGCCAGCCGCGTCGCCCAGCGGCGGCATCTGCCCTGGAGCCTGGTGCACGTCGATGCAGGTTCACCGCTCGACGAGCAGGGTCGCAGTTACCTGCAAAGCGCGCAGCAACTGGCCGAGCGCCTGGGCGGCGAGGTGGTCAGCCTGCGCGCCGGCGAGGTGGCGCGCACCTTGCTGCAACATGCCAAACAACGCCGTGCCAGCGTGGTGATGGTCGGTCAGTCGCGGCAGCGCTGGCGGCGCCGGCTGTTTGGCGCCGGTGTGGCCGGGCGTTTGCTGCGCGAGGCGCACGGGCTGGAAATCAGCGTGCTGGACAACGACACCGTGCCGCAGCCGCCACACCGTACGTTGCGTTATCCGGCAAAACGCTTCGACTATGTGCTGGCGGTGCTGGCCACCGCGATTGCCAGTGGTGTGGCCTGGGGTATTACCGGGCTGCTGGAGCTGCCCAATATCTCGCTGATCTTTCTCATGGCCGTGCTGTTGGTGGCGGTGCGCAGCAGCATGGGCCCGGCGCTGGTGTGTGCGGCGCTGTCGTTCCTGGCCTACGACTTCTTGTTTATCGCGCCCAGTTTCTCGCTGAGCATTCAGCGCGAAGAAGACGTGCTGACCCTGGTGTTCTTCCTGCTGATGGCGGCCCTGACCGGCCAGCTTGCCAGCCGCCAGCGCCGGCAGTTCAACGCCTTGCGCGGCACGCAAGAAGAAACCAGCGCCTTGCTCGACCTGTCGCGCAAGCTGACCGCCGCCACCGACCGGCAAGCGGTACTGCGCGCCGCCGAACAGCATTTGAGCGGCTGGCCCGGCCTGCAGTTGTGCCTGCTGGGCCGTGACGCCGAGGCCGGTTGGGTGGTGGAAACCGGCGGCCCGCTGACCTTCAGCGAAGCCGAACGGGTAGCGGCCGACTGGGCCTGGCAACACGACCAGCCGGCCGGGCATGGCACCGGCACCTTGCCGTCCGGGCGCTGGTGGTGGTGGCCAGTGTCGGCCGAAGACGGGCCGCTGGCCTTGTTGGGCGTGTGCCCGCAAGAGGGTCACGCTTTCAGCGCGCAACAACGGCGCTTGCTCAGCGCCCTGAGCCAGCCGCTGGCCCAGGCGCTGGCCCGCGCGCAACTGGCTCAGGACCTGGAAGCGGCGCGTTTGCAGGGTGAAACCGAGCAACTGCGCAGCGCCTTGCTGGCCTCGGTGTCCCACGATTTGCGCACGCCCCTGACCGCCATGCGCGGCAGTATCGACAGCCTGCTGGCACTCGGCGAGGCCATTCCGTTGGCCGACCGGCATGAACTGCTCGAAGGCACCCGTGACGAAGCTGAACGCCTGGACCGTTATATCCAGAACCTGCTGGACATGACCCGCCTGGGCCATGGCTCGCTGAAACTGGCCCGCGACTGGGTCGCGCCGGCCGATATCGTCGGCAGCGCCCTGAACCGCCTGCGTGCGGTCCTCGCGCCATTGCAGGTGCGCGTGCAAGTGGCTGAGCCGTTGCCGCTGCTGTACGTGCACGCGGCGCTGATCGAGCAGGCGCTGGTAAATGTGCTGGAAAACGCGGCGCGCTTTTCGCCCGCTGGCGGGCTGCTGGAGGTCACTGCCGCTGTGCATGACGGTGATCTGTGCTTTGCCGTCAGCGATCAGGGGCCGGGCATCCCGGAGGCCGAGCGCAGCAAGATTTTCGACATGTTCTACACCGCCGCCCGTGGCGATCGTGGCGGGCAGGGCACAGGGCTGGGGCTAGCGATCTGTCAGGGCATGGTCGGCGCGCATGGCGGGCGCGTCAGCGTGACCGAGGGCCGTGACGCAAAAGGCACCTGCATGACCCTGCACCTGCCGTTGCCAACCCAGCCACCGCTGGAAATCGAATGATGGCTTGTAGGACCGACTTTAGTCGGGAACCGCAGCGACACCGTTCCCGACTAAAGTCGGTCCTACTATGCAAACAAGGCGCAGAACAATCATGAGCCAGACCTCGACCATTCTGGTCATCGACGACGAACCACAGATCCGCAAATTCCTGCGCATCAGCCTCGCGTCGCAAGGCTACAAGGTGCTGGAAGCGGCCGACGGCGCCGAAGGCCTGAACCAGGCGGCGCTGAATCGCCCGGACCTGATCGTGCTCGACCTCGGCCTGCCGGACATGGACGGCCAGCAAGTGCTGCGCGACCTGCGCGAATGGTTGCGCGTGCCGGTGATGGTGCTGTCGGTGCGCGCCAGCGAAGCACAGAAAGTCCAGGCACTGGACGCCGGCGCCAACGACTACGTGACCAAACCGTTCGGCATTCAGGAGTTTCTGGCGCGGGTTCGTGCGCTACTGCGCCAGGCGCCCGAAGGCCAGCAAGCGCAAGCGGCGCTGCAACTAGGCCCGCTGAGCATCGACCTCGCCGCTCGCCGGGTGCAGCTCGACGGCACCGACGTGGCCCTGACCCGCAAGGAATACGCGGTACTGGCGCAACTGGCGAGCTACCCGGGGCGGGTCATCACCCAGCAGCACCTGCTGCGCGAAATATGGGGGCCGACCCATACCCACGACAGCCACTATTTGCGCATCGTTATCGGCCATCTACGGCAGAAACTGGCCGATGACCCGACGGCGCCGAGGTTTATTGTCACCGAGGCGGGGGTCGGGTATCGGTTGGGGGCTTAGGGCAGCCCCCCGATGCACATAGGGTGGATCAATCCAGATCCGCCGCCTCATGCCGTTCCGCAACCCGGCTGTCTTCATCGCCCCAGGTGCGGTTCACCCGCTGGCCGCGCTGAACGGCCGGGCGCTTGGCGATTTCTTGTGCCCAGCGCTGCACGTGGGTGTACTCGTGCACCGAGAGGAATTCGCCCGCCGAGTACAGGTTGCCGAGCACCAGTTGCCCGTACCACGGCCAGACGGCGATATCGGCGATGGTGTAGCTGCCGCCCGCCAGGTAGGTGTTCTGGGCCAGACGCCGGTCGAGCACGTCCAGTTGCCGCTTGGCTTCCATGGCGAAGCGGTTGATCGGGTATTCCATTTTCTCGGGCGCATAGGCATAGAAGTGCCCGAAACCACCGCCCAGATAAGGCGCCGAGCCCATTTGCCAGAACAGCCAGTTCAGGGTTTCGGCGCGGCCGGCCGGGTCTTTGGGGATCAAGTCACCGAACTTTTCAGCCAGGTACAGCAGGATCGAACCGGACTCGAACAGGCGGATCGGCGGTTCGACGCTGCGGTCGAGCAGGGCGGGGATTTTCGAGTTGGGGTTGATCTCGACGAAACCGCTGGAGAACTGTTCACCCTCACCGATGCGGATCAGCCAGGCATCGTATTCGGCGCCCGTGTGCCCCAGCGCCAGCAGCTCTTCGAGCAGGATGGTGACCTTCACACCATTGGGGGTGGCCAGCGAGTGCAATTGCAGCGGGTGTTTGCCGACCGGCAGGGTCTTGTCGTGGGTGGGGCCGGCCACGGGGCGGTTGATGCTGGCGAAGTTGCCGCCGGACGGGGCCTCGTGGGTCCATACCTTGGGCGGAACGTAAGCAGGTTGGGTCATGCCGGAAAATCTCCTGGATTTCGCTGCGCTGATCAAGAAGCACAGCGGGACTGTAATTCAAATGTTCAGGGTCAAAATCAGGCCGTATGTCGGTCTGGACAGTCGCACATCATGGCCTATCAAGACGCTGTGATGCACCTCCTTGTACTCAAAAGAACATGGCCGATTGACATGTATTTTTATCGTGCATAGTCTGTATACAAATTGAATGCATATAAATGCATCTCTGCACCACGACCTCATCTGCCACAACAATAATCAATGATCGGGGAGGGAGCCGCCATGTTCGGGCCGGTGTTGTATCTGATGAACCGTGCACGCTATGTGCAGAAGTTCAGCATCATCTTTGTGGTGTTCATGGTGCCGTTCGCCTGGCTGTCGTTCGAACGGCTCAGTGCCTTGAATGCAGAGCTGGCCAGCACCCGCGCGCAATTGCAGGGCGTTGCGGCGCTTGAGCGGTTCATGCCGGTGTACCGGTTGTCGCTGGAGCTGTCGGGCATCAAGCTCACGGTCAAGGCGGCAAAGAGCCCGGAGCTGACCCAGGCGCTCAGCGACAAACAGCAGGCGCTGGATCAGGCCCGGCAAACACTGAATGCCTGGCTGGAACAGGCGCACCTGCCACAGGTGACCCAAGAGCCTGCGCGCGGTATTGCCCAGGCCGATAAATCGGTCGGCTCGCTGTACAACGAGGTGCTGGCCGAGCAAGAGCATTACCCGGCCGCGATGAAGCGTATCGCCTGGCAAACCTTTCTGAGCCTGGACCGCGAGGCCGGGGTCAACAGCGCCATCGACCGGTTTTTCAGCACTGCCTTGCTGCTGTATCAGGTGATTGGCCAGAGCCGCGCCTATGCCGGGCACATCGCCGCCTATGGCTATCTCGAAACCGTCTCGCGCCCCGGTGTCATGAGCCAGCTGGCCAGCCTCGAGGGGTTTACCCGGCTAACCGATCAGCCACTGATGGTTGAAGCGGCGTCGCGTGCGGCGCAGGTGTACAAGACCGAGACACTGGATAAATACGGGCAGAGCAGTCAGTTCGATGAGGAGTCGACCGGCTTGTGGTTGCAACGCATGCAAGCGTTCGACCCGATGCTACAAACCCTCGACAGCGCCACCGGGCAATTGCTGGCCGGCGTTTCCAGCCGCTTGCACGAGCGCGTGGAACACAATCAGCAGCGTCTGGTGACCTGGCTGGCGGTGCTGTTGTGGGTGGTGGCGGTCATCGTTTATCTGTTTGCCGGGTTTTACCTGTCGGTGCGCGCCAGTATTGGCAGCATCACTGAGGCTACGTGCCGGTTTGCCGAGGGCGACCTTGGCCACCGCATCGGTGCGCAATCGCGTGACGAACTCGGCGGCCTGGCGACGGCGTTCGAGAGCATGCGCGAACGTATTCGTGAGCTGATCGGCGAGGTGGCGCGCTTTTCGGCCGCCACCGAAGGCAAGGCGCTCAATGTCAGCGAAGCGGCCACGCGCTCCCGGCAAGGCGTTGTGCAGCAGTCGGCGGAGCTTGAGCTGATCACCACGTCGATGACCGAACTGGTCGGCAGCGTGCACGAAATCAGCCGCAGTTCGCATCTGACCTCCGATTTTGCCGCGCTGGCCAGCGACAAATGCCGGGATGGCGGCACGCAGATCGACCGCGTGGTGCAGGGCATCGACCTGTTATTCGCCGAGATGCAGCGGTCTATCTCGGCCATTGGCGCGGTGGAGCGTGAAAGCCTGGAGATCACCCGTGCGGTGAGCATGATCCGCAGTGTGTCGGAGCAGACCAACCTGTTGGCACTGAATGCCGCCATTGAGGCAGCGCGTGCTGGGGAGCAGGGCAGGGGCTTTGCGGTGGTGGCCGACGAAGTGCGCAGTCTGGCCACCCATTCCCAAGGCCTGACCGGCGAGATTCACGCGACCATCGAGCGTTTGCGTCAGGAAGTCGATAACGCCGTGCAGCGTATGCAGGCGACGCACACCAGCGCCGGTGAGGTGATGCGTGAAGTGCGCCTGGCCGCTGGCGCTTTCGAGGAAATCACTCGCGGCATGGGCGAAATCGTTCAGCACAATGTGCAGATCGCCACCGCCGCCGAGCAGCAGACCAGCGTGGTCGAAAGTGTCGAGCGCAATACCCGGCAAATTCGCACACTCAGCGCCTCGACGGCCGATTCTGCGGGGCACATGGTCACGGCCAGCAACGAAGTCGCTGAATCCTCGCGCGAGCTGAATCGGCTGGTGGGCGCGTTCAGGATGTAGCCCGCCATCCTCAGCACCTTGGCGGTGCTATACCTTCCCTCGACGCATCATGGCAAAGCCTTCTTGCTGGATGCGTCAGAAGAAATCATAATGAAAATCAATCCCATCCAGGTTGCCGGCTTTTGCAGGTCATTGATTTGTCTTGGCATCGCGGCGTAAGGGTTTCGTTCTATCCGCCAAGAGGTGCTGAAGATGCTGAATCGCGACAAGGGATGGACACGTCTGGCCGCCGCTGCGGTATTGGCAGTGCTGGCGTTGATCGTGACGGTTCCGGCGCAGGCCCAGGAAAAATTCAAGGTGGTCACCACCTTTACCGTGATCGCCGACATGGCGCGCAATGTCGCAGGCGATGCCGCCACGGTGGAGTCGATCACCAAGCCCGGCGCCGAAATCCATAACTATTCCCCCACCCCCGGCGACCTGCGCCGTGCCCAGGGCGCGCAACTGATTTTGTGGAACGGCCTGAATCTGGAGCTGTGGTTCGAGAAGTTCTTCCAGAACCTCAAGAACGTGCCCAGTGTGGTGGTCTCCAACGGCATCGAGCCGATGAGTATCGGCGAGGGGCCTTACACCGGCAAGCCCAACCCGCATGCCTGGATGTCGTCGGCCAATGCGCTGATCTACGTCGATAACATTCGCGATGCGTTCATTCAGTACGACCCGGCCAATAGCGAAACCTACCGCCGCAATGCCGAGGCCTACAAGGCCAGCATCCAGGCCGCGATCACGCCGCTGCGTGCGCAACTGCAACAGATCGCCCCCGACAAGCGCTGGCTGGTCACCAGTGAAGGGGCGTTTTCCTACCTGGCCCGCGACCTTGAGCTTAAAGAGCTGTACCTGTGGCCGATCAACGCCGACCAGCAAGGCACGCCGCAACAGGTGCGCAAAGTGATCGACGCGGTGCGCGAAAACAGGATCGCCACGGTGTTCAGCGAAAGCACGGTGTCGGATAAACCGGCCCGACAGGTTGCTCGCGAGACCGGCGCGCATTACGGTGGTGTTCTCTTCGTCGACTCGCTCAGCGAGCCCGATGGCCCTGTGCCCACCTATATCGACCTGCTGCGTGTCACCACCGAAACCCTGACCAAAGGGTTGCAGGCTGGACAGACTCCATGACGGATTCCACCGCGTTCACCCAGACTCAGAATGGCATCGATGTCACTGATGTCACCGTGACCTACCGCAATGGCCACACCGCCCTGCGCGATGCCAGCTTTCACATTCCGGCCGGCACCATCACCGCACTGGTCGGCGTCAATGGCGCCGGCAAATCCACGCTGTTCAAGGCCTTGATGGGCTTTGTCGGCCTGGCCAAGGGCGATATCCGCGTGCTAGGCATGTCGGTGCGCGAGGTGCTCAAACGCAACCTGGTGGCCTATGTGCCGCAGGCCGAAGAGGTCGACTGGAGCTTTCCGGTGCTGGTCGAAGATGTGGTGATGATGGGCCGTTATGGCCATATGGGCATGTTGCGTATTGCCCGCAAGGACGACCGCACCGCCGTGGCCGCTGCGCTGGCGCGGGTGGGCATGACCGAACTGGCCAGGCGACAGATCGGCGAGTTGTCCGGCGGTCAGAAAAAACGCGTCTTTCTCGCCCGTGCGCTGGCCCAGGATGGCCGGGTGATCCTGCTGGATGAGCCGTTCACCGGTGTCGATGTCAATACCGAAGACCAGATCATTACCTTGCTGCGTGAGCTGCGCGACGAAGGCCGGGTGATGCTGGTGTCGACCCATAACCTGGGCTCGGTGCCGGAATTCTGCGACCGCACCGTGCTGGTGAAAAACACCGTGCTGGCTTACGGGCTGACCGAAGAGGTGTTTACCCAGGGTAATCTGGAGCAGGCCTTCGGCGGCGTCTTGCGGCACTTCATGATCAACCACGCGATTGGCGATGAGAGCCAGCGGGTCGGCATCTTCACCGACGACGAGCGCCCGCTGGTGATCCGCGACGGCATTGCCTCGCGACGTGGCGACGGAGCGTCCCAACCGTGATGGCCGGCCTGCTCGATCCTTTCACTTACGAATACATGCGCAACGCCATGTGGGTTTCGGCCCTGGTCGGCGGCGTGTGTGCCTTTCTGTCGTGCTACCTGATGCTGCGTGGCTGGTCGCTGATCGGCGATGCGCTGTCGCATTCCATCGTGCCCGGTGTGGCCGGTGCCTACATGCTCGGCCTGCCGTTCTCGATCGGGGCGTTTTTCTCCGGCGGGCTGGCGGCGGCGTGCATGCTGTTTCTGAACCAGCGCAGCAAGCTCAAGGAGGATGTGATCATCGGCCTGATTTTCACATCGTTCTTTGGCCTGGGGCTGTTCATGGTCTCGCTGTCGCCGACCTCGGTGAACATTCAGACCATCGTGCAAGGCAACATTCTGGCGATCAGCCCCACCGACACCTTGCAACTGGTGGTCATCGGCGTGGTGTCGCTGCTGATCCTGCTCGCCAAATGGAAGGACTTGATGGTGACTTTCTTCGATGAAAGCCATGCCCGCTCGATTGGCCTGAACCCGACGCTGCTCAAGGGGATTTTCTTCACCTTGCTGTCGGCCTGCACGGTTGCGGCCTTGCAGACCGTGGGCGCCTTTCTGGTGATCTGCATGGTGATTACCCCAGGCGCCACCGCTTACCTGCTGACCGATCGCTTCGAGCGGCTGCTGATCATCGCGGTCAGCATTGGCGCGCTGACCAGCTTCAGCGGCGCCTACCTCAGCTACTTTCTCGACGGCGCCACCGGCGGCATCATCGTCGTGTTGCAAACGCTGATCTTTTTGACCGCCTTCTTTCTGGCGCCCAAGCACGGCATGCTCGCCTCGCGCCGACGCGGCAAGGCCGCTCTGGATGTGACGCCATGAGCCTGTTTGAAACGTTGCTTGGCCCGTTCCAGTTCGACTTCATGGTCAATGCCATGATCGTTGCGGTGCTGGTGTCGTTGCCGATGGCGCTGCTCTCGTGTTTTCTGGTGCTGCGCGGCTGGGCGCTAATGGGCGATGCGGTGTCGCATGCGGTGTTTCCCGGCGTGGTGATTGCCTACATCATCAACATTCCCTACGCCATCGGCGCCTTCGTGGCCGGTATGTGCTGCGCCATTGCCTCGGGCTTTCTCAAGGACAACAGCCGCATCAAGCAGGACACGGTGATGGGCGTGGTCTACTCGGGCATGTTCGGCCTGGGGCTGGTGCTGTACGTGAAGATCGAATCCAGCGTGCACCTCGACCATATTCTGTTCGGCGACATTCTGGGTGTGGGCCTTGAGGACATTCTGGGCTCGGCGGCGATTGCCGCGCTGACCCTGCTGGTCATTGGCATCAAGTGGAAAGACCTGCTGCTGCACGCCTTCGACCCCGCGCACGCCTGGGCGGTCGGGCTGCGGGTCAAGCTGTTGCACTATGGGTTGCTCAGCCTGATTTCGCTGACCATCGTCGGTGCCTTGAAGGCGGCGGGGATCATCCTGGCCATCTCGCTGCTGATTGCCCCCGGCGCCATTGCGCTGCTGTTGACCCGCACCTTCAAGGCTATGTTGCTGATGGCCATGGCAATCAGCGTGGCGGCGGCGTTTCTCGGCGTATACCTGTCATTTTTTATTGATAGTGCGCCGGCGCCGACCATCGTGATGCTCTACACGATCCTGTTTATCGGTGCGTTCATTCGCACCACAGTGCAACAATCGCGCAGTGCCAAAGCGGTTTAGCCGATCAGGGCCACCGCCAGCGGCACCGAGACCAGCGCCATCAGGGTGCTGGCCATCACCGCCATGGCGGCCTTTTCCGGGTGTACACCGAGGTTGTTGGCAATCAGCACGGTGTTGCTGGCCATCGGCGTCGACAGCATCAGCGCCACCACCGCCAGCGTGGTGGCCGGCAGGTCGAGCAGAAAGTAGCAGACCAGACCGCCGAACAGCGGATAGGCCACGTGTTTCCAGCCCAGTGCAAAGGCGATGAACTTCCAGTCGATTTCCAGGCGGCGAAAGCTCGACAGGGTGATGCCGATTGCCATCATCCCCAGCACGCTGTAGGCACCCTTGAAGGTGTCCAGCCCGCTGATCAGGATCGGGCTGATGGTCACGCCAAAAGTCTTGAGGCCCATGGCCGCCACCGCCGCATACAGAATCGGCAGACGCGCGATGCGCAGCAGGCACTCACGCGCGGTCATCACCCCACGGGCGACGATGAAATACCCCACGGTGAACTCGTACAGCGCACAGCCAATGATGATGAAAATACCGATGGCGACCTGCGGCGGGGCAAACAGGGCAAAGATGATCGGCAGGGCGAAATAACCGGTGTTGCCAGTGCCGCCGGCAAAGCCCAGCAGGTTGGCGCGGGCGTCCTTCCAGAATAGCCGGGCACTGAGCAAGGCCAGAACGCCGGCGCTGGAGGCCACCAGATAAGTGACCAGCGAATAGCTCAGGTACGACCAGTCGGCGGGCGACAGGTAAATGGCCTGGAAAATCGCCACCGATGAAATCACATAGATCAGCAGCGTGGCCAGGTCCTGGGCCTTGATCTGCAACACGCGACCCGCCACGTAACCGAGACCGGCAATGCCGATCTGAAACATGACGCGGGTGAGAATCTCGAACTCCATGGGTGTTTCCATTCCTGTTGTCGGGCTAGGCGGCGGACACTGTGCCGCCTCCATCACCGCTTGCGCAACAACAGCACGAAAAACACCCCGCCCAGCGCCGCCGTGGCAATCCCGATCGGCAGGTCTTGTGGCGCAATCAGCGTGCGTGCCGCGACATCGACCCAGACCAGAAACAGCGCACCCAACAGGGCGCTGACCGGAATCAGCCGACGGTGCTCGGCACCCACCAGATAGCGGGCGATGTGCGGCAGCATCAGCCCGACAAAGCCAATCGCCCCGGACAACGACACCAGCACGCCGGTCAGCAGCGAGGTGCAGATAAACACCTGCCAGCGCACCCTACGGGTATCGAAGCCCAGGCTCACGGCGGTCTGTTCGCCACTCATCAAGGCATTCAGCGGGCGGGCGAGGGTGTGCAGGGCAACGCCACCGGCGAGCACGCACACGGCGGGCAGGCCGAGCATGTCCCAGCGCGCCAGGCCCAGGCCGCCGAGCATCCAGAACATCACCGAACCCGCCGCATGCGGGTCGCCGATGTACAGCAGCAGGTTGGCCACGGCCATCAGCACGAACGACACCGCGACGCCGGCCAGCAACAGCCGATCACTTTCCAGCCGACCCTGGCGGCTGGCCAGGCTCAACACCAGCAACATGCTGCCCAACGCGCCGATGAACGCCGCCAATGGCAGGCTCAAGGTACCGGCAAAATGCCCCAGGTACATCACCACCAACACCGCGCCCAAGGCCGCGCCGGAACTGACGCCCAGCAAGTGCGGGTCGGCCAGCGGGTTGCGGGTCACTGCCTGCAAGGCCGTGCCGACCATCGCCAGCCCGGCACCGACCAGCGCCCCGAGCAACACACGCGGGGCACGGATCAGCCAGACGATCTGCTCCTGGCCCTGGCTCCATGAGCCGCTGACGGCAAAGCCCAGTTGCTTGAGGACGATGCCGCCCACGTGTGCCGGTGACAGGCGCGCGGGGCCGAAACCCAGCGCCAGCCCGCACGACAGCACCAGCAACGCCAGCAGCACACCAATCAACAGCCGATAGCGGGTGACACCGATCACCGGCTCGCCTCGGCAAACGCTTGCGGGTGCAGCGCACGGGCGAGGATTTCCAGCGCCTGGGCGTTATGCAACGAAGGCGTGGCCTGGATATAACTCAGCACCGCAAAGCGTTTATTGCGGATGGCCTCGACGCTTTGCAGGGCCGGATGCTGGAGCAGAAAGTCGCGCTTGGCCTGCCACGAGGTCGGGCCGTAGTCGACG
Source organism: Pseudomonas sp. 3A(2025) (assembly GCF_054589175.1). Classification (NCBI taxonomy): domain Bacteria; kingdom Pseudomonadati; phylum Pseudomonadota; class Gammaproteobacteria; order Pseudomonadales; family Pseudomonadaceae; genus Pseudomonas; species Pseudomonas sp. 3A(2025). The sequence continues at coordinate 42,776 of NZ_BAAILM010000006.1, read as the reverse complement.
ATGACGATGACCTGCGGATTGCGCTCGACCACGCTTTCCCAGTTGACCGTGATCCAGCTGCCCGTTACATCGTCCATCACGTTATGCCCGCCAGCCGTATGGATCAGCGCCTGCGGCATACCCAGCCGACCAGAGGTCATCGGCCGGTCTTCGCCACTGTCATAGAGAAATACCCGCGGGCGCACCCGGTCATCGCCCAGTGCCGTCTGCACCTGTTGCACCCGCTGCCGGGTCTGTTCGATCAGCGCCTGAGCGCGGGTTTCGACCGAGAAGATCCGTCCCAGGTTGGCAAGGTCGTTGTACAGGTCGCTGAAGCTGGCTTCACGCCGAGTCATGACGAACGAGCACGACTCGCTCAACTCGTACACCGCAATACCGAAAGGCGCCAGGGTCTGCGGAGTCACCGGGCCACCGACGCGCATGCCATAGTTCCAGCCGGCGAAGTACAAATCGGCGCCGACATCCAGCAGGTTCTCGACCGATGGATGACGCGGCGCAATCTCCGCCAGGCCATCCAGTTTCGCCCGCAACTCGGGCTCGATGGTTTTCCAGCCGCTGATGCCGGTGAAGCCTGCCATGCGCTCACGCAGGCCCAGCGCCAGCAGCATGTCGGTCATGTTCAGGTCGTGGCTGACCACATGGTGCGGTGCCTTGCTGAACGTCACCTCACGCTCGCAACTGCGCACCGTCAGCGGGTAGTCGCTGGCCTGGGCAACACTGCCGCCCGCCAGCATGACGAATAAAGCAAGGGATCGGATCATCGGGTTATCCAGGTAATACGCGGATGAGGGGCCAGCGGATGGGTGTCGACCAGCGCTTCGACGCCGAATACCTCCCGCAACAACGGCGCGGTCAGTACCTCGGTAGGTGTGCCGTTGGCGACCAGTCGGCCGTTTTGCAGCACATACAACCGGTCGCAGAACGCGGCTGCCAGGTTCAGGTCATGAAAGCTGGCCAGCGTCGCCAGCTTGAGGCGCCGCAACAGTTGCAGCAGTTCCAGTTGATAACGCGGGTCGAGGTGGTTGGTCGGCTCGTCGAGAATCAGCAGCTCGGGTTGCTGCACCAGCGCCCTGGCCAGCAACACGCGCTGCTTTTCACCGCCCGACAGGCTGGCGAACAGACGCTCGCCTTGCGCATGCAAACCGGTGCGGTGCAGCGCCTCGCTGACCAGGGTCTGGTCGGCGGCATTTTCACCGTCGAACAGACCTTTATGCGGCGCGCGGCCCAGGTTCACCACATCGAGCACCCGCAGGCCAAAGTCTTGAGGAAACTCTTGTTGCACCACGGCAATGCGTTGGGCGCTCCAGCGCGCTGACTGTTGCCACAGATCCTGGCCATCCAGCCGCACGTGACCGGCACTCGGCTGGCTGAAGCGCCAGGCGCAGTGCAACAGGCTGGTCTTGCCGCTGCCGTTGGGGCCGATCAGGCCGACGAACTCATTGTGGTCGACCCGCAAGTCGATACCCGCCAGCCGAAACTGGCGGGCCGAGCCCCATTCAAGCCCCTCGAGGGTCAGCATCAGAAGGTGTAGTCGGCAGTGACGAACAGCGAGCGCGGCTGGCCCATCAGCCATTGCTGCGCGGTGTTCTGCGCGGCCACGGCATAACGCCGGTCGAACAGGTTATACAGTTGCAGGCCCAGGCTGACATCGGGCAGCACCTGCCAGTCAACGTTGGCATCGACCACCGTATAGCTCGGCACCTGCGCGGTATTGGCGGTGTTGGCATAGCGCGCATCGACATAACGCAGGCCGACACCGGCATCGATTTGCTCGGTAACGGCCTTGTTCAGCCACAGGTTGCCGGTGCGTCGCGGCACATCGCTGGGGCGATTGCCGGCCCGCGAGATCACCTGGCCGTTGACCACTTCATTGAAGTCATCGTATTCGGCACGCACCACCGAGGCGTTGGCGGCGACCTGCCAGCCATGCCCCAGTTGCAGGTCCAGGCTGGCTTCCAGGCCATCGGAAGACTGCTGGCCAATCTGTTGGCTCAGACGGGTGACCGGGTCGAGGGTCAGCACCTTTTTCTTGACGATGTGATAGGCCGCCAGGGTCCACTCGCCACGGCCGTCCCAGAACTGCTGCTTCAAGCCGAACTCGGTCTGTTTGGCTTCGGTCAGGTCCATCTGCTGCTGGGTCGGGTTGAGGGTGATCAGGTTGCTGACCCCGTCTTCGCTGGTCGAATACTGGCCATACAGCGACAGTTGATCGGTGACCGCGAACACCAGGCCGGCGCGCCAGTTGCCGCCGCTCAGGCTGCGGTCGCTGCGGGTGCCGGCGCGTTGGTCACTGCGATCCAGGTGGTTCTGGTCACGGCGAATACCGGTCACCAGCGACCAGCGCTCGGACAGTTGCAGGCGGTTTTCCGCGAACAGGGCAAACGTGCGGGTCTCGGTATTGGCCAGCGGCAGGTACGGCGACTGGCTCTGGAAATACGCCGGCGCCGGTTGCCACGGGTCGACGAAGTCGTCGGCGACATCGGTGTACGGCGAGTTATTGGCGAGTTTGAAACGGATCTTGTTGTACTCGGTGCCGACCACCGTGCGGCTGTCCAAACCAAACAACGCATGCTGGAAGGTAAAGGTCTGGCGGTCGCCGATCTGCTCCTGATCGTGCTTGATCTCGATCGCGTCGCCGCGCAGCAGATGGCTGTTCACAGGGTTCCAGGTATAGGCCTCGGCATTGCGCCAGTGGCGGCGGCTGGTGATCCAGTACAACTGGTTGCTGGCACTGACGGCATCGTTGATCTGCCAGTCGGTATTGAGCCGGGTCCATTCGTCGTTGTAACGCTGCACGGCGTTGCGCACGTTGTAGTTCTCGTCGCGCAGGCTGTCGCGGTAGCGGCTATCGATCAGCGGTGTGCCGAAATACGCCGCCGGCTCGCTGTCGCCGCGCTCATGGGCGAAGGTAAAGCTCAAGGCGTCGCTGGCCTGCCAGCGCAGGGCGGCGCTGATGGCATGGCTGCGTGAATCGCCATGATCGACCCAGCCGTTGCTTTGCTGCTGGTCGAGGGTCAGGCGATAACTCAGGCTGTCACTCAGCGAGCCACCGCTGTCCAGCGCGGTCTGCTGGCGGTCGTACGAGCCGTAGCCGACGCGCAGGCGATTGCGAATCGGGCCTTCGAACGGTTTTTTTGGCACCACATTGATCGTCGCGCCGGTAGCACCTTCGCCGTACAGCACCGAGGCGGGACCATTGAGCACATCGATGTGATCGACCATCCAGGTGTCGACCGGAAAGGTCTGCGTGCCCATCCCGGTGTACAGCCGCGAGCCGTCGAACAAGGTCATCACCGAGGCATGGCCGGTAAAGCCTCGCGCCGACAATGCAGTATTGCCATTGCCGGGTGCGGCAAGGCTGGAGATGCCCGGTGCGCGGCTGACCGCTTCCTGCACGCTCTGGTTAGTGCGCTGTTCGATGGTCTTGCTGTCGATGCGGCTGACGCTGGCCGGGGTCTGCAAGGACGTCAGTGCCAGCCGGGAGCCGGTGGCCTGTGGCGTGTTCAGGGTCGTGGGAGCTTGTTCGGCGACCTCGTTGACGCTGGTGGCCGGCAGGGTCAGGGCCGATTCTGCGCTCAGGGCGGCGGCAGAAAAGCTCAATAGAGGAAACAGGCTCAGGTGCAAAGGGGAGAAACGGGACATGCTATTCCAACTCGATCAGGAAAGAATGAACCCGGAGGGAATAACGCATAGGGAATCGCACGCACAGGCGCACGAATACCGGCCTGCGCCCGCCCACCGCAGGGATTGCCTAACAAGGCTTCAGGCCGGTCTCCGGGCTTGCGAGGATCATGAACCCTTCACCTTCCCATGCCTGAAAGCACAGTGGTGTGTCGAAGGGTTCGCTCGCTTACCGTTGCGGGGGCAGCGCCGGACTAGTCACTGGAGGTGATGCACCGGCTTCCCGTTTCACCTCATGCACGGCGGCATGGGGCACCTGAAACTGGGGCGGCATATGACCACCGATCAGGGGCTGCGTCAATACGTGGTCGGTCTGGTACAAAAACCGATTGCGCGGACTTGCAGGACCGGCCGGGCGGCGACCGTAGGACCGACTTTAGTCGGGAATGGCACAACACCGTGTTGTGCCCTTCGCTGCTAAAGCAGCTCCTACAAGCGTATTATCGCTGCGCCGCTTACATCGATTTGGCCATCACCAGTTGAATCTCGACTCGCCGGTTCAATGCACTGCCCGGATCGATCCCGGGCTTGGGCCGTGAGTCGCCGTAGCCGGCTACCACCACGCGCATGGCCTGTTGTGCATCGAGCGTCTGCACCAGCAGCTTGCGCGCTTCGCGGGCACGAGCCGCCGACAGCGTGTAGTTGTCGTCGTACACCGTGCAAAAGCGCGCAAAGTCGGTCACCGGGCGCGCCACCGGCAGGTTATCGGTATGGCCCTCGACCAGTACCTGCGCTTGCGCCGAGTCATGAATGAATGCGCCGATCCGTACACTCAGTTTGCCCAGCACCGTGCGGGTGGCCGGGGTGATGCAGGCACTGCCACGGGCGAAGGCGTCATCGGGCAAGGTCAGGCGGCGGTTGGCAATATCGATCTCGACCAGTGTGGCTTCGCCAGTGCGCTCAAGATCGGCTTTCATCTCCGTCAGCAAGGCATTCAAGCCTTGGCTGCGCGCAGCTTCAGTGGCCTGTTGCTCGGCTTTGGTGGCAGCTTCACCCACCTTGTTCTGCAACACCGAGACCACCAGCATGAGCATGATCACCGCCATGACCCCGGCCATCAGGTCCGAAATCGACACCCACTCATTGGGTTTGTCTTTCATGCCTGATCACGCAGGTCAAGCGTTTCGACCTGGCCCGCGAGCCCATCCACGGAACCTGCAATCGCATCGGTCGATTCCTGCAACTGTGCCGTCGCTGCGCTCCACCGTTGCACCACCTGCTCGGTGCGTTCATCGAGGTTGGCCAGTGAGCGGTTGCCGTCGCCGGCCAGGGTGCCGAGTGCGGCCAACTGCTTGATCAGAATGCCGTGATGCCCCTGGGCCTGTTGCGCCAGTTGCCGTTCCAGGTTCTGCAGTTCATCCAGCTGCGCGGTGGCACGTTCGGCGCGGTGATCGAGGCTGTCCAGCGACAGATTGCTTTCTTCGGTAAGGGTGGCCAGCGTCGCCAGATGACTGATCAGCAGATCATGTTGTTCCAGCGCCTGCGGGTTCTGTTGCCCGGCCAGCACGGTGAGTTGTTCAAGCTGCTGCGCGCTGGTCTGCGCATGCCGATCGAGGCTGGCCAGGCAATGATTGCCTTCGCCAATCTGATTGCTCAACGCGGTGAACTGCTCGACCAGCACCTCTTGCTGACCTTGCGCCTGTTTGGCCATCTGCACATTCAACAGTTTGAGGCCCTTGAACTCATTGGCCAGCAACTGCGATTGTGCGTTGATGGCCTGCACCATGCGCTCACCGACCTGCTCCAGCGTATTGCGCGTCTGCCGGTCACGGGCGTCGCTGTACTCGCGCAGCACCGTGCGGTTGTGGTCCATGGCCTTCTTCATTTGCCGCACGCACCAGTCGGTACGGCGGCTGTCGGCGGACCAGCGCGACGCTTCCCAGAGCTTGAGCACGATGAAGGCGATGATGCCCCAGGTCGAGGTTTTGAACTTCGAGCCCAGGTCTTTCATCATCCCGGTCAACTGCGACAGCGAATCGCTCATCGCATTGAGCGAGTCGGCGCTGCCTTGCAGTACGCCGGAGGCCTTGTCCAGCGCCATGCCCAGGCCGAGAAAGGTGCCCAGCAGGCCGAAAATCAGCAGCAGCCCCGGCATATTGCCGACGATGCGCTCGGGCAACGAGGCCAGGGCGTGGCTCAGCTCACTGATCGAGCCGTGCTCCAGATCGAGTGCGCTTTTATGGGCACCGCCTTGCCAGTTACGCTCCCAGGTGGAAATACGGCCACACAGTTCGGCGCTGATCAGGGATACCAGCATGCCGCCCACGATCAGGGTGAAAAAGGTCAACTCCAGCGCGCTGTCCGCTGACGGCACCAGAAAGTGAATGAATTCTCCGCTCATGCGGCCACCTTGCTCTGCTCGGGTGTGTGGGTGATACGTCCCATGACCTGCGCTCCTGTGCTGAATGGCAAATAGCCTGCGTGCGGAAGGGGCACGTTGCGCAATTGAAAGGCTAACCAGACAGTATCGGACGCTGAGGCGGGATCTTTAGCGAAAACACCCCGCGTGCGGGGTGTTTTAGGCAGTGGACGGGCGTGTATCGGTACGGCTTAGCCCACCAGTTCGCTGCCCAACTGGTACGCAACCCAGATCGCCAGGCCGGTGGCGAAGGTCAGGGCGATATTTTCGAACCAGTTATTGCGATACTCCTTGCTCAGCAGCGACTTCTGGTTGGACATGATCAGCAAGCCCAGCGAGATGATCGGCAGGCCCACGATGTTCAGTGCATTGACGCCCAGGGTCAGGGTCACGAAGTCCGGCATGCCCGGCAGCGACCAGACAATCGGTGTCACCAGAATGAACAGCATGAACCACTTGTGCATCGGGTCCTTGTGAAACTCCTTGCCATACTTTTCGCGGCGCTCGGGGCGGATATGCTGGAACGCATCGGTGATCAGCATCGGAAAGGCCGTGGTCTTGCCGGCAATACTGGCAAACAGGGTGGCGAACACACCGACGAAGAAGATGTACCAACCGGCCGCACCGAAGAACAGCTCCAGCGCCTGGCCCAGATCGCCCAGGGTACGCACCTGCAAACCGTTTGGACGCAGAATCTCCACGCCGACCACCCAGATCGCCAGGTTGATGACGATACCGACGAATACCGCAAACAGCAGGTCGTTACGCTGCATGCGCTTGTGCTCCGGTCCGGTCCAGCCTTTCTCGCGCATTACATACGGGTGCACGAAATTGGCGATGGACCCGGCCACTGCACCAATCACTGAAACGGCCACCAGCAGCGCACCGTGTACGCCCTGGTCCGGCGGAATGCTGAAGCCGATGGTGCCTTTGACGATGCCGCCCAGATCCGGCCCGGACATGATCGCCAGCGCCATGAAGGCCAGGGTCATGATCGCCAGAAGGACTTTCATCACACCCTCGATCATGCTGTAGATATTGCGCCCCACCAGCAGCCACACGGCAATCACCACCAGCAGCGAGCACAACAGCGGCTGATTGACATGCACCAGCATGGCCAGCGCTTCGCCAGCGCCCTTGATCATGTAGGCGTTGATCAGGTGGCCCATCAGCAAGGCATAACCGAGCATGAACCAGGCAAAGAACGGATGCAGTTGCGCATAGCCCTGCAGGATGGTCATGCCCTGGTTATTGCACAACTGGAAGCGGGCAATGATGTTGACGATCAGGAAACGCAACAGCAGCGAGACCGCCAGTACCCACATCATGGCGTAGCCATAGTTGGCACCCGCCACCGACGAGGTGATCAAGTCGCCGGCACCCAACCATGACAGTACGGCAATGATGCCCGGGCCCAACAGTTTAGTGAGGCGTCTGAAGCGGGGTTGTGCAACGGCAGCGTTTTTATCTGCGACAGATTGGCTATTTTCCATGGCGGAAGTCTCCGTTTGTTTTTGTAATCGGATGCGGGATTAGTCAAGCACAACATAGGATGTCGTACAACATGGCGGGTTCCATGGTGCCAAGACACAAGGCGCGAGTGAGTGGAGGAAGCTGTCTGTATCGGGAATTTTATGAGGCGTGAGAGAAAGGACCGTTTGTCGGTTGTACGATCTGACTGTCTTGGCCAGGCACGGTGAGATGATGACGATTGAGCTTGAACCGATGATGTAAACGCGTTTATTAAAAGTGAAAAGATGTAAGGGTATCTGTGGAGCTATTGATGAATATTCCTACAATCTTTGGAGGTTATGGGGTATTGAGTTTGCGTTGATTATATGTACTTTTTTGCTTTTGTTGTTTTCTGATGGGTAGATGACATGAATTAAATTGTTTTATTTTTTTGCAGTTGAATGATTTCTATGGTTTTTTTGCTTGCGTAACTCTTGGTTACGTATAAGTTGTCTGGAGTTTGGGTGATCGATATATCCTGCGCGGCGTTGGTTATGTCCTACGTTAGTTGCTGCAGGGTTGTGGATGTCTCATCTAATAAAGTTGTCAGATCGTTACCTGGAAGTAGCTCAATGTGCCATCAGTGATAAGCACTTCACGGGTGAGGACGTGCGCTTTTCCAGTGAGTACGAAGCGCTCGAGCAAGAGCTGGTCAAGGGCCATTCCCTGCATGCAAGCAGCCCTGTCGACTGGCTCAAGGTCCTGCACGGCAGCGAAGCACTGCTGCGCAGCCAGTCCAAGGACCTGCGCGTGGCCGGCTGGATGGCCTGGGCGTTGTACCAGCGCGAATCCTTTGCCGGCCTGGTCGCCGGGCTGGGAGCGATCCTGCATTTATGCACCCGTCATTGGGCCGCACTGCATCCGCACAAGGCCCGCACCCGGATAGCGGCCATCGACTGGTTGCTGTCGCGCATGGAGCCGGTGCTCAACGAAAACATCGCTATCAAGGATCAGCTCGCCCTGTTTCGCCGCCTGCTGCAACAGCTTGAAGCACTGGACAAGGTCTTCAGCGAGCATTTGGACGATAACGCCCCCTTGCTGCTGCCGCTGTGCCGACGCCTGGCCAACATGATCCGCCGTGCGCAGGACGACTCGCCGCAACCCGGTGTGGTGGAGGCGGTGGCCAATCAGGTGCGCCAGGTGGCCAGCCAGTTGCTGGCGCCGGTCGCCGTGATCGACAACGACAAGGATGCCCGGAAAGCCCTGCGCCTGTTACAGGACAGTGCCCGGCCATTGTGCGTCTGGTGGCTCAAGCAACAGGCCACCGACCTGCGTGCCCTGTGCCTGAACCGGGCACTGCTGTGGCTGCCGATTGAAGTCTTGCCTGAACGCAATGCCGAGCGCATCACAGCCTTGCGCGGCCTGCCGGCCGACAAACTGAAAAACTATCAAGAGCGCTTTATGGCGGGCCATTACGCCGACCTGCTGGTCGAGCTGGACGCCAGCCTGGCTCGTGCGCCGTTCTGGTTCGACGGCCAGCGCATGGTCTGGGATTGCCTGCAGCAGCTTGGCGCAGAGCAGGCCATGCGCGAGGTCGAGTTTCACTTTGCGCTGTTATTGCAACGCCTGCCGACCCTGATCGAACTGCGCTTTCACGATGGTACACCCTTCGCCGACCCCGCTACCCGAGCCTGGATCACCCGCCATGTATTGACCCATCTGCAAGCACCGGCCAGCGCGCCGGTTGCGGCGACCGGGGCAGTGCCGGTCTGGGAACAGGCTCTGCAAGCGGTCATGCCAATCCTGCTCAAGGACGGGCTGAAGGCTGCGGTGCAGCAGTTCAGGCCGGGTCTGGACAGCGCACAGGGCGGGCGCAACCGGTTTTTCTGGCAGTTAAGCCTGGCCCGACTGTGTTTCGAGGCCAGGCAATACGAACTTGCCCGTATCCAGCTTGAAAGCCTCGATCAGGTGCTTCAGCAAACGGGCCTGCAGGCCTGGGAGCCGGATCTGCTGCTGCAAGTGCTGCGCCTGATGCATGGCTGTTGCGAGTTGCTGCCGCAAAACCACGCGGTGCGTGAACGCAAGGAAGAGATTTATCGCAGGTTGTGCCATCTCGATCTTGAGGTGGTACTCGAATAGGCCCAAGGGCCATCAGTACAGGAAAAAACACCATGGCCAAAGACGGCTCGGTAGCTCCCAAGGAACGCATCAATGTCACTTTCAAGCCCGCCACGGGCGGTGCCCAGGAAGAAGTAGAGTTGCCGCTCAAGCTGCTGGCAATCGGTGATTACACCCGCCGGGCAGACGAGCGAAAGGTCGAAGACCGCAAGCCTATCGGCATCGACAAGAACACCTTCGATGAAGTTCTGGCCAAGCAGGAACTGAGCATGACCCTCAGCGTGCCGAACCGGCTGCAGGACGGCAGCCCGAATGAAGAGCTGGCCATCGCTCTGCGCTTCAACTCAATGAAAGACTTCAACCCGGCCAGCCTGGTCGAGCAGGTGCCCGAGCTCAAGAAGCTTATGGAACTGCGTGACGCGCTGATGGCCCTCAAAGGGCCGCTGGGCAATGCACCGGCCTTTCGCAAGGCCATCGAGGGGGCGCTGGCCGACGACCAGTCCCGTGCCCAGGTCTTGAGTGAGTTGGGCCTGACCGCCGCTGCGTCCACCGACGCCTGAGCCATCTGCAGAGGAAAACCATTCCATGAGCACCCAAGCCGCAAGCCAGAATCGCCCTGATCATAGCCATGGCAGTATTCTGGACAGCATCATTGCCCAGACCCGCCTGAACCCCGAAGACGAAGCCTACGGTATTGCCCGACGTGGCGTGTCGGCGTTCATCGAAGAACTGCTCAAACCGCATAACAGTGCAGAGCCGGTCAAGAAAGCCCTGGTCGATCGCATGATCGCCGAGATCGACGCCAGGCTCAGCCAGCAAATGGACGAGGTCCTGCATCACCCGGACTTCCAGGCCCTGGAGTCGGCATGGCGCGGCCTGAAGCTTTTGGTCGAGCGCACCGATTTTCGCGAAAACATCAAGATCGAGATACTCAACGTTTCGCGCGACGACCTGCTCGACGACTTCGAGGATTCGCCCGAAGTCATGCAGTCGGGCCTCTACAAACATATCTACACCGCTGAATACGGCCAGTTTGGTGGCCAGCCGGTCGGGGCGATCATCGCCAACTACTACCTCTCGCCGAGTGCCCCGGACGTCAAGCTGATGCAGTACGTGGCCAGCGTCTCGTGCATGTCCCACGCGCCGTTTATCGCCGCCGCATCGCCCGGATTCTTTGGCCTTGAAAGCTTCACCGGGCTGCCCGATCTCAAGGACCTGAAGGATCACTTCGATGGCCCGCAATTTGCCAAATGGCAAAGCCTGCGCCAGTCCGAAGATGCCCGTTATCTGGCCCTGACCCTGCCGCGCTTTTTGCTGCGAACCCCATACGACCCCGAAGAAAACCCGGTCAAGTCCTTTGTCTACAAAGAGAACGTCGCCAGCAGCCACGAGCACTACCTGTGGGGTAATACCGCGTATGCCTTCGCCACCCGCCTGACCGAGAGTTTTGCCAGGTTCCGCTGGTGTCCCAACATTATCGGCCCGCAAAGCGGCGGTGCACTCGAAGACCTGCCGTTGCACCATTTCCAGAGCATGGGCGAGATCGAGACCAAGATTCCTACCGAAGTGCTGGTTTCTGACCGGCGTGAATACGAGCTGGCCGAAGAGGGTTTCATTTCCCTGACCATGCGCAAGGGCAGCGACAACGCCGCGTTCTTCTCGGCAAGCTCGGTGCAAAAGCCCAAACTCTTCGGCAACAGCAGCGAGGGCAAGACCGCCGAGCTCAATTACAAGCTCGGCACCCAGTTGCCCTACATGATGATCGTCAACCGCCTGGCGCATTACCTCAAGGTCTTGCAGCGCGAGCAGCTGGGCTCCTGGAAAGAGCGCACTGACCTGGAGCTGGAACTCAACAAGTGGATTCGCCAGTACATCGCCGACCAGGAAAACCCCAGCGCCGAAGTACGGGGCCGCCGTCCGCTGCGCGCCGCGCAGATTCTGGTCAGTGATGTCGAAGGCGAGCCTGGCTGGTATCGGGTAAGCCTCAATGTGCGCCCGCATTTCAAGTACATGGGCGCCGACTTCACCCTGTCGCTGGTTGGCAAGCTGGATAAAGAGTGAGGGCCGCACGCTCATGACCGGGTACGGCAGTCTTTTTGAACGCCTGGCGGGCGAAACCGACCGCCGCGCCGGCCTCAGCCGTGAGGCCGGCGCCCTGCGCTCGGTGACCAGCCATCTGTCACAGATGCTTGGCACCCGTGCCGGCAGCGCGCAGATCCAGGCCGACTATGGATTGCCGGACCTCAATGACCTGCGCATGAGTCTGCACGATGCCTTGAGTCAGGCGCGCGAGGCCATCGAGCGTTTCATCATCGCCTTCGAACCGCGCCTGTCCGGGGTGCGGGTCGTGGCGCTGCCACGCGATCACGATCCGCTGCGACTGGCTTTCAGTATCGAAGGGCTGTTGCAGGTGCCGGGCGTGCGCTGCCAGGTGAGGTTGCGCGCCAGCCTCGATGGCGGTGGCCGGGTACGAATCGAGTCATGAAGCCCTCGCGCTTTCACCCATAGGGAAATGCTGTGTCTTTCAATCATTACTACCAAAGCGAGCTGAGTGCGCTGCGCCAGCTGGGGCAGCGCTTTGCCGAGCGTAATCCGGCCATGGCGCCCTATCTGGGCCAGACAGGCCACGATCCGGATGTCGAGCGCCTGCTTGAAGGCTTCGCCTTTCTGACCGGGCGGTTGCGTCAGAAGCTCGATGACGAGTTGCCCGAGCTGACCCACTCGCTCATGCACTTGCTGTGGCCCAACTACATGCGGCCATTGCCCTCGTTCAGCATCGTGCAGTTCGAGCCGCTGCAACAGGCCGGTCCCGCGCAATGTGTGGCGCGTGACACACCCATGGAAAGCCGTCCGGTGGATGAGGTGCGCTGCCGCTTTCGCACCTGCTACGACACCGATTTGTTGCCGCTTGAACTGCATGCACTGAATTTTTCGGTCAAGGGCGAAGGCGCTTTGCTCAGCCTGCACCTGCAGATGAATTGCACGGGGCACTTCGGCCAATTGAGCCTGCAACGCTTGCGCCTGCATTTGGCCGGCGAGCGCTACATCAGTCAGATGCTGTACCTGAGCCTGTTGCGCCATCTGGTTGATGTCGTCGTGGTGCCGTTGGGTGAAGACGGCACGCCACTGTCCGATGACGCTGGCGAGGCATTGGTGCTCAAGCTGAGCGCGCAGAAAGTACAGCCGGTGGGTTTTGCCGAAGATCAGGCATTGATTCCGTACCCGCTCAACACCTTTCGTGGCTATCGCTTCGTGCAGGAATACTTTGCCTTTCAGGACAAGTTTCTGTTTCTCGACATCGACGGCCTGCAGGTGCTGAACAGCCTGCCGGAGGCGGTGCTGAGCAGCATGCGCGGGGTTGAGTTGCGTTTCGATCTTCGCAGCAAAGAGATCCAGCGCCTGCGCCCGACGCTGGACAACGTCAAACTGTACTGCACGCCCATCGTCAACCTGTTCAGGCAGGACGCGATACCGATCCGGGTCGATGGTCGTCAGGACGAATACCTGCTGCTATCCGGCAACCAAGGCCCTGAAGGCTGCGCGGTGTTTTCGGTAGACGCGGTGAGTGGCTGGAATTCCACAGGCCTTGGCCATCGCAACTATGTGCCGTTCGAGTCCTTCGAGCACGATCCCAGCTTCGATATCGCCGACAGTCAGCCGCATTACAGCCTGCGCCAGCGACCTTCGCTGGTGCATGACGGGCTGGACACCTGGATGAGCTTTGGCGGTGTCGACCACCAGCCTGGCGAAACGGCTGACGACAACGCCAGCGACACCCTGTCGCTGGAACTGACCTGCACCAACCAGAACCTGCCGCGCCGCTTGCAGGTCGGTGAAATCGACCAGTCCTGCGAGGGCACACCGGAGTTCGCCAGGTTTCGCAATATCGTGCCGGCCACTGCCAGCCATGCGCCGCCGCTGAACCGTGGGTTTCTCTGGAAGCTGATCAGCAACATGTCGCTCAACTATTTGTCGCTGGCCAATGTCGAGGCGCTCAAGGTCATTCTGGAAACCTACGACTTGCCGCGCTACCACGACCCGCACGCCGAAAAAGTCAGCAAGCGCCTGCTTGGCGGCTTGCAGTCGGTGCGACATGAGCAGGTCGACCGGCTGCACCGCGGCTTGCCACTGCGCGGTGTGTGCACGGTGCTGGGTATCGACGCGCGCCACTTCAACGGTGACGGCGACCTGTTCCTGTTTGGCTCGGTCCTCAACGAATTCTTCGCACTCTACGCCAGCCTCAATTCCTACCACGAACTGCGGGCCGAAACTACACAGGGAGACGTCTACCGATGGACGCCACGCATGGGCCAGCAACCCCTGCTTTGAGCAGGCTGGCCAGCACCATTCGCGAGCACTCGCTGTTCCAGGCCGTGCGTCTGGTCATCGAGCGGTTGCGCACCCGGCATCCTGAACTGGATGACGAAACACTTTATGAGCTGCTGGAATTTCAGGTCAACCCGAGCCTGGGCTTCCCGGGCAGCGATGTCGACCGGGTGGAGTTTTTCGAAGAGCACGGCCAGTTGCGCGCCCGCTTGCGTCTTAACCTGATCGGTCTGGCGGGTGCCAGCTCGCCGTTGCCGGCATTCTATGCCGAACAGGCACTGGGCGACAGTGAGGAGGGCAACCCGACACGGATCTTTCTCGACCTTTTCCATCATCGTTTGCAACGTCTGCTGCTGCCCATCTGGTCGCGCTATCGCTACCAGGCCAGTTTCAAAAAGGGTGCACTGGACCGCTTTTCCGGGCAGCTGTTTGCCCTGATCGGCCTGGGTGGCGAGACCATCCGCCAGTCGCAGTCACTGAACTGGAAGCGCTTGCTGCCCTATCTGGGCCTGCTCAGCCTGCGTGCCCATTCGGCGGCGCTGATCGAAGCGGTGCTGCGTTACTACTTCAAGCATGCACGGCTGTACATCGAGCAATGCGTTGCTCGGCGCGTGACGATTATCGACGAGCAACGCAACCGTCTGGGGCTGGGCAACAGCCAGTTGGGCGAGGACCTGGTGCTGGGCGCGCGGGTTCACGATTGCAGCGGCAAATTCCGCATTCATGTCTGCCAGCTGGACTGGCAGCGCTTCCACGACTTTTTACCCATCGGCTCGGGTTACCAACCGTTGTGCGCGCTGGTGCGCTTCACCTTGCGCGACCCGCTCGATTACGACCTGCGCCTGGAACTTCGCCATGAAGACATTCGCGACCTGCGCATCGGCGCGGCCAACGAATGTCGTCTGGGCTGGACCACCTGGCTGGGCCGCGAACGGGCCGACGGCCTGGTGACATTGGGCAGCAAGATTCATTAAAGGGTGTACACGCATGATCAATCTGGATTTGCAAAAACTCATTCAGGCGCTGGACGCCGACACCCGCCGCGACCTTGAGTCGTGTGCCGAGCGCTGCGTGATTCGTGGCGCCAGCCAGGTGCTGGTAGAGGATTTACTGCTGTGCCTGCTGGAGCGTCCCGAAGGCTTGCTTGAACGCGGGCTGCGCGACGCCGGGATTGACCCTGGTCAGCTTCGTAACACCCTGCAACCGCTGGGTGGGCAGAGCACTTCACGTAACCCGGTGTTCGCCCAGGAACTGGTGCAATGGCTGCAGGAAGCACTGTTGGCGGCCAACCTCGACCTGGGCCAGGCCTGGGTGGGGGAGGCTGCCTTGCTGCTGGCCTTGCTGCGTAACCCGCTGGGCCATGCCGGCAGCCGCTACCAGCCCTTGCTGGCACAGATGAACATCGAACGCCTCAAGGACTTTGCCCTGTCGCGGCACAGGGACCCCGCAGCGTCACCGCCTGCACGCGGCGATGAGTCGATGTTGCTGCGCTTCACCCACGACCTCACTGAACAGGCCCGCGCAGGCCGCATTGACCCGGTATTGTGCCGCGACAGTGAAATCGGCCAGATGATCGACATCCTTGCCCGGCGCCGCAAGAACAACCCCATCGTGGTCGGCGAGGCCGGGGTCGGCAAGACCGCCTTGGTCGAGGGTCTGGCCCTGCGTATTGCCGCCGGCGAGGTGCCGCCAGTGCTGAAGGATGTGCGCGTGTTGAGCCTGGACCTTGGCCTGTTGCAGGCCGGTGCCAGCGTCAAGGGCGAGTTCGAGCGGCGCCTGACGGGTGTCATCGACGAGGTCAAGGCCGCGCCACAGCCGGTGATTCTGTTTATCGATGAGGCCCACACCTTGATCGGCGCCGGCGGCAATACCGGTGGTTCGGATGCGGCCAACCTGCTCAAGCCGGCGCTGGCCCGTGGTGAACTGCGTACCATCGCGGCGACCACCTGGGCCGAGTACAAGAAATACTTCGAGAAAGACGCGGCCCTGGCACGGCGTTTCCAGCCGGTGCAGGTGCATGAGCCCAGCGTGACACAGGCCGTGACCATTCTGCGTGGCCTGTCGCAGGTCTACGAGCAAAGCCACGGCATTTATGTGCGCGATGATGCCTTGGTGGCGGCCGCTGAACTGTCGGCCCGTTACTTGTCCGGCCGCCAGTTGCCCGACAAGGCCGTCGATGTACTCGACACCGCCTGTGCGCGGGTGCGTATCAGTCTGGCCAGCGCGCCGCAGAGCCTGGAGCGATTGCGTGGCGAACGTGTCGAAGGTCATCGTCAGTTACAGGCCTTGAGTCGTGACGAACAATCGGGCCTGAGCATCGACACCGGCGTCATGGCGGCGTTGCAGGCGCGTCTGATCGATGTCGAACGCGAGCTCGACACCCTGGAGACCGAATGGCACATCCAGCGTGCTCTGGCCGAGCGCCTGCTTGAACTGCGCACTCAACTGGCGCAGTTGCGCCCCTCGCAGATGCTTGAGCCAGAGACTGTGCCAGTACTGGATGTGGTCAGTCTTGAGGCCGAGTCAAGCGAAACCCGGCGTGCCCTGGAGCAAGCCCAGGCGGTGCAGCGGCTGGTCAGTTTTGAAGTTTGCCCACGGCTGGTGGCCGAAGTGGTTGCGGCGTGGACCGGTGTGCCGGTGGCGCAACTGGCCCGCGAGCACAGCAGCCGGATAATCAGCTTCGCCACTGACCTGCAAGCGCGTATTCGAGGTCAACAGCAGGCGGTGCAGGCCCTGGATCGGGCAGTACGCGCGGCGGCGGCCGGGCTCAATCGCGCCGATGCCCCGGTCGGGGTGTTTCTGCTGGTCGGACCCAGCGGGGTAGGCAAGACCGAAACCGCACGGGTACTGGCCGACCTGTTGTATGGCGGCGAGCGCTTTCTGACCACCATCAACATGTCCGAGTTTCAGGAAAAGCACAGCCTGTCGAGGTTGATCGGTTCGCCGCCGGGTTATGTAGGTTATGGCGAAGGCGGCATGCTGACCGAGGCCGTCAGGCAGAAGCCTTATTCGGTGGTGCTGCTCGATGAGGTCGAAAAAGCCGACCCGGATGTGCTGAACCTGTTCTATCAGGTCTTCGACAAGGGCATCGCCAATGATGGCGAAGGGCGCGAAATCGACTTTCGTAACACCTTGATCGTGCTGACATCCAACCTGGCCAGCGAGCAGATCGAGACCCTGTGCGCCCAGGGGGCACGACCCGAACCGCAGGAGCTCGAAGCGTACATACGACCCTTGTTGAGCCGGCATTTTCGTCCGGCACTGCTGGCGCGCATGCAGGTGGTGCCGTACTACCCGGTCAGCGGGCCGGTATTGGCAGAGCTGGTGACCCTCAAGCTAGAACGCCTGCGCGAGCGGCTGCGTCTGCGCCAATTGACGCTCAGCTATGCACCGCCACTGGTCGAACACCTGGCCGACAGTTGCCAGCAGAGCCCGGGTGGCGCGCGCTTTATCGACCATCTCCTGGACAACCAATTGATGCCGCAACTGGTCGACCGCTTGCTCGATGCCATGGCCACGGGTGAGTCGTTCGACACGGTTCACGTTAGTCTTGACGATCAGGCCCGTGTCGTCTGCGGGTTTGCTTGATATGCACACTTTTGCCGAGCAAGCCGATGCATTACTGGCCCATTGCGTGCTACTGGCGCGTGGCAGCAGCAAAAAGACCCTGTGTGACGACTTGCTGCGTGCAGCGGTGGCCGTCAGTGGCTGTGACCTGGCGCAAGTGTATTTGCTCGACGTGCCCGGTTGCGGCCTTTACATGGCGGCCCAAATGCTGACTGGCGGCTATACCCTTCTTGAAAAACCGGGACACTCGCTGAACGATCATGAGCGCCCGTTGCTGCAGTTTGTGCTGCAGCAAAACCGTCCTTTGAGCCTGACAGACCTGGATTCTGCGCTGCACGACACAGGCTTTTTGCCCGACGCGGCGCAGCCCTGGCAATCGCTGCTGTGCGTGCCGCTGCACAACAGCGGTTTGCGCGTAACGGGTTTGCTGCTGTGTGCCACCCACCAGCGCCGCGAACTTCAGGCGCTGGCCGGGCCGCTGGAGCAATTGGGCGCCTTGATGCTGGCACGCCTGGACCTGCTGCAACACGGGCGGGCACCGAGTGAGACGCTGGCGGCTGGCGGTGCATTGCCAGCAGTTCAAGGCTATGGACTGATCGGTTGCAGCCCGGCCATCGAGCAAACCCGCCAGTTGATCGGCAAGGTGCGCAACAGTGCTTGCACGGTGCTGCTCGAAGGTGAAACCGGTACTGGCAAAGAAGTCGTGGCGCGGGCCATCCATGATCATGGGCCACGGCAGGGTCGGCCATTTGTGGTGCAAAACTGCGCCGCCTTCCCGGAAACCCTGCTGGAGAGCGAGCTGTTCGGTTACCGTAAAGGTGCTTTTACCGGTGCGGTCAGAGACCGTGCCGGGCTGTTCGATACCGCCAACGGCGGCACCCTGTTGCTCGACGAAATCGGTGACATGCCGATGGTGTTGCAGGCCAAGCTGCTGCGGGTGTTGCAGGAAGGTGAAATTCGTCCGCTGGGCGCTAACACCGCGCACCGTATCGATGTGCGAATCATCGCCGCGACCCACCGTGACCTGCGCAAGCGGGTCAGCACCGGGCGTTTTCGTGAAGACCTGTATTACCGGCTGGCGCAGTTTCCCATGCACTTGCCGGCTTTGCGTCACCGCGAAGGCGACATCGCGCACCTGGCCCGGCACTTTGCCGCCCAGGCCAGTGCCGGCCTGCAGCGCCCGCCCGCACAGTGGTCGGCCGGCGCGCTCTCCTACCTGAGTGGCTTGGGACTGCCTGGCAATGTCCGCGAACTCAAGGCGCTGGTCGAGCGTGCCGTGCTGCTGTGCGAAGGCCTGCAATTGCGGGTCGAGCATTTTACCCGTCACCCCGGCGCACTACCGGCGCCAGGTTCGACCGTCCTGCGCGAACGCATGGAGCAGGTCGAGCGTGCCTTGCTGATAGAAAGCCTCAACAACAACGGCGGTAACCGCACCCTGACAGCCCGCGAACTAGGGGTGGCCCGGCGCACGCTGCTGTATCGCTTGCAACGCCTGAACATTCAGGCAGGCCAAGGCTGCGGCTAGCGGTGCTGCCCCTCATTTTTCTTTAAAAGGAATCCCCCCCGATGTCTGTACGCCATTGGCACGCGGCACTGTTGCTCCTGGCCGTTTTTGCAGGCCTGGCCGGCTGTAGCGGCAATTACACCTTCGACGACAACGAGTATCGCCCTCTGGGTGATGCCCAGGCACTCAAACGCGGCCTGTAAGCCCAAGGAGCAGCATGCAACTGATTCTGGAAATTCGTGACCCCAGGCAGCGCGAGTGGGTAAAAACCCCCGGCAAGCGCTTCGTCGAGCACGGCGGAGTGATTGGTCGTCATCAGGCGTGCGACTGGGTACTGGCCGATCCGCAATGTCATGTGTCGAAGCACCATGCGCTGATCAGTTACGAGGACGGCAGGTTTTTGCTGACCGATACCAGCCGTAACGGGACGCACGATGGCCTGACTGGCGAGCGCTTGCCCAAGGGCGTGGCGCAACCGATCGAGCACGGCAGTTGCTGGCTGTTCGGTCACCTGCGTGTTCATGCCAGGCTGGAGCGCGCACTGCAGCGCTTCGACGTACCGCTGGGCGAGCCAGCGGCGGCCGGTAGCGTGATTCCCGACAACGCCTTTCTTGAACTCGGCCCGCTCGAAGCATTACTGGAAGGCGAACCCGACTTGCTGAGCAGCCTGCTGGCGACCAATACGGCGCGCCTGCCAGCGCCGCCTTCGGCCCTTGACGGTGCCGGTATCGACACGGAAAACCTGACCGTACCGCGGCTGATCGCTGAAGCGCCCGCCGTGGCCGAGTTGCCGACAACGGCGCAAATCGGCACGCCCGACGAAGCGTTCTGGCAGGGCTTTGCCGCCGCCCTGGGTGTGCCATTCGAGGATCTGGCACCGGCTGAGCGCGAGCCACTGGCTCTCAGTGCAGCGGCGCTGTTACGCCAGAGCCTGGAAGGCTTGCAGCACAGTTTGCGCATTCGCAGCGAGCTGAAAAACGAGCTGCGTCTGGGCATGAGCGACGCCTTTACAGGAGGCCAAAACCCTCTCAAGCACGATCTGGACGGTGCCGGCTTGCTGGCATTGCTGCGCCGCCAGGGCTCGGCCGGGCAACCTGATGCTGCGCAAGCGGCGGTCAGCCAGGCCATACACACCCTGCAAGCGCATCAGGTGGCGTTGCTCAACGCCAGCCGCACGGTCTTGCGCAGTGCTCTGGAGCAGGTCGCGCCGCAACGCATGATCGAGCGGATGGAGCGTGATAACCCCTCGTGGCTGACCACCGATGGCCGCCGCTGGCGCGCTTATGTGCGTCATCACCAGAGACTGTGCCGCGACGATGACTGGACCGAACGGCTGTTGGCACGCGATTTCGCCCGAGCCTACGCCGAACAGGTTCGCCTGATCAGCCCTCTTCAAACCCCACTTCAGGGATGACCCGCATGCCCCGTTTCATAAACCTGCGGTCGCCGCTGATAGTCGTCTGCGCCGCGTTGCTGATGCTGGTCGGCTGCTCCGCGCTGTCGCCGTATTCCAGCCTGACCAAGCTGGACCTGACTCTGACCGCCAGCGACCGGCTCAACCCGGACCTGCACGGCCGTCCTTCGCCGATCGTAGTGCGCCTGTTCGAGCTGCGCCACCCGGTGGCGTTCGAGACCGCCGATTTCTTCAGCCTTTACGAGCGTGCCCGCGACACCCTGACCCCGGACCTGATTGTCAGCGAAGAACTGGAACTGCGCCCCGGTGAAAGCCGAACGCTCAAGCTCAGTGTCGGGCAGGGCCGCTATGTCGGTGTACTGGCGGCCTATCGCGACCTCAACGAGACGCGCTGGCGGCATGTGCTGAGCGTCGACAGCGGTGAGCGCACGCACCTCGACCTGACCCTGGACCAGGACGGTATTCGCCCAAGCCGCACGTCGCTGGCCGGTGAGGAGGGCACGCGATGAACGCGCACAAGGTTATATGGCAAGAAGGCATGTTGCTGCGCCCTCAACATTTGCAGCATAACGACCGCTACTACGACCACCAGCTCAAGACCCGAACCCTGATGCTCGGGGGGCATCAGTGGGGCTTTGTCAGCCTGGAAATCGACGAGCAGTTTCTTAACATGGGCAAGCTGGTGATCAGCCTGGCGCGTGGCGTGTTGCCCGACGGCAGTCTGTTCGATCTGGCGGGCAGAGCAGAGCCCTTGAGCCTGGATGTGCCGCCCAACACCACCAACACCGCGGTGTACCTGGCCTTGCCGCTGGTGACCGGCAACCATATCGAGGCCCGGCGCCCTGATCAGGCCGAGGTGCTGGCGCGCTACACGGTGTACCAGACCGAGGTGGCCGACTCCAATGCCGGTGAAGACGCCAGCAGCCAGGTCAATTGCGCCCGGCCCGACCTGCGCCTGATGTTGGGTGAACAATCGGGGGATCAGGCCTGGGTCAGGCTCAAATTGTGCCAGGTGCAGGAAACCAGTGCCGGCGGGGCCATTACCCTGGCAGCGGAGTTCGTGCCGAGCTTTGTGCACGTCAAATCCTGTGTCTGGATGCTCTCGTGCCTCAAGGAGGTCATCAGCCTGCTGGCGCATCGCGGCGACACCATTGCCGGTCGGATTCGCTCCAGCGGTACGGTGGGCAGCGCGCAGATCGGTGATTTCATGATGTTGCAACTGATCAATCGCAACGAGTTGCTGTTGCGCCACTGCCTGGGCCAGGAGCAGGTCCACCCCGAGGCGTTGTATCGTCTGTTGCTGGGCCTGCTGGGTGAACTGGCAACCTTCGCCAGTGACAGCAAACGTCCCGGTTTGACCTGTGTTTACCAGCACAACGACCAGGGTGCGAGCTTGCGGCCGTTGATGGATGCGATCCGCCAGGTGCTGTCGATGGTGCTTGAGCAGCATGCCATCGAGTTGCCGCTGGAACTGCGTCAGTACGGCGTGCGGGTGGCGACGCTGCATGACCACACGCTGCTGGCGTCCTGCAGTTTCGTGCTGGCGGTCAGTGCCCACTGCGATGCCGAAGAGCTGCGCCAGCGTTTGCCGGCCCACCTGAAGGCGGGCGCCGTGGAACACATTCGCGATCTGGTCAACCTGCACCTGCCGGGTATCCGCCTCAAACCCTTGCCCGTGGCGCCCCGGCAGATCCCGTTCCACGCCAACAAAACCTATTTCATTCTGGAACCTGCGGCCGACGATTTGGCGGTGCTTGAGCGTTCTGGCGGTTTTGCTTTCCACCTGGCCGGCGATTTCGCAGGGCTGGAACTGACCTTCTGGGCGATCAGGAACTGAACGACATGAGCAAACAAGATCTTCAACCCCAGGACGACCTGACCGTCCTGCTCGACCATGCAGGTGCGGGCCCGGCCCAGGCGCCGCTGACCGATGCCAGTGATTCACCGCGTTTTGGCCTGATCGAAGAGCGCATGGTGTATGCCGCCCGGGTGCCGCGCACGCAACACTTCAGCCTGAGCCTGAATGTGCTGGTAGCTGCCGCATCACCGTTGTTGTCGAGCCTTCGGCAGATCAAATACCAGTCAGACGGGCAGACCATCGACACGCTCAACAGACAGTTGTGCGAGCAGGTTCGCCAATTCGAGCACCAGGCCCTGCGCGGCGGTATCGACAGCGATCAGGTCGGTATCGCGCGTTATGTGCTGTGCACCGTGCTCGATGAAACGGTGGTGACCACCTCTTGGGGGGAGCAGAGCAACTGGGCGAAAAACAGTTTGCTGAGTCACTTTCACAACGAAACCTTTGGTGGCGAGAAGGTCTTCAGCCTGCTTGAGCAACTGTCGAAAAATCCGGTGCGGCATTTATCGCTTCTGGAGCTGATCTACCTGTGCCTGGCACTGGGTTTCGAAGGCAAGCATCGGCGCGGCAAGCACGGTTCTGCGGAGCTTGAAGCGATTCGCGATGCGCTGTACCGACAAATTCGTCAGTTGCGCGGCGACCCCAGCAGTGAGTTGTCGCCGCGCTGGCAAGGCCTGGACGACCCGCGTCGTGCAGCGCCAAACATAGTGCCTTGGTGGCTGGTGCTGCTGTTTACCCTGGTCGGCCTGACGATGATGTATTCGGGCTTTGCCTGGGTGCTCGGCGAACAGCGCCAGGCCGTTCTGCAACCCTGGCAGCAGCTCGAAACGAGCCTGATCCCGACCCGCTCGTGAGACACCTTCGATGAAAGCATTTTTGACAAAAACCTTATCGCTATTGGGCCAGACCTGGGCCTGGAGCCTGGCACTGGTGCTGGGCGTTGCGGCACTGGTGTGGTGGATCGGGCCGATGCTGGCCATCAACGACCTGCGCCCCTGGGCCGAGGTGGCGGCGCGGCTGACCACCCTCAGCGTGCTGTTTTTGCTATGGGGACTGAGCATGGTCTTTACCGGCTGGCGTGCAAACCGCCAGCAGCAGGACCGCGACAAAAATCCGGATAACCACGCTCAGGCGGAGCATGATCAGCGTCTGGACGCTGAATCCAAAAGCCTGCACACCCGTTTCAATGAAGCGCTGCGCACGCTTGCCACCTCTGGGCTGTATCGCGATCAGCCCCAACGGGTGCGTGAAGAACTGCCTTGGTATTTGCTGATCGGCCCGCCGGGCAGTGGCAAGACCAGCCTGCTGGAGTGCTCGGGCGTGGAGTTTCCGCTCAACCGACCTGACCGGGTATCCCCTGGCACGCACCGGCCCACCGAGCTGTGTGACTGGTATTTTGCCGAGCAAGGGGTCTTGCTCGACACCGCCGGCCGCTATCTGAACCCGCCCGATGCAGCCCCCGACGGGCATGCCTGGACAACTCTGTTAGGCTTGTTGCGCAAACGTCGCCGGACGTTGCCGCTCAACGGTGTGCTGGTCAGCATTCCTGTGCCGTTGCTGCTTGAAGGCAAAGACGTGGAGCGCCTGGCACTGGCCGAGCACCTGCGTAGTCGCCTGCAAGAGCTGAATCGAGTGCTGCATGTTCAGGTGCCGGTGTACCTGATCCTCAGCCAGGCCGACCACCTGCCGGGGTTCGACGCGTTCTTCGATGCCCTGAGCCTTGAGCAGAATCGCCAGGTGCTCGGTGCCAGCTTCAGTCGGGAAAAACCGGCCAGCGAACCCGGTGTCGTTCGTCAGGAGTTCGACGCGCTGCTGCGCCACCTCGACAGCCAGCTCATCGGTCGCCTGCACCAGGAGCGCGACACCGCCAGGCGCAGCCTGATTCTCGATTTTCCGCATCAGTTGGGTATGTCGGGCGAACGTTTATGCCAGATGATCGACACCGTGTTCGATCAGCATCTTTACCAGCGTAGCCCCCTGTTACGCGGCTTTTACCTGACCTCGGTGCCGCATCCCGAGCACCCGCGGGTCAATGCTCAGGCGCAGAGTCCAGAGCAGGCCCGCACGACCCCAGATTTCAATGCGCGTACGCGTTTTATCCACGACCTGTTCAGCAAAGTGATTTTTCCGGAAGCGGGTCTGGTGGACCTGGACCCTCGCGAGCGGCGGCGCATTCACTGGGGCCAGCGCACGCTGTTGGTCGGCGGGCTGGCCACTCTGGTACTGGGTGGTGTGCTGTGGACCAGCGGTTTTTCCGCCAACCATGAGCGCCTGGAAACGCTGCGGACACTGGCCGGCAACTGGCAGCAGCAACACAAGACCCTCCATCCCGGCGATGACGCCATGACCTTGCTCAAGGTGCTGGAGATCAGCGCGCAGGCCAGTCAGGTATTCCCGGCTGCAGGCAAAGTCGCCTGGCACGAGCGCAGCGGGTTGTATCAGGGCACGCTCAGCCAGCCGGTGCTGCGCGAGGTTTATGAGCGTGAACTGCTCACCCACCTGCTGCCCGATGTCGCGCAGTTGCTCGAAGCCCGAATCGCCGCCAGCCTGCATGACCGCCAGGCCTTGCTGGGCAACCTGCGCGCTTACCTGATGCTCAACCTGCAAGCGCGCCGCGATTCGGTGTGGCTTGAAAACTGGCTGGGCGCTGAGTGGTCGCGGTTGTATCCGGGGCATGATCAGGTGCAGAACGACCTGAATCGGCACTTCGAGCAACTGCTGAGCCTGTCGTTCAGCCAGCCGCTCAACGACACGCTGGTGACCCGGGCGCGCCAGACGCTGCGCAGTGAATCGTTGGCAAGCGTGGTCTATCGCACCCTGCGCGAAGAGGCTCGAAGCCTGCCGGATTATCGCCTCAGTCAGCATCTGGGGCCGCAGCGCGAATTATTTGTCGGTGCCGATCAGGCGATTCCGGGGCTATATACCCGCCAGGGTTACCGTCAGTTTTTCTCGGTACAGGGCACGGCCAGGGTCAACGAACTGTTGCGCGACAACTGGGTATTGGGCGAGGGCAGTGAAATCAGCGGTCGCGATCTGCGCCAGTTGCTGGTCGAGCTGGAGCAACTGTACTTTCGTGACTACGCCACTCACTGGAGCGAAGCGGTCGGTCGCCTTGGGCTGATGCCGTTCAGTGATGCCGGCGAAGGCGCCGACCTTGCCGCAGGATTGCTGTCATCCAGCTCGCCGGTGGTGCAGTTGCTGCTGCAGATTCGCGAAAACACCCGTTTTCCGTTACCGCTGGACGCGGTCGAAACAGCCCTTGAGCCCACGGCCGACAAGGCCGCTGTGCCGGGCAAGGCAGCGACCGCGCTGGCCAGTAAAGCCAGCACGGCCATTGCCTTGCCAGACAACGCACGCCGGGCCATGCAACTGCGTTTTGAGCCGCTGCACCGCTTGCTCGATGAAAAAGACATGCCGAGTGCCGACCTGGCTGTGGCCTTGCAAGGCCTGGAGGACGTGCAACAGCAGTTGGCAAGTCTGGCGCGGGCCAGCCAGCCCGAGCAGTTCGCTTTTGACATGGCCAAAGCGCGCATGAGTGGCCAGCGCGATGCCTTGAGCCAGTTACGCAATAGCGCTGCACGCCTGCCACGTCCAGTCAGTGGCTGGTTCAATGTGATGGCCGAAGATGCCTGGCGGCTGGTGCTTGGCAATGCCTATCAGCACCTCAATCAACGCTACCAGAGCGAGTTGCATGGCTTCTATGCCAAGGCTATCGCGCAGCGCTATCCGTTCAACGCACACAGCACCAGCGATGTGGCACTCAACGATTTTCGTGAGTTCTTCAAAAGCCAGGGTGTACTCGAAAGCTTTTTCGAACAACACCTGAAAGCCTTTGTCAGCGGTCATCCGGGCAGCTACCGGCTGCGCAGCATCGATGGTCACAGCCTGCCGATGTCCCGCGTACTGCTTGACCAGATGAGCGCCGCGCAGGTGATACGGCAGGGCTTTTTTGCCGAAGACCCGAGCCAGCCACAGGTGCGCTTCAAGCTCGAACCCTACAGCCTGGACAGCGCTGTCAACCGCGCCGAGTTTCGTCTGGGCGAACGTTTGCTGGAGTATCGCCACGGCCCTATCGTGCCAATGACGTTCACCTGGCCTGATGAAACCGGGCAGGGCGGTGCCAGTCTGGTGGCCGAGCGGCTGGTCGGACGACCGGTCGGCATCGAGAAAAATCTCGGCCCCTGGTCGTTGTTTCGACTGCTGGACCTGATGCAGATCGAACCCCTGAGCGGACGTGATGTGCTGCTGCTCAAAGCTGACCTGGGCGGCCTGCGCGCCAATTACCTGTTGACCAGCCAGCGCATGCCCAACCCGTTCGACGTCAGTGCATTACGCAGCTTTCGCCTGCCGGCGCAGCTATGATGCCGCTTGCCAAGGGGGTGAGCAGCGCTGCGCGCAGCGAGTGTGGCAAGGTGCGTGCGCGCAACGAAGATGCCTTTCTCGACGCCCCGCAGCACGGACTATGGGCGGTGGCCGATGGTATGGGCGGTCATCACGGTGGGCATATCGCCAGCCGCTTGATCGTCGACACGCTGGCCGGGCTGTCGGCCCAACCCTGTCTGGACATGCAACTGGCGCAACTGCGCCAGCATATTCGGGCGCTGAATCGCCGGTTGTGCCTGGAGCTGACCCAAAGCCATGGGCAGCCGCAGCGCATTATCGGCAGCACGCTGGTGGCGCTATTGCTGCAAGGCGAACAAGGCGCCTGTTGCTGGGCAGGCGATAGCCGTTGCTATTTGTGGCGTCGGCAGCGCCTGTATCAATTGACCCGCGACCACTCGCACGCCCATGCGCTGACCCGCGCGGTGGGTGCCCGGCACCTATTGCAACTGGAGCTGCTGCAATGGCGAGTGCAGCCGGGCGACACGTACCTGTTGTGCAGTGACGGTTTGTACCAGGCACTGGACAGTGAGACGCTGGGCCAGGGTTTGAGCCAGCCGACAGTGGCTGCCGCCGTGGCGTTTTTATTCACGCGCGCCTTGCAGGGGCCGGCAGCAGACAACGTCACCGGCGTGGTGGTGCGCTCATGATCCATCTATCCGATAAGCCTCAGGTACTGTGCGGCCGCTATCGGCTGGAGCGGTTGCTCGGGGTGGGCGGCATGGGCCTGGTATGGCGTGCCCGCGATCTGCTGCATGAGCAATATGGCGACCCGGCACCGGATATCGCGATCAAGCTGCTCGGTGAGGACTTCGATCACGTGCCGGATGCGGCCGCTTTGCTGTACGGCGAATTTGCCCTGACTCGTCACCTGCACCATCCCGGTGTGGTGCGCTGCTACAGCTTTGAAGTGGACACCCGGCGTCCATGTGCCTTCATCACCATGGAGCTGATGCATGGTCTCACGCTGGACCATTGGCTCTGCGATTGTCCCACCGGTCTGCCGCTACGGGAGTTGTTCGAGGTGGTGTTGCCCTTGCTGGAAGCCCTGGCCCATAGCCATGCCCGTGGCGTGCTGCACGGCGACCTGAAACCCAGCAACGTCATGCTCAGCGAGACGGGGGTACGCTTGTTCGACTTTGGTCTGGGACACGCGCAACCTGGCGTTCTGCCCGGCCTGCCGCAACTGCGGCGCGACACGTTCAAGGCCTGGACACCGGCCTATGCCGCGCCGGAACTGCATGATGGTGCGCCGCTATCCGAGGCATCGGACCTGTATGCGGCGGCATGCCTGATCTATGAGCTGGCCAGCGGCAAGCACCCGTACGACCGCCTGCCCGGCGATCAGGCCCGGGCAGCGGGGCTTGCGCATTCACTCTGTATTCCCGGCCTGCTGCCACGGCGCTGCTGGCAGGTCTTGCGCCAAGCCTTGTCGTTCGACCCGGCCCTGCGCCCCAGCGCGGTGCAATTACACCGTGCCCTGCAAACCCGGCCCGGCTGGCGTGCTCGTATCAGCTTTTGACTCATCGTATCGATGGGGTCCGGCGCTGTCTTCGCCATAGTGCCGGCCCCAGCAACGCGGCTCGTGCTGAAACGGCAACAGACCCTACCGCCCAACCTCGAAGATCACCCCTTCAAGCCCCAGAATCTCGCCGCTGCTGGAATACAAGCCCACCCCGGTTTCGCACACTTCCTTGATCTGCCCGTCGGCGCAGCAGATGCGGTAGCGCAGCTGAAACGGCTCGTGCTTGAGCAGTGCGCATTGCACGCAGTACCAGACGTAGTCGCTGTACTCCTCAAGAATCAGGGCGCCGTAGCTCTGTTCGCGGGTCAGTTGTTCGGCCGAATAGCCGGTCAGGTGCAGGCAGCCTTCGCTCACGTACTGCATGTGCCAGGTGCGTACGTTGTCGCCCTTGTAGATCAACGCCGGCAGATCGTTCACCAGCCCGCTGACACTGATGGTTGGCTGTTCAGTGAGCACTATCGGTTCATCTGCGTGCGGCGGCGCCTCATGACGATGCATCCACGACGCCAGCTCCAGGCGTGAGTGCAGGTGAAACTTGCGCAGCAGGTTGCGCACATAAATCTTCACCGTGCCGTCGCTGATGCCCAGTTCCCGGGCGATCTGCTTGTTGTTACGCCCGTCGGTAATCAGGCTCAGGGTCTGTTTTTCGCGCTCGGTCAACGACTGCGTCGTCGACAGCGGCAAGGGGGCGGGGCTGGTCGTGTGCACGTGTGTCCTCCCGTCTTATGTCTTTTGAATACCTTGCGGCAGCAAATTTCATGCCCCGATCCGTCAACTACCCCTTTGGGAGTAGCTCCTCAGGAGGATTGAGCAGAAGTGCGGCATAGGAAAATATCTTGCTCATGGAGAAACGACAGACTGCTGCACGAGGATCATCATGAACGACATCGTTGCGCCGCTCCCCACCAGCTTGCCGCGGTATACCGGTCAGGCACCCGAGCATCGGCCCCGGCACTGGCTGCGTATCACCCAGGGTCAAGGTCTTGAGCCACACCGGGTCAACGGTCAGGCCTACAACGACCTGTCGGCACTGCTGCCAGCGCTGGCCGGGCAGTTGCAAAACAGCCATGTCGGTGTGCAATTGCAGGTGCAGGGCGACGAATCGTTTATCTGGGCGGTGCGCGCCGTGGCCATCGAGGCCGGGCTGCTGGCCGACGAGATCACCCAGACGCTTGGTCAGGCCGGCACGCGTTCGGTGTTCTGCGTGCACTGCGCCCAGGTTCAGGATGCCAGCGACGCCGGGCAGCACACCTGCTGCCAGTGCGGCGTGGTGCTTGAAGTGCGCCGGCACTTTTCCGAGCGGCTGGGCGCCTACATTGGCGTTTGCGCCGATGCCGACCGGCCTTACGGGGAGGCCTGCGCATGAGCCGCACGATTGCCGTTCGGGTTGCCGAAACCCATTTGCTGACGCCTGTAGTACGCGAGCTGTTGCTGGAGCCACTGAGCGGTTCGTTGCCGGTGTTTTCGGCCGGCAGCCATGTGCAGGTGCACCTGCCCAATGGCCGGCGCAATGCCTATTCGCTGCTCGGCGACCCGGCCCAGACGCGCCATTACCGCATTGCGGTGCGCCGCCAGCCGCAGTCGCGCGGTGGCTCGCATTATATTCATGACCAGTTGCAGGTCGGCGACCGGCTGACGATCTCGGCCCCCGCCAACCTGTTTCCCTTGCACAGCAAGGCACGCCTGCACGTACTGATTGCCGCCGGTATCGGCATCACACCGTTCATGGCCTATTGCACCGAGCTTGAGCGCCAGGGCCAGGCCTTCGAGCTGCACTATGCCTGCCGGCCGGGCATCAGCGATGCCTACCTGGACACCCTGCGCGATCAACTGGGCGACCGCCTGCATGTGTATGCCAGCCCCACGCGGCGCCTGGACCTGGCCGCACTGCTGAGCCAGCGTCCGCTGGGCACCCATGTTTATGCCTGCGGTCCGCAAGCGCTGCTCGATGCCCTGCGCGAGCAAAGCCAGGCGCTGGGCTGGCCGGCCGGGCGCGTGCACTGGGAGGCGTTCGCCGCCCCGGAACCCGGTGTGCCGTTTGCCGTGCAACTGGCGCGCAGCGGCCGGCAGTTGCAGGTCAGGTCCGAAGACAGCCTGCTCGAAGCACTGGAAGCGGCGGGCATCGAGGTGCCCAACCTGTGCCGTGGCGGGGTCTGCGGGCAATGCCAGACGCCTTATGTCGATGGCGCGGTCGAGCACCGCGACCTGTTTCTGAGCGACAGCGAACGCAGCACCCACTTGATGCCCTGTGTGTCGCGCAGTTGCGGCGGCGCGCTGGTTCTCGATATCTGATGGCGGAGATGTGCCATGACCCTTGCCTTTAAAGCGCCACAAACCTACTGCGACGATTTCACCTTTCGCAACAGCCCGCAGGCCATCGCGCGCTTTCCGTTTCCGTTCCCGCAGGACGACTACATGTACTCGGTGAACATCGAGCCTGCGGTGTCGCGCGATCCGGGTTCGATCTATGAGCACAGCTTCGACATCGACGAGCATTACCTGTCCGAGACCGCCGAGCGCGCCCGGGTACTGGAACGCGACCCGGAGCGTTGCCTGGTCATGCCGCACATGACCCTGGCCGCCTGGGACATGGTGCAGGTGTTGATGGAGCACCTGGCCGAAGACTATCCGCAGCACTTTCGCCTGCACCGCGACGGCGACGCCTGGCACTGGCAGAACCTGGCCATGGGCATCGACCAGCACTTTACCTTTGGGGATCCGCAGAGCCTGCCGTGCGAGCCGCTGGAATACATCACCCGCCAGTTGCAGGGCGACTTTGCCGTGCTCGACCAGCGCGATGGTGACCTGTTCATGGACGCCGGCATGGTCACCTGTCCGGCCGACTGGTCACTGCGTTTCGACGCCGGCATGAGCTTCAAGCAATGGCATGCGCCGGTGCCGATGGCGCACCAGATGGGTGTTTTCGACCGGGCGCTGAAGTACCTGCTGAACGTACAGGTCGGCCAGCCGGTGCGCCGCCTGAACTGGACGCTGACGATCAATCCGCGACTGGATTCGTCGCCCGAAACCTTTCATGAATGGGGCAGCGACCGCGGCAAGGTCACGGCCGACAATGTCGGGCGGCTGGTGCACTTGCGTGTCGAACTGCAACTGATGATGCGCCTGCCGCGCTCCAACGCGCTGCTGTTCGGCATCCGCACCTACCTGATCAGCATGGATGAACTGGTCACCAACCCCGCCTGGGCGCAGCGCCTGCACCGGGTGATCCGCGATTTGCCCGACGCCATCGCCGACTACAAGGGCATGACCCGCTATCGACAAACCCTGATCGACTGGCTAAGCCGTTTCGATTTGTAGTAACGACCGGGCGGCGATCCGTCGGGCGGCGATCCGTCGGAAACCGCAGCGCCACCGTTCGCGGCTAAAGCCGCTCCTACAGGACTGCGTTGGCCTGCACACCATTATTTACCCAAGAGGAATTTTCCATGACTCATTCATGGCGCACGCCTGCGCTTCGCGAACGGCATCTGGCTCTGGGCTCGAACCTGGAAGACTGGAACGGCATGCCCACGGCCTGGACCTATGACACCGATCTGGCCGACCATCACGAAGCCATTCGCACCCGTGCAGGCTTGATGGACGTCTCGGGCCTGAAGAAGGTCCACTACGTCGGCCCGCACGCCGAAAGCCTGTTGCAGCAGGCCACCACCCGCGACATCGCCAAGCTGTATCCGGGTAAATCGGTGTACGCCTGCATGCTCGACGAAGACGGCAATTTCGCCGACGACTGCATCGTCTATCGCACCGGCCCCAATGCCTTCATGGTGGTGCACGGCGCCGGCAGCGGCCATGAGTTGCTGGTGCGTTCGGCGCAGGGCCGCCAGGTCGCGGTGTTGTTCGATGACGATTTGCACGACC
The DNA here is from genome assembly GCF_054589175.1 of Pseudomonas sp. 3A(2025). Lineage (NCBI taxonomy): Bacteria > Pseudomonadati > Pseudomonadota > Gammaproteobacteria > Pseudomonadales > Pseudomonadaceae > Pseudomonas > Pseudomonas sp. 3A(2025). The sequence goes on along the minus strand of NZ_BAAILM010000006.1, from coordinate 10,713 downwards.
TGTCGTTGCAAGGCCCGAAAGCGGTGGATTTTCTCGCTGAACACGTGCCGGGCATTCGGGACCTGCCGTATTTCCACCACCTGCAAACCCGCCTGTTCGACCGCCCGGTGATGATCTCGCGCACCGGCTACACCGGCGAGCGCGGCTACGAGATCTTCTGCAAGGCCAGCGATGCTGCGTTGATCTGGGACGGCATTCTGGACAAGGGCCGCGACCTGGGAATCATCCCCTGTGCATTTACCGCGCTGGACTGGCTGCGGGTCGAGAGCTCGCTGCTGTTTTTCCCCTACGACAACTCGCAGATGTACCCCTTCGCCGACCAGAAAGCCGGCGACAGCCTGTGGGAGCTGGGCCTGGATTTCACCGTGTCGCCCGGCAAGCAGGCGTTTCGGGGGGCCGAGGAGCATTACCGCCGCCAGGGCCAGGAGCGCTTCAAGATCTTTGGCGTGCTTCTCGACGGCGAGAACGCGGCGCAGGCCGGTGACACGTTGTGGTTCGAAGGCCGCCAGGTCGGCTTGATCACTTGCGGCATGTACTCGCGGCTGACCGGTAAATCCATGGCCATCGCCCGGGTCGAGCCGTCGATTGCCGAGCAAGGCGTGGCGCTTGAAGTGCGCGGCAGCCTGAAGGTGGCTGCAATCAGCCACAGCCTGCCGTTCGATGACCCGGAAAAGAAAAAGCGCACGGCCAAGGGCTGATTGCGCGCCTTTCACGACAAGAGAAAAAGCCATGACCACCCCGCATTACATTCTCAACGTCAGTTGCCCGGCGACCTCGGGCATTGTCAGCGCCGTGACCACCTACCTGGCCGAGCGCGACTGTTACCTGAGCGAGCTTGCGCAGTTCGACGATGAACACACCGGGCGCTTTTTCATGCGCGCGGTGTTCCGCTTCAATGCCGGCGCCGTTGCCGATATTCAGGCTTTACGCCAGGGCTTCGACGATGTCGCGGTGCCCTTTGACATGCAGTGGGCGCTGCATGCCGGCGATCAGCCGTTGAAGGTGCTGTTGATGGTCAGCAAATTCGACCATTGCCTGACCGACCTGCTGTATCGCCATCACAAGGGCGAGCTGAGCATGCAGATTACCGCCATCGTCTCCAACCACCTCGACCTGCGGCCAATGGCCGAGCGCGAGGGCATCCGCTTTGTCTATCTACCGGTCACGCCCGAGACCAAGGCCGCGCAGGAAGCCGAACTGATGAGCATCGTCGAGCAGACCGGCACCGACCTGGTGGTGTTGGCGCGCTACATGCAAATTCTGTCCGATGACCTGTGCCACAAGCTTGCCGGGCGGGCGATCAATATCCATCACTCGTTCCTGCCCGGTTTCAAGGGCGCAAGACCCTATCACCAGGCCTATGCGCGCGGCGTCAAGCTGATCGGCGCCACCGCGCATTACGTCACCGGCGACCTCGACGAAGGGCCGATCATCGAGCAGCAAGTGCAGCGGGTCGAGCATGACCACAGCCCAGACGACCTGGTCGCCATCGGCCGCGACACCGAAACCGTCGCGCTGTCGCGGGCGCTCAAGTACCACCTGGAACACCGGGTGTTCATCAACCACGACAAGACGGTGATCTTCCGATGAGTGCCCGGATGATCGATGGCAAGGCGGCCTCGCTGCGGCTGCTGGCCGAGGTGAGCCTCGATGCCGCGCAACTCAAAGCGCAAGGCATCACGCCGGCGCTGGCGGTGGTGTTGGTCGGCGCCGACCCGGCCAGCCAGGTCTATGTGCGCAACAAGACCCTACGCGCCGGTGAGTGCGGCATTCGCTCGCTTGAGCATCGCTTGCCGGCCCAGACCACCGAGGCGGACTTGCTGGCGCTGATCGCCCAGTTGAATGCCGACCCGGCGGTGCACGGCATTCTGGTGCAACTGCCATTGCCGGCGCAGATCGACGAGCAGCGGGTGATCCAGGCCATTGCGCCGCACAAGGACGTCGATGGTTTTCATGCTGAAAACGTCGGCGGCCTGAGCCAGGGCCGGCGGGTGCTCACACCGTGTACGCCGGCCGGGGTCATGCGCCTGTTGCAGGACACCTGTGGCGATTTGCGCGGCAAGCACGCGGTGGTCATCGGCCGCTCCAATATCGTCGGTAAACCCATGGCCGCCTTGCTACTGCAAGCCGACTGCTCGGTGACCGTGGTGCATTCGCGAAGCGCCAACGCTGCGCAACTGTGCCAACAGGCCGACATCGTCGTCGCGGCGGTGGGCCGGCCGTTGCTGATCGACGCGCAGTGGCTCAAGCCGGGTGCTGTGGTCATTGATGTCGGCATCAACCGCATCGAACAGCAGGGCCAGTCACGGCTGGTCGGCGATGTCGACTTTGCCGCGGCACTGCCCATCGCTTCGGCGATTACCCCGGTGCCCGGTGGTGTCGGCCCGATGACCATTGCCTGCCTGATGCACAACACCCTTGTCGCCACCCGTTTGCAATGCCTGTGAGGCATCGAGCAATCGTCATTGCGGAGAATCGAAGATGAAAAAGCGAGTCGCCATTATCGGTGCCGGCCCTTGCGGCCTGGCGCAACTGCGGGCCTTTCAGTCGGCCGGCGAAGCGGGTGCAGACATCCCCGAACTGGTCTGTTTCGAGAAACAGGCCGACTGGGGCGGCATGTGGAACTACACCTGGCGTACCGGCCTCGATGAGCATGGCGAACCGGTGCACGGCAGCATGTACCGCTACCTGTGGTCGAACGGCCCGAAAGAGTGCCTGGAGTTTGCCGACTACAGTTTCGACGAACATTTTGGCCGCCCGATCGGCTCTTACCCGCCGCGCGAAGTGCTGTGGGATTACATCAAGGGCCGGGTCGAAAAAGCCGGGGTACGCGATTACATTCGCTTCAACACCGTGGTGCGCAGCGTGACCTTCGACGAGGCGCAATCGCAGTTCACTGTCACCGTTCACGACCACAACGACGACCTGACCAGCAGTGAAGTGTTCGATTATGTGGTGGTCGCCAGCGGGCATTTCTCGACGCCCAATGTGCCGCATTTTCCGGGTTTCGAGACCTTCGCCGGGCGTGTGCTGCATGCCCACGATTTTCGCGATGCGCTGGAATTCAAGGACAAGGACGTGTTGATCGTCGGTGGCAGTTACTCGGCCGAAGACATCGGCTCGCAGTGCTACAAGTACGGCGCACGGACCGTCACCAGCAGCTACCGCAGCGCGCCGATGGGCTACAAGTGGCCGGCCAACTGGGAAGAAAAACCGCTGCTGACCCACGTGCAGGGCAACCGCGCATTCTTTATCGATGGCACCAGCAAGGCGGTCGACGCGGTGATTCTGTGCACCGGCTACAAGCATCACTTTGCCTTTTTGCCGGAAGAACTGCGGCTCAAGACCGGCAACCGCTTGTGGCCGCTGAACCTGTACAAGGGCGTGTTCTGGGAAGACAACCCACGGCTGATTTATCTGGGGATGCAGGACCAGTGGTACAGCTTCAACATGTTCGACGCCCAGGCCTGGTACGCCCGCGACGTGATGCTGGGGCGCATCGATTTACCGGACAAGGCGCACATGCGTGCTGAAAACCTGGCCTGGCGCCAGGAAGAAGAAACCCTCGAAACCGCGCAGCAGATGTTCGAATTCCAGGGTGAATACATCCGCCAGTTGATCGAAGCGACCGACTACCCAAGCTTTGACATCTCGCAGGTGAACCAGACCTTCCTGCAATGGAAGAAGGACAAATACGAAGACATCATGGGCTACCGCAACAACTGCTACCGCTCACTGATCACCGGCACCCTGGCCACCGTGCACCACACCCCATGGCTGGATGCACTGGACGATTCGCTCAAGGCCTATCTGGGCAACGACGGTTTTGATCGCCTGAAATCTACAGGCTGACCCCTGTCTGGCACCGACGTAGGAGCGGCTTTAGCCGCGATCGAGTGCGAAGCGCTCGCAAACATCTACGAAGCGCTGACATTTTACGACTGCTAGCGCAGCCGATCGCGGATAAATCCGCTCCTACGGGATCTGTGTCAGTCGCATAAAAGCGGTGTGCCTGTCATTTGTTTCATATGAGGTTGCTCATGAATCTTCCTGTCACCAGCCGGCCTCTGGAGCCGGCGTTGTTTGCCCGCACGCCCGGCTACGAACGGCACCGGGTTGCGCCGGGCGGGCTGACGGTGGTCGCCTTGCAGGCGGGCGACCGCTTGCAGGTCATCGACCTGGAAGGCGACCAGCCTGCCGAGTTGCTGGCCTTTCTGGGCGACGGCCGTGAGGCGTTGTCGGCCTTGGGATTACAGCGCACAACCGGCGCAGGTTTTATTGGCCAGCAGCTAAGCCTGACCACCCGCGAAGCACAACACGCCGTCGCCGGCCTGACCCGGCGCGGTGTCGATTGCCGGCATCTGCCTGAGGCTTGTCAGCTCTGGCCGGCCGCAACGCCGGCAGGTTTCAGCCGTGGCATGACCGCCAGCAGCGAAGTGCTGGTGGTGGTCGCCGCACCGGGCGGGCGCACGGCGGTGGACGGCCAGGGCAGGGCCAGCGAGTTGCGCCTGATCATCGAACGCGCCAACCCGACGGCGCTCTGGGTGCCACCGCTGCCGGCGCCATTGGGCGAGGTCATCGACGAATTCACCATCACACCCGGCAGCGCCCGCGATTACCCCGTGGCGGCCGGCCAGTTCATTCAGGTGCTTGATGTCGCCGGGCGCCAGTGCTCGGACTTTGTCGCCTTTGACCGGCGCGGGCTAGATACCGGGCGCGAAATCGACCTCGACCCTACCGTCACCCGCACCCTCAACGGCAGCGCCTATCCGGGGCCGGGCCTGTTCAGCCGCTTCTATGACCGCAACCTGCAACCGATGCTCGAAGTGGTGCGCGATACGGTCGGCCGCCACGACACCTTCGCCCTGGCTTGTACCGCGCGCTATTACGAGTCGCAAGGCTATTTCGGCCACGACAATTGCAGCGACAACATCAGCCGCGTGCTGGCCGCCCATGGCGTGCAGGGCCGTGCGGGATGGCCGGCGATCAATTTCTTTTTCAACACCGGCATCGATGCCCACCAGCACCTGACCCTCGACGAGCCGTGGTCGCGCCCCGGCGATTACGTGTTGCTCAAGGCGATGACCGACCTGGTGTGCGCCAGCAGCAGTTGCCCGGACGATATCGATCCTGCCAACGGCTGGCAGCCCACCGACATTCACATTCGCGTGTATTCCGAGAAGGAGCGTTTCAGTATCGCCATGAGCACACGACAGACCGCTGACGCCGACCCGGTACTGACCCGCGAAAGCGGCTTTCATCCGGGTACTTCAAGCCTGACCCGGCAGTTCACCGACTACCGCGGTTTCTGGACTCCGACCCGCTTCGATGGCTACGGCGCCCTTGAGGAGTACCACGGCTGCCGCGAGCGGGTGGCTGTGATGGACCTCTCGGCATTGCGCAAATTCGAGGTGCTCGGCCCCGACGCCGAAGCGTTGCTCGACTACTGCCTGACCCGCGATGTGCGCAAGCTCGCCATCGGCCAGGTGGTCTATTCGGCAATGTGTTACGAGCACGGCGGCATGCTCGACGACGGCACCTTGCTGCGCCTGGGCCAGGATGCGTTTCGCTGGATTGGCGGCGAAGACCACGCCGGCGTGTGGCTGCGCGAGCAGGCCGAAAAACTCGGTATGAAGGTGTGGATCAAGAGCGCCTCGGAACAGATCAGCAACATCGCCGTGCAAGGTCCATTAAGCCGTGAACTGCTCCAGCAGATGATCTGGACCCCAGGCACCCAGCCGGCGCTGGCAGAACTTGGCTGGTTCCGCTTTCTGACCGGGCGTCTGGATGACCATAACGGCCCGGCGCTGATGGTCTCGCGCACCGGCTACACCGGCGAACTGGGTTTTGAAGTCTGGTGCCACCCAGATGATGCGATGCAGGTCTGGGAGCGGCTCTGGGCGCTCGGCAAGCCTTTGGGCCTGGTGCCGCTGGGCCTCGAAGCGCTGGACATGCTGCGCATCGAAGCCGGGCTGGTGTTTGCAGGTTACGAGTTCGACGACCAGACCGACCCGTTCGAAGCCGGCATCGGCTTTTGCGTGCCACTGAAGAGCAAGACCGCCGACTTTATCGGCCGCGAGGCGCTGCTGCGGCGCACCGCCCAGCCCCGGCACAAACTGGTCGGGCTTCAGCTTGCGGGCAACGAGGTCGCGGCGCACGGCGATTGCGTGCGCGTCGGCCGAGCTCAGGTCGGGGTCATCACCAGCGCCACGCGCTCGGCGGTGCTGGGGCGCAATATCGCCCTGTGCCGTCTGGACGTCGCCTATTGCGAGCCGGGCACGCTGCTTGAAATCGGCAAGCTCGATGGCCAGCAAAAGCGCATTCGTGCGCAAGTGGCGGCCAACACCGTGGCCTATGACCCGGACAAAAGCCGGGTTCGCAGCTGATCCATTGGCTTCACCCACAGGCGCCCTGTACGACGGCATACGTCTTGCACGGCGCCTTTTGTCATTTCGATTGCCCGAAGGGAGATTGGCCGATGTGGTTTAAAAACGCTTCTCGTAACCTGGCCAATGACCTTGGCCTGTGGCTGGACCGTCTGCTGGACGAGCAAGGCAGCCCTGTTCCTGCGTCTGCGCCACTGCGTGATCATCCGCGCCTGCAAGGCAACCTGCAGCGTCTGCAACAGCGCTGGGGCGAGCTGCAAAACATTCGCCAGGAAGCACAAACGCGCCCGGCGCCGCCGTGCACCGAACAGCAGTACGCCGAATTGCAACAGCGTGTAGCGCAAGGCCTGGCGCAGATTGCCGAGCTACAGGCCCGGCAGCACAGCGATGAGGCGCAACTGGCGCACATGCACGCAGAACAAGCGGGCTGGGAGCAAGAGCGGCAGGTCTGGGAAGTGACCCGCAGCAGCCTGACCGAGGGCTGCTGGTCGATGAACGTGGTGGACGGCAACCCCGATCACCCACACAACGTGATTCGCTGGTCCGAGCAGTTTCGTCAGTTGATCGGCCACGACGCCAAGTCGTTTCCCGATGGTTGGGACAGTTACTTTGCGGTGGTCAACAGCGATGACCTCAAACAGGTCATGCAGGCGTTCGACAGCTCGATGAAAGAGCCAGGTGGCGATGGTGGTTATGTCGTGGAGTACCGCATGCGCCACAAGACCCGTGGCGAGTTGTGGTTTCGCGAGCGCGGCCGCAGCCTGCGCGACAACAACGGCCGGTTGCTGCACGTGGCCGGTGCGGTGCGCGAGATCAGCGATGAAAAGACGGCTGCCAACCTGCATGAGCGCGAGCAGGCCAGCATCCAGGCCACCTACGAAAACATCGCACGCATTGCGGCGGTGATTCGCGGTATCGCCGAACAGACCAACCTGCTGGCGCTCAACGCGGCCATCGAAGCGGCGCGTGCCGGCGAACAGGGCAGGGGCTTTGCCGTGGTCGCCGACGAAGTGCGCAATCTGGCGCAACGTACCCAGGAGTCGGTGCAGCAGATTCAGGCCATGTTGCAGCAGCGCTGAATCAGGCAGTGGTCGGGCTGAACAGTTTCAGCCCGACGATGCCGCCGACAATCATCAGCAGGCACACCCCGCGCAGCACATTCAGCGGCTCACCCAGCACCAGGGTGGCGTAGATCACCGTGCCGATCACGCCGATCCCGACCCACACTGCATACGCCAGACCCAGCGGCAACTCACGCACTGCAAGGCTCAGCAGGTAAATGCTCAACGCCAGAAACACCGCGCAGTACAGGCTCGGCCATAACCGGGTAAAGCCCTGTGTGCGCGGAATCACCGACGCATAAAACACTTCGCACAACCCCGCGAGCACCAGCCACCACCAACCGTTTAATCCCGCCATTGTTACCCGTCCTTGAAACCGAACGGCCCCAGGCGTGTTGCACACCCGGGGCCGTCACCTCAATTGGAATACTTGTAGCCAACCTCGCCATGCGCGGCCAGGTCCAGGCCGTCCACTTCAGCTTCTTCATCGACACGCAAGCCGCCGCACAGCATGGACGCCAGCTTGAACGCCACCAGGCTGCTCAGCGCCGAGAACACAATGCTGAACAACAACGCGCCGCCATTGACCATCAACTGGCTGACCAGATCGCGGCCTTCGGCAAAGCCCTGGCCACCCAGCGCCGTCATGGCAAACACCGGCGTCAGCAGCCCGCCGAGAATACCGGCCACGCCGTGCACGCCAAACACATCGAAGGCGTCGTCCAGGCCCAGCATCGGCTTGAGTTTTTCCACCGACCAGACGCACAGAGGACCGGCGATAAAACCCAGCACGATGGCGCCCATCGGCCCGACAAAGCCGCATGCCGGAGTGATCGCTACCAGGCCTGCGATAGAACCCGACACCGCACCGAACAGGCTTGGCCGGCCACGGTGTTTCCACTCCACCAGCATCCAGCCCAAGGCGCCTGCGCAACTGGCGAGCATGGTGTTGACCATCACCAGCATGGCAAAACCGTTGACCGCCAGCACACAGCCACCGCAGAAGCCCAGCCAGCCGACCCACAGCAGCGAGCCACCGGTCATGGTCATGGTCATGTTGTGCGGCGCCAGTTGCGAGGTACCGAAACCGCGCCGGCGGCCGATCAGCCAGGCACCGACCAAGGATGCAATGCCGACGTTGAGGTGCACCACGTTGCCGCCGGCAAAGTCCTGCACGCCCAGATTGAACACCCAGCCGCCGCCCCAGGCCATGTGCGCCATGGGGATATAGTTGAGGGTGATCCACAGCGCCATGAACACCATGACCGCCGAAAACTTCATGCGCTCGGCAAACGCGCCGACAATGATTGCCGGCGTAATCGCCGCAAACAGCAACATGAACAGGAAATACAAATACTCGGGGATGGTGCCCACCACGGTGGTAATGGTCACGCCCTGCAAAAACAACTTGTCGAGGTTGCCGATGACCGCATTCATCGTACCGCCGTCGCCAAATACCAGGCTGTAGCCGTACACGGCAAAAATGATCGACATCAAGGCTGCCGTGCAGAACACCTGCATCATCACCGAGAGCACATTCTTGGTTCTGGCCATGCCGCCATAGAACAGCGCAAGGCCGGGTAATGTCATCAACAACACAATCAGCGAGCACAACGCCACAAAGGCGGTGTCGCCACTGTTGATCACCGGAGCAGCTTCATCGGCATACCCTGAAGAGCAAGCCATAACAAGAGAGAGGCCGCAGATGGCGCGGCCTGAGCGAGCAAGGCGGATCATGGCTGAGTATCTCCAACGGTCAGAAAATGTGTTGGCGTTTCGAAGCAGGGCAACGTCGCGCCAGCGCTGAGGTCTACGCCGCAGGGGGGATGAATTGCTCATTCCCTTTGGGTAATTTATTTTCCTGTTGGGAATAGCAATTAGCTTGCCATTATCGCAGAGGTGAAAGGATCGGGATCGTTGCAATCCCGGCTGACCCAGTATCGACCATGGTTTTTAATTCGAGGCGTACATTGACTATTAGCATCTGCAACTTTCAGGCGTAACAAAGATGCACTGTAAATGCGCACTTTCTTGAGATGAGCGCCGTTATGGTTATATGCACAAAGGGGTATTGCTCAAGTGCTGATTAATTGTTTTTTTGTCAGGCGAGAAAGAGGGCCGTTGAATAATCAGCGTGTTGCACAGGGTAGAAACTGGCCGACCTCCGCGCTGAGAACCAGAGCAGTGGTCTCATCCTGCACGCTGTCTCTTGAGGGGGTATCGTGCAAGTTCGCCAGTTGCTCACAGGTGTAGCGACGGGTAATCCATTGAACCAGCCAGGCCTCGACTCGTTGATGACTCAGGGCAAGACGCTGTGTTTCGCCTTGGGCACCTTCATAGGTGGTCAGCCACTGCGGATTATTTCGCGAGTTGCGCGAAATAATGAGCTTGCCCGGTTTGAGCATCACCGACATGAACAGCGTCCCGCCATCGCTGAGAGCGCCCACGTCGGTGATCTCGAATTGCCCCTGAGCGTTATCCAGCCATGACAGTTGGTTATCCGGTTCAGTGCTGCTAGCCAGGCAATGCAGCGGGAGTAACAGTGTAAACAGGCAGAGCAGTGGTCTATGCACGGGATGGCTCTGTAAAAGGTTGTAATCGGAACGGTACACTAGTGGCCACGCGTTTCTATCCCTCGACCTGAGATTTTCATGGCTAACCAAGACATCACCTTCATTCCCGACCCGGACGCAGACTCCATTTCCTCCGACGTCGCAGGCTTCGGCGGTCTGCTGGTCTCGACCCAGATCCCGACCCGTGCCGACGGCAGCCTGGAGCTGGGCGGCATTATCGAACAAAGCGAATGCACCTTGCAGGCGCTCAAGGTTGCACTGGAAAAGGCCGGCAGCTCACTGGACCGGGTCCTGCACCTGACCATCTACCTCACCGACATGGCTGATCGCGCGGCATTCAATGACGTGTACCGGCGCTTTTTCAAACAGCCCTGGCCGGTACGTGCTGCCGTGGGCGTGGCATCGCTGGCGGTCGAAGGCATGCGCGTGGAAGTGACGGCGATGGCCGCCAAGGCTTGGCTGCCTGATTAATCGCATTCCTAGAAGATCACCCGCCGCCACGACGCCACGCTGTCGCGCAGCAAACATGGGATCGTAGGAGGGGCCGGTCGGCATTCCGGCAGAGCCCCCTCTCATCAAACATAAAATAAGTTATTGATTTTATTGAGTTTAAAATTCATCACTACTGCCTCACTGCAATATCAATTCAAGCCACCAATACAACCTCTATCCCCAGCTTGCGCGCCGTGCTTA
>NZ_BAAILM010000005.1:0-96832 GCF_054589175.1 Pseudomonas sp. 3A(2025) | reverse complement strand
CGTCTGCCCCAGGCGGTGTCGGTGGAAGACTTCGAAGCCTTGCTGCCGTGGAACTGCTCGCCGCAGATCCCGCGATGACGAAAAACCCCATCTTGTTAAGAGTGGGGTTTATGGCGCGCTTACATTTCTGCAAGCCCAATCCCCCGGTTTACGTGCCCTGTAGGCAGATTGTGAGTATGAGTCTGAGCCCCATGGCCGTCCCTGTGAGTGATAGCGCGCCGTGAGACAGCCAGACGAGGCCAAATAGGGGGTGAAATTGAAAATTCAGGTTGAGGATCTGAGGGGCTCCTTCGCATTGTCGGCGGTGTTGCTCCAAGTGATTTTGTGCAAGGCATGAAAACCGCTGCAGCCCTTGTGTGGCTTGACTCTCAGGCTTTATTTGCCCTATCCCGCATGCGGTTTGGCGCTCTCTTTTAGAGCCGCGCCGATTTTGAAAACTGCACCTTTCGCCGGTTTTTCAATTTTTCACCCAGGCGGGCCGGGCCTTCCAAGAATTGACCCACCGGCGCTGGCCTGTAGTGCGCTGTGCAACGCGATGACATTTCTCTGCAAAACCTTGCACGTTGTGCAATGGCTGTTCCTCTGCGCAACCCCACGGCCGGCGTGGGCTGGAGCATCGGTTGCACCACACCTCGGGTTTGCACAAAAAAGGGACACAAAGCCCGTCGGCGGGAGGGAGATAAGTGTTTTTCTAAAGTTGATTTTTTTGTTTGACTGCGTTTTAACATTTAAAACTCAATGACATGGCAGCTCGCCTGCTCCTAGCGAGCTGCAAAAAAAATGCAGCTAACGGCCTTATCTGCTGTAATATTGATCTATTTAACCATCCAATAGCGGAATTTTCACATGTTAATTGAGTTTTCAGTAACTAATTACAAATCGTTTAGAGATAGACAAACTCTATCAATGGTGGCTGCGCCCAGGCTTGGTAAGAAGAAAAATACATTTAAACCTGAGCTTGATGGTGAGAACTTTCCAGCGCTTCTTAAAGTAGCTGCAATTTATGGTTCGAATGCTTCTGGGAAGTCAAGTCTTGCTGCAGCTATAAATTTCGTTCCTAAGATGATTCTTCATAGAACCCCTGATGACGAAATTCCTGTTAGTCCATTTCGTTTTGATTCTGAATTAATGCAGGCACCTAGCAGATTTGAATATAATTTCATATCTGAAGGAGTCCGGTATGAGTATCTGGTAAGCGCTACTTGTGAGCGAATAACATATGAGTCTTTAGTTGTATATCCAAAAGGTAAGGCGCTAGTGCTTTACTCAAGGAAATATTCGATTGAAGAAGGCGAGGTTTATGTTTTTGGAAGTGGCTTGGAAGGGAATAGTATCCTTCACGAAGCTTGGCGAGACTTGACAGGACCTGGGAATCTATTTTTGTATAGCGTGGGACTACATAGTAGTGAAAGCTTTAATCAGATAACTGCGGCTTACAGATGGTTTAAGAGTCGATATGTTTATATTGGTCAGGATGGAATGCGAAATTGGTCAATGTTGACTAGATCTCATTTGCAAAAGTATCCTGAAATGAACGAAGACTTAGAAAGGTTTTTGTTTGATTTAGATGTTCCCATTACAAAAATTGATTTTGAGAAAATTCCAAATCCTGCAAGGCAAACTGATGATGGATCTAAAGCCCCACGTGGGCACTGGGCTATGGCAGACAAAGAGTTTAAAACGAGACTTACTCATACGACTGCCCTAGGGAGCGCAGAGTTTGGCATAGAAGAAGAATCTGGCGGCACTCAAAATTTGATGGGATTTTGGCTTCCTTGGAAATGGCTGACTGCTACATCACCTAGGCTCGTGGTTGTTGATGAATTTGACAGCAGTTTGCACCCTAAGATTGTTGAAAGGTTAATCAGTAAGCTTTTAGATGAGGATGGAGAAGGTCAACTATTATTTACCACGCATGATACTCACCTCATGAATACAAAGATTTTACGCAGGGACCAGTACTGGATAACGGATAGAGATATAAATGGTGCTACTAATTTGTTTTCTATTCATGATTTTGAAGGGCGAGATAGTGAAGATGTAGAAAAGCGTTATTTTGAAGGAAGGTATCGTGGCTTGCCCGTATTGAAAGGGGATTGATGTGGCTAAGTCAGTTGGGGATTTGCGTCGTAAACCTGCAAGATTTAAAGTGCAGCCTACAGTGTTGATTGTTTGCGAGGACAAGGTTTCTAGTAAGGAGTATTTTCTGGATGCTGCTAAATGGTATCGTTCAAATGCTAAGGTTGAAGTGGCTCATATAGGTGCTACGGACCCTAAGAATATAGTTTTGCATGCGATAAAAAATAAGAGAAATTATGATGAAATATATTGCGCAATTGATCGCGATAAGCATGAGACATTTGATGAGGCGATTTCGCTTGCGCAGCCACACAAAAATGTCACTGTAATTGCGTCTTATCCATGTTTTGAGATATGGTTTTTAATTCATTTTGGTGTGTGTAGGAAACCGTATATGGAGCAGGGTAAAAGATCTGCTGGTGATTGTTTGTTGGTTGATTTGAGGACGAAGGCTGGAATGGCTGATTATGATAAGGGTAGAACTAAGGGTGTGTTTGAGAGGCTGTATGGGGCTCCTTTGGAATTGGCCCGTCAGGCTGCTGAGAAAATGTTGGCTGATGCAGAAAAGTGCGGCGAGCTAAATCCAAGTACAAGAGTACATATATTGCTTAATGAGATCGAAAGGCTGGGTAAACCTCAGAATTTAGCAAGGTCATAATTCATTCGGAAAAATCCTAGTGGTTAAAATAACGTAAACGCGCCATAAACCCCATCTTGTAAAGAGTGGGGTTTATGGCGCGTTTACACTGGTCGAGCTTCGCTTCACGTTTTTGGTCGGAAAACAAAGTAAACATGAGAGCAGGCCTGGTTTGGTTAGGACGCTGGGAGTATAGCCTAGGATCCCGAACCTTGGGTTTTTAGAGGTGCCCTTAAGAGCGGTAAAGGTCTGATTAGTTGGCCGGATCAGCGCTTTTTAACCTCGAGCCAAGAGGGCTGTATAAAACGCGGCCTACTTCAGACCTTTCCTAGGTGTGAGATCCACCTTGGGTTAGGTGGGTTTATGGAATGTTTTTGGTAGTCTTACTAAGTGTTAATCAAGACGGTTGTTCGGTGGATAGTGCGTTAAGTTCATCTTTGAATGATAGCTTTGGTGAGTATAAATTATGAAATGCTCTGCCTATGGCTCCAGAAAATATAACTAGTTCTGGATTTCTGCTTCCGCCCATTAATATGTGGCTCATTGCAATTCCTGGGTAGGGGTCTATGTAATAAATTTCTTTTATGCCTAGTTGATAGGCTTTCTTTGAGCATAGCTCACATGGGCTGGCTGTTGTAAATAGTTTTCCGTTTTCAACGCCTCTCCCACCGTATTTTGATATCTGCAGGAAAGCATTTTCTTCTGCATGGAGAGATCTTGTATGGACTTGGTTTTCTTTGCCGGTCAGTTTATTGTATTCGTCTTTAAAGCAGTATGAGATGTTTCTGCCGGTATTGGCAATTTTTATGAATTTTTCATTCCCTGAGCTGATTGAGTTAATGAATTTAACGTCAAGTTTTTCATATTCTGAATAAGCATTTTGGTCATGGCCATTTGTTAGATCAAACCGATTGCGCAGACTGCATGGGACTTGGCCGAATGGTGTGTCATTCCATCCAACGGACTGGACTGAAAAATTAACATCGGTAACCACGGCGCCTACTTGTCTGGAGATGCATCCAGAATTAAGCTTCGCCGTATAAGCAATTTGCATGCAGCGCTCTAATGGGGTTGGTGTTACTAATCCTGGTCTGATCATTAATGCAAAAAATGTTAATAGTTGATCTGCTAAGGAATTAAAGTTCGAGACCATGTTTCCTGAGTCAGGGTTGTTTACATGCAAGTCTGCTCGTTGCAAGCATGCTTTAATGTCTTGCTTGACATAAGCTTTTTGATTGGTCGCATCTAACTTTCCGTATTCTTCTTTATCAAGCACATCTATCTGAGCGTCGGTATAGCGAAGCCCGCGCAGTCGACGCTTTCGCTCTTCATCATTGCAAGAAACGGCCATTAGATAAGATGAAGAATATCTGTCTTGGAAGTATATGGCTTCAAATGGATTCCTGATCGCATCGATCACTATAAAGGTTTTGTCGCCATCAGCTCTAGCTTTGCGAATCTCTTTAATTATGTTGTTGATTCGCTCGGCTAGTGAAAATAACTTGCCGCTAATAACTTCTCCGGATGTGACGCTGCCAGAATTTCGTAAGTTATTGCCAATGAGTTGGAATAATTTAACATAAGGAGCTGCTCCCATTGCCTCTTTTAGTTCGGAGTTTTTTGCTGGAAGGAATTGTGTATAAAATTCTCGCAAAGAGTTAATGTCGTCAGTGTTGAGTGAGTGGTCTCGAATGGATTTGAGAATATCCGCTGTATTTTTTGAGGTTTCAGGTGTTAACTCTCCTGATCGTCCGATGAAAATTCCTGATTCCGAAATGCTGACTTCAGATAACATCAATAATAGAACGGTGCTGGCTTGGATGGTAATGAAGGGTTTCCAGTTGTGTTTGAAACAATTAAAGATGACCTTCTGCTTCCTCTGATTGGTGTCTTTTGGATCGTGGCCTGAAAATAGAGAGTGTCTAATATCGCCTCCTTTACTAGAAAGAATGCTCGCCACTGTGGAGCAGCCACTGCCAGTACGGCCAGTTAGTCCGATAACAACAAAGTCATCATCGTCACCATATATTTTTGAGATGGTATCTTGAAAGTAGTTGC
Organism: Pseudomonas sp. 3A(2025); assembly: GCF_054589175.1. Classification (NCBI taxonomy): domain Bacteria; kingdom Pseudomonadati; phylum Pseudomonadota; class Gammaproteobacteria; order Pseudomonadales; family Pseudomonadaceae; genus Pseudomonas; species Pseudomonas sp. 3A(2025). The sequence goes on along the minus strand of NZ_BAAILM010000005.1, from coordinate 92,058 downwards.
TATCCATTTCGTATCCTCATCCATCAAAACTGTTTGTTGTTGAAGGTACATCAGGTTAGGGCAAAATGCCACTACTCGGGTTTGCCACGCATTCAATGTGACGTGCACCTCTGAAAAGCTGTGTGCTCAAGGCTCGGTGTGCAAACGCATGCGTATCAGCATGCGGACAGGCATGTTCAACCCTGACGTAGCGAGATACGCACAAGGCGCGCTGGTGGAGTTGCCTTACCCCACCAATGAAACGTTGCCGCTGACTCGGATGTCTAGCGAAGCGGTCGACCGGATTTTTCGGAAAGGCTATCGCTACCGCAAGTCCGAGGTGCTGCTGCTCGATCTACGTCAGCCTGGTGAGTTCACGGGCGATCTGTTTGCAGCGCGGCAGTCTGCGGAAATGGATCAACTGATGAAGGTAGTCGACTAGATCAATAGCCGATGGGGGCGGGGTACCGTCAGGTCGGGGAACGTGCCGCTTAATCCGGATTGGGCAATGAAGCGCGAGATAATGAGCCAGAGCTACACGACCCGGATTGATCAGCTCTGGACGGTGAACTGCAACTGACACCATCGGCAGTAGAGGCCAGGAGTGCTATTGATTTTGCGTCGCGGTGGATTCAAGGAATAGAGGTTTCGTTGGCAGAACGCCGGGGAAGGGATTTTTGCGGTCTGAAGCGGCATTTGGCGGCCTGAAAGTCGCCATTTTTGCCCTAAATTTGCCCTAAACAGGGTGTCTGAAAAGAAAAAGCCCCGACTTTCTCGAGGAAAATCAGGGCTTTAGCTTGTATCGAATATGGCGGTGAAAGAGGGATTCGAACCCGTGAGATACATAATGCATACCGCTCAGGGCCGCTATATGCGGGGCTTTGGGAGATTGGATGGTGTGCAGCGGGGCAGGGCGGGCGGGATTTGGTCCTAAAATGGTCCTGGATTTTGCATCGCTTCGCTGCTGTCTGACTGGCGGAAGCCCATCATTTGCGACACCAGACCGGCCAGGCTTTTTGTATCGCTTGGAATCCACCGACCATAGTGCTTTTTGACCATCGTGGTATCGGTGTGACCCAGCTGTCGAGCTACCCATTCGACCGGTACATAGCTCGACAGCGCCTGGCTGGCGAATGTGTGGCGGCACTGGTTCGGTCCTCGGTGCCGTACACCTACGGCGCTGAGATGGGTTTTGAACCAGCGACCAACGCTTGATGTATACCACGGCTCACCACTCTGGCCATTGCGGAAGACAAAGCGAACATTTTCCCGCTTCGATGTCACGTTATCACGCTGCATGATTTCCACCGTTACGGGCGGCAGGTGGCTCGTGATTTCATGCTGAGCCCGAAGATATTCAATAGCGGGGTCGATAAGCTCCACGCATCTGGCGCGGCTTTTCTCCTTTGGCACCTTGTATTCCGACTCAACCCGCGCACGCCTCACCATCAGCGTCCCGCCCTCCAGATCGACATCATCCCACCCCAGCGCGATCAGTTCCGATACCGACAACCCTGCCCAGCAGTCAAACAGGATCATGTTCACATCCTGTTGCCGGGGTGTTTTGATTTTGCTGATAGTTTCCATTTCTTCGCGGGTGAACGGATCGGCACTGTCCTCGTCCAGGTCCCGTTCAATGTTCTTGATGCGCTCCAAGGGATTGGTCCGAATCACGCCATCAGCGAATGCATCCCCCCATACGCCACGCACAACCGTGAAGATGTCATTCACGGTCTTAGGCGACAGACCCTTCTTCAACAGTTGGGCCTGGAACAGCTCAAGGTCGCTTTTGTTCACTTCAGCAATGCGCCGTTGTTGACCGAATCTGGTGGTTACGTGATTGGCCTTGTATTGATAATTACGACTGGTGCTGGAGGCCTTCTTGGCGCGTTGAACCTCCATCCACCGGGTTACCCCTTCAGCAACTGTGCGCTTCGAATCCCCGCCAGCACGACCCGACAGCATGGCTGCCTTGGCCGACTCGGGGAAGTGAGCGAGATAATCGAATCGACCTTCCTTGATTTCCGCCAGAATCGCCAAGCGTTTATTACTGGCATACGCAATCGATGCCTTGTTGATCTTCGTAATGCCGGCCAACGGTTCCTTGCAGCGCTGACCATTCAAATAAAACGATATGCGGATCATGTTGCCTTGGATCTCTATGCCCGAGGGCAGCTTGGCAACTCCCGGTGGGAGCGTGTCGGTCATGGACGCCCTTCCATCCAGTGCTCAATAGCCAGGCGGCTGTACACCATGCGATTGGCAGGGTCTTTGCGCCAGTGCTTACCTTCGAGCCATATGCCGCTGCTGCGATATTTGCGCGCTGCCTCTGGGCTGATTCCGAAAATGGGAATCAGCAACTCTTGGCGGAACCATGCGCCTGGGTGAGTGTGAAACTCGATTTTCTGTGCTGCTGCCATGATTGGTGCCTGTAATATTAGGGGGCCGCGCATGGCGGCAAATGAGGTGGGTCAAAGCTGTAGAAGGATTCGGCTACCTATCCAGCGAACGATCGGCACGGCTTTACTGTTGCCGATTGCCTTGTAGCGTGGTCCGTCTGGACATTGATCGGCAGGTCTGCCGCGATAGGGGATCAGGGTGTAATCGTCGGGAAAGCCTTGAAGGCGTTCGTACTCGCGAGGTGTGAGGCGCCGGACCTTGGAGCGAATCTGTACAGCTTGCACTTCAGCCCGCGCTTCAAGGGTGTAGGCCCGATCTATCTGGACGCCTACCCCATCAGGCCCACTCCTTGGGTTGGTCCGGGCGGCTCCGGCCTGGATGGCGTGGGTGACGTCATAGGCATCGACACCTTGATCAGTGCCACTGAAAGCCAGCACGTTTTCCTGTCCGTTATTCCTGCCAAGAGCAAAAGCCTTGTTGGAAATACAGGGATCTTGTGTGCCGTGGACAATCAGCAGCCTCGATTCACCAGCCTGTTGCGTAGCACTCCCAGCGGCTTTGCCATTGGCATTTAACGTACCCGAGACCAGATGGCCGGCCATGGCGTGATCTACATCCGATCCGCCATTGGTACTGCGCAACGTGCCAGCCACTGCTGACGTAATCACAAAGGTCTCGCTCTCTATGTCCAATCTGGTGGCTTTGGTTGTCAGCGTTGCTGTCTGCTCTATCGAGCCACCTAGGCTATGGCCACCGAATGCGGACACCTCCTCGATTACGCCGATTGCCGTGCCGTCATCCCGATTGTGTGGATCTCCATATTCGCACTGCACCGAAGGGCCGAAAGGAGAGTGTCCGGCAGGGTTTTGCCCCTGACCTCTGCGCGGCGCAATATCCCGACGCATGCCTTCTCGCTCAAAAAGTACTTCGACGGGATCGAACCCTTTTCGAGCACTTGCGACAACGAACACACGGCGGCGCCGTTGGGCCAGGCCGAAATATTGGGCATCCAGAATCCGCCACGCGACTGTTCTCCGGGGGCCATACACACAACCAGCGTCTTTCCATTTTTGCCCTGGTGGCTGAAGTTCTTCGGATTCGCCCACCAAGGCAGCGAGGAAACAGCCGAAGGCGTTCCCCTTGTCACTGAGGACGCCGGGGACGTTTTCCCAGAGGCAGACGGCCTCGGGATCGCCTCGACGGGTTCGAACATGGTCAATTGCATTGAGCAGCTCCACGTATTTTATGGTTAGGGCTCCACGGGGATCTGCCAGACCGGCGCGCATGCCGGCCACGCTGAATGCCTGGCAGGGTGTGCCGCCGACTAGTAGGTCAGGTGCAGGTATTGAGCGGCCAGTACCTTGGCGACAAGGTGGGTCATGTCGCCGTGGTTTGGCGTGCTGGGGTAGCGGTGAGCCAGTACAGCGCAGGGGAAGGTTTCGATCTCTGCGTACCAAGCTGCGCGGAGACCTGAAGGATGCCAAGCCACAGTCGTGGCCTCGATACCGCTACATACGCTGCCATAAGTAATGGGCACAAAGGCGCCTCGCCGGTATATTGGGTCGCATTGAAAAGGAGTGTTTGTTTTGACGCAGAATGACTTGTTTCAAATGGTGACGGCATTTAGGTCTGCTCTCCATGATCTATCGTGGGAGGGTTTTCACTTCAATATCTCGATTACAAATGAATTTCCTTTTGCGTCCTGTGACGACTCCTCAATGCTTTTGGCCGCTTATCTTAAGGATCAGGGATTACCAGGGGCTCTACGTATTTACGGAGAGAAAGGGGGGAGTGATCGAGAACTTGAAAGTCATGTCTGGCTAAAGTATCAGTGCTGGTTGATCGATATCACTGGAAGCCAATTTGAAGGATATAATCAGCCCGATATATTGGTTTCGGAGCGCAGCACTTTTCTCGAGACATTCAAAGTTAAAGGGAAACTTGAAATCGCTGATTTTCGAGAGCGCCCTGAGGCCCTAAGGCAAAGACGCCACTTTCTAGAAGCTTACGATGCACTCAAGGAACGCTTATCTTGCCGCTAAACGTAAGTTGCTGCGGGGATTGAGGGTTGGTCGCCGCAAAAAATTATTGCTTAAACCAGTGCGCATTCCTGCTCAGAACGTTGGCGTTCGTAATCGGTATCGCTTTGAAGGAAACTGGTAGACGGTCGATTGATTTTGTAAATGAGTTCTGTGGGTCGCATAGCAAATGTTTACTGGACGTTTTCCACATTTTTGCCATATTTCTCACTCACTTAATGGAGGTTAGCGTCATGGGTGGAGCAAAACGTTTAATGGAAGAGCAGGAAAATCAGCATAATGTCGCTATCGGCATAGCTATCGATGCTGGCGCTCTTGAAGAATGTGAATACCATGAAGGCACCTATTTAGCTGGTAGTGATGATGTCGAGGAAGCGGTTGAGCTTGGTAGAGAGAAGTTTGCCAGTGGTGATCTTGCAGGTATCTTCGCTAGCGTCGCCGAAGTAGATGAAGCTATAAGGAATGCTGTTATCGAGAATGGTGCCGACGAATGTTACAGTTGCGATAGGCATCGTGACGATTGACAGGGCTTGATTATTCAATCACAGATCCTTAGCAGGATCATCCAACGCCAGCCATGCCGGGCGCGGTTGTGGAGACGCTTCATTTGCGGCCTGGTGGATGTAGCGGGAAGTCGATGCTGTATTCGCTCAGTAGCCGCTTCATCAGCGAACTGCTCATACGCAGCTCTGCACACGCATCCTTACGGGACAGCCCGCGATCCCGAGCCGCCTTGATGCGCACCACGTTCATCGCGTCCGCGACCCGGTTAACGCTGTTCGGCTTGAGCGACGGCGTCGGGTCATACCGCTTAAACTGAAACCCACAGGCCTTGGCCATATTGCGCAGCCGGGTGTTGCTCATGCCCGTCTCTCGGATCGTCTCCGCGAGCGTCATCGTCTTTGCCAGCAGGCGCACGCTGTCTTCTATTTCGGTGCGCGCCTTTTGCTCGGCCTCTGACAATGCGGTGGTGTTGTCGCAGGGCTTGCTCTCGACCTGCTTGCGCCTCGGCACCTTGGGCTTGAGGTCATCATCGATACGCCCATAGGCCTTGGCCGGTGGCTTCGGCTTGTGCACGAAGCCTTGCAGCGTGGCGATCACGCCGCCTCGATTCAGGAAGTTGTCTATCGCGTCGGCCAGTTGCGCAGACAGAACGCTGTTGTGCTGGATCATTGAAAGCTCGTTACTGATCATGGTCGGCCTCGCGATTGAAGCGGGCGGGGGACAAGCTTCTGGTTGGCTGCGGTCTCCATGGCGTCGACGAAGTTCTGCGCAGCGCGGTAGGTAAAGCAAAACCCGCATACCTTCCCGGTCGACAGGTTGACGATGTGAAAGGCTTTGCCCTTCACCTGGATCTGAAAGCGAACGCGGCAAACTGGCTCTGCAAGACCTGAGGTAGAGAGAAAATTTTGGGTTGCAACCTGACAGCGCAGGCGCATGGCTTCGCGGGCCTCGGCTGCTACGCGCACAGCGTCAGGCCAGACGATGATCTGGGACATGGGGTCATTCCTTGATAAAGGCCTGCGCGAGTGCGCGCATTGGCCTGTCTTGTGGGTGCCCTTGCTGTGGGCGATTTTTCAAACATAGCGGTGTGACGCGCGAGGCCCCTGCGGTCTCGGTGGGAGTCGCATGTCACCCGTTGTTGAGTGCATGGCGAGCAGGGCAATCAGCGCGATGCACAGCGGACTGATGATCTGCCGGCGCACCGCTTCGGCGATCAGAGCGGCTTGCCGATTGACCTTGAGTTTGGACATGGCGCTGGTGAGCCGCTTCGATACCGCCACCCGGGAAACGCCCAGTAACCTGGCAATTTCCTTTGCCGTCATGCCCCTGGCTGCCGCCAACGTGCATTCGAGTTCGCGTGGCGCGAGCCCGCGGTCGAGATGGCCTGTCCATGCGCCGCTGATGATCGTTTCCATGATTTATCTCGTTGGCATTTGATTCCGTGGACTGCATTGGTCGGGCATCAGAGAGGAGACCAAACCCCTGCGCAGCGTTAGCGCAGGTCTGGTGCACGCCAATGCAGTCGAGGTGGGTAGTGAAGAGCGCCACATGCGCAGGGCTTGAATGAATTACTGAATGGGCAATGTGCGAACAGGGCGGACGCGACACTCGTTGAACTTGACGTAGTAGCTGTGAATGCCGCCGCTGAAATGCACGCTGGAGGCGTAATTGGCGGAGCGTTGCGAACTCGACCAGACCCAGCCCCACGGTTGATCACCCAAGTGCAGCCAAGCTTCGTACAACTCGGCAGCGGCGGGCAGATAGAAGTCGGTGTGATCATCAGTGGTGTAGGCGGCGACGGCCTTTGCCGCCGGATAATCGTCGCCCGACTCGACCATGGATTTGGTATTGGCTCGACCGTCGACCAAGTTGGTGGCCGGCGATTCGTGGTCATGCGGACCCCATTCAAAAAAGCCCAGATCTGCGCCGATTATCAGGTGATAAGCCTCGTTTCCGTTACGCGCTGGAACGATGCCGGCGTAGATCCCACCTTGGCCCGGCCAGGTCTGACCGATGGCTGGCGGCTGGATGATTTGCTGTGCTGCTGGTGCGGTAATGGTCATTGGTGATCTCCGGTTGATTTCCCGGATACAGCTCATGCGAACTGCATCTGGTGAAATCCCGGCCTCGCGACTGGCGACAGGCCGGGTTTGTTGCGTCAGCAATGTGGTGTTGCTCGTATGCCTAATCCCCCGCTGCTGATGGCAGGTTTCGGCTTCGTCGTGTGCGGCGGTGGGCTTTCCTGTTCACTCCGGCTGGATCAGCAGCGTTGCCGGTGTGGTCATCGGGCCAATACAACATGCGGCGTACAGCCCTGTGCCTGGGGGTGGTTTGATTTGGCACACCACATGAGGTCCGGCGCCCCTCAACGCCGAAGCTCAGGGCGCTAATTCTGTTGCTTGCACCGCCTTGTTGAAGACGATTCGGCCGTGCTCAGGGAGTGTTGCCACTGTGAGCGCTGAGCAGTCAGGGAGCCTCAAGACTATGGCTGTGCTATCCGTCTTGCCGGTCGGTGCTTTCAGAGGTTGGGTTTTTAAAGAGCGGTACCGCTGCGACCTGACAAATATGTACTAATGGTTCATATTGAGTCAAGTACCAAAAGTACACATTTTTCCTCTGGGCGTGAAAAAGCCCGCACGCTGGCGGGCTTTTTATGATGGCTGTTAGCCTTCTGCCGAGGTGGTCCAAGACAGATGAATAGCACTGCTACCCCGACGGGTAACGGTTACATTTTCGTTTTCCTCGATCTCATCAAAGAGCCGATCCCAGTTCTCAGGTGAGTCATTGTCCTCACGCACGAGCAGTACAGCTTTCGTAGCTTGAGCCGCGGGGCTACTGATCACTTTCCGAACTCTCATGCTTAGTAATTCATAGGGCGAAAGTTGCTTTTTCGTGTGGGACTTATACTTTGTCATGTGGCGTCCTCCTTGTTATATATATTTATGCACATTATTTGCAATGCTTTGTAATAACAAGTCAGCCAAGTGGTCGGAGCTTTGTAGGAGGTTTCCTTTTTTTGTGAAAGTTCTGCATGCTCACAGCGTTATGTGAAAATAGTCAGTTAAGACTGTGCATTTCTATACTGAATGGTGTAAGCAATAATACAGGAATGGGCTTAGTTAGTTGTAGGGGAGGCCGGGAATGAAAAGCCCGGCACTGGCCGGGCTGAGATTATTGGCTTGGCTTTGCAGGTGCAGGTGCAGGTGCTGCTAGCGGTGGCGGGATGGCAGGCGGCTCCTTCGCTGCTCCAGAGGAGCTTTGTCCTGAAGTAAACGCTGCCAAGGTTGTTTGAGCAACCATCAAGGTATTTCCCTGATTGGCAAAATAGGCACCCACTAGAATTGCTACGACGGCAAGTAATTGGACGATGACCGCAGCCCAATAATTTGACTTTACTGTCGCGGCTTGTTTCGCAGCGTCCTCAGCGCCTTCCGCCGCCTGGGTCACTCGCTCGGCGAGCATCTCATATCTCTTGTCCCGTTCAAGCTGCGCCTTGTCTCTCTCGGCTTGAGCTGCAAGGAATCCGTTCAGCCGGTCATCAAGTGAGCGCTCTCGTAGGGCTTGCTCATTCCGAAGTGCGGCATCTCGCATTTCCATTTCCCGACGAGCATCGGAAGCTCGTCGATCAGCATCCTTCTCCATTCGCTCGACGCGCTTATCCATCCGCTCTTCGATGGCGGATAGGGTCTTGCTGAGTTCTTCGCGGGTGATGTCGGTCATGGGGACAGTATTGACTGTAGGGGGGGATTTGTCACTGGCATTGATTTCTACGTCGATTTCGACGTTAACATCAGCATAGCTAGCTTTTGGTGTGCATTTTTCAAATTGCGCCCGTATTGTTTCAAAGCTGGAAGCCGCGTATTTACTAGTCATTGCTTTCGTCCAGCAGCTCTCCTTGGCGGCTCTCTTCTCTGCCAGCAGCCCACCGATCGACTACCACTGCCGCGTGATATCGTAACGTTCCGCAGTTTTGGCAAAAAACACCATAAAATGGCATCGACGATGGTTTTTCTAAGTTCCTCACTGCTGACCGGAAAAGGCAGGCACGCCTGTCATCGGCAATGATAGTAAACCTTTCACCAAGACAACCCACGCACACAGAATCACTGCATTTTTCATCTAGGAAGTCGATGAAGTCATCGCTCGTTAAGCCTTTCCCAGCAGAATCAACATCCATGAACTTTCCTTGGCTTTTGGTTGTTTCTAATTTGTTCGAGTTTAAGTTTACAGGTCGCCACCCCGCCAAATGACCTGGCCAATGACTCGGTGCTCGTCCACGTCACTACGCAGCGGTAAGCGATCAGCACTTTCTTCGTTGTCACTGCGAATTATCCAGCCGCCCAATGGACTCTTGATAAGCCGTTTCACGATTGCTCCCTCTACACCAGCCAACACGAAAATCTGATTGTCGACAGGCTCGAATCGGGATTTATCGACCAGCAACACGTCCTCATGGTTGATGGTTGGACACATGCTGTCGCCGTCAACTGATATGACAATCAGGTTTTTAGGGCTTGCATGCTTGTTACGAAGCCAGTCGCGCTTAAACGCAAGCGTGCCCATAGACTCGACATACGGGTTTTCATGCCCAAATCCGGCAGCAGCCTTGGCGGAGTATTGCGGAATCAAGGCAAATTTTTCGTCAATGCCTTCAATCTCATCACCAGCAGGTAGTGGGCTGACAACTGCTGGCGCAGAGGTTGGGGTATGCGTGATACTTGGGCCAGAGCCGTGCTGGAGCCACTCGATACGAACATCAAGCGCTTGAGCAATCGTGAGCATTTTGGCAGCACCAGGTATCGCCTCACCGTTCAGCCATTTGCTCGCAGCCTTCGGAGTAACGCTGACGATTTTCGCAAGGCGAGCGCCTGCCCCCCATTGTGGGATGCCTTTAGCTGCCAGTGCTGATTTAAGTCGGCTTGTGAAAGCCTCTCGCAATTCTTCTATCTGAACCATAGGTTCAATATCGCACGGCCTTGCATGTACTTTCAGTTCCGACATAATATGTACTTCGGGTTCATATTTTCGGAGGCTTGATGAGCCATCTCAAAAAATCCATTGACGATGCAGGTGGGGTACCTGTGGTGGCCTTGGCTTGCGGCAAAACCCCTCGGGCAGTTTACAAGTGGCTGACCGCTGAATGCCTTCCGCGCACCGATTACACGGGCGAGACCAATTACGCAGAGCAAATATCCGCGCTGGCAAAGGCCAATGGCAAGCCGTTCGAGGCGTCCTGGCTGCGAAGCAATGCGTGCCCCGCAAAGCCCCAGACATCCGTCGCTTAACCACGCCTCACCGCAGCGTGAATTATCCGCCCTAAAGTTATTCCTCAGTAGGGCATTGATTTATATGTTTTTTTATCCAGTAGGAGGGCATCCATGATGACCACCCGATCTGCCGCACCCGTCTTCCGCATGACGTCAAATCTGACATCCGAGGTGGCGCTGTGAGTACCGTAATCATGTCGGCCTGTTGGCCGCTCCAAGGCATGAGCCCGGCGCAAAAAGCCGTGCTGGTTTCGCTGGCCGACAACGCCAACGACGAGGGTGTTTGTTGGCCTTCGATTTCCACCATAGGCGTGCGCACCTGCCTTTCTGAGCGTGCGGTACGCAACGCTTTGCGATGGCTGGAGGAATCGGCCGTGCTGAAAAGCGATCAACGGTTTGGCCGGTCGACCTGGTACACGATCACCCCGGCACGATATGCCCCCGGCAGCAAATGCCCCCCGGCACCAGATGCCCCACCACACCGGCAGGATATGCCCCCCACCCCGGCATATCCTGCCCCTCACCCCGGCACCAGGTGCCCCCAGAACCGTAAAGGAACCGCAAAGGAACCATCAAGTGAACCGTCACATGACGGCAATCGCGTTTCGCGTTCGCCTCCATGCCCCGTTCAGGACATCGTCGATTTGTTCAACCGGCTGATGACTCCAGCGCTTCCGGCAGTGGTTCTCGTATCCGAAAGCCGCAAGAAATACCTTCGAGCCAGATGGAACCAGAGCGATGTTCACCAGAGCCTGGATTTCTGGGCCGAGTATTTCGCCACGGTCGCCGAGTCGGATTTCCTGATGGGTCGATCAAGCGGGAAGGGCGGCAGTGCACCTTTCCGCGCCACGTTCGACTGGCTGATCGCCCCGAGCAATTTCGTCAAGGTCGTGGAAGGAAATTACAATGCGTAACCCCTACAGCGTCGAGGCCGAACACGGCCTGCTGGGCGCCATGCTCCAGTGCCCGGAGCTGATCGACACCCTGAGCGATGATCTGTCTGCCGAGATGTTCTACTTCGCCGATAACGCCGAAGTGTTTCGGGGCATCCTGGCGGTTCGGTCGGCCGGCAAGTCCGTGGACTGTCTGACCGTGGGTGATCACATCAATCGTCTGCCCAGCAAGCGCAAGGCACTAGCCTATTGCGCCGAAATCGCCAAGAACACTCCGAGCGTTGTCAGCGCGCCCACTTACGCCCGGATCGTTCGCGAGCGGTCCATTGACCGTGCCCTGCAAGACCTCGGGCTTCAGGCCATGGACATTGCCAAGGCCGAGCAGGACACCCAGACCAAGATTGCGTCGATCCAGGCCGCTGCCTTGGCCATCGATTGCAACGGCGGTGACGATGATATCGTCAAGGCCGGTGATGTCCTGGTCAATCAGGTCGATGTCTGGCAAGAGCGGCATGATCGCTACGTGCGTGGCGAAACCCTGATTGGCCTGTCTACAGGCCTCAAGGACCTGGACGACAAGACCGGGGGCCTACAGCCGGATCAATTGATCATCGTTGCAGGCCGCCCAGCCATGGGTAAAACGACCCTTGCCATGGGGTTTGCGCTGGATGCTTCAGTACGACAAGGAAAATCGGTCCTGGCCTTGAGTCTGGAGATGCCTCGGGAACAACTGATAGATCGCGCCATCGCATCTATCGGCCGCATAACGCTCGACCAGGTCAAGAATGGAACCGCCTGCCAGAACCATGCAACCGAACTCAATTATGCCGTTGGAGCCATGCACAGTGCGCCGCTGTTCATCGCCGATCGGCCAGCGGCAACGATTGGGAGGGTTCGCTCTCTGGCTCGTCGTCACAAGCTGCGCTATGGCCTGGATCTGCTGGTGATCGACTACCTGCAGTTGTTCGATGGTGGCAGTGACAATCGCAATCAGGACTTGGGCAGTATCACGCGTGGCTGCAAGTTACTTGCGCGAGAGTTGAAAATTCCTGTCGTGCTGCTGAGCCAGCTTTCGCGTAAGTGCGACGAGCGTCCAAACAAACGGCCAATGCCGTCCGATCTGCGCGACTCCGGTGCCATCGAGCAGGACGCCGACGTGATCCTGTTCGTGTACCGCGACGAGATTTACAACGAAAACACCGAAGCCAAGGGCATCGCTGAAATCATCATCGGCAAGGGCCGGGACATCGAGACCGGCACCGTGCGCGCCGCCTTTCTGGGGCAGTTCAATCGCTTTGAAAATCTGGCCGCCGGCTGGAAACCTGTGCCGGTCGAGAGGCCGACAAAGGTGTCCTCTTTGGCGGGTCGTTATGGCCGAAAGGAGCATTTTTGATGAGCTATTCGATGCTTCTGGCGCCCGACCTTCCTGAGTTTCGCTACGCACTGTACCCGTGTAGCCATCTGATAGACCTTTCCGGCGGTCCGGCCCAAGCCATCGCCATTTACCGCGATGAATCTATGGCAACTGCTCATGGCGCACTCATGTGGCCCAGCACATTCATTGTCGTCGACCTGGCAGGGGATGGCCGCTCATGACCCTGGCCGTGTCCTTTTCCGATGCCGAGCTGCGCCGCCGCGCCGATGATCCCGCTGCCGTGAAACTCCGTGATCCGCGTTACCCAGGCCTGTACTTCCGGTTTATCGAAGAGCGTCCGCGCGGCACCTGGTATCTGGTGGTGCGTAAGCGCTGGAACAAGATCGGCACTTACCCGGACCAGACGGCCAAAACGGTACTGGCCACGCTGCCCGATGTTCGCCGCCGATTGCTGGCAAATGACAACGCAGCGGTATCCGGCTGGCAAACGGTTGGTGAGTTACTGCACTGGTTCTCGGATCGTCTGGAACGTAATCGCAGCCTTTCGGCAAGGCGCAAGGGCACGGCAAAATCAGCCATTGCCTGCCACCTGATCCCTTGCCTTGGGGAACTGCCGATAACCGACCTCAATCGCCGCGAAGTCGACACCCGGCTGGTATGGCCGCTACAGGAAACGCTGTCACTGGAGTTTGTGCGGCTGATCTTTGGCCTGCTGGTGGACGCATTCCGCAAGGCGCACGGCCTGGGCCTGATCGCGAACAACCCGTTGGCCGGGATCAAGTTCAGCGATTTCACCAAGACCAAAATCAAGGCCAAAGCGGCCAGGCTGCGCGGTGTCCAGCTCGACGAACTGCTCACCCAGTTGGCGGGCGTGATCAGCGACAAGCCTACCGATGCGATGCTGGCGCTGCTCATGCTGTGCCACGGCAACCGGATCGGCGAAACGCGCCGGGCACAGTGGTCGCACATCAGCCTGTCGACTCGCAACTGGCACTTGCCGGCCATCAACACCAAGACCCGTGCCGAGCATTCGCTGCCCCTCACCGATCAGGTCTGCGCGCTGCTGAGTCGGTACCGGAATATCCAGCAAGCCCAAGGCTATAGCGGCGACTTTCTGTTTCCCGGCAAGACCGGAAAATGCATCAGCGAGAAACAGGCCTCCAGCGTGTTCACCCGTCTTGGCCAAGGGCTGTGGACAAGCCACGACCTGCGCAAGCTGGCTCGCACCTGCTGGACGGAGCAGGGCATCGACTTCCTGATCGGCGAGCTGCTGATCAATCATGCGATGGGCCGTAACGTCCAGACCTACATCCAGACCACCGCCGAAGCGCGCAAACGTGCCGCGCTGGAACTGTGGCACGCCGTTCTAGACATCAAGGGTTTTGCCGGTATCCATGGGTGGAAGGAGGGTGGAAACGCCGATTCGGATAATGTCCTGAAAGCCACGCCAAACAAGGGCTGCGAGGCGATTCAGGAATCAACCATAGGTGAGGATTCCAAGGCATGAAAAACAGCATGGGCCAGATCGCCGCAGCCAGCACCAATCACACAGGGGACCGATTGATGACTTACAGGAAGACTGAGCGCAGCGTTGAAAACCTGCTGGAGCACTGGGGGCGCTGGGTGATTCTCGGGTCTGGGGTGTCTTGCTGCGCATCCCGCGAAAATGATGTTGCTGATCCGATGATCACTGACGATGAGGCGCTACTGATTGATCGCTTGGTGGGTAGGCTGCGCAATCGTTATCCAGAGTGCGGAGAAGTGATCATCCGTTATTACACTTCCCGCGACACTTCGCTGGGCGTGGTGGGAAAGAAGCTGGGATTTGGCGAAGAGAAGACCCGCCAGCTTTGGAAGTCTGGTATTGCGTGGATTGATGGTGCGCTGGAAGTTCGTAGGGCGGCTGCTTGACGGCCCCGGTCCCGATCTATAGATTTCTCGTTACTTTGCGGTTTTTCCGCATGCAAAGCCCGTTCATGAGACGGGCTTTTTGCTGCCTGTAAAAGACGGTGCAGCGCAACCCGCTCTCAACGCTGAATTTTATTTGCGGGTGATCAGTTGCTCCTATGGTGATAAAGTTCGAGTGGCTATTTGCCATTTAAACCATAGGGATATGCCATGAAACGTAGTTATCTTGCTCTGCTGTTGGTTGCTGCCTGCTCAATGTCTCATGCATCGTCGAAAGTATGGGAAAGCGGATGGGGGCAGGGCGTGACAGAGTTCTCCGTAGGTGACGAGAAAGCGAACTCTCTTTTCTTTTCCTGCAATGCAGACGATGAAGAAAAGACGGTTTCAGCTTCGGCAACGATCAATGGAAAGCCGTTTGACTCTCACGGCGAAAATGGCGGGTTTGATGTAGTTGTGGATGGGGTTGAGTTCAGTAATCCCTTCAATGTCGATTGCAGGGTTTGTGCCGGCTGGTTTGAGCCTTTCTGGAAGGCCCTGCGAAAGGCCAACAAAATCGAGATCAGGGCAAACGGCCAGTCCGCTCAGATTCCAGTCAAAGGACTCAGTCAACTTCTGAAGCCATACAAAAGCGCGGAGAACCCTTGCGTTGCCAACGCTTGGTAACCACTGACCAATCCCCACAGCAATCCCATCATGAAGCCAAAACATTGATCTAGGCGTTTTCGTTTTCGAATTTAAGAGGCTCGCCAGTTTGGCGGGCCTTCTTCATTTATGGCTCCCTGAAAGGGACAACTCCGGATATTCACATGCCTGACAAACCCCACACCTGGGCGCTCATCCTCGCCTGGATGCACGACCACGCCCCTATTTTCTACGCCGCCTCGGTCACCCTCATCATGGCCTTCCTCGGCGTAATGCGGCGCGGCGGCACGATCTGCCAAGCGCTGCTCGAAGCCCCGATGTGCATGCTGATGACCCTCGGCCTGATCCCGGTCCTCGAACACTTCGAGCTACCCCACAACCTGGCCCTTGCCGCCGGTGTGTGGATCGGCTATTTCGGCGTGCGCAAGGTCGCGGGCTGGGTCGAGCGTATCGCTCAGGCGAGATTGCCGGGTGACCCCAATCCATAACCCTTGCAGAGGTCGCGCATGATCCGAATCGATGGCCAACCCGATATCGCGAGCTTGTCGCGTGCGGCGCGGGAGCTGGAGCAAAAGCAAATGCCGTACGTCCTGGCGCGTACCGCGACCGAGCTGGCCAAGCGGGTCAAGTCCGGTGTGCTGGATGTTATGCGTCAGCGGCTGGACCGCCCGACCCCGATGACGCTCAAGAGCCTGTATGTAAAGGCGGCCAAGAAAACCAACCCCGAGGCCCGCGCATTCTTCAAGGATGCCTGGACCTCGGGTGTGCCGGCCGACACCTATTTGCAGCAGGCCGTCAGGGGAGGGCAGCGGCCTCATAAGCGCTTCGAAAAGGCCTTGATCGCCAAGGGACTGATGAAGAGCAGCCAATACGCCATCCCGTCATCCGGTGCGACCAACCAGTACGGCAACGTGTCACGCGGGGTGATGATGAAGATCCTCTCTGCCTTGGGCGCTGCCGAGACATCGAGCGGTTTTCAGGCCAACGCCACGGGCAGCAAGAAGAGCAAGCGCAAGGGCAATGCCCAGCGCTACTTTGCCGGTGAGGTCGAGGGCACCGAGGGGATATGGGAGCGCAAGAAGACGGCCTTCGGTGATGCCGCCAAACCGATCTTCATCTTCAGTGACAGCGAACTGAAGTACCGCACCTTGCTGCCGTTCTTCAAGATCGCCGACAACATCGTGCAGGCCAACTATATGGCCGAGTTCACCAGCGCCATGGATCACGCACTGGCCACGGCACGGAAGTAACAACCGCGTGCGTGCGGCCCCCCCATTGGGTCCTTCCCCGGCCCCCGGGGGCTTGCGGGTAATTCGGGCCCCGCCCTTCAACTATGTATGACCTTTTTTCAGAGGTTGGTTGTTGTTTAGTCATGGCCAAAAACGAAGCAACCAAACAGCGCGGCTGGTTGAACAAATCCGAGATGGCGTCGAGCCTCGGGATTTCGCCGCAAGCCTTTGACAAATGGGGCGTTTCACCTGTCGCCCGTATCGGTCGCGAAGCCTTCTACACGGTGCAGATCGTGGTCGAAAACCGACTCGACCATGCACAGCGGAAACAACAACCAACGGGTGACGAAACCGAAGGTGTCGATCCGTTGATGGAATACAAGCTGCTCGAGGAGCGTCGCGGTCTCACTGCCGCGCAACGAGTGGCCCAGGAGAAGAAGAACCTGGTGCTCGACAAGCAGCTGGTGCCCGTCCCGTTTGCCACCTTTGCCCTGGCCAAGATCGCTGCGCAGATCGGCTCGAAACTGGACACCGTCGGCAAGACCGTGGCGCGGCGTCACCCCGAGGTCGACGCCCGCATCATCGAGTCGGTCGAGCGCGAGATCGCGCTGGCCCGCAATATCACCGCCAGTTTTGGCGATCAACTTCCGGAACTGTTAGATGAGTATGTCGAGTCCCTGGCTGAATGATCTGCGCAAGGCGATCAAGCTGGGGCTCCAGGCGCTTTATAAAGAACCACCGAAAACGGCAGTCGAGTGGGCCGACAAGCATTTCTACATGTCGGCCGAGTCCTCGTACAACGAGGGCAAGTGGTCGACCGAGGCGTTTCAGGTCGCGATCCTCAACAGCATGGGCAATGACCTGATCAACGTCGTCAACTTCATCAAGTCGGCGCGCATCGGTTACACCAAGTTGTTGATGGCCAATATCGGTTACAAGATCCAGCACAAACGCCGCAACGTGATGATGTGGAGCCCGACCGACCCGGACGCCGAGGACATCAGCAAGAGCCACGTCAACGGCCTGATTCGCGATGTGGCGGTGTTGTGCAAACTGGCGCCATGGTTCGGCAAGAAAAACAGTGACAACACCCTCGATCAGAAGATTTTCAGCAATCGGCGCACGCTGTGGATTCGCGGTGGCAAGGCCTCGCGCAACTACCGGGAGAAGTCGGCCGACGAGGTGATCTACGACGAGCTGTCCAACTTCGATGCGAGTGTCGAAGGCGAGGGCGCGCCGATCACCCTGGGCGACAAGCGCCTTAACGGCGCCACGTACCCCAAGTCGATCCGGGGCTCGACGCCCAAGCGCGCCGGCTCGTGCCAGATCACCAAGGCCGTCGAGGAATCGCCTTACCTGCTGCGCTTCTACATTGACTGCCCGCACTGTCGGCAGGAGCAGACGCTCAAGTGGGGCGGCAAGGATTGTGAGTTCGGTTTGAAGTGGGAGAAGAATGCGCTGGGTGA
The DNA here is from genome assembly GCF_054589175.1 of Pseudomonas sp. 3A(2025). Lineage (NCBI taxonomy): Bacteria > Pseudomonadati > Pseudomonadota > Gammaproteobacteria > Pseudomonadales > Pseudomonadaceae > Pseudomonas > Pseudomonas sp. 3A(2025). The sequence goes on along the minus strand of NZ_BAAILM010000005.1, from coordinate 74,356 downwards.
AGCCGAGCGTGCCTGGTACGTGTGCGAGCACACCGCGTGTGTGATCTGGCACAACGAGATGGTCGAGTCCTCTAAGACCGGACGGTGGCTCTGCGACAAGACCGGCATCTGGACGCGGGACGGCATGGACTGGTTCGGCCCGGACGGTGAAATCATCCGCACGCCGCGTTCGGTCAGCTTCAGCATCTGGGCGATCTACAGCACCTGGAGCACCTGGCTCAGCCTTGTCGAGGAATGGCTCAAGATCAAGGGCGATGTCACCAAGCTGATCACCTTCATCAACACCACCCGAGGTGAAGTCTGGGACGACGACCAGGGCGAGAAGCTCGATCACGAAGTGCTTTATGGTCGCCGCGAGGTGTACCCATCGGTGCCGGGACTTGCCCTCGTGCTGGTCGGTGGCATCGACACGCAAGATGACCGGCTTGAAGGCAGGATCTGGGCCTTCGGTCTGGGCGAAGAGGCCTGGCTGGTGTACCGCTTCATTCTGATGGGCGACCCGGCCAGTGAAGAGCTGCGCCGCAAAGTGGGGCTTGAACTGCACCGACAGTTCACCCGTACGGACGGCGTCCGGATGAAGGTCGAGCGCTGGACGTGGGATGCCGGCGGCCACTATGCCGACGAGGTCTACGCCGAGAGCCGCAAGCACGGCGTGCAATGGGTGATCCCCATCCGTGGCGCGACGATCTATGGCAAGCCCATCGCCAACTTTCCGCGCACCAAGAACAAGATGCACAAGGTGTACCTCACCGAGGTTGGCACCGACAACGCCAAGGAACTGCTGTACAGCCGCATGGTGTTGCCCGTCGACACATCTGCCTCTCAGGCCGGCGTGCCCCAGCCGGGTGTCGTGCACCTGCCGGCCAACGACGCGATCTGCGACGAGTCGGAGACCCGGCAGCTCACCTCGGAAAAGAAAAAAGCCGTTATCGCCAAAGGCAAGCGCGTCATGCGCTGGGATAACGGCGGGCGCCGCAACGAGGCGCTCGACTGTTTTGTGTACGCCTTGGCGGCCCTACGCATTTCCCAACAGCGCTTCGGCCTGAACCTTGACCTGCTGCAACCGGCGCAGTTTGGCGACTCGAACGAGCCGCCCGAACGCCCCCGCAAGAAATCCACCTTCTGGTAGCGAGAACCATGGCTTTTACCATCGAGCAGTACCACGCCTTGCAGGCCGCCATCGCCGAAGGGGCGCTGGTCGTGCGCTATGCCGACAAGAGCGTCACCTATCGGTCGCTCGACGAGATGATCCGGATCCTCAAGCTGATGGCCAACGACCTGGGCCTGGATGCCCAGCACGATCATGGCCGCCGTTACACCTCATTCTCCAAGGGCTACTGACCATGAGCATGCTCGACCGGCTGTTCCCTGGGTACGCGGCCAGGCGCTCGGACGCCCGGCTGAAAAAGCTGCGCACCGAGATGACCATGGACCTGATGAAGCGCCGTTTTGAAGGCGCCGCCGGTGGCCGCCGTAACGATGGCTGGCGTGCCACCGGCGCCGATGCCAATGTCGAAAACGCCCCGGCGCTGGCCAAGCTGCGCAACCGGGCGCGTGATCAACGCCGTAACAACCCGTTTGCCGAACGCGCCATCACCGGGATTGCCGACAACACGGTCGGCGCCGGGATCGTGCCGCTGCCGCTGGCCCGCCGTGATCGCGACGGCGTCAAGTTGATGGACCTCTGGCAAGCCTGGGCTGAGACCACCGAGTGCGATGCGGATGGTCTGGAAAACTTTTACGGCCAGCAGCACATGGTCATGGAAGCGGTGGCCGAAAGTGGCGAGTGCCTGATTCGTCGGCGCCGACGGTTCAGCTCTGACGGCCTGTCGGTGCCGCTCCAGTTGCAGGTACTGGAGGCGGATTTTCTCGATGAATCAAAGGCCGCCATCGTCGGGCAGAACCGGATTATCCAGGGTATCGAGTTCGACGCGCTGGGCCGTCGGGTGGCCTATTGGTTGTTCGATGAACACCCCGGCGCCAATGCGTCGTGGGGCTCGCTGCAATCGCGGCGGGTGCCGGCCGAGGACGTGATTCATGTGTTTCTGCGCAAGCGGCCGGGCCAGGCGCGGGGCTACAGCTGGCTGGCCCCGGTCATCCAGCGCCTGCGCAACTTCGATGAAATGGAAGATGCGGTCATGGAGCAGGCCAAGATTGCGGCCTGTTTCGCGGGTTTCATCACCAAGGATCCTGAAGGCAACGCGTCACTGGCAAAGCGCCCGCCGCTGATTGACCGGATGGAACCGGGCATGCTCCAGGAGCTGGCAATGGGCGAGTCGGTCACCTTCGGCACGCCGCCGACCTTCAACGGCTACACGCCGTATTCATGGCAGGCGCTGCATGCCATCGCCGTCGGCCTGGGCGTCCCTTACGAACTGCTGACCGGCGACCTCAAAGGCGTCAACTTTTCCAGCGGGCGTATGGGCTGGCTCAACTTTGCCCGGCGGGTGGACGTGTGGCAGTGGCGCATGTTGATCCCGCAGCTGTGCGATCAGGTCTGGCGCTGGTTCATGGAGGCACAGGCGCTGTTGCCTGGTGGCGTACTGGACGACGTCAAGGCGTACTGGGTGCCGCCGCGCCGCGACATGGTCGATCCCAAGGCCGAAACCGAAAACGTCATCACCCGCGTGCGCAACGGCCTGACCACCTGGCCCGACGCGTTGCGCGAGCTGGGCATCACCGACCCGAAACGTCACGCCGAGCAAATCAGCAAAGCCAACCAACTGATCGACCTGTACCAACTGGTGCTCGATTGCGATCCACGCCGGGTCGCGGCCGCTGGCTCGCCGGCCCAGGCGCCCCCCAACGAAGAGAAACCCGACGATGCCAGCTCCAGTGCAGACGACGCAGACGACAAGCCAGACCTTTGAAACACCCATGCTCAGCCTGCGTGCCGCCGTGCGTGAGGGCTCTGTCGACATCGAGGCGCGCACGGTCGAGCTGACCTGGACCACCGGGGCCAAGGGCCGGCGCTGGTCGTGGGATGTCGGCAGTTACATGGAAGAGCTGGAGATCAGTGCGGATGCCGTGCGTCTGGACCGGCTCAACAACGGCGCGCCGTTCCTCAATGCCCACGGCGCTTACGACCTCAATGATGTGATTGGTGTCGTCGAAAAAGCCTGGATCGAAGGTGCCGAAGGGCGGGCGCTGGTGCGCTTCAGTCAGCGCGCCGACGTCGAGGCCATCTTTCGTGATGTGCAGGACGGCATCCTGCGCAACATCAGCGTCGGCTATGCCGTGCACCGCTATGAAGTGGTCGAGGCAGAAGACGACAAGTTGCCCACCTACCGCGCCGTCGACTGGGAACCCCAGGAGCTGTCGCTGGTGCCGATCGGTTTCGACGACGGCGCCAAGATTCGCAGCGCCACGACGCCGGCCGCCTACGACGGCCCGCGCTTCACCACTGTTTTTGAAACACGACAGGCCGCAGCGCCTGCCGAAATACCGGCCGCCGTGCCTGTACTCCAAGAGGAAAATGCAATGACCGAAGAAGAAAAGCGTGCGGCCGAAGAGGCGATTCGTCGTGAATCCGCCGAAGCCGAACGCAAGCGCAGCCTGAGTATCCGCAGCATGGCGCGCAAGGTAAGTCTTGGCGATGAGGCCTTTATTGATGACCTGATCGCGCGCGGTGTGTCGGTGTCGGACGCTAGCGTGGCGATCATCGACAAGCTGGCTGAACGTCAGACGAAGGATCAGCCCGACACCCGCAGCACTCAGCCCACCATCGTAAACGGCGGCCAGGACGTGGCAGTGCTGGCGGCCAAGCGTGGCGCCATGCAGAACGCCTTGTTGGCGCGCTGCAACCCGGCGATCCAGCTGGAGGAGGCCGGTCGCGAGTTTCGTGGCATGCGCCTGGTGGACATGGCCCGCGAGTTCGTGGAAATGGCCGGCGGCAGCACGCGGGGCCTGACCCCGCAAGAACTGGCCAAGGCCGCGTTGGGCTGCGACCGGTCTGCCGTGCGCGCCGCCGGCATGCACAGCACCAGTGATTTCCCCTTGCTGCTGGGCTCGACCGTCAACCGCACGCTGCGCGATGCCTACACCGTGGCGCCGCAGACCTGGCGCCCGCTGGGCCGGCAAACCACCGTGCCGGATTTCCGCGCGGTGACCCGTGCGGCGATGGGCGATATTTCCGCGCTGGAGCGCGTGGCCGAACACGGCGAGTACCAGTACGGCGAGCTGTCCGAGGACGGCGCGCCGCTCAAGGTCGTCAAGTACGGCAAGATCATTGCCATCACCTGGGAGGCGATCATCAACGATGACCTGGGCGCCTTGACCCGCGTCCCGGCATCACTGGGCGCGGCCGCTGCGCGCACCGAATCGAATGTGGTCTGGTCGCTGTTGCTGGGCAACCCCAACTTTACCGACGGCAAGCCGATCTTTCACGCCGACCACGGCAACCTGGCCGCCGGCGCCGGGGCGATCAACACCGCCAGCCTGGCAGCGGCCCGCGCGGCGATGCGCAAACAGAAAACCAAGGCCGATGAGTTTCTCAACCTGGCGCCTGAGTTTCTGGTGGTGGGGCCGGACAAGGAACTGGAGGCCTACCAGTTCACCAGCTCCAACTATGTGCCGGCCAAAAACGCCGACATCAACGACGTGCGCAACGCCGCGCTGACGGTGATCGTCGACGCCCGTATCCAGGGCAATCAGTGGTACCTGTACGCCTCGCCCAATGCCATCGACACCTTTGAATACGCCTACCTCGAAGGCGAACAGGGCGTGTTCACCGAGACCCGTGAAGGCTTTGAAGTCGATGGGATGGAGATCAAGGCGCGGCTGGTGTTTGGTGCGGCGTGGATCGATTACCGGGGCGCGTACAAGAATCCAGGCGCGTGACCCTCAACTGATCCTGCACCACCTCCTCAAAGGCGCCGAACGGCGCCTTTATTGTTTTGAAGGAAATCCCACATGAAAACATTCATCCAGAACGGCGACTGCATCACCGTCCCGGCACCCGCTGGTGGCACACGCTCGGGCGAACTGTACAAAGTTGGTTCGCTCATCGGTGTGGCCACGACCACACAAAACGTCGGCGAATTGGTCGCGCTCAAGCTGGAAGGCGTGTTTCAGCTGGCAAAAATCCCCGCCGAAAGCTGGGCGGTCGGCGACGCGCTGTACATCGATCCTGCCACCCGCGCGCTGAGCAATGTGCCGGTGGCCGGCGGGGTGCTGGTGGGCCTGGCCACCGAGGCCAAACCGAACCCCTCTGGTGCCGGTGCCTGCCGCCTGAACGGTGTGGCCGCGCCGGCCGAGATCGAGGTCGAGATCGATAAGGGGAAAAAGTAGGTGGCCTGGGCCGACATGGCGCAACGCATGCTGGGCATCGCCGTGCATACCTTTAGCGAAGGTAAGGAGGCCGTGTACTGGCTGACTGACGGCGTCGAGCCGGGTGTTGGCTTGCCCAAGGCGGTGTTCGATAGCGCACATGTCAGCGTCGATCCGGACACCGGCGCTCCGGTGTCCAGCACTAACCCCATGCTGGGCGTGTGCCTGGCCGATCTGCCCAGCGAGCCGACCAGCCATGTCCGCGTCCGCGCCCGTGGCCAGCTTTACCGTGTCCACGACGTGCAGCCGGACGGCATTGCGGGCGTGACGATCATCCTCAAAAAGGTCTGACCATGACTCATCCCAGAGAAGCGATCCGCAAACAGGCGTGTGCCCAGTTACTGGGGCGCACCTCGGCCGGTGCCCGTGTGTTTGCCAGCCGGGTGGCGCCGCTGATTACCAACGACTGGCAGAACGAACTGCCGGCCATCATCGTTTACACGCTGGACGAGCAGGGCGAGCTGCAGCACGCCGCGCCGCGCGAGTACCTGCGCACCGTGCAACTGGTGATCGAGATTCATGCCAGTGCCACCGAGGCGCTGGACGACACGCTCGATACCCTGGCGCGTCAGGTTGAAAACCTGCTGCTGGTCGACGACACGCTGGGTGGCACGGTCAACGACCTGCTGTATGCCTCGACCAAGATGATCATCCGCGACGACGGCGCCGAGCTGATCGGCGGCTGCCGGATCATCCTCAATGCCCAATACCTGGACCGTCACCCCGACGACCTGTTCAACGCATCCTTGCCGGACTTCAACACCTTGCACACCGACTACAGCCTGCACAACGCGCAGCCTGATGCCGCTGACCGTGCCCAAACCCTTATCAAGGACCTCAACCCATGACCACGCGTGTGCTCGTCAAGCCTGCCGAGGGCCGGCTGGTACGAAACCCTGACACCTACGAAGCACTGCCCGCCGAGGGCAAGGCAATCGAAATGAACAGCTACTGGCAGCGCCGGTTAATGGCCGGCGACATCGTCATTCATGTGCCTGAAAGCCGGGCCGTGAAACCGAATGAGGGCAAACGATGAGCATCAGCTTCGACACCATTCCGGGCGCCGGCACCCTGCGCAAGCCGGGCGTGTACAGCGAAATCGACAACAGCAAGGCGGTCAGCGGGCCGCAGGCGGTCAGTTATCGGCGTTTGCTGATCGGCCAGAAACTGGCCAGCGGCACCGCGCCCGCCGATGCGCTGATCCGCATCACCAGCGCCGCCCAGGCCGACAGCGCCTTTGGCGCCGGCTCCATGCTCGCCGGCATGGTCCGCGCCGCGATGGCCATCGATACCTACACCGAGCTGCAGGTGTTGCCGGTCATCGACAATCCCGCTGGCGTGGCCGCCACCGGCACGCTGACCTTCGAGGGCACTGCGACGGCGTCCGGCACGGTCGAACTGATGATTGCCGGTCGCCGTGTGGCGGTCGGTGTGCTCAGTGGTGATACGCCGGCTGCGATGGCAGCGGCTGCTGTTTCGGCTATCAATGCCACCGCGGATATGCCGGTGGTAGCGACGGTTGATGTGCCAGAGGTGACAGCTGTGAACACCCGGAGTGCGGGCATGCTCACGCTGACCAGCCGCCACAAGGGCGAAAGCGGTAATAGCCTGGACGCGCGGGTGAACTACTACAGCGGGCAGATCCTGCCTGCCGGCGTCGACGTGACGGCCAGCGCCTTCGCCGGCGGCGCCGGAAATCCGGATCTTGGCAGTGCCTTGGCCGCGCTGGGCGATGAATGGTTTCAGACCTGGGCGGTGGCCTACAGCGACGCCGCCACGCTGAGCACGATCAAGACCGAACTCGACAGCCGATTTGCCTGGAACCGCGAGATCGAGGCGCATGCCTTCGTCGCCGCACGCGGCACGCCGGGTTCGCTCGGCGCCCTGGGTGACAGCCATAACAGTTCGCACTTGGTCATCGTCATGGCCAACGACGAACCGATGCCGGCGTACGAAAAGGCCGCCGAGACCATGGCCATTGCCGCCTTGTACGCGGCCATCGACCCGGCGCGGCCGATCCAGAACCTGCCCTATGCATGGTGCCTGGCCCCGGCAGCGGCTCATCGCCTGACCAATCAGGAACGCAACCTGCTGCTGTTCGACGGCATCGCGACGACCAAGGTCAGCAACGATGGCCGCCTGCTCGTCGAGCGGCTGATCACCACCTACAAGACCAACAGCGCCGGTGCCCCGGACATCAGCTACCTGGACAGCGAAACGCTGTTCACCCTGATGTACATCCGCCACGACTGGCGCGACTACATCCTGCGCAAATACCCGCGTCACAAGCTGGCGGCCGACGGCACCCGCTACGGCATCGGCCAGGCCGTGGTCACCCCGGTGGTCATGAAAGCCGAGGCCATCGCCAAATTCCGCGAGTGGGAAACCCTCGGGCTGGTCGAGAACATGCCCGACTTCAAGGCCAACCTCATCGCCGAGCGCAACGCCAGTGACCCCAACCGCATGGACATGCTGCTGCCGCCGGACCTGGTCAACCAGCTGCGCATCGTCGCCAACAAAATTCAGTTCCGCCTGTAACGGCGGACGTCAGGAGCACCCATGAGCAAGAACCGCATTGGCGGCATCATCAGTCTGAAGGTCAACGGCGACATCTATTTCGCCAAGGGCAACTTCACCTACAACCTCGGTAAGCCCAAACGCGAAGGCATCGTCGGCGCCGACGTGGTCCACGGCTACAAGGAAACGCCGCAGATTCCGTTCATCGAAGGTGAGATCACCGACCGCAAGGAGCTGAGCCTTGAAGACCTGGTGACCCTCGACGACGCCACCGTCACCCTGGAGCTGGCCAACGGCAAGGTCATCACCCTGAGCAAAGCCTGGTACGCGGGCGAAGGCACCGGCAACACCGAGGAAGGCAACATTGCCTGCCGTTTTGAAGGCATGTCCTGCGAGGAGGTCGCGTAATGGCCAAGCAAACCACCATCACCCTGACCGAGCCCGTCACCTTCGGCAAAGAGACCTGCACCGAGCTGACCGTGGTGCGCAAGTTGAAATACCTGCGCGGCCACGCCCTGCGCGTGACCTCCGATGGCAAGGGCTGCGGCGGCATCGATATGGACTTCGCCACGCTGATCGACCTGGGCGCCAAGATGGTCGGCCAGCCCCCGGCGCTGCTGGAGGAACTGAGCGAAGACGACCAGGAGCGGGTGATTCAGGAAGCCCGCGATTTTTTGTTCAAGCACCTCGGGGGTGGGCCTCAGGGGTAACTGTGGTCGTCAAGGTCATGGGCGTGCAGCCCTCGGAAGCCATGGACATGGATTTCGAGGAACTCAACTGGTGGCTGGAACGCACCGAGGAGTGGGTGGGATGGCAGCAAACAAAGGTTACTCCCTGAATGTCATCGTCAAGGCGGTGGACCGGATCACGGCGCCCCTGCGCGGCATCTTTGGCAAGGTGCGTTCGGCCAGCAACGCTGTGCGCGGCGCGCTGGATCGGGCCGGTGTGCCGCTGCTGGGCGCGCAGATGCGCAATGTTGGCTCGGCAGCGGTCGGTTTGGGTAAAAACATCGCCACCCTGGGCGCCATCGGCGTGGCCGGCATCGGCGCCCTGACCGGCGCCGTCGGGGCGCTGGTGACCTCGTTTGCCAAGGCCGGCGACCTGACGGCGAAGACCGCCGACCGGGTCGGTGTCGGGGTCGAGCAGTTTCAGGCCTGGCGCTTTGCGGCGGATCGGGCGGGCATTGGTAATGAAGAGTTTTCCAAGGCCCTGTTGAAACTCAACACCAATCTTGGCACCGCCCTGGTGGGCAAGGGGCCGGCGCTTGAGGTGCTGGACGGCTTCGGCATCAAACTGCGCGATGCCTCGGGCGCCGCGCGCACCACCGAGCAGATCCTGCCCGAGCTGGCCGACAAGCTGCAACGCATCCAGTCGCCCTCGTTGCGTGCGGCGGCGGCCGCTAAATTGTTTGGTGCTCAGGTGGGTACGCAGATGGTCACCCTGCTGGCCGGCGGCTCCGAGGGGCTGGAGGACATGACCGCCCGCGCCAAGGAACTGGGGCTGGTCATCGGCGAAGATGCCGCCCGAGGCGGTGAAGCCTTTGTCGACTCGCTGACCGACCTGCAATACAGCCTGACCGGGGTCAAGAACGTGGTGGCCGGCGCGCTGATGCCCAAGCTCACCGAACTGGGTAACAAATTGACCGACGTCATCATCAAGTACCGGCCGCAGATCGAGGCTTTTGCCAACGCCTTTGCTGAAAACCTGCCCGGCAATATCGCCAAGGTCACCGGCTTTCTCGGTGACCTGTATGACGGCGTGCAGCCGGTGATTGCCATTGTCAGTTCGCTGGCCGAGACCTTCGGCGCGGCCAACCTGATTTTTACCGCCGTGGGCCTGTATATCGGCGGCGGCTTGCTCATGGGCGTACTGAACCTTGCACTGGCACTGAAAGGGTTAGGCATGACGATCATGCTGACACCAATCGGTTGGTTTCTGGCGGCTGTCGTCGCAATTGGCGCAGCGGCCTACCTCATCTACAAGCACTGGGACGGTATCGCCAGCTTCTTCAGCGGGATGTGGGCGAGCATCAAGGCGGTGTTTGCCGACGGCATCATCAACGGCATGTTCAAGCTGGTGCTGGCCTACAACCCGGTGAGCGTGATGCTCAATGCTTTCAATGGGCTGCTCCACTACCTTACCGGCTGGGATATCGGGGCCATTGTGGGCGAGAAGCTTTCAGGCATCGCCGCGATGTGGCAGGCCTTTAATCCCGTCGCGCTGATGCAGGAGGGCTTTGATGGCTTGCTCACCTATCTGGGCAGTTGGGATCTGGCCGGGATTCTGGGCGAGAAAATCAGCGGCGCCGTGGCAGCGATCAAGAATGGCTTGCCGGACTGGGCCAAGGACCTGCTTGGCATCGATGGCGGATCGGTGGGCAGCGCGCCGGCTGAAAACGGCACGCCTGAAACCCAAACCTCCCCCGCAGACCCCGGCGCGCCGTTGGTGCAGAACCGTCCGGTGGCCGACCTTGGCCAGCGAGCCGCGAGCATCGGGCAGGCTGCCGCACAGGCCCAGCCGCAGCAAGCCCCGCAAGAGGTGCGGGTCAAAGTCGATATGAACAACCTGCCGGCGGGTACCAAGGTGAAGACCGAGGGCAGTCCGGGCGCGAAGTTCGACACCGACATCGGTTACTCAATGCAGGCCCGATAACCGGAGCATTTCATGGCTTGGCGAGACAACTACCGCGCCGCGACTTTTCGCGGCGTGGGCTTTTTCGTGTCCACGGCAGACAGCACGCACGGCCGCCGGCAGTCGGTGCACGAGACCGCCCAGCGCGATGTGCCCTACACCGAAGACCTTGGCCGCAAGGCGCGGGAATTCAATATCACCGGCTATCTGCTGGGCCAGGATTACGACGTCGAGCGCGAAACTCTGATCGCGGCCTGCGAACAGGCCGGATCTGGCGTGCTCGTTCACCCTTACCGGGGCGAACTGACCGTCGTGTGTCGCGGGCTGACGGTGAGCGAAAGCACCGAAGAGGGCGGTAAATGCACCTTGTCGATCACCTTTCTGGAAGCGGGCGAAGTGTCGTACCCGTCGGCCAGGGTCGACAGCATCAACGCGATCAGCAAGAAGAGCGGCGAGGTGAGCGGCGCAGCCCGGCAGGACTTTGCGTCGAGCTTCACGACCAAAGGCTATCCGGCGTTCGTGGCCGAAGCCGCCGTGACCGAACTCCAAGCAGTCAGCGAGTATTTAGGCGTTAAACAGATCGGCAGCCAGGCGTTCGAGCTGGTCCAGCAACCGCTGGAACTGGCCCGGCAGGTTGTCGAAGCCGTGGAAAGCCTGCGCTCCGCTTCCGGCAGCCGTGCATTCAATGGCCTGATCGATCTTTACGACCAATACATCACCTTTGTCGACGCCAAAGAGACTTTTCGCACAGCCCGGTCGCTTACACCCAGCCGGCAACAGATGGCGGCCAACACCCAGGCGCTCGGCGCGCTGATCCGTCATGCCGCCGTTGCACAAGCGTCGATGGCCGCCGTAGTCACCCAGACCACCGTAATCATTCCGAACGGTTTCGGTGGCGGCACCGAAACCACCTCGGCACCGGCGGTGTACGACAGCTATGAAGCAGCGCTGACCGTGCGCACCGAGCTGGCGGACCGGCTGGACGATGAAAGCGAGGCCACCGACGACGACTTCGTTTATGTCGCGCTGACAGGCCTGCGCACGGCCATGGTGCAGGCGGTGCCGAGTGCCGAGCACGATCTGCCCCGGCTGGCCAGGTATGTGCCGCGCCAGACCCTGCCGTCATTGCTCGTCGCCTATCAGCTTTATGGCGATGCAGGCCGCGAGCTCGACATCGTCACGCGCAACGACCCACGCCGGCCCGGCTTTTTGACCGGCGGCCAACAACTTGAGGTACTGACCGATGGATGACCTGGAACTGCTGGTCAACGGCATGAACTACTCCGGCTGGACCTCGGTGGGCGTCACCCGCGCGGTGGACGCGGCCTCCAGCGCCTTCACGGTCGAATTGACCGAGCGCTGGGAAGGGCAAGAGGGCCGGGCCGGGCAGACGGAACCCTGGCCGATCCTGCCGGGCGATCAGTGCGAAGTGCGCCTGGGCGGCATTCCGATGGTCATCGGCTATGTCGACATTTTCAAACCGTCGTTCAGCGCGACCGACCACACTATCAATGTCCAGGGCCGCGACAAGACCTCGGACCTGATCGATTGCAGCGCGGTGCATACGCCGGACGAGTGGAAAAACATCAGCCTGCTGCGCTTCGCCCAGATTCTGGCTCATCCCTTCGGCGTGCGCATTTCAACCGATGTAGCCCTCGGCGAGCCGTTTCCGGTGTGCAAGCTGCAGCAGGGTGAAACAGCGTTCGAAGCCATCGAGCGCTATGCCCGCCAACGGCGTGTGCTGTTGATGCCCGACGGCGCCGGCGGCCTGCTGATCACCCGCGCCGGCAACAAGCGCGCCTCGGTCGGACTGGTGCAGGGCGAAAACATCCTCAGTGCCTCGGGCAGCATCGATCACAGCCAGCGCTATCACCGTTATCTGCTCAAGGGCCAGGCCGCCTACAACCCTGACAGCGAGGGCCAGACCGAGGCGCATGTCTCGGGCGGCGCCAGTGACAGTGGCATCGCCCGGTACCGGCCATTATTGATTGTGGCCGAGTCGGGCAGTAGCGGCGCCAGCGCCCAGGAGCGGGCGACGTGGGAAGCCAATAGCCGGCTGGGCAAGTCGGCCACCGCATCGATCACGGTACAGGGCTGGCGGCAAACGCCAGGCGGCCCGTTATGGGAGCCGGGCATGTTGTTGCAGATCAAGTCGCCGTGGCTTCGCCTGGACGGCGAGATGATCATTCGTCAGGCCACCTACGAGCGCGGCGACGCCGGCACCACGACCAAGCTGGATATCGTCAGCCCGCAGGCCTATTCGCCGGAGCCGCCCGATTCCAAGGTCGTGAAAGGCAAAAAGGGCAAGAAGAGCGGCCGCAACATCTGGGCCGAGGCCATTGGTGAGGAGGAAAAAGCCCATGGGTAACCCACTGCGCGACATAGGCTCAAGGGTAATGATGATGTTCAGCCGCGGCGTCGTGCGCAGCGTCAATGACGCCACCAGCCGACAACAGGTGCAGGTCGAGTTGCTGAAAGACGAACTGCGCGACGGCGTCGAGCATATGCAGAATTACGGCTTTACCAGCCACCCGCTGGGCGGCGATGTGGCCGTGGCGTTTCTGGGCGGCAACCGCGAGCAGGGCATTGTTCTGGTGGTCGACGACCGTCGCTACCGGCTTTCGCTTAAGCCTGGCGAAGTTGCCATTTATGACGACTTGGGCAACCGGATTGAGCTGCTGCGCGACCTGATCAAGGTCACGGCGATCACAAAGGTGCAGATCGAGGCGCCCGAGGTGCAGATCATCGGCAACCTCGTTATCCAGGGCAATGTCAGCAGCACCGGCACCCTGACCAATAACGGCAAGTCCGTCGGCAGCCTGCACACGCATGCCGATAATGGCGCGGGAGTGCCCGTCTGATGGCCGATGCTGCAATGGTGATGACCGCATTTGGCGGTGACCTAGTGCTGTCGGGCTTTGACCTTGAACGCGATGACGGCCTGGAAACAGCGGTGATCATCAGCCTGTTCACCGACCGCCGCGCCACGCCCGAGCAAATCCCGGCCGACTACCCGCAGGATGACCTGCGCGGGTACTGGGGCGATATCACAAACACGTCGACCAGCGACCAGACCGGCTCCTTGCTGTGGTTGCTGGCCCGCGAAAAGCAACTGCCGCAAACCCTGAGCCGCGCCCAGCAGTATTGCCGGGAAGCGTTGGCCTGGATGATCGAGGACAAGGTGTCTACCCGTATCGAGGCGGCCGCTTCCTTTTATTCCCAAGGCGTGATGCTGCTGGTGATCGATATCTACCGGCCTTCGGGCACCGCCGTGCGCTACCGGTACAACTATGAATGGTCGGCTCAGGCCGGCAAGAGGATTGCCTGATGCCCTTTGTTCGACCTGCATTAACGGAACTGATCGAGCGGGTGATCACCGATATCAGCGGCCGTGTGACCGGCATTGAAAGCGCGGTGCTGCGCCGCTCGCTGCTGGGGATTCTGGCGCGGGCCGAGGCCGGCGCTGTGCATATGTTGTACGGCTTTCTCGACTGGGCGGCCAAACAGGCGATCATCGATACCGCCGAACACGAATACCTCGAACGCTGGGCGGCCATCTGGAAGGTCTTTCGCAAGACCGCAGACTTTTCCAGCGGCGCCGCGTTGCTGACCGGATCAAGCGGCGCATGGGTGCCGGCCGGCACGATCCTGCAACGACAGGATGGCGTGCAGTATCGAACCCTGGTCGAGGGTGTATTTATCGGGGCGACGCTGGAGGTTGCGGTTGAGGCCGTGGAGGCGGGGGTTAACGGCGATCTGCCGGTCAACCGGCCGCTGTTTCTGTTGTCGCCCATTGCCGGCGTGCAATCGACCGCCGTGGTCTCACGGCTGATCGATGGCGGTCTGGACGCCGAGAAAGACGAACAACTGCTCAGTCGTTTGTTGAAGCGAATCCGCCAACCCCCGCACGGCGGCGCGGCCGGCGATTACGAACTCTGGGCCTTGGCGGTGCCGGGTGTGACCCGCGCCTGGGTGTATCCGCTGCAACTGGGGCTGGGCACGGTGACGATTCTGTTCGTATGTGACGATGAGCCCCACATCGTCCCGACCGCCGAGAAAGTGGCCGAGGTGCAGGCCTACGTCGATGCCCATCGCCCGGTCACGGCCGAGGCCTTTGTGGCCGCGCCCATCGCCGACGCGCTGGACCTGGTTATCAAGCTGTCCCCGAACACGGTGGCCGTGCAGGCTGCTGTCCGCGCGGAGCTGGCCGATCTGGTCCTGCGCGATGCCAGGCCCGGCGCGCCGATCCTGATCAGCCGCCTGCGTGAAGCCGTGTCGCTGGCGGCCGGCGAATCGAACAACGCGATCACTTCGCCGACCATGGACGTCGTCCACGCCCTGGGCCACATGGCCATTCTCGGAAAACTCACGTTCTCCAGCTTTTAGGAGGCGTCATGCCGACCGCTGCTGATTACCTGGAACAGCTGAAAATGCTGCTGCCACCCGGCCAGGCGTTCCCAAGGGACGCCGGCACCACCTTGCACAACCTGCTCGATGGCATGTCGATCGAACTGGCCCGCGTCGATGGTCGCGGTGAAGCCCTGCCGCTTGAAGCCAACCCGGCCAGCACCAACGAACTGCTCAGCGACTGGGAGCGGGTGGCCGGGCTGCCGGACAAATGCTCCGGCGAGCTGGAAGAAACCCTGCAAGGCCGAAAAAACGCGCTGCTGGCCAAGCTGTCCAGCACTGGCGGCCAGTCAGCGGCCTACTTCATCGAGCTGGCCAGAACCTTGGGCTACGTCGTCACCATTGAAGAATTCCGGCCCTTTCGCGCCGGCCGCTCGTGCGCCGGCGATGCACTGACCAATGGCCCGTGGCGCTTCACCTGGCGCGTGCATGCACCGCAGACCTCGATCATCTCGTTTCGCGCCGGCATCTCCGGGGCCGGCGAGCGCCTGCGAATCTGGGGCAACGACACGCTCGAATGCAAGATCAACCAATTGAAACCGGCGCACACCTTTGCCCTGTTCGCCTACGGAGACTGATGCATGCACAGAATTGACGGCCCCGGCGCCACGCTCGACAACCGATTCACCGAAGGCGATCCGGTCGGCGGTGTGCAAGCCACGGTGGTGACGGCGCCCTGGCTTAACGATATCCAGGAAGAACTGCTGAGCATCCTGGCCGCTGCCGGCATCGCACCGGCCAAAGGCACTCAGGACCAGGTGTTGAAGGCCATCAAGAAGATCCGCCTGATCACGGCTTTCAAGCGCTTCACCAGCACCGGATCGTTCACGGTGCCTGAGGGTGTTTCGACTATTTATGTCTCGGGCTGCGCGGGTGGTGGCGGTGGTGCCGGCGGCCTGGCCAACGAGACGGAAGGCATGGCGCCAGGGTGCAGTGGTGGCGGTGGTGCAGGCGAGGCGGTTATCGATCAGCCCTTCGTGGTCACTGCTGGGCAAATCATCCAGGTCACCATCGGCATGGCTGGCCAAGGCGGTGCGGCCGGCGCGCCCAACGCCCGACAGCCCACGCCCGGTAGTAACGGCGGGAGTACGGGATTCGGTGCGCTGCTGACCCTGAGAGGCGGAACTGGCGGCGCATTGGCAAGTGGCGTAGGGGGCGGACGCGGCGGGGCCGGGTATCCGAGGGGCGGCAGTGGATCTGACGGTTCAGTGGGGCCGGTGAATGGCTGGGGCGGTGTCAGTGGCGCAGGTGGGGGCGGTCCCTTCGGCGGCGGTGGTGGCGCCGTGCGCAGCTTCATCTACAACGTCGGCGCCTCCATTGAAGGCAATCCCGGATTTGGATTCGGCTCTGCCGGCAGCGGCGGTGCTGCCTCGTATCGCGCGGTAGGCCCCGGTACGCCCGGCGGCAATGGTGCACCGGGTTTTCTGATCATCAGGTGGTGAACGACATGACAAAGCGAGTGCTTTATGTGGAGCAAGACGGCCGCGTGCTGCAATGGCAGGACACGGCGGGCGGTGACTATGGTGACCCAGCGGACGGGATGGCGATTGCCGATATTTCCGAGGGGGAATGGCTGCGGCAGGACACGCTGAAATGGTTCTGGGAGGGAGCCTTGACCGATGTTGAACCGGTCGTCGTCTACCCGCCTCCGACGCCGGAGCAGATCATCGAACGTAACTTCGCTGTCCAGCAACGGCTGATGGCCGAGGCCAATACGGCGATCACGCCGTTGCAATATGCCGTGGACCTGGAGTTGGAACGGGAGGCAGAAGCGGAGCTGTTGAAGCTATGGAAACGGTATGTGGTGGAGGTCAGTCGGGTGGATCTCGCCCAGATCGAGCCTGATTGGCCGGTGCAGCCTGAAACAGATCCAGCCCGCCTTGGCGGGCTTTTTTACGGTCGGTGAAAACGATATGCCCATTACTGAACAGCAATTGCTGCAAATCCTGCCGAACGCCCGTCCTGTCGCCGGCATCTTTGTGCCTGCGCTCAACCGGGCCATGTCTCGCTTCAAGATCGATAACCGCCTGCGCATCGCAGCGTTTATTGCTCAGGGTGGCCACGAATCCGGCCACTTGCGCCGCCTGGTCGAAAACCTGAACTACAGCGCCCAGGCATTGATGACTACCTGGCCAACCCGGTTCGACGTGAGATTGGCAGCGGAATGTGCCCGCCAACCGGAGCGTATTGCGCATGTGGTTTACGGGGCGCGTATGGGCAACACCCAGCCCGGCGACGGCTGGCGCTTTCGGGGGCGGGCGGTGCTGCAGATCACCGGGCGCGATAACTACCGCGCCGCCAGTGCCGCGCTTGAGCTTCCCCTGGAGCAGGAACCCGAGCTGCTGGAACAACCGGAACACGCCGCGCAGGCCTCGGCCTGGTGGTGGTATCAAGCCGGGTTGAACGAGTTGGCCGACGCGGGCCGCTTTCAGGACATCGGCAGCCTGATTAACACCGGCAAGATCGGACGGGTACCGCATGGTGCCGCCGAGCGTAAGGCGCTGTATGACATAGCACTCAAGGTGCTGGCGTGAGCGCGCTGATGACCGCCGGCGCTGGTCGACTCTGGCCAATGCTTGCAGGTTTGCTGCTGGTCCTCGGTCTGATCGGTGGCGGCCTGTACCTGGCTTATGTCCATGGCCGCACCGTCGAAAAAGCAGAGTGGCAATCTCGCTGGAGCACGCGGGATGCCGGCGATCAGCAAGCGTGGGCGCTGGCTCAGGCGAGCGAGCGTGAGAAAGAACAGGCTCGACAGCAATCAATCAACAAGGCGATTCAGGATGGACAACAACTCATCGACCAGGCACGGGCTGATGCTGCTGCCGCTCGTGCTACTGCTGGCAGCCTGCGGGACACCGCCGACGACCTTGCCCGCCGTCTCGCCAGTCAAACCGGCGGCTATTCCTGCACTGCCGCCGCAAGCGCGGCAGCTACCCGCGCCGTCCTGGTGCTCGCCGACGTGCTCAAGCGCGTTGATGAACGAGCGGGAGAGTTGGCGGAATATGCTGATCAAGGGCGGGGCAGGGGGCTGACGTGTGAGCAGGCTTATGATGGCGTTGGTTTGTAGTGAGATGAGGAAAGCAGGGCCGTTTGGCCCTGCTATTGTTACACGAAGGGCAATTGCAACAGTCGAACTATAAGCTCTACTGCCACCCTCATTATCAGCTCAGTCAGCCAAAACGCGATCATGATAGAAGTCTCGATCTATGGTTGCCTGAAAGTTGGCGCCATTCGACCTCTGTGCTATCGTCAGACTGCAATTGTGTGACGAATGCGCAAAAGACGAAGCTCAGAGCGTCATCAGGGGCACGTCCTCGCGGCATAAACAGGAAGGGTAGAAGGGGTCGGACTCTTCTACCTTTTTTGTCTTTTGCCGGCACATAAAATACACGCATAGGTATATGTGGGTAAGTCTCCCTAAGTATTGATTGTTGTCCTGTGTCGCGCACGGTATAACGAGAGGTGCGCACTCGTCAATAGTCAAACTGCATTATACCCAGTTTCTACCTATGCAGAGTTTTGCTGTTGTTTTGTGTCTGCCATTTCTTAGGGGCGTATTGGGGGTTCTTTTTTTTGGCGTCGAATTCCAAGATGGGAAATGGCAATTTTTATCGAGGGACTTTTTTCGTGCGCTAAAAATAGAGCAGAATTAGCATAGCAATTATGCTTGTGGAAAACTGCCGTAGAAAACCGCAAGGTAAAATGATCACGTAAATGGCGTAGAGGAAAGCTCTTAACCAAACCGACGTAACCTATGCGGCCTTTGCAGGCTAAGCATGCTGCGTAACCTATGCGGCCTTTGCAGGCTAAGCAAGCGACGTAACTATTGCAGCCTTCCCACGCTACCCAGTGACGTAAGCTTATGGCTCTCGTAGGCTAACCAAGTGGCATAACTATTATGCGTTGTGTAAGCGAGTGCGCATTGATACCAATGACTGTCCGGTAATGGTTAAGTGGATTTGCCTACTAAAGGCAAGCCCGTCTGCGTTCTGTGGGATAGTCTTGCTCGATAAGAATTATCTATCCTGAGATGATATGGGATGATAGTAGGCTTCGGTGGGGGGGCGTAGTTTGCTAAGGGTATTAGTCTGCGGGATGTATCCTAGTATGATACGAGATAATAGTTATCTGGGCTGCGGATAGAAAAAGCATTGCGCTCTGTCTACCGCTGAGATTATGGTTCAGCTGATTGCAAAAATTTTAGCGGCTAAAATCACTCCGAATGTACAGGCGTGCGTGAGTGGTGGGCTGGTGATGAGGCGCTGGGCGCCGGCCTTATCGGGAGAGTTATTCTGAGCCTTTAACTGCTACGCGCTGAATAAGGGTTGAGCCTTGGTTCCGCACGTTGCCGACAGCTTTTTCAACTGGATGCCACTGAAAATCCTCTGCCGGCCGGCAGCCGAACCGTACAATCTCTGCTGCTCGCTCTGCCGGTGTGGCCAAATCCAGCCATTCACGGGCAAGCTCGGGCGCCAGTGTCAGAGGCTTGCGGTCGTGAATGTCGATCAGACCCTGATCTGCCGCAGCAGTGACGATCACAAAACCGTCGCGCTCGTCCGGCTCAATACCCGTCTGCACCTCCGCCAAGGCGGCGAAGTAAAGCGGCTGACCGTCCTGGCTTGTGATGTAGTAAGGCTGTTTTTTCTTTGGGTCGTCCGGATCTTTTACCCATTCGAACCAGCCGTTTGCTGGCGCCAAAGCTCTGCCGTTCGGCCACAATCCCTTCCAGAATTTCCCTTCAAGCAGCGTGTCAGCCCGAGCATTGATCGGATACGGCCGCTTTCCTTTTGCCCAGTGCGGCGCCCATCCCCATGTCACCTTGTCGACTCGTACTCCGCCATCGGCAGATCTGATCAACTCAACACGCGTCGTTGGCGCGACGTTGTACCTGTTGATCGGTTCATGGTCGTAACCATCGATCACCACCAGCTCAAGCTCAAGCTGTCTGAGGTAGTGATCCATGCTTTCGTAGATTGAGTAGCGCCCGCACATGAAAGGCCTCCTGTCGAAATTTCCTACATTCCACATTGACCGCAGCCGGGTGTGATAGTTAACTGTATATGCATACAGTTTGTTTCCATCCACCATAACATGTCGAAGGTTCACATTATGAGCGTCACTATCCTTGGCCCGCTGGAAGAGGGGGGCGTGAAGCTCCCGGTGTACTGCTCTATGGTTCCTGCGGGATTCCCATCCCCGGCTGCCGACCATATTGAGAAGCACATTTCGCTCGACGAACTGTTTGAGGTTCGAGCGCCTCATGTCTATCTGGTCAAGATTCACGGTGACAGCATGCAAGGAGCCGGCATCTACGATGGTGACCTGGCTGTCGTAGATTGTAGTTGCTACGCAGAGCACGACGACATCGTCATCGCTTCACTCAATACCGAACCTGTATGCAAGCGTCTGTACATGCAGAATGAAACGGTCATTCTGAAATCAGAAAACAGTCACTACCCGCCGCGACACATTCTTGAAAGTGACGAGCTGACGATCATGGGTGTTGTGAAGTACAGCGTGCGCACGCATGGCAAGTGATCAGGTCTTCGCGCTGATCGACTGCAATTGCTTCTATGCGAGCTGTGAAAGGTCATTCCGGCCGGATCTGGCGAAGGTCCCGATTGTCGTGCTGAGCAACAACGATGGCTGCGTGATCGCCAGGTCGTACGATGCAAAGCCCTTCGTGAAAATGGGCGAGCCGTACTTTCAGATCAAAGACAAACTGCGCAGGCATGGCATCGTCGCGTTTTCAAGCAACTACGCGCTCTATGGCGACATGAGCGAGCGCGTGATGTCGATCATCGAATCAAAGGTGCCGGCCCTTGAGGTGTACAGCATCGATGAGGCCTTTGCCGATCTGACGGGCATGCGCGATAACCTGACGCAGTTCGGCCGTGAGCTGCGCAGCTACATCCTGCGCTGCACGCGAATTCCAGTAGGCGTTGGTATCGGCCCGACCAAGACCCTGGCCAAACTGGCGAACCACACGGCCAAGCGCTTGCAGGTTCACACGGGGGGTGTGGTCGATATCTGTGACCCGCATAACCGGGACTGGGTACTGCGCAACACCGACGTGGCAGAGGTCTGGGGCGTTGGCCGGCGGATGAAAGCTCATCTGGCGACAATGGGGATCACAACTGCCAAGCACTTGGCACAGGCCGACCCGTGGACACTGCGCAAGAAATTTAGCGTGGTGATCGAGAAGACGGCCAGGGAGCTTGCCGGTACCGCTTGCCTGGAACTGGGCGAGCCTGATCCGCCCAAACAAGAGATCTGCAGTAGCCGGATGTTCGGCAGGCGCCTGACCGAGATCGAGCCCATAAAAGAGGCGGTGGCCACCTACGTTCAGCGCGCTGCTGAAAAACTGCGAGCACAGGGCTCAGTGTGCAAGCGCATGCGCATCAGCATCCGCACGGGCATGTTCAACCCGGAGGAAGCGAAGTACGCACAAGGTGCGCTGGTGGAGCTGCCTTACCCAACCAACGACACACTGCTGCTGACGCGGATGTCTGGCCAGGCGGTCGACCGGATCTTTCGGGAAGGCTATCGCTACAGCAAGGCCGAGGTGATGCTGCTCGATCTGCGACAGCCAGGTGAGTTCACGGGAGACCTGTTTGCGCAGCGACAGTCCGTAGAGATGGATCAGTTGATGAAGGTCGTCGACCAGATCAATAGTCGATGGGGGCGGGGCACCGTCAGGTCTGGCAGTGTGCCGCTTAACCCGGACTGGGCAATGAAGCGCGAGATGATGAGCCAGAGCTACACGACCCGTATTGACCAGCTCTGGGCAGTGAACTGCAACTGAAGGCATCGGCAGTAGGGCTCTGGACCTGGTCCATTGAGGACAGGAGATTTATCGATATTGCTTGGGGATGAACTGGGGATGGAGGTTTTGGTTGGCAGAACGCCAAGGAGGGCGTGAAGTTTCATCGGTTAACAGCGGTATACACCGGCTTGGAAAACCCGATTTTGGTCCTAAAACGGTCCTAAACAGCCTTCCAGAAAAGAAAAAGCCCCGACTTTCTCTAGGAAAATCAGGGCTTTAGCTTTACATCAATATGGCGGTGAAAGAGGGATTCGAACCCTCGATACGATTTCTCGTATACACACTTTCCAGGCGTGCTCCTTAAACCACTCGGACATCTCACCGTATCTCGCGTCACATGTTGTGTCTGCCGAGGCGCGCTAATTTAGTCGAAGGCCCCTTTCATTGCAAATCTTTTTTTCAGATTTTTCATGCGCTTAAGCAAAAAAGTGCTTTTTCGGGATCAACGGTTCTGCAGGAACACCACATAGCCCTGAAAGCCTGGACTGTCTTGCAGAAAATCGGGGGCTTGCCATTCGCCACCCTGGATCAAGCCGACCTTGAACGGCAGGCCCAGCCGGCTCAGGCGCGGCAGGTAGGCGCCGTAGTCGGGGATGCTGTGGCGGCCTTGGTAGGTTTGCACCACCACTTCGTCGATCACGCCCTTGAGCTGGCCGATGGTGTTGGCGTCGGCGTTGCTGCTCCAGTCCATCAGGCCGGTGATGCTCAGGCGGTAATGGGCGGGCAGGCGCTGGCGCAGGTCACGCAGAAAGCCCACGTACTCGTGCAGATAACGGGTGCGGGCGTCGAAGTCGATCTGGATGCCCATTACCCGGTTGCCGGCCTGGCGCCAGCGTTCGACCTGGGCGAACAACTGGCGATACACCGTGTCGGGCCAGCGCAGGGTGTGGGCGCGGTACACCACCCAGAGTTGATCCTGTGGCAGACGCGCCACGGCTGGACCCTGGGCGACGAAGCGCACCTGCGGGTCGCGGCGTGTCTGGCTGATCTGGCCTTGCAGCACGTACAGTGTATGCGCTTGTGCCAGCACCGGCTGTGAGGCGACGCCGCCCCATAGCCAGAACGCATCGTAGTCGCGGGCATCCACGGCGGCCTGGCTAGGCAGCGCGGCCAGCAAGCCGAGCAAGATCAGCCAGTAGCGCATCACCAGTAATACTGCAGGGTTTTGCCCCATTGGCTGGTGGCGTAGGTGCTTTTCAGTTGGCGGAACCAGCCTTTGCGCACGGAGGATTCTACCTCCTGGCCGCCGCAGCTGTTATAGCCGGCCGGGGCATAGCAGTTGATGGCGCGAAACAGCGCGTAAGCTTTGTCGTTGGCGGCGGCCTTGGGGTTGGCGATCACCTGACGGTAACCGTCGAGCCGCGAAAAGACCGGTCCACTGAAGCCCGGTGCGCTGCCGCCCAGGCTCTCGGCATTACGGCGCTGGTCCAGCGGCATGCCGTCCAGGCGGTTACGCAGGATGAATTCACCCAGGCAATTGAGTCCAGACGGGTTCTTGGCGTCGGCTTGCAGCGCGGCGGCGGTCTGCACGAGGGTCGGGCAGGTGTAGCCCGACTCGGCCTTGTCGCCTTGCCACTGAAACAGCGCCAGCGACGGGCCGGCGTCATAGACATAGCCCAGGCCATAGCCGAGTTTTTCCTCTGGCAATGGCGAGGGTAGACGCTTGAGGTCTTCGGCGAAATCGGCGTAGCGGCCGCGGATCAAGTCTTTATAGAGCAGCACGAACAGCGCCAGATTGCGCTCGCTGGCATCCAGGCCCTTGCTGGCCTGTTGGCGCAGCAGTTCGGCATCGCCCACATGGCTGAGCAGAATGTTGCGCACCTGCCGCGATTGAATCGGCGAATCGGCGGCAAATACCCGGGCCAGTTGCTCATCGCGCTCGAAACTCATGGCCAGCGCCAGTTCCAGTTGTTCACGCTGCAGCGGTGCCTGGGCCTGCGGCAGGATGTTCAGCCAGGTTTGCTGCGCGCCTTTCCAGTCTTGCCGGGCTTGCAGTGCCAGACCGCGCAGAATCTGCCGGCTCAGGCTCAGGTAATCGAGATGATCGCTGGAGGTGGTGGCTTCGGGCAGGTGCTTGAGGGCCTGTTCGGGATCGTTCTGGACGTACAGCGCGTGGGCCGCCAGCAGGTACTCGTACAGATCCGGCTGCTCGGCGAATACCGCACGTTGCGCCTGCAAATCGGCCGGGGTCAGTGGTGCCGTCGCGTGATCGCGCATTCTCATCAGGTCGCTGACCGCCATCAGCATCGGGTCTTGCAGCGGTGCTGAACTGACCATCAATAGCTTGAGATCGACTTCGTTGATCAACTCATCAAGGCTCAGGTTGCGCTGGCGCTCATCCCGCTGCGCCAACTGCCGGGCGAAATCGCCGGACAACAGGTCGTAATGGCCGCCCAGCCAGTGCACGCGCCGCAACAGTCCCTTGGCCGAGACGGCGTACTGGCCATCGGGCCAGGTGGCCAGGTAGTGCTCGAAACCCTGTTTGGCCTGTTGCAAAAGAGCAGGGTCGACGCGCTTGCGGTCAAGCTCGCTGTATTCGTTGAACGCCGTTTCCTGCACATGATTCAAGGCAGTGCGCGCGCTCATGTACGCAGCGGTCTGTTGCAGCCACGGCTGATTGCTGTTGGCGAGACTGGCAAAGCGTTTGCTCGCCTGCGCAAAGCGCCCGCTATAAAAGTCGCCTGCGGCGTACAGATAAAGGGTGAACTCTTGAGCGGCCGGCGACGCCAGTGCGCCGGGAATCAGACGTTCCTGCTGGTCAGGTTCCCAGCTACAGGCATCGAGCATTTGCAAACGGGTGTCGGCCAGTGACTCGCGCTCGGCGTCTGTCAGGCCGGCGCTTTGCAGTACCTGATTGATGAACAGCGCGGCGCTGTCCTGATCGTTGCTGCGGCAGCGGCTGCCCTCGCCATTGAGAAAGGCGGCGCCTGCGGTGTTTTCCGGTCGGCCCAGGCCCAGGCGCGCAAGCGGCGCGGCCAAAGGATCGGGCCGGGTGGCTTGTGTCGCCTCGACAGGCGTCGGCACAGGATTGAGCCGTGAAGCGGCGAAGGGCACCGGGCCGTAGCCTTGCTCAAGATCAGTGGCGTTCAGCGGTTGCGGGTTCAGGGCCAGTGCGCCCTTGTCGGCCAGCAACAGGCGCAGGTTGACCTGGCTGTCGTTGCCGGGGCTGAGAAACGCCAGGCTGCTGCAGATCGACAGGCTTTCCTTGAGCATCGACCAGCTTGGGTAGCAGGAGTCATCACCGCTGGCGTAAGCGCCGGTGGCAAACGTGGAGCTGGCAATCAGGGCAGTCAACAACCGCAGGCGCATGAAATGTCCTTGAATCATGAGGGCAATCTAAAAAGACGCAGATCATAGCCCGCAGTTTTGGCCCTGTGAGTTTATGTATCGAAAATTCCCACGTATGTCACAGCATTCGCTTGAGGGTATCGTCCTTGCGAATGAAATGATGCCAGAGCGCCGCGACCACATGCAGGCCGGCCACGTAGTAAAACAGCGTAGCGAACAGCTTGTGCAGGTCTTCGAAATACTCCGCCGTACGCCCGGAGGTCGGCAGTGGCCAGGGAATGGAAAGGTCGGTAAAGAGGATTGGCAGCGCGCCTTTTTCGACCATCACGGTCAATACACCCAGCACCGGCTGAACGAACAAAAAGCCATACATCAGGTAGTGGGTCAACGTCGCGGCGAACCGCAGGGCGCTTTGCAGCGGCGGGGTAATGACGGGCGGCGCATGACGGCGACGTTCGGCCACGCGAAAAAACGCCAGGGCCAGCAGCAGAATGCCGGTCCAGTAATGCCCCTGAACCACCAGAACCCGGTAGTCGGAGCCTCGGCTGAATTGCGTACGGCTGAGAATCAGGCAGTAGGCCAGGACTACCAGGCCTGCCATGAGCCAGTGCAGCCATCGAGCCTTGCGGGAATAGCGATTTTTTGGCAGTTCAGCCACAGGCAATTCAGCCACGGCAAAGTCCTTGTGATCGGCAAAACGCCATGAAAAGTGTCGTTGCTTAATAGCAAGCAAGGCGCATGCCTGAGCGTCCCTTAGGCGATCCTGCCTATTTGTGACAGAGCTTGAAGTACAGCACAAAGTTCAGCGCACGATGCCCGATGGTTGCCTGTATCGATCGCTTGTCAGGCAGGGAACCTGCCCGGCTGGCAGGCTTCATATGCAGTGAACAACGTGGCGTCCAACGAAGGAGTGCGCATTCTTGACCCAAGCCAATACGCCCGTCGGCCCACAGCAGCCGGTGTCGGCCCTTTCGATCAATGTATTGACCATGAACATGCATATGGGCTTTGGCTTTCTCAATCGGCGCTTCATCTTGCCGGAGTTGCGCGATGCGGTGCACAGCGTGTCGGCCGACGTGGTGTTTCTTCAGGAAGTGCACGGCGAACACCAGCACCACGCCGACCGGGTCAAGGGCTGGCCGACGCTGTCGCAGTACGAATTCATGGCTGACAGCATGTGGCCCGACTTCGCCTACGGGCGCAATGCGGTGTACCCGCACGGTCATCACGGCAACGCGCTGCTCTCCAAATACCCGATCGTGCGCCATGAAAACCTCGATGTGTCGATTCATGGCACCGAACAGCGCGGCTTGTTGCATTGCGTGCTCGATGTACCGGGCTGCGGTCATGTGCACGCCATTTGCGTGCACCTTGGGTTGCGCGAAAAACATCGTGAAGAGCAGCTCGGTTTGTTGGCGCAACTGGTCAGGCGCCTGCCCGAAGGGGAGCCTGTGATCGTGGGCGGTGATTTCAACGACTGGCGCCAGCGCGCCGATGCATTGCTTGAGGGCACTGGCCTGCACGAGGTGTTCGTACGGCACCTCGGGGCGCCCGCCAAAAGCTTCCCGGCACGCTGGCCGTTACTGCGGCTGGACCGTATTTACGTGGCCAACGCCACAACCCACAGACCTCAAGTGCTGAGTAACCGGCCCTGGTCACATCTGTCCGATCATGCACCGTTGGCGGTGGAGGTGGCTTTATGAATCAAGCTCAGTGGTGTGACGGCAACTCGGTGGAGTTGTTGATCAACGGCGAAGACTTTTACAGCACGGTGTTCGAGGCCATGCGCGGCGCGCGTAAACAAGTGCTGGTCGAGACCTTCATCATCTTCGAGGACCGGATTGGCGAAGGGCTGCAACAGGCGCTGATTCAGGCCGCGCAAAACGGTGCGCAAGTGGTGGTCACTGTCGATGACTACGGCACCTGCGATTTGAGTTCGGTGTTCGTCAAACAGATGATCGACGCCGGTATCCAGATCCAGCTGTTCGACCCGCAACCGCGCTTGATGGGCATGCGCACCAATCTGTTCCGGCGCCTGCATCGCAAGGTCGTGGTGATTGACGGCGAGCAAGCGTTTATCGGTGGCATCAACTACAGCGTCGATCACATGACCGACACCGGTTTGACCGCCAAGCAGGATTACGCCGTGCGGGTGCGGGGGCCGATCATCGCCGATATCCACCGTAGCGCCTTGCAGATGCTCAGCCCGGCGGTGCGCAAAAAGCTCACGCCAGTACCGCTGGTGCTGGAACCGGCAGGGACCGCGCGAATGCTGCTCGCCGAGCGCGATAACCGCGAACACACCACCGACATCGAAGAGCAATACCTCAAGGCGATCAATCAGGCCACATCGCGCATCACGCTGGCCAACGCCTATTTCTTCCCCAGCTATCGCTTCCTGCGTGCATTGCGCAACGCATCGCGACGTGGGGTCAAGGTCACCCTGATTTTGCAGGGCAAGCCGGACATGCCGTTCGTGCGGGTTTGCTCGCGCCTGACCTATACCTACCTGCTGCGCGACGGCGTGGTGATTCATGAATACAAACAGCGCGCCCTGCACGGCAAGGTCGCGCTGATCGACAATGAATGGTCCACCGTGGGCTCCAGCAACCTGGACCCGCTGAGCCTGGCGTTGAACCTGGAAGCCAACCTGTTCATTCGCGATGCCGCGCTCAATCAGCATTTACATGACCACCTGCGCGACCTGGCCGCTGCCCACAGCGTGCCGATCACCCTCAAGGGGGCTGCACGCGGGCAATGGTGGCGGGCACCGATGATCTTTCTGTGCTTTCACTTTTTGCGTCATTTTCCGGCCATTGCCGGGCTGTTTCCGGTGCACGGCATGCGCCTCAAACCCTTGCGGGCGGCAGACATCATGCCGGAGGCATCGGTCATCAAGGAGCAACAGGCGGCGATTCAAGAGCTGCCAAGCCAGGAGAAACCGCTATGAGCCAGGCCAGCGCTGCGCAAGATTCCAAGCCTGCATCACCCGGTTGGGTATGGGCCAAACGGCTGTTCAAGCTGTTCTTCTTTATTGCCGTGCCGGTGCTGTTATTCATGCTGGTCAAGAACATTGACTGGCAAGAGGTCAAGAAAGCCTTGCAGTCGTACAAGGCCAGCACCCTGGCGATGGCCGGGCTGGTGGCGGCGGCCAGTTACCTGACCTATTGCGGCTTCGACATTCTGGCGCGCTTTTACACCCGGCATAAATTGAGCGTCGCGCAGATCATTCCGGTGACCTTTGTCTGCTATGCCTTCAACCTCAACCTCAGTTCCTGGGTGGGTGGCATCGCCTTGCGCTACCGGCTGTACTCACGGCTGGGGCTGGATGTGCCGACCATCACGCGGATTCTCAGCCTGAGCCTGATCACCAACTGGCTGGGCTATATGCTGCTGGCCGGATTTGTGTTTGCCAGTGGCTTTGTGAAGCTGCCTGCGCAGTGGTCGATCGGCAGCACCACGCTGCAAATGATCGGTGCTGGCTTGTTGCTGATGTGTGCGGCTTACCTGGCGGCCTGCCAGTTTTCCACGCGCCGTTCATGGACCATTCGTGGCCAGGAACTGGTTTTACCTTCGCTGGGGCAGGCATTGATGCAGGCCAGTCTCGGCGCACTGAACTGGTCGTTGATGGCGCTGGTGATTTTTACCCTGTTGCCGGAAAACGCCTTTTACCCGACGGTGCTTGGCGTCTTGCTGATCAGCAGTATCGCGGGCGTCATTACTCACATTCCGGCCGGCCTGGGCGTGCTCGAAACCGTGTTTATCACCTTGATGGCGCACCAGTTTTCCAAAGGCACCTTGCTCGCTGCACTGATCGGTTACCGGGCGATTTATTTCCTGTTGCCGCTGATGCTCGCGGTGCTGGTGTATCTGGTGCTGGAAAAAAGCGCCAAGAGCATCAATGCGAAAAACAGTCAGAAATCGTCGGGCTGATCAGTGCGCCAGGCGGGCAAACATCTTCACGGCATCCACTGCGTGATTGGTCCCTTCGCTGATCTGCACGATCACCGAGCCCGCCTGGTCGGCCAGGTCCACACCTTTGATCGCATTACTGCGGGTGTTGTCCATGCTGTCGATGGCCTGGCGGGTTTCGGTCTGGATCATGCCAATCATCTCTGAGATTTCCGCTGTCGAGCGGCTGGTGCGTCCGGCCAGTTGCCGCACTTCATCGGCCACCACCGCAAAGCCGCGACCCTGATCGCCTGCGCGGGCCGCTTCGATGGCGGCATTGAGGGCCAGCAAGTTGGTCTGGTCGGCAATGCTGCGAATGGTATTGACGATGGCGGTGATCTGCTCCGAACGCGCGCCCAGTTGCGCGACGATGCGTGAAGAGTCTTCGATATTCATCGAGATCTGGCGCATTTCACTGGCGGCTTGCTGAATCACCTCGGTGCCGTGTTCGGTGACTTTACGGGTCTCGACCGAGATGTGATAAGCCTGCGCCGCACTGCTGGCGTCGCGCTCGTGCTGCTCGATGCGTGAGGTGATGTCGGAGGCGAACTTGACGATGCGGTACAGCTTGCCGTTGGCGTCGTACACCGGGTTGTAGTTGGCTTCCAGCCAGCGGGTCTGGCCATTGCGGCCCATACGCTTGAACTGGCCGCTGAAGAATTCGCCTTTGTTCAAGCGGCGCCAGAAATCGGCATATTCGCTGCTGTCAGCCACATCCGAGGGGCACAGCATCCGGTGGTTCTTGCCCACCAGTTCGGCTTCGCTGTAGCCCATGGTCTGGGTCAGATTGGCGTTGGCGCGCAGAATCTTGCCTTCAAGGTCGAATTCGATCACTGCCATGGCCCTGTCGATGGCCATGAGTTTGTTGCGCGCTTCGTTGTCGGCCTCGATCCTGGCGGTGACATCGGCGGCATATTTGACGACTTTCAGCACTTTGCCGGTATTGTCGCGAACCGGGTTATAGCTGGCCTCAAGCCAGACGGTCTTGCCTTCGCGGCTGACCCGGTGAAAGGTCGAGCTGACGAAGTCACCGGCACGCAACCGCGCCCAGAGCTTGTCGTAATCGGGGCTGCGCACGTCTTCGGGGGTGCAGAACATACGGTGGTGTTTGCCGAGGATGTCTTCGCGGCGATACCCCATGGCCTTGAGAAAGTTTTCGTTGGCATCGAGCACGGTGCCGTTCAGGTCGAACTCGATACTGGCCATCGAGCGGTTGATGGCTTCAAGCTGGCAGGCTTGCTGGTCGATGATTTGCTGGAGGGCGGCGAGGGCTTTCTGATTGGATTTGAAAAACATGGCGGTAGCTCACAAGGAGATGGCACGAAATTCCGGTCCATGTCTTGTGCGTGCCTGGTCCAGACTTGGGGCGCCCGAGGGGTCTGGATGAACACACATGCTGTCCTATGCAATGATGGCACTATAGATGGCATCTTGAATTTTTGTACACCGCATTCGAATAAAACAGACGGAATGCGAATGCGCCTCAAGGCCTTGCCACACGGGCCTTTGAGGCGGGTTATCAAGTAGTGGCCAGCGGCGCTTCAGTCTTCCAGATCGACCTGTTCGTGAATTTCGTCGACTTTCAATTCCAGTCGATACGCCACGGCGATAAACAGCGCCTGGCACAGGCACAAGGTGGCACTCAGCGAGCGAAACGCGAACGAGCTGCCTTCATTGACCAGCAACACCGAATTGGCGCGCTTGGCCAGCGGCGACAGGTTGCTGTCGGTGACGATCAGGGTCTTGGCCTGATTGTGCTGGGCGATGCGCAGGCAATGCTGGGTTTCCTTGCCGTACGGGGTAAAGCTGATGGCGATCAGCAGGTCGGTGGAGCGAATGCTGCGCATCTGCTCGCGATAGCCGCCGCCAAGCCCGGAAATCAAGTGAATGCGCTTGTTGGTGTGCTGCAGGTTGTAGACCAGGTAGTCGGCCACCGCGAACGAGCGGCGCACGCCGACCACATAGATATTTTCGGCGTTGACCACCAGATCCACGGCCTTCTCGAAGGCTTCATCGTCAAGGTCGTCGCTAAGACGCTCCAGGCCCGAGAGGGTCGCATTCACGCATTCACGGGCCAGGTCGCCGGCGCCAGCCTTGTGCGCCTTGTCGGCAATCATGCTGCGAATACGCTGCTGGTAGTTCTGTACCGGCGTGGTCTTGTGCGTGTAGGCGTCGCGAAACAG
The DNA here is from genome assembly GCF_054589175.1 of Pseudomonas sp. 3A(2025). Taxonomy (NCBI): domain Bacteria; kingdom Pseudomonadati; phylum Pseudomonadota; class Gammaproteobacteria; order Pseudomonadales; family Pseudomonadaceae; genus Pseudomonas; species Pseudomonas sp. 3A(2025). Next base: position 43,225 of record NZ_BAAILM010000005.1, on the reverse strand, counting down.
CGCCTGCATTTCGCTGAAGCCGCTGAAACCAAAACGCTGCGAAAACCGCACGATGGCCGACGGATGCACCTCGCATTCGCGGGCGATGTCGCTGATGCGGTCGACCATGATTCGCCCGCTCTGCTGGCTCATGTAGCTGGCAATGCGCTTGAGCTGGCGCGGCAATTCTTCGTACTGCTCGGTGATCATGCGCAACAGCTCTTCGGCGCTGATCGGTGCGGCAGCGGCGGTGTCGGGTTGGGACGGCTGCTCGATGCTGGACATGACTTCAATCCTTTTTGCTTGTTCTTCTATGGCACTCAAGGCCGTGGGCCACTTTAACCCAGCTTGTTGGCGAGCGGGGCAGCTTGGTGCTTTTGTGGAATAAATTTTCCAATAGAAAAAATTATAGAATAAATATTGATTGGTGCGCCGAGACGTTTTAGTCTTCAGGCACCAAGAACATTTCGCGCCGCCGCTGTGCGTGATGCAGGCTGATAAAAATAACAGGAGCCACCATGGGCCAGACTCGCTTTGCCAATGGGCGTCAGTTGGATCTGATATGCCTCGGACGCTTGGGCGTCGATCTCTATGCGCAGCAGGTCGGCGCACGCCTTGAAGACGTTTCCAGTTTCGCCAAATACCTCGGCGGCTCGTCCGCCAACATCGCGTTCGGCACCGCGCGGCTCGGCTTGAAGTCGGCCATGCTCAGCCGCGTCGGTGATGATCACATGGGCCGCTTTCTGGTCGAGTCGCTGGCTCGTGAAGGCTGCGATGTCAGTGGCATTCGCCGGGACCCCGAACGCCTGACCGCCATGGTGCTGCTGGGCCTCAAGGACCGCGAAACCTTCCCGCTGGTGTTCTATCGCGAGAACTGCGCCGACATGGCGCTGCGCGCCGAGGACATCGATGAACAGTTGATCGCCTCCAGCAAGTCCTTGCTGATCACCGGCACGCACTTCTCTACCGAACAAGTGTTCCGCGCCAGCAGCCAGGCGCTCGACTATGCCGAAAAGCACAACGTACGCCGCGTGCTCGACATCGATTACCGGCCGGTACTCTGGGGCCTGGCCGGCAAGGCCGATGGCGAAACGCGCTTTGTCGCCGACCAGAAGGTCAGCCAGCATGTTCAACGCATCCTGCCGCGCTTCGACCTGATCGTCGGCACCGAAGAAGAATTTCTGATTGCCGGTGGCAGCACCGACCTGCTGAGTGCATTGCGCAAAGTGCGTGAGCTGAGCGCCGCAACACTGGTGGTCAAGCTCGGCCCGCAAGGCTGCACGGTGATTCATGGCGCCATCCCGGAACGCCTGGAAGACGGTGCGATTTATCCCGGTGTGCGTGTTGAAGTGCTCAATGTGCTGGGCGCCGGCGATGCATTCATGTCCGGCTTTCTCAGCGGCTGGCTGAAAGAAGCCGATGACGAGCGCTGCTGCCAGCTGGCCAACGCCTGTGGCGGACTGGTCGTGTCGCGACATGCCTGCGCACCGGCGATGCCAACGCCTGCCGAACTCGATTACCTGTTCAACAGCCCGGTGCCGATCACCCGTCCCGATCAGGACGTGGCCCTGCAACGCCTGCATCAGGTCAGCGTGCCGCGTAAACAATGGAAGCAACTGTTCATCTTTGCCTTCGATCATCGCGGGCAACTGGTCGAGCTGGCGCAACAGGCTGGCCGTGAACTGAGCAGCATCCCGTACCTCAAGCAACTGTTCATTAAAGCCGTTGCCAGGGTCGAAGACGATTTGGCCAAACGCGGTATCGAGGCCGATGTCGGGCTACTGGCCGATCAGCGTTTCGGTCAGGATGCGCTGAATGCCGCCACCGGTCGTGGCTGGTGGGTGGCGCGTCCGGTCGAAGTGCAGGGCTCGCGGCCGCTGGCTTTCGAGCATGGCCGTTCGATTGGTAGCAACCTGGTCAACTGGCCGGCCGAGCAGATCATCAAGTGCCTGGTGCAGTACCACCCCGACGACGAGCCACTGTTGCGTCTGGAGCAGGAAGCACAGATCAAGGGCTTGTACGAGGCATCCAAAGCCAGCGGTCATGAACTGCTGCTGGAAATCATCCCGCCCAAAGACCACCCGTCCACCCATCCCGACGTCATGTACCGTGCCTTGAAGCGTCTCTACAACCTGGGCATTTACCCGGCGTGGTGGAAGATCGAAGCGCAGGACGCCGAGGTCTGGCGCCAGCTCGACGAGTTGATTCAGGAACGCGACCCGTATTGCCGTGGCGTGGTGCTGCTGGGCCTCAATGCGCCGGTGCAGGCACTGGCCGAAGGCTTTGCCCAGGCGCGCAACAGTCGCACCTGTCAGGGCTTTGCCGTGGGCCGCACGATCTTCCGCGAACCGAGCCGCGCCTGGCTCAACGGCGAGATCGACGACGAGGGCCTGATTGCTCAGGTACAGGACATTTTCAGCGGATTGATCGAGTCCTGGCGCGCCAGCCGCGCCTGACACACGATTTCACTGATTCAGCGATAACGACAATAAAAAGGTACAGCCATGTCTGTTTCCGATACCTCCATTCGCATTGGCATCAACCCGATTTCCTGGAGCAACGACGACTTGCCGGCCCTGGGCGGCGAGACGCCGCTGGCCACTGCTTTAAGCGAAGGCCAGCAAATCGGCTACGAAGGTTTTGAGCTCAACGGCAAGTTTCCCAAGGACGCCAAGGGCGTGGGCGATGTATTGCGCCCTTATGGCCTGGCGCTGGTGTCGGGCTGGTATTCAAGCCAGCTGGCGCGGCGTTCGGTGGCCGAAGAAATCGAAGCCATCGGCCCGCACCTAGACATCCTTGCGCAAAACGGCGCTACGGTAATGGTCTATGGCGAAGTCGCCGATTCGATTCAAGGCCAGCGCATTCCGCTGGTCGAACGCCCGCGCTTTCACACCGACGCTGCCTGGCGCGAATACGCCGACAAGCTGACCGAGCTTGCGCGTTTCACCCTGTCGCGTGGCGTGCGCCTGGCGTATCACCATCACATGGGCGCCTACGTCGAGTCGCCGGCCGACATCGACACACTGATGGCGCTGACCGGCAGCGAAGTCGGCCTGCTGTTCGACTCGGGCCATTGCTACATGGGCGGCGGCGACCCACTGGTGGTGCTGGGCAAGCACATCGAGCGCGTCTGCCATGTGCACTTCAAGGATGTGCGCAAGGCGGTGGTGCAACTGGCGCGCAACAACCTGTGGAGTTTTCCGGACTGCATCATCAACGGCACTTTTACCGTGCCCGGCGATGGCGATATCGACTTTGCCGCACTGCTGCGCGTGTTGCGCCAGGCCGATTATCACGGCTGGCTGGTGGTCGAGGCCGAGCAGGATCCTGCGGTTGCGCCCAGTTATGTGTACGCCAAAAAAGGCTTCGATACGCTGCGCCAATTGCTGGCTGACGTTCGCTGATAACAACAACGTTGCCTGAAAAGGAGGACCGGACAATGAACCTGTTGACCAAGAGCAAACCCCAGGGCCGCGACATCGTCGCGCTGCAAGACGGAGTTCTGGACTATGTCGGCTTTGCCGCCTATCGCCTGCAGGCGGGCGAGCAACTGCCACTCAGCGCCGGCGACAAAGAGCTGTGTGTGGTGCTGCTGTCCGGGCGCGCCAGTGTCAGCGGCGAAGCGCCGGGGCAGGGCGCTTTCAACTGGGAGAACATCGGCGACCGTGAGTCGGTGTTTGAAGAAAAGTCGCCGTTTGCCGTGTACCTGCCGGCCGACAGCCAGGCGCAATTCACCGCCCTCAGTGCTGCACATGTGGCGGTGTGCGCCGCCCCCGGCAACCGCGCCGACGCGCTGCCGGCGCGGTTGATCAGCCCGTCCAGCATGAAGCGCAGCGTGCGCGGCAAGGGCGCCAATACCCGTTACGTGTGCGACATCCTGCCCGACACCGAGGTTGCCCATTCGCTGCTGGTGGTTGAAGTGCGTACGCCGTCCGGGCACTCATCGAGCTACCCGCCGCACAAGCATGACCAGGACAACCTGCCGCACGAGAGCTTTCTCGAAGAGACCTACTACCACCAGGTCAACCCGCCGCAGGGCTTCGTCTTCCAGCGCGTGTACACCGATGACCGCAGCATCGACCAGGCCATGGCCGTGGAAAACAACGACCTGGTGACCGTGCCCGAAGGCTATCACCCGGTCAGCGTGCCTTACGGCTACGAGTCGTATTACCTCAACGTGATGGCCGGCCCCAAGCGCGCCTGGCAATTTCACAACGATCCGCAGCACAGCTGGCTGCTCGATCTGTAAGCCCCCTTTCTTGATTTGGAGTTAGTCATGAGTGATTCACCGGTCATCGGTCATTTCATCAACGGCGAATTGAATGAAGCCGCCGAGCGTTACAGCGATGTCTTCAACCCGGCCACCGGCAGCGTGCAGGCGCGTGTTGCGCTGGCCGGCCAGCAGACCGTCGAGCAGGCCGTGGCCGCCGCGCGCACGGCATTCCCTGCGTGGTCCGAGCAATCATCGCTGCGCCGGGCGCGGGTGATGTTCAAGTTCAAGGAACTGCTCGACCGCCATCATGATGAACTGGCCGAGATCATCTGCCGCGAACACGGCAAGGTGTTTTCCGATGCCAAGGGCGAGGTGGTGCGTGGCATCGAAATCGTCGAGTTCGCCTGCGGTGCGCCGAACCTGCTCAAGAGCGATTTCAGCGATAACATCGGCGGCGGCATCGACAACTGGAACCTGCGTCAACCCCTGGGTGTTTGCGCCGGCATCACGCCGTTCAACTTCCCGGTGATGGTGCCGTTGTGGATGATCCCGATGGCGCTGGTCACCGGTAACTGCTTCATCCTCAAACCGTCCGAACGTGACCCTTCGGCCAGCCTGTTGATGGCGCGCCTGCTCAAGGAAGCCGGCCTGCCGGACGGTGTGTTCAACGTGGTGCAGGGCGACAAACTGGCGGTCGACACCCTGTTGCAGCACCCGGACATCGAAGCGGTGTCGTTTGTCGGCTCCACGCCGATTGCCGAATACATCCACCGCGAAGGCACAGCCCGTGGCAAGCGCGTGCAGGCGCTGGGCGGCGCCAAGAACCACATGATCGTGATGCCCGACGCCGACCTGGACCAAGCCGCCGATGCGTTGATCGGTGCCGCTTACGGCTCGGCCGGCGAGCGTTGCATGGCCATCTCCATTGCGGTGGTGGTGGGCGATACCGGGCAGAAGCTGATCGACAAGCTGCTGCCGCGCATCGACCAGCTCAAGGTCGGCAACGGCATGCAGCCCGACAGCGACATGGGCCCGCTGGTCACGGCGGTGCACAAGGCCAAGGTCGAGGGTTATATCGATCAGGGCGTCAAGGAAGGCGCAAAACTGATCGTCGATGGCCGTAACTTCAAGGTGCCGGGCGCCGAGAACGGTTTCTTCGTGGGCGCGACGCTGTTCGACAACGTCACCATCGACATGCAGATCTATAAAGAAGAAATCTTCGGCCCGGTGCTTGGCCTGGTGCATGTGCCGGACTTTGCCAGCGCGGTCGAGCTGATCAACGCCCATGAGTTTGGCAATGGCGTGTCGTGCTTCACCAGCGACGGCGGCGTGGCCCGCGCCTTTGCCCGTTCGATCAAGGTCGGCATGGTCGGCATCAACGTGCCGATTCCGGTACCGATGGCCTGGCATTCGTTTGGCGGCTGGAAACGTTCGCTGTTCGGCGACCACCATGCTTATGGCGAAGAAGGCCTGCGCTTCTACAGCCGCTACAAGAGTGTCATGCAACGCTGGCCCGACAGCATCGCCAAGGGGGCCGAATTCAGCATGCCAACGGCCAAGTAACCCACATTGCCAAGCCTTTTCATTCATGCGTTGCGGAGAACAACAATAATGAGTCAATCCCTGCGTTTTGCCCTTAACCGGATGGTTGCGCCGCGCCTGCCGTTGCCCGAGTTCATCGAGCTTGCGGTCAAGCTGGGCGCCGATGCCATCGAGATCCGCAACGATCTGAAGGGTATCGAAATCGAAGACGGCACCGCACCGCACACCGTGCGCGAACTGTGCGAAGCCAGCAACATTCGGGTGTTGTCGATCAACGCACTGTACCCCTTCGATGTCTGGAACGACGAGCGCCGCGAGCAGGCCACCCGGCTGGCGCGTTATGCCCGCGACTGCGGTGCCGAAGGCCTGGTGATGTGCCCGCTCAACGACCGCGCCGACACTCGCAATACCGCTCAGCGCGCCGCTGGCCTGCGCACAGCGCTGACGCATCTGGCGCCGATCCTGCGTGAGCATGGCATTCTCGGTTTTGTCGAACCGCTGGGTTTCGAGGAGTGCTCGCTGCGTCTCAAGCGCCAGGCTGTCGATGCGATCAAGGCGGTCGGTGGGCTGGACGTATTCCGCCTGGTGCATGACACCTTCCACCATCATCTCGCCGGCGAAGTCGAGATGTTTCCCGAGCTGACCGGGCTGGTGCACATCTCCGGCGTCGAGGACGCCGAGGCGCCGCTCAACACCATTCGCGACGGCCACCGGGTACTGGTTGGCGAGGGCGACATTCTCGGTAACGCGCCACAGATCGAACGCCTGCTGGCCAGCGGTTATACCGGCTACCTGTCGTTCGAGCCGTTCGCTGAAAGCGTACACGCGCTGGACGATATCCAGCAGGCGCTGGCCGGCAGCATGGGGCATCTGCAGAAGTCGTTCAGCTGACAGGCACGTTAATCAAGCGCTTGGCCATTTCTTCTCATCACCACAAGGTGCGAGCATGAGTACGACACGATTGACCATGGCCCAGGCTCTGGTCAGGTTCCTGGACAACCAATACGTTGAAGTCGACGGCGTGCAGAGCAAGTTCGTCGAAGGCATTTTCACTATTTTCGGCCACGGCAACGTGCTGGGCATCGGTCAGGCACTGGAGCAGGACAGCGGTGACCTGGTGGTGCATCAGGGCCGCAACGAACAAGGCATGTGCCACGCCGCCATCGGTTTTGCCAAGCAACACTTGCGGCGCAAGATCTACGCCTGCTCGTCGTCGGTCGGCCCGGGTGCGGCGAACATGATCACGGCGGCGGCCACCGCGTCGGCCAACCGTATTCCGCTGTTGCTGTTGCCCGGCGATGTCTATGCCAGCCGCCAGCCGGACCCGGTGTTGCAGCAGATCGAGCAGTTCCACGACCTGAGCATCAGCACCAACGATGCGTTCAAGGCCGTGAGCAAATACTGGGACCGCATCAACCGTCCCGAACAACTGATGAGCGCTGCCCTGAGCGCCATGCGCGTGCTGACTGACCCTGCCGAAACCGGCGCGGTGACCCTGGCGCTGCCGCAGGATGTGCAGGCCGAAGCCTATGACTATCCCGACAGCTTTTTGCAACGCCGCGTGCACCGTATCGATCGCCGTCCGCCGACCCGCGCGATGCTCGACGATGCATTGACGCTGTTCAAGGCCAAGCGTAAACCGCTGCTGGTCTGCGGTGGTGGTGTGCGCTATTCGGGCGCTGCCCAGGCACTGCTGGCGCTGGCCGAGCGCTACGGTATTCCGTTCGCTGAAACCCAGGCCGGTAAAAGCGCCGTGGTCTCGGCGCACCCGCTGAACATGGGTGGCCTCGGTGAAACCGGCACCCTGGCCGCCAACCAGCTGGCCAGGGAAGCGGACCTGATTATTGGTGTCGGCACCCGGTACAGCGATTTCACTACCTCGTCGAAATGGTTGTTCCAGAACCCGGATGTGCAGTTCCTCAACCTCAATGTCGGCGCCTTCGATGTGCAGAAGCTCGACGGCGTTCAGGTGCTGGCAGATGCTCAGGAGGCACTGGTTGCGCTGCTGCACGGTCTTGAAGGCAGCGACTGGCACAGCGCCTGGGGCGAGCATCCAAAGACTGCGCGTGCCGAGCTGGATGCCGAAGTCGACCGGGTGTATGCCGTCCAATACCAGAGCCGCGACTTCGTTCCGGAAATCAACGACCACCTTGATCCTGCGGTATTGCGCGAGTTCATCGAGCTGACCGGTTCGTGCCTGACGCAAAGCCGCGTGCTGGGCGTGCTGAATGAAAGCCTGCCCAAAGATGCGGTAATCGTTGCCGCTGCCGGCAGCCTGCCCGGCGACCTGCAACGCGCCTGGCGCAGCACCGGTGTGGACACCTATCACGTCGAGTACGGTTATTCGTGCATGGGTTATGAGGTTAATGCCGCACTGGGGGTCAAGCTGGCGGCGCCGCAGCGTGAAGTCTATGCGCTGGTCGGCGATGGTTCGTACCTGATGCTGCACTCCGAGCTGGTCACCGCGATTCAGGAGCGGCGCAAGATCAACGTGATCCTGCTCGACAACATGACCTTTGGTTGTATCAACAACCTGCAGATGGAACACGGGATGAACAGCTTCGGCACCGAGTTCCGTTACCGCAACCCGGAAAGCGGCAAGCTGGACGGCGGCTTTGTACCGGTGGACTTCGCCATGAGCGCGGCGGCCTATGGCTGCAAGACCTACAAGGTCAGCACCGTGGAGCAATTGCACGAAGCGCTGGCCGATGCCGAGAAGCAAAGCGTCGCGACTCTGATCGACATCAAGGTTTTGCCCAAGACCATGATCCACAAATACCTGTCGTGGTGGCGCGTCGGCGTGGCTGAAGTGTCCACGGTCGGCACCACCGCGCAGGTGCACGAGAAGCTCAACAAACAACTTGCCAAAGCCCGCCAGTACTGACACCGCACGAATCGTGAATTGCACACCGGCCTGTAGGAGGGAGCTCTGCTCGCGATTGAGCGCGAAGCGCTCACAGAAATAGTCGAAACGCTGCAAATCTACGACTGCTACGCACTCGATCGCGAGCAGAGCTCCCTCCTACAAGAATCCGCGTTTCCAGTAAGTCGACATCAATCCCAACAATTCAAGGAGCATTGAGATGGCGTTGAAATTAGGTGTTATCGGTACGGGCGCAATCGGCCGCGATCATATCCGTCGTTGCAGCAAGACCCTGCTGGGCAGTGAAGTGGTGGCGGTCACCGACATCAATCTGCAACAGGCAGCGCAGGTCGTTAGCGATCTGGGTATTACCGCCGAGGTCTATCCCGACGGCCATGCGCTGATCCAGGCGCCGGAGGTCGAGGCGATTCTGGTCACCTCCTGGGGCCCGACCCACGAAGAGTATGTGCTGGCCGCCATCGCCGCCGGCAAGCCGGTGTTCTGTGAAAAACCGCTGGCGGTCACTGCCGAAGGTTGCCGGCGCATTGTCGACGCCGAGATCGCCTTTGGCCGGCGTCTGGTGCAAGTGGGCTTCATGCGTTCTTACGACGAAGGCTACCGGGCGCTTAAATCGGTGCTCGACGCCGGCACCATCGGCGAGCCGTTGATGCTGCACTGCGCGCACCGCAACCCGACGGTGGGCGAGAACTACAAGACCGACATGGCCATCACCGACACCCTGATCCATGAGATCGATGTGCTGCGCTGGCTGCTCGATGACGACTATGTGTCGGTGCAAGTGGTATTCCCGCGCAAGAGCGGCAAGGCCTTTGCCCATCTCAAGGACCCGCAGATCGTGCTGCTGGAAACTGCACGTGGCACGCGCATCGATGTCGAAGTGTTTGTCAATTGCCAGTACGGCTATGACATTCAGTGTGAAGTGGTCGGCGAGAGCGGTATTGCGCGTCTGCCCGAGCCTTCGCAGGTGCAACTGCGCAGTCAGGCCAAGCTGTCCAACGCGATCCTCACCGACTGGAAGGACCGTTTCATCGCCGCCTACGACGTCGAGCTGCAAGCCTTTATCGACGGTGTGACCGTCGGCAAGGTTGGCGGTCCGTCGGCCTGGGACGGTTATGCCGCTGCAGTGACCGCCGATGTGTGCATCAAGGCCCAGCAAAGCGGCGCCATCGAGAAAGTCACTCAAGGCCCGCGTCCGGCCTTCTACGATTGATTACCAGCGGTCAGGGAGAACACCATGCGAATCGGATTGGTGGGTTACGGAAAAGGAGGGCGCTTTTTTCATGCGCCGTTGATCGCCAGCTTGCCCGAGGCAACGTTTGTCGGGGTGGTGACCCGTTCGCCTGAACGCCGTCAAGAGCTGGCCCGCGATTACCCGCAGGTGCAGGCCTTCGACAGCCTGAGCGAACTGGTCGCGGCCGGCGTCGATGTAGTGGCGATTTCCACGCCGCTGGCGGCGCGTCACGGGCAGATTCTCGAAGCCATCGAGCTGGGTGTCGGCGTGGTCAGCGACAAGCCCTTTGCCCAGGACGAAACCCACGCCCGTGAACTGGTCGACGCGGCCAAGCGGCGCGGCGTGTTGCTCAGCGTGTATCAGAACCGGCGCTGGGATTCGGACTTTTTGACCGTGCGCAAACTGCTCGACAGCGGTGCGTTGGGTGAGGTGACGCGGTTCGAGTCCAGTGTCGAGCGTTTCACGCCTGCCTCGGTGGGCAAGCAAAGCGGGGGTGGCATTCTGCGTGACCTGGGCAGTCATCTGGTGGATCAGGCGCTGGTGCTGTTCGGCCCGGTGCGTCATGTGTATGCCGAGCTGCAATACGCTACGCCAGACGACAGCGTCGATCACAGTTTCTTTGTGGCGCTGACCCATAGCAATGGTGTGGTCTCGCATTTGTCCGGCAGTTGCCTGCAAAACTGCATCCGGCCCAGGTTTCGGGTCAGCGGCAGCAGTGGTTGTTACACCGTCGATGGCCTGGACGTTCAGGAAGAGCAGGCGCTGGCGGGGCAGACCCCGCTGAGCGCGGGTGACAACTGGGGTGTCGAGGAGCATCGGCGCTGGGGCTGGTTCGAGCACGGCGAGCACCGTGTGCGCGTGCCCTCGGAGCGAGGTTGTTGGCTAAGTTATTACCGACAGTTGCAACAGGCGGTCGATACCGGAGCTGCCAGCCCGGTCGATCCGCAGGAGGTGTTGAACACCACGCGGGTGCTCGATGCGGCGCGGCAAAGTGCCAGTAGCGGATGTGTCGTGGCGCTCTAAACTGCGGCATGCGCCCTACGTTGTATGACAGACAAGGCCTGCTTTTTCCTGGGAAAAGCAGGCTTTTTTGTAGGCCATTTAAACCAGAGCACCAGAATGGAACAGCAAGCGGAATAAAATTCTAAAATGTGTTGAATTGGAAAAAAATTTCTAATAAAGTCGTTTTCAGGTTACCCACTATCGAATGACCTACCGCTGTCAGATTCGTCCGACACGGCAGGGAACAAGCCAACAAAAACAAAACAAAGATAGGTACCGTCAATGAAAGCCCTCCATTCTGGCTCCCGGGCCAATCGCGTCACCTCCCTTGCCTTGTCCGTGTGCGGCGTTCTTGCTGACCGCCTGCTGACCCTCATCGGGCGCGGCATGTGTGTCGAGCACAAGAACTGGCTGCTGGTCAGCATGCCCGGTGCTGCCGGCATTCGTATTCCGCGTTGATTGCTTGCGCATCGTTCTCGCCGTACACAACAACAAGAATCCGGAGACAGACCTTCATGAAGATCAAGACTACCTTCACCTCCCTTGCCCTGACCCTGATGTTCGGCAGTGGCACAGCGCTGGCCGATATCAACATCGGTGTGCTGATGCCGCAGTTCGATGACATCTGGCTGACGTATCTGCGCGAAGACATGTCGGCCAAGGCCAAATCCATGCCTGAAGGCGTAAAGCTGCAATTTGTCGATGCGCGTACCGATGTCAACAAGCAGCTCGACCAGGTGCATGACCTGATCGGCAAGAAAGTCGACGCCTTGATCGTCAACCCGGTCGACACTGCGGCCACCGCTGCGATCACCAAGGCCGCACTGGCCGCCGGTATTCCGCTGGTGTACGTGAACCGCAGCCCGGACGATCCCAAATTGCCTGAAGGTGTTGCCACCGTCACCTCCGACGAAAAAGAGGCTGGCCGCCTGCAGATGCAATACGTAGCCGACAAGATCGGCGGCAAGGGCAAGATCGTGGTGCTGCTCGGTGACCTGGCCAATAACGCAACCCGCAACCGCACCGACGGCGTCAAGGAGATTCTCGCCAAATACCCGGACATCAAGATCGACCAGGAGCAGACCGGGATCTGGCAGCGCCAGCGCGGCATGGACATCACCAACGACTGGCTGACCCAGGGTCGGGAATTCAATGCGGTGGTTTCCAATAACGACGAGATGGCCATCGGTGCGGCCATGGCCCTCAAGCAGGCCGGCAAAAAGCAGGGCGAAGTGGTGATTGCCGGCGTCGACGGTGCTCAGGACGGACTGCGTGCAGTGAAGACCGGAATGCTGACCGTGTCGGTGTTCCAGGATGCCAAAGGCCAGGCCAACGGCTCGATCGAGACCGCCGTGAAGATGGCCAAAAAGGAGAAAATAGACACGCAAGCCATCGTGATCCCGTATCGTCTGATCACCGCCGAAAACGTCGATACGTTCAAATAAAAACCCAATAACAACAACGTACAGGCCGGGGGGATTCCGGCCTTGAGTCCCCCCCGCAGACTGTTGCATGAGGAGCTTGTCATCATGTCTGATTCCGCTATCGCTGACCGTCACGCCGCGCGAGACAGCCAGCCGGCCTTCAGCGCCGAGCCGAGCGAATACCTGCTGGAAATCGCCCACATCAGCAAGCGCTTCCCGGGTGTCGTGGCACTCGATGATGTGCAGCTACGGGTGCGTCCCGGCAGCGTCCTGGCCCTGATGGGCGAGAACGGTGCCGGCAAATCGACCCTGATGAAGATCATCGCCGGCATCTACCAGCCCGACGAGGGCGAGATCCGTCTGCACGGCCGGCCTGTCGAATTCACAACACCCCTGGCGGCGCTGCAGGCAGGCATCGCGATGATTCACCAGGAACTCAACCTGATGCCGTTCATGAGCATCGCCGAGAACATCTGGATCGGCCGCGAACAACTCAACGGTCTGCACATGGTCGACCACGGCAAGATGCATCGCTGCACCGCCGAACTGCTCGAGCGCCTGCGCATCCGCCTGGACCCTGAGGAACTGGTTGGCAACCTGAGCATCGCCGAGCGACAGATGGTCGAGATTGCCAAGGCGGTGTCCTACGACTCGGACGTGCTGATCATGGACGAGCCGACCTCGGCCATTACCGAGAGCGAGGTCGAGCACCTGTTCTCGATCATTGCTGACCTCAAGTCGCAGGGTAAAGGCATCATCTATATCACTCACAAGATGAGTGAAGTTTTCCAGATCGCCGACGAAGTCGCGATCTTTCGTGACGGTACCTACGTTGGCCTGCAACGCGCCGAACAGATGGACGGTGACAGCCTGATTTCGATGATGGTCGGCCGCGAGCTGACCCAGCTGTTTCCCGAGCGTGAAACGCCGGTGGGCGATGTGATGCTGTCGGTGCGCAACCTGACCCTCAACGGCGTCTTCAAGGACGTGTCCTTCGACCTGCACAAAGGCGAAATTCTTGGCATCGCCGGGTTGATGGGCTCGGGGCGCACCAATGTGGCCGAAACCCTGTTCGGTATTTCACCCAGCGACAGTGGCGAAATCTTTCTTGATGGCCAGCCGGTGCGCATCACCGACCCGCAACTGGCGATCAGCAAAGGCTTTGCCCTGCTGACCGAGGACCGCAAGCTCACCGGCCTGTTTCCGTGCCTGTCGGTGATGGAAAACATGGAAATGGTCGTGCTGAGCAACTACGCCGGCGGCGGTTTCATTCAGCAAAAAGCCTTGCGGGCGCTGTGTGAGGACATGTGCAAGAAATTGCGGGTCAAGACCCCGTCGCTGGAACAGTGCATCGATACGCTGTCGGGCGGCAACCAGCAGAAAGCGCTGTTGGCGCGCTGGCTGATGACCAACCCGCGCATCCTGATTCTCGACGAGCCGACCCGTGGCATCGATGTCGGCGCCAAAGCCGAGATTTATCGCCTGATCTCGCTGCTGGCCGCCGAAGGCATGGCGGTGATCATGATTTCTTCCGAGCTTCCTGAAGTGCTGGGCATGAGCGACCGGGTCATGGTCATGCACGAGGGCGAGTTGATGGGGACGCTGGCGCGCGGTGACGCGACCCAGGAAAAAGTCATGCACCTGGCGTCCGGCCACTCGGTTCATTGATTTATCCAGGCCTGGCTCTTCAGGAGCCGGCCTTACAAGAACAAGAGGAATACTCACATGAACAACGCATTGTCACAGAACAAACCGGCGCTGGCGCCGGCCAAGGCCAAGCGCCGGATCCCCACAGAGCTGAGTATTTTTCTGGTGCTGATCGGCATCGGTCTGGTATTCGAAGTGTTTGGCTGGATCGTGCGTGACCAGAGCTTTCTGCTCAACTCCCAGCGTCTGGTGCTGATGATTCTGCAAATGTCGATCATTGGCCTGCTGGCCATCGCCGTCACCCAGGTGATCATCACCACCGGTATCGACCTGTCATCGGGCTCGGTACTGGCGCTGTCGGCGATGGTTGCCGCCAGCCTGGCGCAAACCTCTGACTTTTCCCGTGCAGTGTTCCCTTCGCTGACTGACCTGCCGGTGTGGATACCGGTGGCGGCGGGACTGGGTGTCGGTTTGCTGGCCGGGGCCATCAACGGCAGCCTGATCGCGATTACCGGCATCCCGCCGTTTATCGTGACCCTGGGCATGATGGTCTCGGCGCGTGGTCTGGCGCGTTATTACACCGAAGGCCAGCCGGTCAGCATGCTGTCCGATTCCTACACCGCCATTGGTCAGGGCGCGATGCCGGTGATCATCTTTCTGGTGGTGGCGGTGATCTTCCATATCGCCCTGCGCTACACCAAGTACGGCAAATACACCTACGCCATCGGCGGCAACATGCAGGCGGCGCGCACCTCGGGCATCAACGTCAAGCGTCATCTGGTCATCGTCTACAGCCTCGCCGGCCTGTTGGCAGGGCTGGCCGGTGTAGTGGCCTCGGCGCGTGCGGCCACCGGTCAAGCGGGCATGGGCATGTCCTATGAACTGGACGCGATTGCCGCCGCGGTGATCGGCGGCACCAGCCTGGCCGGCGGTGTCGGGCGCATTACCGGCACTGTGATCGGTGCGTTGATCCTCGGCGTGATGGCCAGCGGCTTTACCTTTGTCGGTGTCGATGCCTATATTCAGGACATTATCAAGGGCGTGATCATCGTCGTGGCTGTGGTGGTCGACCAGTACCGCAACAAGCGCAAGGCCAAGCGCTGAGGAAAGCAATGTGAATCCGGTGACTCCCGCCATACTGGCCGACCTGGCCCCCGACGGCGTACTGCGTACCGCCATCAACCTCGGCAATCCGGTACTGGCCCAGCAAGGGCCGGCCGGTGAGCCACAAGGCGTATCGGTGGCCCTGGCCAAAGCGCTGGCCATCGAGCTGGGCGTGAGCCTGGAGATGACCACTTTCGATGCGGCGGGCAAGGTCTTTGCCGCGCTGGAAGAGGACGCCTGGAGGCTGGCGTTTCTGGCCATCGAGCCGGTGCGTGCGGCGCAGATCGATTTCAGCGAGCCGTATGTACTGATCGAGGGTACGTACCTGGTGAAAGCCGATGCGCCTTACCAGTCGGTCGCGCAGCTCGATCAGCCTGGCCTGCGTCTGGCAGTAGGCAATGGCGCGGCCTATGACCTGTTTTTGAGCCGCACCCTGCAACACGCCACGCTGGAACGCGCCGAAACGTCGGCAGGTGCCGTTGACCTGTTTATCGAACAGAACCTGGACGCCGCAGCCGGTGTGCGTCAGCCGCTGGAACAAGTGGCCGCCGCCGATGCGCGTTATCGCGTGCTCGACGGTGCCTTTACCGCGATCCGCCAGGCCATGGCCGTACCACGCGGGCGCGAGGCGGGTGCTGCGTATGTAGCGGACTTTATCGAGCGCCAGCTGGCCAGCGGCTTTGTACGCGGTGCGTTGCTCGCCACTGGCCAGACCGACGTCAGCGCGCCTCGTTAAGGGGGCACGCTAAAACCGGTTATGGCATCACCGGCGGTGTATAGGTCAGGGTGGTCCCCAGCGCCCAGAGCAGGAACAGCACGATGGGCGCATGCACCAGCAGTTGCACGAACGAGAAGCCGATCAGGTCGCGGGCTTTCAGGCCCAGCACGCCGAGCAGTGGCAGCATGTAGAACGGGTTGATCAGGTTCGGCAATGCTTCGGCGGCGTTATAGATCTGCACCGCCCAGCCCAGGTGATATTGCAGTTCGTTGGCGACTTGCATCACGTAAGGCGCTTCGATAATCCATTTGCCGCCGCCCGACGGAATAAAGAACCCGAGCACCGCCGAGTACACGCCCATCAGCAGCGCATAGGTGTCGTGGGTGGCGATGCTGGTGAAGAACAGCGAAATGTGGTGCGCCAGGGTTTGCGCATCGCTGCCCTTGACCGTGGTCATCAACGCGGCAATCGAGCCGTACAACGGGAACTGGATCAGCACCCCGGTGGTGGTCGGCACCGCACGGGCCACGGCATCGAGGAAGCTGCGCGGACGCCAGTGCAGCAGGGCGCCGAGCATGATGAACAGGAAGTTATAGGTATTCAGACCCGAGATGGCGGTAATCACCGGCTTGGTGCTGAATTCGTTGATCAGCCAGCCTACGCCCAGCGCCACCATGGCGATGATCAACAGCGGGCTGTATTCCAGCCATTCACCGGGCCGGGTGCGCGGCGCCAGCGGCGGCAGGTTGAACGCAGGGTCCACGCCGCAATCCTTGGCCTCGCGCGCGCTGCCTGGACCGGGTGCGGTGGCGTAGGCGACGATGATCGAAATCACCACCAGCGCCAGCAGGATCACCCCCGACTGCCAGAGAAAGATGGTTTCGGTAAACGGAATCACTCCGGTGATCGACAGGATCGAGGGCGGCAGGCTGGCCGGGTTGGCCTGCAACTGCGCCGCCGACGAAGAAATACCCAACGCCCACACCGCGCCCAGCCCCAGATAGGCGGCTGCACCGGCTGCGCGGTAATCCATTTTCAGGTCGGTGCGCCGCGCCAGCGCGCGCACCAGCAGGCCGCCGAACACCAGTGACAGCCCCCAGTTGAGCAATGAAGCGACCATCGAAATCAGCGCCACCCAGGCCACGGCACTGCGGCCGTTTTTCGGGATACGCGCCAGGCGGTCGATCAGACGCACTGCCGGTGGCGAGCTGGCCACCACGTAACCGCTGATGACCACGAAGGCCATTTGCAGGGTAAAGGGGATCAGGCTCCAGAAGCCGTCACCAAAGGCCTTGGCCGCCGCCGCAGGCTTGGCGCCCATGGCCAGGGTCGCCAGCGTTACGATCAATACCGCCAGGGCGGCGAATACCCAGGCGTCGGGGAACCAGCGTTCGGCCCAGGCCGAGCAACGCAAGGCGAAGCGGGCGGAGCGGCTTTCCTGAAGGGAAGTGGACATGCAGAACCTCGTTATTATTTTTAGGCGTTAAAAACTTGAAGCCCCTGCGGGGCAGGGGCTGGATCATTCAGAACTGCATTTCGATCACATCGTCCGGTACGATCAGCCGGCCTGCGGTCTTGGCGACGATCTCCTCGATGCTGACCCCCGGCGCACGCTCGCGCAGGATGAAGGCGCCATTGTCGATTTCCAGCCACGCAAGGTCCGTCAGTACCCGGCGAATGCAGCCGGCGCCGGTCAACGGCAGGCTGCACTGCGGCAGCAGTTTCGATTCGCCGTCCTTGGAGGCGTGGGTCATGGTGACGATGATATTGTCGGCGCCGGCCACCAGGTCCATCGCGCCGCCCATGCCTTTGATCAGCTTGCCGGGGATCATCCACGAGGCGATATTGCCGCTCACATCGACCTCGAAGGCGCCCAGCACGGTGAGGTCGACATGCCCGCCACGAATCATTGCGAACGAGTCGGCAGAGTTGAAAATCGAGGCGCCGCGGCGTGCGGTGACGGTTTGTTTGCCAGCGTTGATCATGTCGGCATCGAGCGTTTCTTCAGTGGGGAATTCACCCATGCCCAGCAGACCGTTCTCCGATTGCAGCATCACGTCGATGCCGTCGGGGACATAGTTGGCAACCAGGGTCGGAATGCCGATGCCCAGGTTGACGTAGTAGCCGTCCTTGAGTTCGCGGGCGACCCGTTGAGCCATTTGTTCGCGGGAAAGTGCCATGGTCAGATCTCCAGCTCAGGCTTTAAGGGTGCGTTTTTCGATGCGTTTCTCGAACGTGCCCACAATCAGCCGATCGACGTAAATGCCTGGGGTATGAATGTGCGCAGGGTCGAGTTCGCCGGGTTCGACGATCTCTTCGACCTCGACCACCGTGATACGCCCGGCAGTGGCCACCAGCGGATTGAAGTTCTGTGCGGTGTGGCGGTAGATCACATTGCCGAAGTGATCGGCCTTCCAGCCTTTGACCAAGGCAAAATCGCCGGTAATCGCTTCTTCAAGAATATAGTTGCGGCCATTGAACTGGCGGCTTTCCTTGCCTTCGGCGACAGGTGTGCCATAGCCGGTGGCGGTGTAGAAGGCCGGAATGCCAGCACCGCCGGCGCGCAGTTTTTCAGCCAGGGTGCCTTGCGGGGTGAGGTCGACTTGCAACTCGCCATTGAGCAGTTGTTGCTCGAACAAGGCGTTCTCGCCCACGTAGGACGAGATCATTTTGCGGATCTGCCGATCCTCGAGCAGGATGCCCAGACCGAAGCCGTCGACGCCGCAGTTATTGGAAACTACGGTCAGGCCGCGGGTGCCCATGCGCTTGATCTGCGCGATAAGATTTTCCGGAATGCCGCACAGGCCGAAGCCGCCGCACAGCACCGTCATGTCGTCAGTCAGCCCGGCCAGGGCTTCTTCCCAGGTCGCCACTCGCTTGTCGAGTCCAGCCATGATGTCCGCCTTGTTTTATTTGTAGTTGTTTAGAGCATCTTCTGCTTTGGGCAGTGATTTGTTAATTTTGTTTTTCTGATGATTTGATAAGAAAAGCAAAACAATGAACGTCAAACAACTACGCGCCTTCGTGGCCGTTGCCGAATGCCTGAGCTTTGCCCAGGCCGGTGAGCGACTGCACCTGTCCCAGCCTGCACTGAGCCTGACCATCAAGAACCTTGAAGAGTCGCTGGGTGGCCAGTTACTGATTCGTACTACCCGCAGCGTCAGCCTGACCCCCGAGGGCGAGACGCTGCTGCCGCTGGGGCGGCAGTTGCTGGCTGACTGGGACAACACCGAGGAGCTGCTGCGCCAGCGCTTCACCTTGCAGATGGGCCGGGTGTCGCTGGCAGCGATGCCGTCGTTTGCCGGTAACCGTTTGCCTGAAGCGCTCAAGGTCTTTCGTGGGCGTTATCCGCGGGTCAATGTCGCGGTGCACGACGTGATCAACGAGCAGGTGCTGGACATGGTCCGTGAGCGCAGGGTCGAGCTGGGTATAGGCTTTGAGCCCGAGCCTGGGCATTTACTGCATTTCACGCCGTTCTGGCTGGACCGCTTTGTCGCAGTGGTGGCGGCAGATTCGCCGTTGGCGGTGCGGGAGGAAATCGACTGGAGCGAGCTGTTGCGCGAGGACTTTATCGCCCTGCAACGGCCCTCGGCGGTGCGCTTGCTGCTGGAGCAGTCGATTGCGCCGCTGCATGGCCGGCTGTCGGTGGCTTTCGAAAGCCATCAACTGGTGACGGTAGGGCGCATGGTCGCCTGCGGGCTTGGGGTCAGTGCGGTGCCGGCCTTGTGCATCGGCCAGATGCAGGAGTTGGGCGCGCGCTGCATCCCGCTGGTGGGGCCGCGCATCGAGCGGCGCATCGGCTTGATGACACTGGGAGAGCAGCAATTGTCGGTGGCCGCGCAAGCCTTGCGCGATGTGTTGATCGAGCAGGTATCCGGGCAAGTATCACCCAGGCAATAGTCACTATCACAGGGGGTGATTTTTGAGCAGGGCGGCGCGGGATTAAGATTTGTTCATTCCCCAATTGCAACGACCACGGAGGTCGCCATGAACCGTTTTACTGCTCTTGCCCTGTTGCTCACCGTTACCGTCGTCAGCGGTTGCTCGACCCATCATGCGGTCGAACAGCGCCCTTTCAGTGCCGAAGAATCCCGCCAGCTGGCGCTGGAAGACCTCAACCGTCGTGGCCTGTCGTTCGACGAATACCACGCTCGCAAGGCGCAATTGCTGGCCGAACCGCAGCTTCAGCAGGTGCGTGAGTTTGACCGCAGTGCTGAAGTCAATGTCGACGTCAGCACCATTGGCCAGGATCGCCAAGGCTGACAGTTTTGCTGACTCGATAAATGTGTAGAAACTGTACTGCCGCAACTTTTGTATAACTGTCCGTGTGTTTGTCCAGCCTGGCTGGTTAGTGTGAGCGCCTTGCTCCCTGCCTCCCTGGACTGTCGTCATGTCTTTGTCGTTCGATCTGCTGCTGGCCTTTGCCCTGTTCGCGCTGGTGACCTCCATCACGCCGGGCCCCAATAACATGATGCTGCTGGCCTCTGGGGTGAACTTCGGTTTTCGCCGCACGCTGCCGCATATGCTTGGCATCAGCATAGGTTTCATGGTTCTGGTGCTGGCCGTTGGTTTCGGCCTGGGCAGTCTGTTTCAGACCTGGCCGATTCTCTATACCTTGTTGCGCTATATCGGCGGCGCCTACCTGCTGTACCTGGCCTGGAAGATTGCGACCTCGGGACCTGCCTCTGACAACGATCAGCCACGCGGCGAGCCCATGGGCTTTTTTGCCGCTGCGTTGTTCCAGTGGGTCAATCCCAAGGCCTGGGTGATGGCGATCGGCGCAATCAGTACCTACACGCCGATGCAGGGCTATTTCACCAATGTGCTGGTGATTGCCGCCGTGTTCGCCTTGATCAACCTGCCCGGTGTTGGCATCTGGGCAGGTTTCGGCAGCCTGTTGCGCAACGTGCTGCGCGACCCGCGCTGGTTGCGGGTGTTCAACGTGATCATGGCGTTGTTGCTGGTGCTGTCGTTGTATCCGTTGGTGGTGGGGTGATTTTGATTTGGTTACCTGAGGCCGGGGTTGTATGAGCTTTCTTTGGCGGTCTTTTAGAAAGGTTCCGACCCTCTTCGGGCCGGGTTACTTTGTCTTGGCAAAGTAACCAAACCGCTTGCTCCTGGTTTCGGCCCTTCGGGTTCCCTCCCTCCGGCATTGCTCCGGGGTCGCCGCTTATGGGCCTTCCATGGCCCAAGCGGCTAACGGGCCATCCATGGCCCTTTTCCCCCTGCGCAACGCCTCCACTCGGCCTGCACAAGTCGCGATTGGCGGCGCCTGTACCATCGCGCACGAAAAGCAGATCAAAAGCTTTTGATCTTGATCTTTTACGCAAATGTCATATGCGCCGCTGGGCCCGGAGAGGGCCGGAATCTCTTTAACAGACCACCCTAACCAGCCCAGTTCACACAGTGCTTTACAACGCCAGTTGCAAGTGCGCGCCGGCCGCTTTTTTGCGGGTGTGCAGGCGGTGTTGCAGGCTGCGCAGGAAATGCTCCAGGCCTTCGTTCAGGCGTTCGGTGAGAATCTCGTCGAGTACGCCGCCTTCAGGGCCGTCGCCGTAGCTGATCTGGCTGTCGATGGCGAAGATGCCATGCAGCACCTCTTGCGACTTGAGTGCCGAGAGCACCGGTTTCAAGGCGTAGTCCACCGCCAGCATGTGCGCAATGCTGCCGCCGGTGGCCAGCGGCAAGACCACCTTGCCATGCAGGGAGCGCTCGGGCAGCAGGTCCAGCAGAGTCTTCAGCGCGCCGGAGAACGACGCCTTGTACACCGGCGTACCGATCAGCAGGCCATCGGCCTGTTTCACCGCTTCGATATAGGCCTGCACCTGCGGGCTGTCGAAGCGGGCGAACAATAAATCTTCGGCGTTGAAGTCACGGATGCGCAAGGTCGTCACATCGACGCCATGCTGCGCAAGCCATTGGCTGGCATGCGCCAGAACAACACCGGAACGGGAAGTAGGGGAGGGACTGCCAGAAAGCGAAACGACCAACATCAGGGAGATTCCTTGCAATAAGCGTCTGACTGCCAAGCAGCTTGTGTGCCAGTCTGCGAAAAGCGCGAATTACATGGGTTGGGCGGCTGCAAGGGAAGGGGGAAGACGATGGGGTTGGTGCCCCAGCAACAGACCAGTGTCGAACGGCTGTTGCTGGAGCAACACTTTGCAGGCTTAATTTCTGAACGCGGCCCCGGTCTGGACGACGCTGGCCGAGCCCAGCAACTGGCTGATGAAGCGGCTCCAGCGGGTAATGTCCGCCGGGCCCACGAACACTACATCCTGAGCCTTGAGCTCGAATTGCCCGGCCAGCAGGTAGGCGGTGGGTTTTTTCGCTTTGAGGTTGTACACGGTCGCTGCGCTGTTGCTTTGTGCGTCGGCGCCGCGAATGACGTACACCGCGTCGCCGTCGGCGCTGTCGGGGCTAAGGCCGCCGGCGTTGCCCAGGGCTTCGAGCAGGGTCACACGGGTGGTGCCGAACGACAGCACTTGCGGGCTGCGCACTTCACCCAGCACATAGATGCGGTTTTTCGAGTTGCTGTTCAGGTGCAGGTAATCGCCATCCTTGAGGAAGATGCGGCTCAGTTGCGAGCCGCGGCGGTTGAGCGAGTCGATGTCGATCAGGTAATCCTTGCCATCGCGGCGCAGGGTCAGGCCGGCCAGGTTGGCGTCACTGAGGTCGACACCGGCGGTGCTCACCGCTTGCACCAGGCTCAGGGGAATATTAGTGATCGATTGTGGCCCCGGTGTCTTGAACGACCCCGACAACAGGATGCGCTGGCTGTTATAGCGCAGCACTTTGACATCGACCTTGACCTCGGTGTACTGCGGCGACAGCCCCAGGCGCAGTTGTTCGCGCACCTGGCGTACGGTCTTGCCCGCTGCCTGAATGCGCCCGACATAGGGAAAGTACAGGGTGCCGTCGTTGAGCACTTCGCGTGAGTTGGCATCCAGCTGGTCCTGAGAGCCGGGCGCGGTGAGTTCGGGGTGCTCGAACACGGTGACCAGCAACGTGTCGCCTGCGCCGATCTGGTATTCCGGGGTCTTGTAGTCAAGCAGTTCAGACGGCAACGGCTGACCATTGGCCAGCGCCACCTCTTGCTCTTGCCTGAGGCTTTGCGGGGTGATGTCGACCAGCCTGGCCTGGGGCTCGTCCGGGTCATCGGTGCCGACATCGCTTTGAGTCATGTGCTGGCCAGGGGCAAGTGCACAGCCTTGCAGGAGCAAAGCAAAGAACATAAGGGCAAGGGGTTGCTTCATAAGGCGGGTTCCTTCCTGAGAATACGCGGGGATGGTCATGGCAAGCATGGGAGAGCTAATGCAGTGCAGCGTCAGAAGGCGTTCTTGTTGAGAAAGCCTTTGAACAGGGTCAGCAGGATGATTTTCAGGTCGAGCCACACCGACCAGTGTTCGATGTACTGCAGGTCGAACTCGACCCGCTTGCGCATCTTGTCCAGGGTGTCGGTTTCGCCGCGCCAGCCATTGACCTGCGCCCAGCCGGTGATGCCCGGCTTGACCTTGTGGCGCAACATGTAGCCGCTGACCTGCTTGCGGTATTGCTCGTTGTGCGCCACGGCATGGGGACGCGGCCCGACGATCGACATGTCGCCGCGCAGCACGTTGAAAAACTGCGGCAGCTCATCCAGCGAGGTGCGCCGCAAGAAGCCGCCCAATGGCGTGATGCGTGCGTCGTTGCGGGTCGCCTGACGCACCACGTCGCCGTTTTCCTGCACGGTCATGCTGCGAAATTTCCAGACCATGATCGGCCGCCCATCCAGGCCATAACGGCGCT
The DNA here is from genome assembly GCF_054589175.1 of Pseudomonas sp. 3A(2025). Lineage (NCBI taxonomy): Bacteria > Pseudomonadati > Pseudomonadota > Gammaproteobacteria > Pseudomonadales > Pseudomonadaceae > Pseudomonas > Pseudomonas sp. 3A(2025). Next base: position 19,696 of record NZ_BAAILM010000005.1, on the reverse strand, counting down.
GGCGAAACAGCACCGGCCCCTTTGAAGTGAGCTTGATCGCCAGCGCAATCAGCAGCAGCGGCACGGCGATCAGCAACAGGATCAGGCTGGTCAGCACGATGTCTTCCAGACGCTTGACCACACTCCAGGCACCGTCCATGGGCGAGTCGAAGATGCTGATGGTGGGCAGTCCATTGATGCTTTCACTGCGCGCATGCAACAGCTCGAAGGTGAACACATCGGGGATCAGGTACACCGTGGCGGTGGTGTCGCTCAGGCCGGTGAGCAGTTCGCGCAACAGCGGTTCGGCCTGGGTGATGTAGACCTTGTCGATGCGGCCCTGGCGGGCATCGATGATCAGTTGCTCAAGATCGCCCAGCACCTGCACACGCAGGCCCCGGCTGCGCAGGTCGGTCTGTTGTGGCAGCGAGTCGTAGAACCCCAGCAGGTGCAGGCCCATCCACGGCGCATCGCTGATCGAACAGGCCAGGCGCACACCGACCGGGCCGGTGCCGACGATCGCGACCCGGCGGGTATTGAAACCGCGCCGGCGCAAGGCGTGCAGGCCCAGGCGGATCATGATCCGGTAGCCGCACAGCACCGCCAGTACCAGCGCGAACCAGGTCATTTGTTGCTCGGCCGGCAGCTCGCGACGGCCCAGCATCAGGTAATCGACCGACAGCAGAATCACAAAGGCCAGCGCCCACCAGGCGAACACCTTGGTCAGTTCGCCGACGATGCGTTCGCCGCGCCATGAACCGTAGAGCTGGTGGTACTCGCTGAGCCAGTGGAACACCAGCACCGCCAGCAGAATCTGGACCCAGGCTTCGGTGTCATTGAACAATGGCGTGAGTTGGTGCTGCCAGTAACCGATCAGCACAATGACCAGTAAATCAAGCAGGCGATGGGCGACCGAGAGCAACGATTGATGGGCATGCAGGATGCCGCGTACGGGGTTGTTCATGGCGGGGTTGCCTCAGGCCGACTCGATGGGCGCGACACGCGCAGGCAGTTCGTTGTCGGGCACCGGTACCGGCAGGCGCACGTGCTGGACTGCGACCCGTGCGCTGGCCAGGCGGCTGTCGACGAACGCCTTGATCTGCTCTTCGAAGCGCGCCACCGAAAAGCGCTCGGCATTGAGCCGGCAGGCGATGGGAGTAATCCGCCCCTGCGCCGCTTCGAATTCGCGTACCGCTGCTGTCAGTGAGGCAATGTCCTGCTGTTGAAAAAACACCCCGGTGGGCGTCGGGTGGTCCAGGCCCAGAATGGTTTCCAGCGCACCGCCCTTGCCATAGGCAATGACTGGCGTGCCACAGGCCTGGGCTTCCAGCGGGCTGATGCCGAAGTCTTCTTCGGCGGCAAACACGAAGGCTTTGGCGGCACGCATGTGCTGCAACATCACCGCGGCCGGCTGATAGCCAAGCAGGCTGACGTTGGGGGCATCGATGGCCTTGGCGCGGGCCATGTCCGGGCCGTCGCCGATCACCACCAGGCGTTTGTCGGGCATGGCCGCAAAGGCTTCGACGATCATCGGCAGGCGCTTGTAAGGCACCATCCGCGAGGCGGTGAAGTAGTAGTCCTGACGCGCCCCGTCGGCGGTGAAGCTTGAGGTGTCCACCGGTGGGTAGATGACCGTGGACTCTCGCCGATAGGCCTTGCCGATCCGTGCGCCGATAAAGCTTGAAACCGCGATGAATTCATCCACCCCGGCGGCGGTGCGCTGATCCCATAGGCGCATGTAGTGCAGCACCATGCGCGCCAGCCGTCCCTTGATGCCCTTGTCCAGGCCCGACTCGCGCAGGTACTGATGTTGCAAGTCCCAGGCATAGCGAATGGGTGAGTACACATAGCTGATGTGCAACTGGTCGGGGCCGGTCAGCACGCCCTTGGCCACTGCGTGGCTGCTGCTGATCACCAGGTCATAACCGGACAGGTCCAGTTGTTCGATGGCCAGCGGCATCAAGGGCAGATAGCGCTGGTAGTGTTTGCGCGCACCGGGCAGGTTCTGGATGAACGTGGTGGTGGCGAGTTTGCCGCCCAGTTGCGCCCGGTCCCGTTCACTGAGGAAGTCGATCACGGCGAACAGATCCGCCTCGGGCCAGACCCGCAACAGCGAAGCCAGAGCCCGTTCTGCACCGGCATAGGTCACCAGCCAGTCATGGACGATTGCGATTTTCATGAGTCTTCCTTGATGTAAGAGTCTCGCTACATCAGGCGCATACGGCAGGCGTCTAAGCGGGGGATGGAACGGCTTTGCCTGGGCGGCAATCCGATAAAAATTATTTGCTCTGTTGATCGGCACTCGAACGGTGGGTGGTCTTGCGTGTCTGCACACGGGCCTTTTGCAGGCTGTCGATGTGCCGGGACAACCGCTGCGCCGAGCGTTGCCAGCTGAACCGGGTCACGTTGGCCAGCCCCCGCTGGCGCAGTGACTGGCGCAGGGCCGGATCACCGAGGATGCGTTGCATGGCCGCCGCCATCTGCGCGGTATCCAGCGGGTCGAAATACAGCGCGCTGCCCTTGAGTACCTCGGGAATGGAGGCGGCATTGGCGGCCAGCACCGGGCAGCCGCAGGCCTGGGCCTCAAGTGGCGGGATGCCGAAACCTTCGTACAGCGACGGAAACACAAAGGCGGTCGCGCCCTGGTATTGGGTCAGCAGTTCGGCATCGTCGAGGCGGCCCAGAAAGCGGATGCGCGGGTCACGGCTGGCCAGGCGTTGCAGGTCCGGGTCGGCAAACAGGCCGTGGGTGGAGCCGACGATGTGCAATTGCAGGTCGGGCTGGCCGCGCAGGCTCAGAAACGCCTGAATCATGCGGGTGAAGTTCTTGTGCGCACTGGGTGACGACACCGCCAGCAGGTAAGGACGTTCGACGTGCACGGCAGCGGGCAGAAAATGCGCGGTCACCGCATTGGGCAGGGTCAGGATGCGTTCGGCGGGCATCTTGTAGAAGCTTGAAATTTCGCCTTTGGAAAACTCGCTGGGCGTCAGCAGGGTCTTGACCCGTGACAGCAGGATCGGGGTCATGATCCGGTAGGCGGTACGGAACGTCCACGAGTAGGTGTGCGGAAAACGCACATAAGTGATGTCATGGTGGGTGGCAATCTGGTTGGCATAGAGCAATGGGCCGCTGCTGCCCAGCGAGATGAGCAGCGGATTACCCTGGCGACGCAGGTACAGCGGCAGGTCGATCTGCTCCCACAAATGGCCACGGTGGCGGCCGATGCATTGCGCTTGCAGCAGGCCTGCCGTGTGGTGTGAGCGCACGTCATGCGGGGTGACGAAGACCACGTCGTCACGCAATTGCTTGAGTGCCAGGCTGATTTGTTCGGCATAACGCTGCACGCCGGTAAGGTTCTGGGTCAGAAACCGGGCATTGATAACAATCATCGGATGCTTCCTGCAAAGATGAGCGGCAATAAGCATTTATGCAAAAACGCTTAAAGCGGCAGATTGACGGGGATCAGCAGTCGTTCGCGCAGGGTCTGGGCAAAGATACGTTCATAGCTGTCGAGCATCAGGTCGAGGTCCAGCAAGGCGGCCACACTGGCACGTGCCTGAGTGCCCAGGCGCGCCAGCAGGGCCGGGTCCTGATGCAGCTTGAGCATCGCAAGGCCCAGTGATTCGGGGTCGTCGGGGTTGCACAGCAGGCCGTTGAACTGATCCTGGATAATCTCGGTCAGGCCACCCATACGGCTGGCAATCACCGGTTTCGAGTGGGAGCAGGCCTCGACTGCGACCATGCCGAAAGGCTCGCTCCACATTGATGGCACCACGGCCACATCGATGCTGGCATAGAAGTGTTCGGGTTTCTGGTAGCCGACGAAGCGGATGCGCTCGCTGCCGGCCATGGCCTTGAAGCGTTGCTCGTCGGCCAGTTGCCCACGGCCGGCAATGTCCAGCGTGGCCTTGAACGGCAGGCGCTGAAATTGCTCGATCAACCAGCCCACGCCCTTGGGTTCCGACAGCGTACCCATGTAGCCAAAGCGCAGCGGGGCAGCGGTGGGTCGCTTGGGCTGTCCTGCCGCTGGCGGGGCTGCAAACGGGCTGGCGTTGTAGACCACATGGCTGTGCGCACCCTTGAAATAGCCCTGTGCCTGCAGGCGTTCGAGCATGAAGCGGCTGACCCCGACCACGCTGTCGACCTGCGCCGAACGCTCGGCGTGACCCTTGCGAAACTGCACGCACAGGCCACATTGGCGCTGGCAGTCATGGCCCTTGCGGAACATGGTGCTGCCAGGGCACAGCAGGTACAGGTCGTGCAGCACTTGCACGATCGGCCGGTCGCAGTGGCTGATTTCATCCCAGGCCGAGACCGACCAGCCGGTGAGGTTATGGCAGACCACCAGATCCGGTTGTTCAAGCGTGATCACCTGGTTCAGGTAGCGACGCATACCACGGTTATAGCGGTCGCGCAGATGCCAGCCCAGGCGTGTCAGGCGGCCGGGGCGCTGGGTGGTGAAGTGCCAATAGAAGTTGCGCAAGCCGGCACGGTAGACCCGCACCCGATTGAGGTTGTCCTGATGCAGCCCGGCTTTGGCGCCGGTGGCCAGTACCACGACCTTGTGGCCGCGCGCTTGCAGGCCCTCGACGGTGCGTTGCAGGATGATTTCGGCACCGCCGCCGATGTCGGGTGCGTACAGGCTGCTCACGAACAGAAGCTTCATAACGGGTACGACCGGTTCAGGCCGAGCAGGCCGGATTCGCCATCGGCGATGGCCTTTTCCAACAGTTTCAGACGTGGCCCGGCATCGCAGCGGCGGGCGAATACGCGCAGCAGGCAGAAGAACAGCCAGCGGTTGAATTGATAAACCAGCGGCGACGCCACCCAGACATTCTTGTCGAACCAGGCCTGGTTACGTGCGCCGTAGTAGGCACGCAGGTCGGAACCGCCGAGCAGGTAGTTTTCATAGATGTTGTTGGTACGCGCCTTGATGTTCCACGAGTGTTCAAGGTCGTCGAGCAAGGCCTCCGGCACCAGAAAAATTCGCCCGCCACCGGCGGTGATGCGCCAGGTGTATTCGTTGTCGTCGGCATACAGCTTCAAGGCTTCCAGCGGCAGGCCAATGCGCCGGTACAGGCTGTGATGGGCCAGCAGGCCGCCGTAGGTGGCAAACGGCAATTGCACCAGCGAGGGCAAGGCGTTTTCGATCTTGGGCCGGCCCCAGGGCAGACGCCGCCAGAGCTTGTAGGGCAGGTGCGCCACGTGAAAGCCGAAAAAGCTCGAGCGACGCTGAATGGCAAAGCGTTGCGGTACGCCGGTGGCGATGTCGGCCTGGTGGGTCGGGCGAAAGCCCAGCACCGCCACCTGGTCACGACCGTAAGTGGGCTCCAGACGTTGCAGCCGGTCGTGCAGGACTTCGATGGCATTGATGGTCGGTGCGTTGTCGTCATCCATCAGCCACACGTACTCGCTGCCGGCATCCAGCGCCGCCTGGATGCCGACTGCGTAACCGTTGGCGGAGCCGGTATTGTGCGGCAACTCAATGACCCGAACCTGCCTGGGCCAGGTTTCGACCAGCGTCTGCAGTGGCGCGCTGGAGGCGTTGCTGACGACAATAACGCGTTCGATCTGCGGGCTTTCCAGCGAGCGGCTGATCAGCGTGTGCAAATAGTTGTAGCGGTCACCGTATGTCAGAGTGACCAGGGTCGTGAGGTTGGGCATGGCGCAATTTCCGCTGGTCAGGACAAGGGCAGGAAAACCGGGGGTTAACGTACTGGCACTCAGGCCCTGGCCGGTACCCGGGTCAGGCTGCTGAGCGGCAAGACCACCTTGTGCTGGCGCTGCAGCAGGTTGAGCAGAATCACGGCACGCTCGGCACCGTCCAGCGAGAGAAAGATCGCTTCGACGTCACCGAAACTGCCGGTCTTGATGCGCACCGTTTCGCCGTGTGCAAACACCCCGTGCAGTGCCGGGTGGGCCAGGCGCTGGCGGATCTGTTCGATCAGCCCGTTGTGCACCGGCACCGGCTGGGCGCCAAAGGTGACGATGCGCGCCACGCCGCGGGTCGAGCGAATCGGGTACCAGTTGTCATGAACCTGGTCCATGCGGATGAACAGGTAGCCGGGAAACAGCGCTTCGGGTCGGCCCAGGCCTGCGGTCAGCGGCTGGTAGCACTCGAACTGCTGGCGTTGCAGGTGTTCAAGGGCACGCAGTTCCTGGCGGGGTTTGGTCTGGATCAGGTACCAACGGGCAGGGTCAATGGCGGACATGGGCTCACTCCACGGCAAGTTGAGGGTTCAAGGGCGTCACTACGCTGCTCAGGCAGGGGTCGTTGGCGGCGCCGCCTTCGCTGACGGTGAAGTGGTCGAGCAGTGCACGGGTCTGCTCGACGCTGTTGAACATCAGGACATCGATGATCGACAGGCTCTCGACAAAGTTCTCGCCAAACTGTGGGTAACGAACCGGCTTCATGGTGAAAAAGCGCAGCAGCAGGCCGTTGCGGGCAAACAGGTCACGGTCGTATAGCTCGAAGCCGCCGATGGGGTTGAGAAAGGTGGTGGCCGAGAAAATGTGGGCAATATTGATGACTCGGTCCTGTTTGTCGCGGCAGGTGTCCAGGTGCAGGTCGGAGCCGCGCAGGATCGGCGTGGTGATGTGCAGGTAGGCACACAGCTCGCGCAGGGCATTTTCGGCGTACAGCGCCAGGTTGTTCTGCGGGAAGCGGATCAGCCGTTCAAGCAGCGGCATGATCTGGGCGAAGTGCGGTGCCTTGCGGTAGCTCTGTTCAATCAGGTTGAGCAGGCGCGTGGCCTCGATGTCGAAACCGTCGGCCAGCCGGCGTTGCATGATGGGCAGGCCGAAATGGTCCTTCTTGACCGGAAAGGTCAGCAGGCGCGGCTGATCGTTGTCCAGAATACGGTTGCGGTTGACCCAGCCTGCGCGGATGAACTGCAGGTCATCACCGAGGATGAACACGTCAGCGCGGGCAATCAGTTGAAAGTACCCCAGGTAAGGGAACAGGTACGGCTGCATCATTGCAATGGTTCGGGCCATGATTAACTCCTTGTAGTGATGGCAGGAAGGCTTACTTGCGTACGGGGTGGTAGCTGTAGCCGTAGCTGGTGCAGTCATACTCGGCGGTTGAGGCCTTGCGCACGGTGGCGTTGAAGATCGCGCCTTTTATCAGGATGCCGTTCTGGTTGAGCCTGCGTTTACAGGCTTCAAGCTCTTTGCTCGTGGTCAGGCCGAAGCGCGCCACCAGCAGGCAGGTGCCGGCCTGGCGACCGACCAGCGTGCCGTCGGTGACCGCAAGAATCGGCGGGGTGTCGATGATGATCAGGTCGTACAGCGGCGACAGTTCGCTGAGGGTCTTGTGGAAGTTGTCGTGCATCAACAGCTCGGAAGGGTTGGGCGCGGCAAACCCACAGGAAATGAAATCCAGGTTGCGCACCTCGGTGCGGTTGATCACCTCAAGGCATTTGAGACGCGCCGCCAGGGTGTCGGACAAGCCGTGCCGCGATTGCACACCCAGCACTTTGTGCAGGTAGCCCTTGCGCATGTCGGCGTCGATCAGCAGTACGCGCTTGCCGGTCTGGGCAATGATGACCGCCAGGTTGGCGGACACGAACGATTTGCCGGCGCCGGGCAGGGGGCTGGTGATCATCAGCACGTTGTTGCGTGCTTCAAGCATTGCAAAGTGCAGGCTGGTGCGCAGGCTGCGCAGTGATTCCAGGGCCAGTTCTTCCGGGGCGCGAGTGCTCAGCAAGCGTGATTCGCGCGGTGCGCCGTGGCCGGTGGCGGCCTTGTCGAGGCGTTCTTGCTGACGCGAGAAGGGCAAGGAGGCGTAGACCGGCATGCCGAGGTTTTCGATGACTTCGGGGTTCTCGATGCCGCGATAGAACGCCTGGCGGATAAAGATGATCGCCACCGCCAGCAGCGCCCCCAGCAAGGCGGCGATCAGCACGATCAGGGTCTTCATCGGCTTGACCGGTTTTTCGACGTTGCTGTCGGCATTGTCGATGATGCGTACGTTACCGATGCTGCCGGCGCGCAGGATGTCTTGCTCCTGGCTCTTGTTGAGCATCAGGGTGTAGGTCTGGCTGATGACCTGCATGTCGCGGGTCAGGCGCAGCAGTTCCTGCTGGGCTTGCGGCAGGGCATCGATCTTTTTCATCAGGCCTTGCTTGAGGGTATCGATTTGCGCGATCTGGCTCATCAGGCTGCGGTAGGTCGGGTGTTCGCGGGTATACAAGCGTTCCAGCTCGACGCGTTTGAGCCGCAGTTCGGACAAGCGATTGTCCATTTCGACGACCTGATCGAGCACGCCTTTGGTTTCGATCGACAGGTCCGCCGAGCGTGAGCTGGTCTGAAAGACATTCAGTGCGGTTTCCGAGGCTTCCAGTTGCTTGCGCACCATCGGCAGTTGCGAGCGCAGGAATTCCAGGCGCTGCGCCGCTTCGGCCGAGCTGCGGTCGACGTTCTGGCGCACATACAGGCGGCTGACTTCGTTGAGCACCGCGTTGGCCTTGAGCGGGTCGTTGTCTTGCAGCAGCAGGTAAATGATCCCCGAGTCCTTGCCGGCTTCGGTGATTTTCAACCGGTCCTGCCACGCCAGGGCGGTGCTCAGGGTGCGCTGACGGGTCACGGTGAACGAGGTCTGCGGACGGGCATTGAGGGCTGACACTTGCAGCTTGATACCCTGGCCTTCACTGCTGCGCCCGACGGTGCCGTTAAGCAGCAAATGGTTGTCGGCGTCGTAGAGCGCGTACTGACCGGGTCTGCCAGCCACTAGTTTCAGCGGTTCGCCCAGCAGGGCTTCGGGCACTTCGAGCTGGAAGATATCGAGCTTTTCGCCGCCCCAGGCATAGTTGTTCAGGCCGAACAGCGGCTCGGCGAGTTGGCCTGCAAATTCGGGCGTGAAGGTGCGATACAACCAGGGACCGATGACCGGCAGCCGGTCAGGGGTGTATTCCACGTTCAGGCGCAGGTCTTCGACCACCTTGCCCAGCAGGGCGCGGGATTTGATCAGCTCGATCTCGGTGGTGGCCTGAGAAGCCGACATCGGTTTGTTGTTGACCTCGGGTGTGCCTTCGATGCCGAGCTTGCGCGGCTCGATCTGGATCATGGCCGAGGCCTGGTAAATCGGCGTGGCCAGTATCGCGTAGAGCAGGCCGATCAGCATGAACAGCCCGGTCAGCCAGAGGATCAGTTGCTTGTGGTCCAGCAACGTGCGCAGCAGGGTGGCCAGGTCGATCCGGGTGTCCTGGAAGGCGTCCAGGGAAGTACGATTCATAACAGTCATTTATCTCGGATCTCCTGACTGAAGATAAGGAAGCCAGTCGTCGACACAGCGCGACAGATGCACGTAGGTCTGTTCGAAGGCGGTTTTTGCGCGCCGATAGGGGTCGACGATGTGCGTCGACTGCTGCCATTGGCCGATCAGAAACGTACGGCCACGTATCTCCGGGGCCAGCTTGAACAGGCGGGCCATGTGGGCGTGTTCCATCGACAGGATCAGGTCGGCGCGCCGCAGCATCTGCCGCTCGACCTGGCGGGCATGATGCGCATGCGGTGTGAGGCCGTGATCGTGCAACACCTCTTGCGCCAGACGGTCCATGGGCTCGCCGACCAAGGCACTCAGGCCCGCCGATCGAATCTGGATGTCAGGTGTTGCCAGGCGTTCGCGCAGCAGGGCTTCGGCCATGGGGCTGCGGCAGATGTTGCCGACGCAGACCACCAGCAACTCACTGAACATTGGCTTTACCGGCGATTTTACCGGTGGCTTTACTGAAGGTTTGACGGGTGGCCTGGCGCAGGCGCCGGCCAAGGTTGACGAGCACATTGCGCGCCACGGTCAGCAGGGCTTTGATCTTGTGTTCGGGCGACAGCGCGGCCAGTGACAGGCACACACTCCGGCTCAGAAAGTGCTCGTACAGCGCCTGGTTGCCCAGCCGGTTGTAGTAGTTGGCCAGGCTTGAGGCGGTTTGCAGGCTCATGTGCAATTTGCGCTTGTCGCTGCGCATGGAAAAGATCCCGCCCGGGTGCAAGCGGTACGCCGCCGGTTTGATCTGCTCGATGAACTTGCCCTTGCCATGGGCACCCAGTAACGACCACCAGCACAGGTCGTTGAGCGGCGCGATACGCATCTGCAACTCCGGCGGCATGCTGGTCAGCACGTTGCGAAAACAGGTGGTCAGGGTCGAGATCGGCCGGGCCTTTTGCAGCTCCAGGGCACTGGCGTCGCGACGCAGGTCGCCCTGCAACTGGATGCCGTGTTGACCCTTGTCGTCGAAGGCCATTGCGTCGTGGTAGGTGAGGACGTAGTCGGGATGGCTTTCGAGAAAGTCCACTTGCAGTTGCAGCTTGCGCGGGTCGGTCCAGTAGTCATCGCCTTCACAGAAGGCGATGTAGCGCCCGCGTGCTTCGATAAACAGGTCGGGCACACAGGGCTTGCCTTGCCGAAACTGGTTTTCGGCGTGGTAGAAGGGCCTGATGATCTGCGGGTAGCGCTCGACATACTGGGCGATGATACGTGCGGTGCCGTCGGTCGAAGCATCGTCGTTGACGAGGATTTCGAAACCGAAGTCGGTCTGCTGGGCCAGAAAGCTGTCCAGGGTCTGGGCAATGAAGGCCTCCTGGTTATAGGTCGGGCAGACGATGCTCAACAGCGGCGTCGGTGACGAATCGTGGCGTGTGTGACGGGTAATGGCATCCATGGCTCAAGTACTCGGTTTGCTCAACGATAGGTAGATCTTGTGCATCAGTGGCCGGTAACTGACGGCCACCAGCAACAGGGTCACAAGGCCGCTGACGGCCAGCGCCAGCAGCAGGGCCAAGCGGTCGGGAAGCAGGCCATTGGGGCCAGGCGCTGCAATCAGGTCGAACAGCGGGTCGCTGACGACCAGACCCAGCGCGGTCATCAGACTGATGCGCAAAATGTCGCGCAGCCATGGGCCGTGCAGGGTCGGCGCCAGGTGCCGGTGGACGATCAGCGGCCAGATCGCCAGCGACACCAGGCGCAGGCCGAACCAGGCCAGCGCGGCGCCAAGTACGCCCAACTGATCGATGGCCCAGAACATGACCGGCACACTGATGGCGGCCGACACCAGGCTGTAGCCGATATGCAGGCGCATCTGACCGTAGGCGTATTGCAGATAAAACTGAAAGGCGCTGATGGCCATGATCGCGCTGCCCAGGGCGTACCAGCCCAGTACCGGCTGGCTCCAGCGTGCGGCGCTGGCATCGCCGGTCCAGGCGTAGATCAGTGCCTGGCCATGCAGGGCAATGATCGCGGCCAACGGAAACAGCAGGGTGCAGACAAACCGGTGGGCGGCCAGAAACAGTGCGTGCATGTCGCGCTCGCGGCCCTCGGCCACCAGCCGAGTGAGGCGCGGCAACAGGGTTTGCACCAGCGGGTTGGTCAGGGTCAGGATGCCGGTGCCGACCAGCGCGACCAGCGAGAAGTAACCGTATTCGGCCAGCAGCAGGCGCTCGGACAGCAGCACCTTGTCCATCTGGGTCAGGGCAATCCATAACACGGCGGTCAACGACAGGCTGGCGGCAAACGGCAGGACCGGTTTGACCAGCGCTGTGTCGAAGCCGGCCAGCGCCGCACCCGGCATCTGCCGCCAGCCACGCACGGCGAACATCAGGGTTTCGACCAGGCTCACGAAGGCCTGGAAGATGAAGAAATCACGCACGTCGCTGGACACCGAACTGACCAGCCACAGCCCGCCAAAGTAGCGCAAGGTGGCGATCAGCACATTGGCGCCGTTGAGCCAGGCGTGTTGTTCAAGGCCTTGCAGGCCACTCTTGTAGAGAGTGGCGTACAGGCGCAAGGCAATGATCACGCCCATCAGGCCGATGCAGTCGCTGACACTTTGCGCCGACAGGCTCTGCGCATTGAGCCAGTGGCTGGCGATCCAGGGGCTGGCCAGGTGGATCGACAGTGCGCAGCCCAGCGTCAATGGCAGGAAGATGATCTCGAACGAGCGCAATAACCGCCCGCAGATCTGACGCCCTTCGCGGGTGGCGGGTTGATGCGCCACTGCACGCACCAGGCTGGGCGACAGGCCGGCGTCGAGCAATTGCAGCCAGGCCTGCATGACCGTGAAAAAACCGATCAATCCATAGGCTTCGGCGCCCAGATGCCCCAGGTAGAAGGGCATGATCGCAATCCCTACACCCAGCACGTAAGCCTGGCCTGCATAGTTAAGCGCGGTATTGCGGATAACCGACATGCTCAATATCCGACTTGAGCGACAACGGGACTGAGTGCACGAGGGCTGCAGCTTTCCAGAATGGTGTCGATGACCCGGTCCTGATCCTCGCGCGGCAGGCCCGGGTAGATCGGCAGGCACAACACCCGCTCGCTCAAGGCGCGGGCAGTCGGCTGGCCGGGTTGCGGTTGCAGGTATTCCAGGGTGTCCAGGCAGGGGTAGAAATATCGCCGTGGGTTGATGCCACGGGCATTGAGCAGGCTGCGTACTTGCAGCAGGTGTTGTTCGTCGTGCAGCGCAATCGGGTAGTAGCTGTGATTAGGCCGGCTGTGGGCCTGGGGTTGTTGCAAGTCGACGTAATTGTGCAGGCGGGTGGTGTAACGATCGGCGATATCGGCCCGTTGCTCAAGGATGGTGTCGATGTCGTCGAGGATGCACAGGCCCATGGCGGCCGAGAATTCGTTGAGCTTGGCATTGATGCCGATGCCCTCTATACGATCAACGCCACTGATGCCGAAGTTGCACAGCAAGGATGCGCGTCTGGCCACGTCATCATCGTTGGTAATGATGGCGCCGCCTTCGATGGTGTGAAACAGCTTGGTGGCGTGAAAGCTCAGGATGCTGACGTCACCCCAGGCGAACACCGACTGCCCGGCGTAACGCACCGAAAAAGCATGAGCACCGTCATAGACCACCTTCAGGTGGCGCCTGCGGGCGATTTCTTCGATGGCCTGAACGGCGCACGGGTTACCGAACACATGGGTGGCGACGATGGCCGAGGTGTCGGCTTCGATGGCGCTTTCGATGTAACGCGGCGACAGGTTCCAGGTCTGTGGGTCGATGTCGGCGAAGATCGGCCGGATGCCTTCCCATTGCAATGAGCTGCTGGTGGCCACGAAGCTGAACGGCGTGGTGACCGCGCTGCCCGTCAGTTGCAAGGCGCGATAGGCGATTTGCAACGCCAGGGTGCCGTTATTGGTCAGGATCACGTGGCGTACGCCGAGGTAATCGCGCAGCCGGGCCTGTAATTCTTCGACCAGGGGACCGTGGTTGGTCAGCCAGCCGCGTGCGTAGATCCCTTCGACATAGCGCTTGAACTTGTCGATATCGCCAAGATAGGTCTTGGTCACATTAATCATCGGAACCTCCGTGTCAGTGGGTGCAGCGTGCTGTTGCAAAGTGGGAGCCGGACGTTGAATCAGGATATTTGCGCAGGGTCGTCGCGCAGCGTCCGGGCGCTGATCCGTGCAGCGCGGCGCTGGTTGTGGCCCAGAATCATGCGGGTGATCAGGCTGCCGCTGTGCGGGTCGCCAAAGTGCAGCAAGGCGGTGGCGCGCATCAGCCCGGCACTGCACGGCTGGTTGGCATGCAGGGTGCGATAGCCCCAGAACAGATAGAGGTTGCCGGGCATTAACGGCAGCACCATCGGTTTGAGCCAGCCGCGCTGTATGGCCTGGCCTATCAGCCAGCGGCTGAGGCGGTTTTGCAGCAGGGTTTTCTGGACGAGGTTGACCAGCACTGAACGGCGGGCGCCGCGCAGGTTGGGAAACAGCATGAGGTCGCCGCGCTCTTGCCCTTCGGTCGGGATGTGGATGGGCACCAGCATCGTCACCATGCTGGCGTCGAAGTGGAAACAATTGGATTCACGGCGCCCCTGCGTGCCTTGTACACAGCGCAGGACCGGAAAAATCGTCGGGCTTGCGCTGTCGTGGCCGGTGGCGTGGCGGTAAAGCTGCGCCAGTAACTGCTGCACAAGCGGGTTTGACCAGAGTTGCACCAGTGCACTCTCGGCCAATAGCTGTTCACCGTGGTAGGCAAAGTATTCACCCGGGTGACGGCGCGCCTGTTCATTGGTGAACGTTTGCAGTTGCGTCAACTCGCCGAGGCTCAACAGCCCCTCGATGTGGGCGTAGCCTTGCGTGTCCATCAGGTGTGCCAGCTCGGTGGCAAAATGGGTGACTGCTTCGGGAGTAGACGGCATTCGGTTACACCTCGGGTGGAGTTGAGGCGAAAAACCAAAAACATGGCGCTAAGGCCTGGTTGATCGAGTATCTGTTCGGCCACGCTACCGCCCGTGCTCGTCAGCCATAACAGGCTCGGCGATCGGAAAGTTTTCGGGCAAAGCTACCGCCAGACCGAACGAATTCAGTAAGTCAAAAGGGGGTATGCGAGTCGACAGACATCCAGCGGTGCAAGAGGCCACCGTGGAAACAACCGGGATACAGAGTGACTGCGATGTGATGTCACTACGACCATTCCGATGCAATGCTCTGTGGCATTGGCATAAAAGCCAGGAATCGTCAGACAGACCTATATATTGAAGCTGTGTAGGAATCTGTCAAATTATTTCGTCAAATTCCTGTTAAATTTTTGATAAAAAACCGCATGTAAGGCTTAACTGTTTGAATTTAAACAGGGTCAAAAAACTAACAGGTGAGTCGGGTTGCAGGGGTGACGGTTTTCTGTCAGTCGGACAGTACGCGATTGAGTGCTTCTAACAGTCAGGTTGAAACAGCCGCTATTTAACGTCAACCAGACAGTAGGGCAATCAGCGTTGAACGTTGAGCAATATCTGCACTACCGTGTGATTCGGATCGGGACGGTGTTGCAAGCCCTGTAAATGCTATATATTCAATAAGGTTATAAATAAATTCAAAATTAGAATTTTTAGATCTATCTGGTCTGGTGCATGATGCACCCATGGTTAAGTCGTCATCGATTACAGATGTCGACCTGCAGACGATCCGGCAGGCCGGATTGTGCACTTCAGAGGGATGTTCATGAGCAATAGCGCACTGTATTTCGATTACGCCGCCACCACGCCCGTGGACGAGCGGGTCATCCAGGTGATGGTTTCCTGTCTGGGGCAAGCAGGCAATTTCGGCAATCCGGCGTCCAGCTCACATGGTTTTGGACAGCGTGCGCGGCTGGCCGTCGAGCAAGCCCGTCAGCAGGTAGCGGCATTGGTCGGCGCGCGTGCCGAGCAGATCGTCTGGACCTCGGGGGCTACCGAGTCGAATAACCTCGCGCTCAAGGGCGTGGCTGAGGCGCAGGTTCAGCGCAACGGCAAGGCGGGTGGGCATATCATCACCAGCCAGATCGAACACAAGGCCATTCTCGACACCGCGCAGTATTTGCAGGGTCAGGGCATCGACGTAACTTATCTGGCGCCGGACGCCGATGGCCTGATCTCTGTCGAGGCCGTCACCGCCGCCTTGCGCGAAGACACGTTTCTGGTGTCGCTGATGCTGGTCAATAACGAGCTGGGCACGGTCAACGACATCGCCGCGATTGGCGCGCAGGTACGTGAGCACGGCGCTTTGCTGCACGTCGATGCTGCTCAAGGGGCTGGCAAGCTGCGCATTGATCTGAGCGAGCTGGCCGTTGATCTGATGTCGTTCTCTGCGCATAAAATCTATGGTCCAAAAGGCATCGGTGCCCTGTATGTCGGTCCTCGCGCCGGTCAGCGGGTGCTGGCGCAGATTCACGGTGGCGGTCACGAGCAAGGCTTGCGCTCCGGCACTCTGGCGACCCACCAGATTGCGGGTATGGGGGCTGCTTTCGCATTGGCTGCCGAGTTGCTCGAAGACGAAATCGCCTTCACGCAACGCTTGAATGATCGCCTTTGCGAGCAATTGGCCGGCATCACCGGGCTGGTGGTCAACGGCAGTCGCGAGCAACGCATTCCGCATACCCTGAGCCTGACCTTCGGACGTCGTGACCTGGATGTCGCAGCCTTGGGCAAGTCGTTGGCCTTTTCTTCGACGTCGGCGTGCAATTCGGCAAAAAACGCACCTTCTCATGTGCTGTTGGCGCTGGGCTACGATGCCGCAGCGGCCAGTCAGACCATCCGCCTGAGCCTGGGTCGCTTCACCCGCGAGGCAGATATAGATCGTGCTGCCGAACAGATTCGTGCATCTCTGAGCCAGCCACCGTTCTGGGCAGTTGCTCACTCGTAATCACTGCTCCATTATCTGACCCGAGGTCAATTTCGGGTCAGCAGGAGCGGTAATGAGTAAGCAAACCAATGTCGCAGGGGCGGCCGAGCGCCTGGCGCAGGCGCGGGCTGTGATGAGCCGCGAGAAAATCGATGCCTGGCTGGTGCCCTCTGCCGATCCGCATCTTTCCGAATACTTGCCGGGGTTCTGGCAAGGGCGCCAGTGGTTATCCGGTTTTCAGGGTTCGGTAGGGACGCTGATCGTCACTCAGGATTTCGCCGGTCTGTGGGCCGACAGCCGTTATTGGGAACAAGCCACCAAGGAATTGGCGGGCAGCGGTATCGAGCTGGTCAAGCTGTTGCCCGGCCAGCCGGGACCCTTGGAATGGCTGGCCGATCAGGCCGCCACTGACACGGTGGTGGCGGTCGATGGCGCGGTGCTGGCGGTGGCGTCTTCGCGCACACTGGCCAGCAAGCTGTATGACCGTGGTGCCAGGTTTCGTACTGACCTGGACCTGCTCACCGAGCTGTGGAAGGACCGCCCTGCTTTACCGCGCAACCCGGTCTACGAGCATCTGCCGCCGCATGCAACCGTGTCGCGTCGTGAAAAAATCGAGCGTTTGCGCAAGGCCATGGCTGAACGTGAGGCCGACTGGCATTTCATTGCGACCCTGGACGATATCGCCTGGTTGTTCAACCTGCGCGGTTCGGATGTGTCCTATAACCCGGTATTCATTGCCTTCGCCCTGATCGGGCCAAAGAGTGTCACGTTGTTTGTCGGCGGTGAAAAGATCACGGCTTCGGTACGTCAGAGCCTGCAGCGCGATGGCGTCAATCTGCTGGAGTACAACCAGATTGGTGCGGCGCTGCGCAAAGTGCCCAAGGCGGCGCGCCTGCTGGTCGACCCTGCGCGGGTCACGTGCGGCTTGCTCGATCATCTGGACAGTGAGATCAACCTGGTAGAAGGCCTCAACCCCACGACCCTGTTCAAATCGCAGAAGAGTCTTGAGGATCTGCGCCATATCCGTCAGGTCATGGAGCAGGACGGTGCCGCCCTGTGTGAATTCTTCACCTGGCTGGATGATTCTCTGGGGCGTCTGTCCATCAGTGAGCTGAACATCGACGAGGAACTGGCCGAGGCTCGTCAGCGCCGACCGGGGTATGTGTGCCCCAGTTTTGCAACGATTGCAGGCTTTAATGCCAATGGTGCGATGCCGCATTATCGGGCCACCGAAGCCGAGCATGCGCAGATTGAAGGCAATGGCCTGCTATTGATCGATTCCGGTGGCCAGTACCTTGGCGGTACGACTGACATCACACGGATGGTCGCCGTCGGCGAACCGAGTGCCGCGCAGAAGCAGGATTGCAGCCGGGTGCTCAAGGGCATGATTGCCCTGTCGCGGGCGCGGTTTCCCAAAGGCATTCCGGCACCGCTGCTGGACTCTATTGCAAGGGCGCCGATGTGGGCCGAGGGGGTCAACTATGGTCATGGCACCGGCCATGGCGTGGGTTACTTTCTGAATGTACACGAAGGGCCGCAGGTGATTGCCTATCAGGCGCCGGTTACGCCACAGACAGCCATGCTGGCGGGGATGATCACGTCTATTGAACCGGGTACTTACCGGCCGGGGCGCTGGGGCGTGCGTATAGAGAACCTGGTGATCAATCAGGAAGCGGAGCAGACCGAGTTTGGTGAGTTTCTGCGGTTCGAAACGCTGACGCTGTGCCCGATCGACACGCGTTGTCTGGAGTTGTCGCTGCTCAGTGCCGATGAGAAGGCCTGGCTCAATCGTTACCATACGCACGTCAGGCAGCGTTTGAGCCCCCTGCTGCAAGGGGCTGCGTTGCAATGGCTACAGGCGCGCACCGTCAGCGTTTGATTGACGTGTTGCGCGCCTTAAAGACGGGATTTCTTGCACACGATAATCATGCTGCGGCTGGTATAACCGGCGGGATTCAGGCCGAATGGATAATCGCCTGGGTCCTCGACGGCGTCACCCGACTTGGCAATGACCCTGAATTGGCCTGACTCGCAGGTGTTGGCTGCCAGCTCCTGGCATTTCTCCCAGGATGAAGACAACCCCGAGCAGTTGATGTGGATGCCGCGCTTGCCTTGAACAACCGGCTTGGCTGTCGCGGCGCATCCTGTCACGCCAAGCAGCGCCAGTGCGATAACGATGTATTTCATCCCGTTCCTTAACCGGCTATGTCTGAAAGCCACAATCGGGCTTGAGTGTTTGTTGGTACTCAAGGGATATCGATCGGTTCACGGATTTTTCCCACGAACCGTATCGGTCAGGCTGTAAACATGGCGCATGCGCGGAACAATTGCTAGTGCCTTGTAAATTCTTGTTATTGAGACTCAGTCGCCAGGCACCAGTTTGGGCTGTTGGGGGGTGGCCGACAGCGTTACGCCGATAGAAGCCAGAATGATCGCGCCCATGGCCAGCCATTGCAGTTGCGACAATTGCTCGTGCAGAAACAGCAGGCCCGAGAGTGCTGCGATAACCGGTTCCAGGCTTGCCAGTGTGCCGAAGGTTCGCGCCGACATGCGCGTCAGGGCGATCATCTCCAGGCTATAGGGCAGGGCGGTCGACAGGATCGCTACACCGATTGCGGCGGGCAGCAGGCCAATGTCCAGTAGTGCGGTGCCTGCATGGGCTATGCCGAAGGGGGCAGCAAACAGGGCGGCGACGATTACCCCGAGTGCGGCGGTCTGAACACCGTTACCTTCTCCGGCTTTCTGGCCGAAGACAATATAAGCGGCCCAGCAGGCGCCGGCGCCAAGCGCATAGGCCGCCCCGAGCGGGTCAAGGCTGGCGCTGTTGCTATCCGGTATCAGCATCAACAAACCGCCGACGGCCAGGGCTATCCACAGGACATCGATGGTTCTGCGCGAAGACAGCAATGCCACGGTCAGCGGGCCGGTGAGTTCCAGGGCTACGGCGATGCCCAGCGGTACAGTGCGCAGCGACATATAGAAAAGCAGGTTCATTGCGCCCAGTGCCACGCCATACACAATGATCATGCGCAGCGAGCGTGCACTCAGGCGAACACGCCAGGGGCGCAAGACCAGAATCATGATGATGCTGGCAAAGACCAGTCGCAGGGTGGTTGTGCCTTGTGCGCCTATGGCAGGGAACAGGCTCTTGGCCAGAGAGGCGCCTGTCTGGATGGAGATCATGGCGATGATCAGCAATCCCAGGGGGAACAATATGGAAGAGGGGGTGAGTGATGACGGCTTCATGGCAGGCAGGGTCCTGGGGCGGGCTTTCTATATATAGGCAGCATGATGAGTAACCGGAAGGGTTTGCGCAATATAATGCGCATTTATTTAATTTCGGTGCTATTGGTAATTAAGTGTTGACGCCCCGTCTCAGCGCTCTATAATGCGCACCATTCCCGCCGCGGAAGAAACTGAAAACTCCTTGAAGATCAACGAGTTAGAAGTGAAAACGGCGAGGGAATAGTGCAGGCCTCCGGGCCCGGCGGTGAAAAAAGGCAGTTGACAGTAACTTCGGTTGCTGTATTATTCGCCTCCCGCTGACGAGTTGGTCGAAAGATCGCTCGGCACGCAAGTGATCGAAGTTTGGATGTGTTGAAAACTTCTGAAAATAAT
>NZ_BAAILM010000004.1:0-89656 GCF_054589175.1 Pseudomonas sp. 3A(2025) | reverse complement strand
AGCTCGGCTCAGCCAATCGCCTGAAAGCGAAACGCAAGGTGGCCAGGCTGCACGCAAAAATTTCAGATGCCCGCCAGGACAACCTTCATCAGGTGTCGCGCAGATTGATCAACGAAAACCAAGTAATCTGCGTCGAGTCTTTGAAAGTCAAAAACATGATCAGGAATCGCAAGCTGTCCAAGGCCATTGCTGACGCTGCCTGGGGTGAGTTCGCTCGGCAGCTGGAATACAAGGGTGACTGGGCGGGCCGGCAGATCGTAAGGATTGATCAGTGGTACCCGAGCAGCAAAACCTGCTCAGGTTGTGGTCACGTATTGGCTCAATTATCACTCTCGACTCGAGTCTGGGCATGTCCATCGTGCAACGCCGAGCATGATCGCGACACCAATGCTGCAAAGAATATCAAAGCCGTGGGACTCACGGTTTTAGCCTGTGGAGAGCGTGTAAGACCGATGGCTCAAGTAGCCTGAGGCTGTGCTCTGTGAAGCAGGAATCCCCTTCCTTTGCGCCTGTGGCGACGATCGAAGATCGAGGTGGGGGAGGACGTCAAATGGTCAGCTCATGGTAGGCTGCGCGCCCTGTTCGGCTCATGGGTACGGATTGACGCTGTTTACCGCCGAAAATCACTTGAAAAACACGATACAACTGATCGGATTCGAGAAAAACAAGACATGAACATAGGCTTGAGTTGTACCGTTTGGGCAGGCGGCGCACGGACCGGACATCTGGACGGTATCGGTATCTATTCCCGTGCGCTCTGGCAGGGCTTGAACGCTCTAAGCCAGCACCACGACCTGCGTATCAAGCCTTATGCTTTTGGCAAAAACCTGCCAGCCATGCCGTTCGGTACTCCGCAAGTACTGGCCAGGGACTTTCGCATCCATGCGGTTCTTGGCGGCGTACTCAAACGGCCCCTGAGCAACTCAGGCGACATTGCCCGTGACGTGCAGTTGTTCCATGCCACCGATCACCATATTCCGCTGATTCGCGGCGTGCCGACCGTTGCCACGATCATGGACGTGATCCCGTTGCTGCACCCGGAGTGGATCAAGCAAGACCTCAAGCGCCTGAAAAGCTGGCTGTTCATCAACAGCATTCACCGCGCCGACCACATCATCACCATTTCCGACTACAGCAAGCAGGACATGGTCACACACCTGGGGATAGAGCCTGAACGCATCAGCGTCACCCCGCTGGGCGTTGACCCGGTGTACTTCCAGCGCGTCGACAGTGTAGAGCGCGAGGCAGTGCTGGCCAGGCATGGCCTGCAACCGGGCTTCTTCCTGTCGATCGGCACCCTGCAACCGCGCAAGAACCTGCTGCGGGTGCTCGACGCCTTCGAACAATTACCGGCAGAAATCCGCAAGGCGCATCCGCTGATCGTGGTCGGCCGCGATGGCTGGCATAACGAAGCCCTGCTGCCGCGGCTTGAGGCGCTGCAACACCGTGGCGAGGGCCGCTGGCTGAGCTATTTGCCGCAAAACGAAGTGCTGGCCCTGCTGCAAAGCGCCGGTGCCTTGGTATTTGCGTCTCTATATGAAGGCTTTGGCCTGCCGGCCATCGAAGCCTTTGCCGCACAATGCCCGCTGATCGCCTCCAACAGCACCTCGCTGCCGGAAGTCACCGGCGACGCCGCATGGCCAGTCGATCCGCACAACGTCGACAGCATCGCCGCCGCCATGCAAGCCGTACTGCAACAGCCCGAAGAACGCGAGCGCAAAGTCCGTCTAGGCCTGGAACGCGCCCGCCAGTTTACCTGGAGCGCCTGCGCGCAACAGACCCTGGAGGTTTACCAGAAGGTGTTGGCGAACAGGCGCTGAGGCCACCTATCCTGTAGGAGGCAGCAACTGTCTTTGCCCATGCCGGCCTCTTCGCCTGCAGAGCAGCCTCCCACAGGTATGTGTCGAGCCTTGGATGGATGGAGGCAGCTCTGCTGGCGAAGAGGCCAGTAAAACCGGCACATCTATGGCGTCTGTACCGCAGATATCGCCAGCAGAGCTGCCTCCTACATCAGGTTCGTGCCAAGGCCCGACTAACTCCTGAAGCCCGCACCGATATTACGGACGGTTTTTCAGGGGATCGTCCAGTTTGACCACCTCATCGCGATGCAGCATCGAGCCAGGCTCGGTCTGCACATCGACATCGGTCCGGCGCAGTGTGTCACGCACGGTTTCGGTATGGTCCGATGACTGTCGGCCAACGCTGACTTCCTCGACCACACGGGCGGTTTTCTCGACCACCAGCTCTTCGGCGGTCTCCTGGATTTCTATGAAGCCCTCCTTGAAGCTGTCCAGCTCATCCGCCGTGGCCGCACGATCAACCGGATGACGCTCGATGTAAGCGTGCTCCTCGTGCAGGCTGACGGTCTCCTCGATCGGCCGCTCGGTCACGCGTGACACGACCCGAACGCGTCCGGTATTGATCACTCGTTTACCGACCCGCAGGCTTTCTTCAATAATCGGAATCGACGTACGCTCATCCACCAGACGGGTGTCGGCCAGACGGGGGGCCGCCAGAGGCACGACCGCGCCAGTGACGTCGCTGGCATCGGTATCCCAGGTAGACGAGCGCTCATCGATGTCGAACGCGCCGTTGTGCTCCAGAATGTCTTCGGCCTGTTCTACCTGCTCATCGGTGTCGAGCGTAACCGTCAGCAGCGTGGCGCCACGGCGGTAGGCTTCCGGGTAAGCCGTTGCGTAACGGTGGGGTTTATCTTCATCGTCGCCGCTGAACAGCGAACCGAAGAAACTGCCGACCTTGTGCCCGAACGGCGCGTGATCGTCCTCTGCGCCGACAGCGTGCTCGGCGCTTGTGAGTTCGGACGAGGACAGCTTGATGTTGCTCTCCAGAATGTTATGGCTCAGCAACTGAGCCTTGGCGGCATGAGCTTCTGCCAGCGTATCGAAGGCTGCTACTAATGTATGCGTCATATTGGGTTCTCTCTTGGAGGAATTTGGCCATGGAGCAAAGGCTTGACCGTTTGATCCTGGTCAGCCGGAGTGGCTTCGCGGTGCTTGAGCAGCACGCTTTCGATCTGCAAAGTCACTTCCTGGCTAGAAAGTGTTTCGTCGACATACTGTCGAATGTGCAGCTCCTCCTTGAGCATCAGGCGCTTTTCAACGACCAGCACTTCTTCAAGTACCGGGATGATGGTCACACCGTGTTCGGTCCTGACCTGCGGAGGATTGGCAGCGTCCACGACGGTGCCGACAGGCACCCTGTCCACCGAAACGTCCTGCGCTTGCAGGACCTCGGATATCACGTGACGTCGAGACTCGACCTGCTTTTCAACCGTGGTAACGCCGGTGACGACCGTCCGTTTGGACAGCGTTGCGACCTCTTCCAGAACCGGAATGGAAGCATCACCATGGCGTTTATCGGGGCCGTTCATACACCGCTGTCTCCTCACCTTAATAGCGCCTGCTATTAAGGTGAGTTGCGGTCAGAGCAGATCGTTCAAGGGGATTGATGAAGGGTGTGGCACAGGATTGGCGAATCCATACCGGTCAGCGCATATCCCCATACGGCGTCACCGGCTCGATCGGCATCGGCAAATTGCCTTGCCACTCGTCGAAGTTGTAGCGCAGGTACAACATCGCCCGGCTGGGTGCATAGCCTTCGCTGTGTTGCAGGGAAACCCCCGTGCCCAGCATCAGGTTGTTGCTCAGGCGCCGTTCGACCTGGGCTTGCAGGCGCGCACTGACGCCGGTGCTGCTGCTACCGGATTTGGTCAGGGTGGTGTTGTCCTCATCAACGGCATCGCCATCGCTGAGCGGCACGCCCATCGGGTACAGGTCGCTGCTGTCGGTGCTGGAGAACGACCAGCCCACCGAGCCTTCCAGTTGTGCCGACCAGTTGGCGTTGCGCCAGGCGTAACTGAGCGGTACGCCGATCGAGTAGTACTGCTGCGGGCTGTAATAGCCGCCCTGCCCCAGGGTGTACTCGCTCAGGTCCTTGTCGTAGCCCCAGTACATCAGGGTCAGGCCGGTGCGCATGCGCTCATCGGCGCTGTCTTTGAGGCGGTAGTAGTAGCCGGCCATCGCCGAAAGCCGATGGTTGTTGGCCACGTTCTTGCCGCGCAGCCAATGGGTGCCCAGGCTGGCCCACAGGCCATCGATGCCGCCCTGGTCATAGCTCATGCTCAGGGTAAAGCCATTGCTGGTCACCCCGCCCCAGCGGATGCCGGTCACCGGGTCCACGGCGCCGGCGTAGGACACCACCGAGTTGCTCATCGGCCGGCGCGAAGCGGTCAGGGTCCAGCCAATCGAGTTCCAGTTGCTGCTGTAGGCGACGCCGCCCAGCCAGTTGCCTATTTCGAAGCCCTGCGGCGTATGGCCGATGTCCACCGCCACCTGCTCGTTCTTCCAGCCCACGGCCACGCTGGGGCCGCTGGTGCTTTGCGAGGTGCTGCGGCAGCCGCTGAGTGTGGGGTTGCCGGTGGTGCGGTTGATGCGTACCGCACAGGTGCCGAACGCTTCGGTGTGCAGACCGTTTTCATCGGTGTCGAATTTGCTGGCATTGAGGTCGACCTGCTCGGCCTGGACAAAGCCATGGCCGCCAGCGACCGGCGTGTCGACACGCACGATGGAGGTCTGGGTGGTCAGGTCGGAAATGCCCGGCGAGGTGCTGTCAGTGCGCCGGGTAATGTCGTGGTAGACGTTGACCGTGGTGTTCTGCTGTTGGTACAGCTCGTCGACATCGCTGCGCAGGCTGCGCGGCAACCAGTCGTCGCTGTCCTGGGCGCGGCTGGCCCGGGTCAGGGCGACGTTGTTGCGGGGGCTGGCCTCGTCGGGCTTGATCAGGCCGGCCGCTGCCATGGCCTGTGCGTAGCGGTCCAGTGCCTGCTGCGGGTTGTCTTTGGCTTGCAGACGCGCGGCATCGCGGTAGATCAGCGGGTCGCTTTGCGGGGTTTTCAGCAGGTCGGCGAGCAGCGCCTTGGCGCGCTCTTTATCGCCGGCGCCCAGCCAGGCATTGGCCAGGCGCCGCTGCCAGTTAGGCGAAGCATCGGCCGGCATCGCCAGGCTGGCCAGCGCCGTGCGCGCTTCTGGTACGCGTTGGGTGGCGATCAATACTTCGATCAGCCCCAACTGCGCGTCAGCATTTTTCGGGTCGGCCGCCAGGACTTTTTTATACGCGCTTTCTGCCGCCGGCCAATCGCTGCGCTGGGTCGCCCAGTCGGCCAGGGTGGCGTAGTCGTCGGGGGTCGGGTTGCGCATCAGCAGGGCAATGGCTTGCGCTTCTTTGCCATTGCTGCGCAACAATTCGGCGCGCGCCAGCATCTGCCGGCGCTCGATACGCGCGCCCAGTTCGCGCATGTTGTCGGTCCAGTTGGCCTTGGGAATCTTGCCCAGGCTGGCCAGCACTTCGTCGTCGCGGTTGGCATTGGCCAGGTACAGGCCATGGGCATAACGCGCTTCGGGGTTAGCGCCTTGGCGCGTCAGCAATTGTGTGAACGCGTCATCAGCCTGTTGCGGCTTGCCCAAGGCCATTTCGGCAGCGGCCAGACGATAGGCCAGCCACGGATTGTCCGGGTCCAGCACGCGGATCTTCTTCAGCGTCGGGACCAGTTGCACCCAGTCGGAGCGCTCGCTGAACTGATCGGCCTGCAGGTTCAGGCGTGCCAGTTCGATGCTCTGGCGCAGCGCGGCGAACTCGGCCTGGTTGGTCGCCGGCAAGGTATTGAGAAAGGCTTCGGCGCGCTCGTTGGACTGCGCCCGATACAGCCGCACCAGCGCACGGATCACGCTGCCATTGTCCGGCTCGACCTTGCGCGCCTGCAGCAGCAAGGCTTCGGCCTGAATGTCGTCCAGTTGTGCACGGGCAACTTCAGCCAGGCCGATCAACGGGCCGGCTGATTGCGCATCCAGCGTGCGCGCCTGCTGATAGGCGCTGCGCGCGGCCGCATAGTCCTTGCGCGCAAGCGCCTGGTCGCCTTGTTGCAGCGCCATCCAGTTGCGGGCGAGCTTTTGCAGGTCCTGCCATTTACTGATGTAAAAGGTGTCCTGCTCTTTACTCAGTGCCGTGGTAAATGCCGCATAAGCTGCGGCGTTCTTGTCCTGGCGCATCAAGGCGGTGCCCAGCGCGCCGTGCAGGCTCGAATCCTCCGGGTAGCCTTTCAGGGCGCGGCGCAGCAGTTGCTCGGCTTGCACGCTGTCCTGCACATTGCCCGAGTCCTGCTCCAGCAAACGCTTGGCCTGGGCACCGGCCTGCCAGGCCGGGTCGGCCTGCAAGCGTTGCTGGTCGGCCAGTTGCTGGCGCGCGTTCTTGAGCAGCGGCGAATACGGGTAGTAGCCGACAAACGCCTGCCAGGCGCGCAAGGTCTCGGGGGTGACCGGTTGCTTGACCAGGTAGTTGTATTCGGTTTCGGCTGCATTGTTACTGGCCAGCGGATCGGCGGCCAACTGGTGCAGCACGGCCAGGGCTTCGGCGTCGCGCTTTTCGCTCATCAACAGGCTGACCAGCATCTGCCGCACCCCGGTATTGCCCGGGTAATCACGGTCCAGGGCCTGCAACTGCTTGATGGCCACCGGGCGCTGGCCCGTGACGCGGCTACGGCTGGCCCAGTACTCCAGGGCCATGGCCAGGTTGGGTGGTTCTGCGCCCAGCACTTGCTCGAAGGCCTTGGTCGCCTCATCGAAGCGCCCGGCAGCAGCCAGCAGCCTGGCTTGTTGCAAGGCCTGCTGGCCCTCCTGGCTGCGCAACCGGACCAAGGCATACGCCTGGCGGCGTTGCAGCGAGTCGGGGTATTTCTGATCCAGCTCGACCAGCAACTGATTGATCCAGGCTTCGTTGGCCGTCGGGTTGGCCAGTGCCTGAACCAGTTTGCCCAGCACCACTTGCGGGTGCTGCGGGGTGACCAGCTCCAGGCGCGCCAGGGCGTCCTTGACCAGATCGTCGCGATACAGCGCCTCGCCCACGCGCATCTGTTGCAACAACCATTGCTGCTGTTCTGTGGCCGTCTGCGGCATCTCGGCGGCCAGCGCCGCACCGCTGAGGCCGGTCAGCAACAAGGTCAAGCCCCTGAGCAAGCGCACCGGCTTATTCCCCATACGCCAGGCGACGACGCGCCGCCCATTGCAGCGCGCGCATGACCAGTACCGAGGTCAGCAACACACCGAACACGGCCATGAAGGCCAGCAGCACCGGGTGCTCGGACAACTTGAACCACAGCAGTTGCCACCACGGCAGGCTACCGACGTAGTAGCGCTCGCCGACGATCTGGCTGTACACGCCGCTGCTGCGGATCAACGCCACAGAGCCGGCCACGGCATTGAGCTTGCCGCTGTCGTTGAGCGTCTCGCGCAGCAACGTGAAGTCGGCGTCTTCGGTAGCCAGCAAGGCGACGATGCTGCGCTGGGCATGGAACGGTGACTGCAAACCGACAATGGCGGCAATCGGCCCTTGCGCCGACACTTGTACCAGGCTCGACGGCGGGTTGGACTCGCTGTGCGCATGCTTGTCGCTGGACTGCAACAGCCAGTCGCGAGAACGGTCGAGCAGCAGGTTCATGTCGCGGTTATCGCGCATGTCCGGCGCAAACGAACCGAGTACCAGCAGATCGGCGTCTTCTTTGGCGGCCTGTTCCCAGTTGTCGCTGACTTGCAGCTTCATGGCCGGCAAACCGGAGCGCGCCGAAATGCCGGCCAGCGCTTCAAGGTAGGTGCTCAACTGCAGCGCATTGGGCTGCTTGGGCAGCACCACCAGGGTTTCAGACAAATCCGCCATGCGGCTGTAAGGAAAACCACTGCGGGCAAAGGCTGACAGGTCAGGCATCGCGATGTAGTGGTTGTAGCCGGACAGATCGATGCTCGACTGATCGTCGATCACCGCCTGGGCGTCGATCGGCAACGAGGTCTGGCAACGATCACGCTGGGCGCCCGCGCCGCCGGTGGAGGTGAAGCTGAACTTGAACTGCAAGGTGTTGCGGTCGCCGACCTTCAGCGCCGGCATCGACACCTTCTCGTTGACGTTCGCCGACTCTGTGTTCAGCACCGCCAGGCGCAGCTCTTCAAGCTGGTCATGGCTGTTGACCTGCAACGGCAAGCTGCTGATGAACTCGTTGTTGAGGCTGATGTTCAAGCGCGAGCCGTCATTGAACGGTGGCGGCGTGTAGCGGTAGCGGGCTTGCAACGGGATGCCCTGGTTACGCCAGACGAACAGGTCCGGCGGCAGGTTCATCTCCACGCTGATCGGCTGCGGTTGCAGGCCGCTGGCGCGCAGTTGCTCGGGGTACTTGATCAGTTCGGCGAAGCGCACAGGACGGTCGGTGGCCATCCAGTTGGGCGCATCGTATGGCTTGCGTGGTTGCAGTTGCTGCACCTTGTCGATCACCACCCGGTCGCCACGCAGCAAATCGCCGCCCAGCGCCAGCGCCTGTACGGCAGTGAGCAGGTCGGCTTCGTCGCGGCCCATGACCAGCAGCACCTTGCTGTAGCGGTCGACCGGACTGTCGAGCATCTGCACCACCGGCGCCTCGACGGCCGGGTATTTCGCAAGATCCGCCATGAAGGCCGGGCGATGGCTGTTGGTGGCGAACACGATCGAGGCCCCGGCCGGGCGCTCGGTCGTAGCGGCCGGCAACTGATCGAACAGCACCGGAAATTGCGTGCCGCGCCAGGCCGCCTGGCTGCCGAAGTAGGAGGCCAGCACGCCGGCGGCGCGCTGCTCGCCCAGCGTCGGCTGGCCGGCGAAGACCATGTTCAGGCTGGGTAGGCCATGGCCGCGCGAGTCGAAGAACGGCACCGGAAAGTACGCCAGGTCATTCTTGATGATCAGCGCCTGCTCCTTGAGCGAGACCTGGCTGACGCGGCTGACGTTGACCCACAACGCGCTGTTGGACGGCTCTTCGCAGATGTCGGTGTAATGCCCGACGAACTCAATACGCACCCGGTTGAAGTCACTGACCAGACGCGGGTCGAGGGCCACCTGGCGCACGGTCTTCTTGCCCAGTTGCTCTTTCTCGATGGGCACCACGCTCATCAGCACGTCGTTGAGGTAGATGCGCAGGTGCGACAGCGTCGGCAACAGTGCCGGCGATGGGGTGTACTCCAGTTGCAGGCCGGCCTGGCTGGCGATGCGGTCGCGGCGCAGGGTGAACTCGAACTGATCGGTGTTGCGCGTGCCCAGCAGCAGGGTGTCGGAGGCCCGGCCCAGGCTCTCGAAGCTGTGCGACACATCCCAGCTCGGCGGCAGGGTAACCGCCGGCAGCACGACAGGTGTCGCCGCCGGTACCGGTACCGGTGCCTGGACCTTGGGCGTTGGAGGCAGCGCCTGGGTTTGCGCCTGAGCGTGAACACAGCCCATGGCCAGCAGTAGCAGGCTGGTGAGCCTGAAATTGAAAAAGCGACTCATGGAGCTCACACCGATCGAGAAGTTGAAGAAGGTGATGCCTTGGCGAACCGTGGCACGTAGCTGATCAGCCAGGCACACAGGCGCACGAACGGCCGCGCCAGAGTGCGGGTCCAGGCAGGTAAATACTGATAGAGGCGGTAATAGCCCGTCGCGCCCAGACGCAGCACTTCGATGAAACTGTGCAGCGGGCGGTCCGGCGAAAAATTTTCGTTCCAGTTCAACCAGGCGTCGGCGCGGGCAAAGGTGCATTGCACATAATCGATCTTCTGTGCCGGCGACAACGCATTGAAGGCGATACCCACCAGGTGGCGATGGCTACGGGTCACCACGCCAGGGAACAGAAATTCGCGGTTGCCGCGCTGCATCATCAACGACACGCGCTCGCCCAGCGGGATGGCCAGCTCGGCATCCAGCTCAAGGCCCACGCCACCGTCGGAATAGTCGACCAGCGTGCCGGTATGGAAACGCCCGTTGGCCAGGCGCAGCGCCGCCGGCAGGCGTGCCAGCACCCGGTGGGTTTCACGCACCTGGCGCACCTCGGCGGCAATCGCCACGGCAGAGCCGACGATCAGCAGGTTGTAGAACACCCACAGGCAACTGACCAGAATCGTGCCGATTTCATCGGTCGGGCCGTTGAACAACCGCCACACCGCAAAGCCCAGCCCGATGATATTGAGCAGCGCCAGAATCAGGTACGGCCGGGCGATGCTCCAGTCGAACTGGTTTTCGGTCATCAGGCCGCCCTTGGCGGTGACGTTGAACTTGCCCTTCCTGGGGTTGAACAGCGCCACGGTGGTCGGCCGGGCGATGTACCAGGCCAGCACCGTTTCATACACCTCGCCCCAGAACGTCAGGCGATGCTCGCCCTGAATCCGTGAGTTGGTCAGGCTGGCGTGGACCATGTGCGGAATCACGTACAGCACGATCATCACCGCCGGGGCGTAAATGATGTAGGCATGAAACAGCAGGAACGCCAGCGGTGCAGTGAGGAACACCAGACGCGGCAAGCCGACCAGAAAGTGCAGCATGGCGTTGGCGTAACAGATGCGCTGGAAGAACGTCAGGCCTCTGCCCAGCAAGGGATTGTCGGTGCGGAAAATCTGCGCCATGCCGCGTGCCCAGCGAATTCGCTGGCCGATGTGCGCCGACAGGCTTTCGGTGGCCAGCCCCGCCGCTTGCGGAATGCGCACATAGGCCGAGTTCCAGCCGCGGCGGTGCATGCGCAGCGCGGTGTGCGCGTCTTCGGTGACGGTCTCGACGGCAAAGCCGCCGATGTCTTCGATGGCCGCCCGGCGCAACACCGCGCATGAGCCACAGAAGAACGCCGCGTTCCACATGTCGTTGCCGTCCTGCACCAGGCCATAGAACAGCTCGCCTTCGTTGGGCCGCTTGCGGAAGGTATCGAGGTTGCGCTCGAACGGGTCCGGCGACAGGAAGTGGTGCGGGGTTTGCACCAGCGCCATTTTCGGGTCGCGCAAAAACCAGCCCACTGTCAGCT
Source organism: Pseudomonas sp. 3A(2025) (assembly GCF_054589175.1). Taxonomy (NCBI): domain Bacteria; kingdom Pseudomonadati; phylum Pseudomonadota; class Gammaproteobacteria; order Pseudomonadales; family Pseudomonadaceae; genus Pseudomonas; species Pseudomonas sp. 3A(2025). The sequence goes on along the minus strand of NZ_BAAILM010000004.1, from coordinate 78,807 downwards.
GCAGGAAGGAGCGCACCGGCACGTGGTCGCAGTCGAAAATCGCGATCAGCTCGCCAGTCAGCTGGCCCAGCGCCCGGTTCAGGTTGCCGGCCTTGGCGTGCTTGTTGTCGGCGCGGGTGATGTAGTTGACCCCGGCCTCGGCGGCAAACTGCTTGAAGGCTTCGCGCTTGCCGTCATCGAGAATCGAAATGCGCAGCTTGTCGTGCGGCCAGTCCAGGCCTAAGGCGGCATACACCGTGCCGCGCACGATCGACAGGTCTTCGTTGTAGGTGGGGATCAACAGATCGACCGTTGGCCACAGGCTCGTGTCGCTCGGCAATTGCGCAGGCTTGCGCTGCAACGGCCAGCAGGTCTGGATATAGCCCAGCACCAGTACCAGCCAGGAGTAGGTCTCGGCGATCAGCAGAATGACCCCGAGCACCAGGTCCAGCGGGCTGTCCCAGTTCAGGGTCTCGGTGTAGCGCCACCACAGGTAACGGCACGAAACGATCAGCGACAGCATGATCAATAACAGGGTCGGAAAGCGCCCCGGCACGCGCCGCACCAGCATCGCCACGGCCCACAGCAGCGCCACAAAGAGGATTTGTGAGGTCAGGCTGAACGGCTCGGTGATGCACACCAGCACCAGGCCTAGCCCCGACACGCCGCACAGGATGTTCAGCCACTTCTGCTGACGCGGCCCCAGCGTCGACCACCAGTGGGTACTGTCCTTTATCGAACGGCTCTGGCTGACCTGGTCGGGCAGGCCGTTGAGAAAGTGGCCAAAGCGGCTCCAGAGCGCTTGATTGAGCCGGCCTGCACGTTGCAACACGCGCGGCACAGGGCGCCGGTGTGCTTGTGGCCAAGGCTGGAACAACAGCAGCCACAGACTTTGCAAGACAATGCGCAGCGGGTCGCCGGCACTCGGCGCCTTGTTGGCCAGTTGCGGGTACCAGCGCTGGCGCTGTTCGATCAGACGCTGCCAGACCGGCGACTCCAGACGCAAAAACAGCCACGCCAGAGCACTCAGCGTGGCCAGCCACAAGGCGGTCAGCGGGTGACAGTCATGCTGACGGCGCAACTGCCGGTAGGCAAACCCGCGTCCAGTCATGCAGCCTCCAGTTCCTGGCGACGGGCCAGGCACCAGGTCGCCAGACTCACGGCATCCTGAGCGGCCAGGCTGTCGGGCGCATACTGGCCAACCGGTTGCCGAAAGGCCATGGCTTCGCGCACCGCTTCATCGGTGTGCACCGTCAGCGGCAGCAGGCGGCTGTCCGGGCTGTTGCGCCACACCAGCAACAGGTCGCGCTGCAACGCGCTGCCCGCATCGAAGCGATTGATCAATAACGGTTGCGGCGTATAACCCGGTTCTTGCCGGGCTTGCTGCAACAGCGCCAGACAGGCCGTGTCGGCTTCTGCGACACGGATCGGCAACAGGCACGGCCCTACACCGGCATGCCCCGGTAAACGTTGCGGCAGATCGAACAGCAGCCAGTCGTATTGCCCGGCCAGGCTCACTTGCCGCCGCGCCCATAGTGCGGGGTCATTGAGCAAGCGCTGCTCGACGGCCTGACTGTGCGCAGCGCTCAAGCGGCCATAGGGCAGCAGGTGCAGGTTGTCGCTCAGGCGCCAGGCGTGTTCGTGCCAGGGCTGGCGGTCGAGCATCGCCCGCGCCCAGCCCGACGATTGCTCGACCGCCAGATTGAAGTGCAGGCGCAGCTGGTTTTCCGGGCACATATCGACCATCAACACCCGCTCGCCAAGGCTGTGCAGGGCAAAGCCGAGCGCGGCCAGCAACGAGGTGGTGCCCACCCCGCCACGTACGCCCGACAGGCTCAAGGCACTCACTGGCGCGCCTCACGAATACTCGACCGATCATCTTTATCGCTACGCTGCGCGTTTTCGACCGGCGCAAGAGGGCGCATCAGTTCGACCAGCAACGGCCAGCGCTTGAGCGCCTGGCTCAACTCCAGCTGCGCCGAAATATCCACGTAATTGAGGTCCGTCAGGTTCAGGTCGGCCTTGAGCCTGGCAATGTCATCAGCGCGTTCGTTGCGTGTCAGCATGATTTTGTTCACTGGAATCTTTGTGGGTAAGGTAGCCATGCGCCCTTCTCCTTAATGCGCACGTAAGGCTTGCCGGCATAATCGAGGACCACGGTGCCGGCGTTTTCCGAGACCATCGGGGTCTGCGGCAGGTTGCTCAGCAGCGTCTGCCAGTCAGGCTCCAGGCCTTCGCCCTGAGGCGCTGCGGCATACAATCGCGCGATGATCTGCGACAGCGCCAGGTAACTGCTCGGCTCGCTGACATGAATCGGGCCACTGGCTGGCGGCTTGCCCATGCCGATCAACTTGATGCCAACCGGCACATGGGTAATCGAAGGGCTGGGGATTTCGCGCATGCCGTCGATCTGCATACGGTCACCGTGCAAGGCGGCGCCGTGTTCGGGCACGATCACCACGGCGACACGCCGGCCGCTCTTTTCCAGTTGCTTGAGGAAGGCGCTCAAATCGTCGATCAACGCCTGGGCGCGCGGCTTGTAGTCGGCGCTCTTGGTGCCGCCATCGCTGGTCAGTGCCCGGTTGCCGTCATGCAGCGTGGTGGTGTTGTAGAACAGCGCCACCCGCGAATTGTCCTGGCCCACACGGTTGAGCCACCACTTGTCGAGCACCTCGCGGTCGCGCCAGATCGGCGAACCGTCGAAGCCGACCAGCGCCCGTGGCAGGTTGGCGGTACTGACTTGCGGCGCCGGCAGCGAACCCTGGCTGCGCACCTCGTCGATAAAGCCTTCGAACTGACCGGTGTGGTTGAGCATCACCTGGCTGTCGAAGCCCAGCTTGCGCAGGTCATCCATTAACAGGCATTGCTCGGCGGCCATGCCGTACAGCTTGCTGTGCGGTTGCTGACCACAACTGGCACGCAACAACCGAATCGCCGCCGGGCCGCTGTAGGAGGTGGCCGAGTTGAAGTTATCGAAGATCATGTCCATCTGCTGGAACAGCGGGTTATCGCGCAGCCCTACCGATTCCAGGTCATCCCAGGCCATCGAGCAGATGTTGATCAGCAACAGGTCGAACGGTTGAGCGGCCGACGCCGACGGCTCGAACTTCACCTGACGGGCAGCCTCGGTGGTGTAGAACTTTTGCAGGTAGGCTTCCAGGGTCGGACTGTCGGGCTCTGCCGTACTGACCGTAGCCGTGCCCGGTGTTTGCGCCACGGTTGTCTGCGTCGGTGCCTGCATGGCCAGCAAACTGGCGCTGCCCAGCCAGGCAAAGCCGGCCAGGGTCAAGGTGGTCAGGCGCAGCCACTGGCGCACGAAAAAGAATGCCACGGTCAGCACCAGCAACTTGCCGCACAGGCTCCAGTCGATGAAACGCCCGGCCAGTTCCAGCAGGTACTCGCCGCTGAAATTCAGCACGCCCGGCTGGTCCAGCAAACGGCTGAAGGGCGGCAGCCAGGTGTCCTGATAAAACAGGGCCACACCCACCGGTACGGCAATCAACGTGCGCAACCACACCAGGTAGCGATGGGGCAAAGGCACCAGCAACACCGCCGCGAACACCAGGTTGGGCAGCAGTTGCAGGTTCAGGTAACCGGCCCAGAACAGCATCAGCTTGATGATGAAATACAGGTTCCACAGCCCAAGCCCCGGCCAGCGCCAGTGAGAAGCGGTGCGCGCAGTGACAGCGTCGATACGTTCAGGACGGGTCATTGACATCGCTCTTGGCTGGGGCCGCAGGCAGACGGCGACGCACGCCACGCGGTTTCAGATGACGCGGCGGCAAGTGGTTTTGCCACCAATGGACCAGCCGTTGGCCGGCACTGTGCAGCAACACGATCAGCGCGACGGTCAGCAACACGCTGACGGCAATCACCTGCAGCAGTTGGGAGAAATTCATGAGCTGGGCTCCGACAGCGTGAGCGTGATGCGTTGCGGCACAAAACCGGCCTGGTTGATCGAGCGGTGCAGGTCGGCAGTGACCTGCTGCACGGCCTGTTGCGAGAGGTCCAGCACCACCGGCGCTTCGACAAACGCCTGGCGCGGCAAGGCGTCAACGCCGGCCAGTACCGTGCAGTCACTGAACAGATCGCGCCACGGCAAGCGGCAGACATTGCCCAGCGCAGGCTCCAGGCCGTCGCCGCGGCAGGCGAACAAAAACAGATAAAAATAGCCATCGACCACGCAGGCCACGTCGCCGAAGCGCCGCAGGGTGATCTGGCTCAGGTATTGCTCGACGTTCAACTCACCGCGCGGTTGCAGCCTTAACAACTGATGGTCCAGCTCACCGGTCGCACCGTTGTAGACCTGATCGAGCAGGTCGATAAATTCCTTGGGGCACAACAGGCCGCGCACGTCGGGTGGGCGCAGCCGATTGAACAGCGACTCGAAGTCCCGCCCCTCGCGCTGTCGCCAGACCTGGCTTTGGGCGCTTTCAACCAGACTCAGGAAATTGGCCAGCGAGGTGTTGCACGGCACAATCAGGTTGGCACCGCTGGCCAGCAACAGGCGCTCGTCGCGATAACGCAGGCACGGCTCCATTTCGCGCACGATGATTTTCAGCGCTACACCACAATGGTCGCGCAGGTCGTGCAACTGGCTGGCCAGCAGCTCTACATCCTGGTTACTTTCAATCGCGACGATGACACTGGCGGCACGCGCACTGCGCGCCTGCTGCAACAGCTCGTCGCGTTGCTCGAACATACGCCACTGCCCCGACAAGGGCGCGGTGCCTTCGAGCACCAGGCGCTGGGTCAGGTAGATACGCTGGTCATCGGTGCGGGCTTGTACAGCGCTTGAACGTTGTGTCTTGCTCAGGGCAAAACCGCTTTTGCACTCCTGCAAGTCGAACATTTGTGCCGCGCAAACGCCCAACTGGCTGTGCCAGTAATTCAATTGATAATGAATCGCACCGTCCTGGCGGTACAACTGGGCCAAACCGGAAAGTTGCTCGTTAAAACCCAGTAAGCACTCGTGTAGTTGCGGCGATTGTCCGCTGCTCAATACCAGCAGTGTGGCATCGAACGACAATAACCACGGGCGCATGCGGGCACACCAGCGTTGCAGTTCAAGGGCATCGAACGTGTCAAGCCAGTCGGCCGGTAACATCAAGACCAGTTGGCTGCCCCGCGCCAGTCGGATGCGCTGCAAGTCCACAATAAGAGAGTGGAATACAGCCGGCGCGGCCACCTCGGCGGCAATGGCAAACAAACGTAATGTTGCAGGCCCTTGATCGGCGGCCAGGCGGTCGGAAATAACCTCAGGTTCGGAGCCGACGCACACCAGCGTCGCGGCCTGCGTGGCCGGCAAAGCGCCCAGGAACTGGCAGGCAAGCGTCTGCGCATCCGCCACGTGGTCCAGCGCAATCCAATACAAGCCTCCCTGGCGCAATAAAATATGCTCATCCTGCAAATGCCGGATGGCCAAGGTGACAGGCCCCAAACCGCTTACTCCATTAATCCGAATGCACACGCAAGGCTCAATCGCAATGATTGAACACGGGCAAGAAAACCAGAACGTCGAGAAGCAAAAACTAAAGCGAGACACATGAATCAAGCGGTGGACGGGTATATCGGCAGCCAGGCTTAATAATTCAAGGTGCGCATGATACGGATGATTTCCACCGACTGACCAGCACTAAAACGAGCCTGTCATGGGGGTGATAAATACAGTTCGATAGAGGGCACATAGTGTGCCATCAAAATGCTAGTGTCAATATTTTGTGATGACAGGTTTTTAAATTGAACTGCCGTTTAATAAACGGCAGTTTATTGACTTTTTGTGTCGCAAGCCCCTGCTTACTGAGCCGGAAGCGCCATGCCCTTGGGCCACAGCAGCCACACATTGCCCTTCTGCTTCATGTCGCCGGCCAGGTGCCCGGCCGCCTCGCCGGTGCCCCAGAACAGGTCGGCCCGCACTTCACCGGCAATCGCACCCCCGGTGTCCTGAGCCGCCACCGGGCGCACCAGCGGCGTACCGTCGGGGCGGGTGGTCGACAGCCACAACAGGCTGCCCAGTGGAATCACCTTGCGGTCGATGGCCACGCTGTAGCCGTCGGTCAGCGGCACGTTCAACGAGCCGCGTGGGCCTTCGTTGCTGTCCGGGTTACGCGTGAAGAACACATAGCTGGGGTTGCTGGCCAGCAGCTCCGGCACCCGCTGCGGGTTGGCCTTGGCCCAGCCGGCGATACTGCCCATGGTCACCTCTTCTTTCTTCAATGCACCCTGCTCCACCAGCCAGCGGCCAATGGCGCGATACGGATGACCGTTCTGGTCGGCGTAGGCCAGGCGCGCTTGCGAGCCATCCGGCAGGCTGACCCGGCCCGAGCCCTGGATCTGCAAGAACTGCAAATCCATCGGGTCGGTGAGCCAGGCTATAACCGGCGCATCGAGGCCTTTGGCGTTGATGGTCGCGGCATCGTCATACGGTTTGAGTACCCGCCCCTCGACACGACCGCGCAGGCGCTTGCCCTTGAGCTCCGGGTACAGGCTGTCGAGGTTGACCACGATCAGATCATTAGGGATGCCATACACCGGTATCGTAGCTTGCTCGGTGCGGGTCAGGCTGCCAGGGTAAACCGGCTCGTAGTAACCGGTGATCAAACCGTCAGCACTGCCGCCCTCGGCGCGCAGGCTGTACACCTGCAGGTTGGTGTGCAAGAAGGTGCGGATCTCGGTGGCCGTAGGCGCCGGCGTCAGGCCTGCCGCCGCAGCGCACGATGCACCCCACACCGCGTCCGCCTTGAGCCGCGTACACGCACTGCGCCACGCGCCGAAGCCGGCCTGCAGATCGGCATCCGCCACCGCCGGCAATTCATCCCAAGAGCCTTGGCGATACGTGGTGTGTGGCTCGGCGGGCTTGGCAGGTGGTGTCGTGGTCGCGGGTTTGTCGGTGTTGTCGCAGGCGGACAGCAGAACCAGCGACGAAATGACCAGGGCTTTGCGCCAGGGAGTGAAAAAGGCAGGCATCGGCGGGCAGTCCTATGAGTAAAAAGCGCCCATTGTGGCTGATGTGGAGGAAGGGGCAACCCTGGTGTTGTATGTGGCCGGCAGGCGCGCCAGAGGGATGACAGAGCTGTTTGTGAGCTTTTGAACTACTGCCACACAGATGTGCCTGTGATTCCAAATCGGCGGGAACAGTGAGAACAGTGTAAATATTCAATTATTACAATAAGTTAAGTGTTCCCATTCTGTGCCCACCTCGATTTTGGTGGGAACAGATTTGTGGCGTCTGGCCAGCCATTACCCGCACGCACAGTTGCACGCAATGGTGATGCCCGGTATGGTTCGTCGATCCGTGGTCAATCCCATGGTCGGGCGTGGAAACCCGTTGAAAAACTTGGCGCACGTAGCGCCCCATCACGATTGCAGGCGCTTTTTTTGTGTCCGCTTTTCTGTGTTATGGCGGCTGTGTGTGGGCAGGCCTCGGCCTGGCCGGGTTCCAAGTTTCCCGGTATTTCCACCCTGCACACAGCTGCCACCCAATCCCGTGGAAAGGATCGTGACAGCTCCATACTGAACTTGGAGTCACTCATGCACACCGTCAATCCGTTCAAAAGTCGCGCCCTCGCGCATCGCCGCATGGCCCTTAGCGCCCTGCACGCCGACTCATCGCTCGCTAGCCGCATTGCCCGCTACAACCACCACATGGACCGCGCCCGTGCCCTTGAAAAGGCCGCTGTCGATCCATGCCCGGATGACATCGCCTCGACCTGATCGACGCATCGTCTGAGCAAACGGGATCGCGGGCACCCTTGAGGTGTCCACGAGGGTGACCTGTATTTCAGGGCCATAGGGCCGGCGGAAAAATAATGAACATTAAAAAAGGTGCTCCAGCGCCAACGGCTTCGGCTTGCCTGAAAAAAGCTATCGATTCCCTGCCAGAGCTGTCTCCACGTCCTGATTACGCCATCGACCACACCGGCAAGCGGCGTGGGAAAATGACCGCCATTGCCTGGTATCGCTCAAGCACGATGGGTAAAGGCGCGTTGTGGTTGTGCCGCTGCGAGTGCGGACTGTTCGAGTATCGACGGCCAGGCAATTGGCAAAGCCGGCCTCATCCCGATGACATGTGCGATGCGTGCCTGCGCGCCAAGGGGCCGAACTCTAAAGTCACCGCTCAAGCCCGTTTTCAGCAATGGACGGACGGATTGCGCAGCCTTGGGCTTACGGAGGACGAAATAACCCAGATCACCGCGTCGGGCAAAGCGATAGAAACCCGAGGCAAGACCGCCGCTGAAATCCGCGAGCAGATCGTCAGGGGGCGCCCATGAAAATCGCCACGGTGTTATTTCGTGAAGCGCTGCAATCGGTCTATGGCCCGCTGGACTGGCTGCCATTGGGCGACGGAGAGATTCATCGCTTTCATGTGCCGGGCGATAAACCGGGCCGGCTCAATGGCTGGTATGTGTTGTTTATTGACTCGATTGCGGCCGGTGCGTTTGGCAGTTGGAAAACGGGAACCACCCACACTTGGTGCAGCCGGCAGCCTCAAAACCTTCAAGAAGCCGAGCAGATACGCGAACACATCGATCAGGCGCGAAAACGAAGGGAAACCGAGCGCCTGCGATGTCAGCTTCAGGCTGCCGATCTGGCACAGTACTGGGGGCGCAAGGCACCCGGCGCTGATCCAGAACACGCTTATCTGGTGGCCAAGCAGATCGATCCGTATACCCTTCGCCAACGCGGTGATGAGCTGCTGGTCCCGCTGTACACAAATGGGCAACTGGTCAACCTGCAACGTATTGGACCGGACGGTTCCAAACGTTTCCTGCGCGGCGGCAAGGTGCAATCCAGCTACTCGATACTGGGCACCGTTACACCCGATAAACCGCTGTGTCTCTGCGAAGGCTGGGCCACCGCCGCCACGCTGCATCAGAGCGGTTACACCGTTGCGGCTGCGATGAATACTGGCAATCTCAAGTCAGTAGCATTGGCACTCAAGGCTCGATACCTCGACGTGCCACTCATCATCACTGGCGACGACGACCGACAAACCGACGGTAACCCAGGTCGAACCTTTGCCAATGCGGCCGCCGTTGCAGCCGGTGCGCAGGTGACTTTTCCCGACTGGCCTGCCAATGCGCCACTGGATCTGACCGACTACAACGACCTTGTGATCTGGAGGCGCGCCCATGGCCTCGCCTGAGCACACCTTCATCAGCCTGCATCCTGATGCGCCGGTAATTACGCCCGATCGTCCGTGCTGGGCGGTGTACGAACACTGGGTCAGCAACGAGAAAGGTCGGCGTCTCAAGCCGGGCGTTTACTGGCATGGCTACAAATGTCTGGTTGGTGATGATGAATCAGAAGCTGAGCACAGTCGGCCCATTGTCGATGAATGGATCTCCACACCGGTCACCGTCAGCGCTCGTACGACCAACAGCGACGACGGCAGTTATGGACGGCTGTTACGCCTGCTGACCGATGACGGCTCCAAGGAACTGATTGTCGCCATGGAAGTGTTCGGTGGCAGCGGCGAAGACGTTCGTCGTCAGTTGTTCAGCATGGGCGCGATTATTCCGCTGAAAAAGCGCAATCAGTTCATGGAGTACTTGCTGGAGCAAAAGCCTGTCGAGGTGTTCACCACGACCAGTCGGCCGGGCTGGCATGAGTCAGGCGCGTTCGTGTTGCCTGAACGCACGCTGGGCAATGGAAATGTGCGTTACCAGAGCAGCACCAAGGGCCAGATATTGTTCAGCCGTCGAGGTGGACTGGTTGACTGGAAAACCCAAGTAGCCGCCAAGTGCATGGGCAACCCGGTATTGACCCTCGCCATAGGCTGCGCACTCGCCGGGCCGCTTTTAAGTCTGGTGGGCGTCTTGGGCGGCGGCGTGCATCTGGTCGGCGACAGCTCCAGCGGCAAGTCACTCCCGTGCATGCGGCTATCAGTGGCAACAGCGCCCATGCCGGTTCGGAATTGCGCATGGTCGATGTCAATGCCGGCACGCGTACGCACCGTGCGTTCGATGAACTGCATGGCTTGGCCGGTGCTGATTTTCATCGGGCACTGACCGTCGCGGTCGGCAATCACCACGGCCATCTCGGGCCTGCTTTCGTGGAGTGTTTGCTGGCCAGCGATGATCGTCCCGGCCTGCTGCAAGAGTTCGCCAGCGTTCGGGCGCAGTTCGTTGAGGACAATGCGCAGGCCGGGCGGGTGGCGGATCGCTTTGCGGTGATCGCACTGGCCGGAGAAATGGTCATTGCCTACCAGTTACTCCCTTGGGTACCGGGCAGCGCCTTGGCGGACTGTCTGTTGCTGTATGGCGAATGGCTGGCGCAGGTGGGCAGCGGTAATGCGGAAGACCGGCAGATTCTGGCGGGCATTTCGGACTTTATCGACAAGCATGGCAGCAGCCGGTTTTCGGACATCAACGAAGCGATGATCGATGCCAGGGTGAGTAACCGGGCCGGGTACTGGCAATTGGTGGGCGACAAGCGGCTGTACCTGTTCAACAAGCCGGCGCTGATCGAGGCAGCGAACGGGTACGGGCTGGCGCGCATTGTCAAAGCGCTGGAAGGCGTTGGCGGCCTTGCCCGGCGTGACAGCGACCGCAAGCGCTACACCAAGAAGTATCGATTACCGGGTGGCGGGTTTGCGGGGTTGTATGTGGTGGATCCTGAGGTGATTGACGCAGACAACGCTTGAGGCTGAAGGGGCGGCCATTAGATCCGTTCATAGGGTTTAGGGCTGCCACTTATCAAGCTGTGCATTGTGCGGGCTTTCCCTGAGGCCTACCCTGCGTAGGTCAGACCTATGCAGGAGTTGCATTATGCGCATCGTCTCTATTTTCAAAAACGGCAGTAATCCAGCCATTCGCCTGCCTGCCGACATGACCTATGACACTATTACCTTACGCCCTGCGCGTCCTGGCTGGTTGTCTTTGGCAAGGCACGTTAAAGCGGATGCAGACTTTCTGCTGGAACGCCCTGGTGTGGTCAGCGACGAAGACAGATTCAATCTTTGATCTACCGGAAAGGCATCATGGATACCTTGACCGACAAACAGAAGGCTCAGCTTCGGGCACTCAAGAAAGGGTGGAAATGATGGAAAAGAACCTTTTCGATCGTCTTGTGGAAAGCATGACTCAAATGGACGAAATTGATCGCGGTGAGCGCCAGCCATCGCGTGAATTCCATATAGATGCGCTTCAGGTAAAGAAAATTCGCCAGGCCACCGGGCTTTCCCAGGTGATGTTCGCCAAGCGTATCGATGTTGCGGTGGGGACTTTGCGTAACTGGGAACAAGGTCGCCGCGAACCTGAAGGACCAGCCCGCGCATTGTTGAGAGCCATCCATAACGATTCGGTGCATGTGCTGGCTGCATTGAGCTAGGTGCTTTGCAGCCGGCCCTGTATTTATTGCGCGACAGCGTGGTGCTACGGCAGCGGGTGATCTCCTGCACATGTCGACCCTCACTGTTCTCTGGTATTCTCTGGCCCCTCTCAATTTACACATCGACCTTTATCGCCAGCGCACTTATAGCTGTGCTTGTACGCGCGATGGCGAGGACCGTTCAGCAATCATTGCCTAACGTATCGGTCTGGCTGTCGCCTCCATTGCCTCACAGGATTTGCAATGCGTGACAACCAATTGAAGTCGACCGGGCTGGCCGGGCTGTTTATCGCTGTAGCGATTGCGGTGTTTTTCATACTCCGCTATTTCCCTGACGATTTTCTGCTCGGCACCTCGTCGTACTGGAATACCGAAACCGAGGATGTCACCCAGTATATTTCCGGGTTCAATGCCTACTTCCAGGCGCCGTTCAGCTGGCCGTTGCTGGCGTTCGACAGTTTCAACTACCCGGTGGGTACGCGGGTCACGTTTCTCGATGCGCTGCCGCTGTATGCCCTGTTGTTGAAAGTGTTTGTCCCTGCGCATTTCGCACCGTTTAACCCTTTTGGTGTATGGGTTGGCTTGGCCTTCGTCCTGCAAGCGGTGTGTGCCTGGTGGATTCTCAAAGAGCTGCGCATTGCTTCGTGGTTAGCGCTGATCACCCTGGTGACGTTGTTCGTATTGTCGCCAGCATTTCTGGCCCGAGTGCCGCACACCTCACTGTTCTCGCAGTGGATCGTGCTGGGCGCATTAGCCCTTTACATTCGCTCGGTACGACTGTCGCAACTGCGACCAGTGGCCTGGACGCTGTGGCTGGCCATGTCGTTCTATCTGAACATCTATCTATTCACGATGGCGACGGCGATCTATATCGCCGCTTTTTTCACCGTGCGTGGCTACCAGAGTTTTCGTCAGCTCGCCTGGGCTGCGCTCCCTGTGGTGGTGATCGGAGTCAGTCTGCTGATCACGGTATTGCCATTACCCAGAGAGGCCGTCGCGCCGGAGGGTGGCTTCGGGGTTTATTCTATGAATCTGCTGTCACCCATTTCCGGTGCCAGTCTGATGAGCATCCCGAATGCATCCATGCCCGGTCAGGGCGAAGGCTACAACTACCTGGGGCTGGGCGTCATCCTGGCGTTTCTGGTGGCCCTGCGCTTAAATCAGACGCGTCCGACAGAGGTGTTCACCCGGCATCGTGCGCTATTTATCCTGATGCTGCTGTTTACCCTTTACGCGCTGTCGAACCACGTCTATTTCGGCACCGTCGAGGTGTTGACTCTGAACTACCCGGACTTCATGAATGTACTGACCTCACAGTTCAGGGCGTCGGGACGGTTTTTTTGGCCAGTCGGTTACTGCATTATCGTGTTCTCGGTGGTCATGCTTTACCGCAACACCCGCCGTTTGGTATTCGCGGTACTGATGCTGGCGTTGCTGTTTGTACAAGTCGTCGATTTGCGCAGTGTGCGGCATAACTTTGTCGACACCATCAATCGGCCGCCCAGCAAAATATTGACGGCTCAGCAGTGGGATGCGGAACTTGGCAAGGACGTGGCCCATCTGTATTTCTATCCCAAATTTCGTTGCCCTAATCCTGATGTCTTGCAAACCCTGATGCCGCTCATGCGCTATAGCGCCGAGCGCGGCCTGACGCTTAATACAGGCTATATCGCCCGGCACCAGCCTGCGTGTGATACCGCCAGCCTGCAGGCTGAGATCAGTAAGGCGGATCCGGCCCGCTCAGCCTTTCTTTTTAACCAGTCGGTCTATGGATCGGTGGAGTCAATACAGCCGTTGTTCCCGGCGAACGTGACCTTGCACTGCAATCGCGTTGACTTCGCTTATGTCTGCAAAGCCCACGCGTCCAAGGAATAAGTAAATGAATCCTGCCGCTCGCAAGAAAATCTCGCTGGTCGCTCCGTTCTATAACGAAGAAAACGGTGTCAATGCGTTCTTTGAAAGGATCGAGGCACTCAGACTTCATTTTCAGGATCGTTATGACCTGGAAGTAGTCGCCGTCAATGACGGCAGTCGCGACAACACGCTGGCCAAACTGGTCCAGGCCAAGGCGACCTGGTCCTTTATCAAAGTGATCGATTTTTCGCGTAATTTCGGTAAAGAAGCGGCGATTTCCGCAGGACTCGATCACGCCAGCGGCGATGCCATCGTGCCGATCGACTCGGACTTGCAGCACCCGCCCGAACTGGTCATCGAGATGGTTGAAAAGTGGGAAGAAGGCTTTGAGGTGGTGCTGGCCAAGCGCAAGGACCGCGACACCGATCGTGCCGTGCAGCGGGTTACGGCCAACTATTTTTACCGTTTGCACAACAGCATTTCGGATATCGACATTCCCGCCGATGTGGGCGATTTCCGGCTGATGGATGTCAAGGTGGTAGAGGCGATCAGGGCGCTGCCCGAGAGCCGCCGCTTCATGAAAGGGCTGTTTGCCTGGGTCGGTTTCAAGACTACGACCATCGAGTACAAGGTGGCGCCTAGGGAGCATGGCCATACCAGCTTCAATACCTGGAAGCTGTGGAACTTCGCCATCGAGGGCATCACCAGTTTCAGTTCCGTGCCGTTGCGGGTCTGGACGTACCTAGGGTTCGCCATTTCTTCGCTGGCGTTTCTGTACGGTATCTACCTGATCTTCAAGACCCTGCTGTTTGGCATCGACACGCCGGGCTATGCGTCGATCATGATCGCGATTCTGTTTACCAGCGGTGTGCAACTGATCGGCATCGGGGTTCTGGGGGAGTACATGGGCCGTATTTTTACTGAAAGCAAACGCCGGCCGGTGTACATCATTCGCGAGATCATCAGTTAAGTGAACGCTATCAAGTCACTCATGAACCTGCAGTTCATGACCTTCGCCGTGATCGGGGTGTGTAACACCCTGATCCACGCAGGCGCCGTTATTGTCGGGGTGGAATACCTGCATTTCAGCCCGACACTGGCCAACGGCGTTGCTTTCATGATCGCCAACCTGGTGTCCTATTTCCTCAATAGCGCCTTTACCTTCAAGACCTCGACAAGCCTGTACAAGTACTACCGGTTCTTTGTGGCCTCGTTGCTGTCGTTGGGGCTGACCCTGCTCATTGCCTACATCGGCACGCTGTTGCAGGTGCACTATCTGTTCAGCCTGCTGGCGGCGATCTTTGTCGTGCCGGTGCTCAACTTCTTCGTGCTCAAGGCCTGGGCGTTCTCCAAGTAGTCAATCCTGCGCCATGAACATCTTTTGCTGTCATTGTCCATGGTGCACTTCGGATGTTTCTTCATAAGGCCGATTGACGCTTGCTCCACGTCCTGAACCTTGCCCTTAACGCCCTCTGTACCGGTACTTCGAGTACTCGATGGCAGGCTAGGCTCAGTGGAATCAATATCGCCATGAACAGTAACAGCATCCACGGGCTGTAGAAGACTTCCCGGCCATAGCCGAACCGCTCAGCCGCCATAACGAACAGGATTTGCAAAGGAAAATGCAGCAGGTAGGACGAGTAACTCAAGTCGCCCGCCATAGCCCAGGATTTCATTAACCCAGGCTGCTGCCAGGAGAGCGAAGCGATGAACATCACTCCCAGCGGAAAGGCTACGCCCATGATGAAGTAGTTATTACGGTTTGCCGTAGTGGCTACAAGGGTCCAAGCCAGAACACTTAACAGTAGGGTTACGGCGCAAATAATCTTGGCGGTGAACAACCGGTCCGCAACCTGCATGGCCAAAAAGGCCAGACCACCGCTAAAGAAGCAGAGCAGTCCGCTGCCTAATTTATAGTTCAGTGGGTAGATCATGTAGCCGGTAATGAGCAAGCATGCTGCTAACGGATACCGAAATTTTCCAGTCAGGCAAATCAGGAAAAACAGAGCGTAAAGCAGACATTCGACTGACACCGACCAGACTGGTGCGTTAAATGACCAACCCGCCTCGAATCCCCACGCAGGCATGAGCAGTACATTGAGCAATGCATGATAGCCGTCATTGAATGCATAGACGAAGGGTTCGGAATGGCGCTGCGTAAAGACCCACTGCAAGCCTAGAACCAGCAGAAATGTCGCAATATGCAGAGGATAGAGACGACTGAAACGGTCCATGAAAAACTGCTTTGCTGGCAGGTCGCGCTGGTCGATCTGGCGTGAGAACAGCCAAAAAAACACGAACCCCGATATGACGAAGAACAGTTCGACTGCCAATGAGCCGTGTCGGTAGAACAACGACAGCGCGTCGAAAAATGGCTGTCGGGCCATGTCAAAATTTACGGGTTGAGCACCGATGTAGAAAAAGTGCTGCCAATGCCAGAAGACCACCGATAACGCTGCAATACCCCGCAGTACGTCCAGTGAATAGATACGTTCGGGCCTGTTCGGCATACAGTGGCTCTCAGTATGACTAGCGCAAGATTTTGCCAGCCACTTTCCAGAGGTCTGGAAAGTGGCTGGCATCAGGCTTGTGTCTATGTTGCTTCGTTCGCGGCTCAAGCCGCGTTTACAGGGGGAGAGAATTATCTGTCAGCACAGCCTTGAGCTGTTCGGCACTCTGCTCCCAGGTCAGCCAGGACATGGCTGACGACGCCGGGTGTTCGCCGGCCTGGTAGAGGGCCAGCCAGTCGACGACCGCAGCGCTCAGGTCGGCGGGGTTCAGGCCGCTGAAGTAGAACGCATGCTCGGCGGCGATTTCACGGAACACCGGCAGGTCGCGAATGATCATCGGCATGTGGTGCTGGGCGGCCTCGATCAGCGGCAGGCCGAAGCCTTCGCCTTCGGAGGCGGCGATCAGGCAGGTGGCGGCCGAATAGACTTTTTCGAGGTATTCGTCGCTGATGCCTTCGAGCCAGAACAGTCGCTTGCCGCTTTCCGGGTGCGATTCCAGGCGGGCCACCAGGGCATCGACCAGCCAGCCACGCTTGCCGATGATGACCAGGGTGACTTCGTGGCCTTGCGCCCACAGCGTTTCAAAGGCCGACAGGGCCTGGGCATGGCCCTTGCGCGGCTCGATGGTGCTGACCATCAGAAAGCTGGGCTGGTGGCGCAACAGGTCGAGCAATTGCGGCGCGTCGTCAGGCAAGCCGGTGGACGGCAGGCTGTTGTCGATGTCGGCGCCCAGGTGGAAGCTGCTGACGCGGGGCTGGTTACCGACATACAGTTGCGGGTGCTGGTCCAGCCAGGTCTGCAGCTCGTTGGCCACCGCACCCGAGATGCAGATCAGGTTGCTGCCGGCCAGGGCGATCTTGTGCAGCCAGTCGTTGAACATGTCGCCGGTCGGGTGTGGCCACCAGTCCGGGCGATGGTGCAGCAACAGGTCGTAGACGATGTAGCTGATCTGCACGCCCATCAGGCGCATCTGGTGATGCAGCGGGTAAAGCTGATTGGCCAGGTGCATGTTCAGGTCCAGGGACAGATAAATGTCGTCCTGGGCGAAGTCGATCAGTGCATCCTCGGTCTCGGGGAATGGCGGGTGTATGCGCGCCGTGTAGGCATTGGCGTAGTAGTAACGGCCTTCGGCGTAATACACCGGGCGCACGTTCAGCCCGTCTGGCGGGGCACTGAGGAACTCGTGCAGCAGGCTGCGCACCACGCGCTGGATACCGGACTTGGCGTCGCTTTGCACAATGCTGGAGACGTCGAGCAACAGTTGCCGCTGGCCTTTTTCGGCGAAATTGAACGCGATGCTTTTCGCCACATGAAACAGTTCTGCATCACTGGGTGTTGTATCGGTCAGGGCCACCAGGCGTTGTAGCAACTCGCTCGGCGCAGTATCCGGCAGCTCGGCTGTGCGAGGCTGATGGCGTTGCTCAAGGGCGGCGATGGCCTTTTGCGCAGACGCGTCCCAGGAAAACTTCGTGCACTGCTGGCGGGCGTTATCGATCAGGCGCTGACGGAACGCTTCATCTTCCAGCCCCTGAGTCAGTCTGGCGGCAATGGACTCGACCGACAGCGGGTCGAACAGCGCCTCGGCGCAGCCGATGACTTCCGGGACGCTGCTGCTGTTGGAGCCGATCACGGCCGCACCGCAGGCCATGGCTTCGAGCACCGGCAAACCAAAGCCTTCGTGCACGGACGGGAACACGAACAAGGTGGCCTGCGAGTACAGGCCAATCAGGTCCTGGTCGTTGACGTAGCCGGTCAGCACCAGTTCGCTGGGGCGGATGGCAAATTTTTCTGCCAGCGCCTGCAACTCGGC
This sequence comes from Pseudomonas sp. 3A(2025), assembly GCF_054589175.1. NCBI lineage: Bacteria > Pseudomonadati > Pseudomonadota > Gammaproteobacteria > Pseudomonadales > Pseudomonadaceae > Pseudomonas > Pseudomonas sp. 3A(2025). The sequence continues at coordinate 61,323 of NZ_BAAILM010000004.1, read as the reverse complement.
CCGCTGCGGCGCGTGCAGTTTGCTGGCGATGACCAGCGGGTAACGGCTTTTCAGCTCATCGCTCAGGCGGCTGTAGGCTTCAAGCAGGCGCGCAAAGTTCTTGCGCGGGTCGAAACCGCCCGGCGCGTAGAGAATGAACGGGGCCTGGATGCCCAGGCGTTGCAGGCGCTCGGCGCCACGGGCCTGATCGTCGTCGGCTTTGAACTGCTCGCCGATGGCCGCCGAGATATTGGCAATACGCTGCGGATCGATGCTCAGGTTGTCGATGGCTTCCTGGCGCGACGAGTCGGAGATGGCCAGCAGGGTGTCGGCGTTCTTCAGCCAGTCGATCTTGCGCTGGTAGTACGCCTGCTGCTCTGGGGTTGCGAGGTATACCTCTTTGTTCAGCAGCGGGATCAGGTCGTAAAGAACCGTGGCGGTCGGGTAAGAGGCCGGGACCGCGCCGATCGAGGTGACGGCGTTGGACAGGTAGCCTTCAAACAGGCTGCTGACCAGCACCACGTCGGGGTTCAGGGTGGCGAGAAAGCTTTCGCGCAGCACTTCGGCGGCGCGTACGCTCCAGGGGCTGGCACTGGCCACTTCGGGCACAGTGAACACCCGGATACGTTGCGGGTCGATCAAGCCGGCAAAGGCGGCGCGGAGATCGGAAAGGCTGTCGGCCAGCTGGGCGTTGAGCACCAGCCATATTTCATGTTCGCCGGCGTTGCGTGCCATGGCTTGGGCCAGCGACAGCGAATAACGGCCGATGCCACGAAAACGGCTGTCGGACTGGGCGCCTTGCAGATCGATGACAATACGCATCAACGGTTTTCCTTGCGCTCGAAGGCTTGCTTGAGTTCGGCATAAACGTGAGCCACGCGCGGGCTCGGGTGTGTGAAGTCGCCTTCAGGCGACTGCGTTGCCGCGATGATGGGGTTCAGGTCGCTCAGGGCCGGCTCGATGATGCCGTGGTTCAAGGCGAACTGCCTGATGCGCTGGAACAGGCCGGGGTGCGCCTTGATGAACGTGTTGACGCGCAGGCTCAGTGCCGGACGGTCGAGCACAAAGCGCATCGAGCGGTACATGACCGAACGCGCCCCGCGTTTGGGCAGCCGCAGCGACCAGCGCGCCACGCGCATGGCAAAACGAAAGGGCTTGGTGATGCGCCACGAGCCGCTGTTGAGCAGCGCGCTGATCTGCCCCTGATAGGCCACATTCTGCGCCCGCAGGTCGCCGATTTCAGAGTAGATGCGCTCGAACTCGGCGTTGACGCGCAAGGATTCCTGATGGCGTTGCTCGACTTGTCCGACGGCGAATTCTTCGATCTGCTGGCAACGCAGGTGGGCCTGTTCGGCACGCTGACTGAGTTCATGCAACTGGGCATGCTGGCTGGCTGCACGGGCTGCAAGCTCATGCACACTTTCTTGCAGGTGCTCGATCTGTGCGCTGGAGCGCGTCACTTGATGGTCATAACGGGTAGCCAGCAGGTCCAGCGACAGCCCGTAATCGCGTTCGAAAGCCGCGTCGAAGGCCTGCATCTGTTCGGCAGGTGCCTGCTTCTGCGCCACAACGGCGTAGTCGGGGCTGACGCCGAACAGGACGCTGACCAGGTTGACATGTTCGCCTTCGGCCAGCGGTGCAGGCTCTTGCAGGCGCAGCACCTTGGAGCGCTCAAAACCGCAGTATTCGGTCAAAAAGCTCAACAGCAGGTGCGGGATCGGCCGTTCGTGGCTGGGGTCCAGATAGAAATACTGGGCCCCGACCACCAGGTTTTCCGCGTTCGGCGTTTCCAGAATCAGCAGCCCGCCGGGTTTGAGCACCCGCATGGTTTCGCTGATCAGGTCCTTGAGGACTTCAAACGGGATGTGCTCGGCGACATGAAAGCCTGAGACAACGGTCAGGCTCTCATCGGGCATGCGCTTGAGCATTTCCAGCGCATCGCCTTGCTCGACCGGCAAGCCCAGTTCATGGCAGGCCTCGAGCATGCCGGCATCGAGGTCAACACCCAGCGGGTCAAAACCGTTGCGTTGCAGGATTTCGAGCCACTCGCCACGGCCACAGCCAACGTCCAGCGCCTTGCGCTCGGGGTACAGCTGTTTGAGCGGTTCGAGGAACGGCACATAGACTTGCTGGCGCTCGTGGATCAGCTCACGCGAGCCACGATGGCGGTCTTCGAACGCACGGTAGAAAGAAAAAGGCGCACTCATCGTTGGCACTCCACGCTCGGCGGAATCCAGGCCAGGCCGACGAACTCGCTTTGCGAAATATTGACTACGTTGAACACCAGGCTCATATCCACCCATTCGTAATTGCGGGCCAGATGGCTGTCGGTGGTGTGCAGCGCAACGGCCACCGAATACGACCCGACGCCAAGGTTGGCGATGAAGTTGAACGAATACCCCGGTGTTTCACCGGCCTGCAGATCGTGCAGCGAGCAGCCCAGGTGATGGGTATTGGTGCCGAATACCGGCTGGCCGAGACGGTCCTTGATCAGGTAGCCCACCACCAGTTCAGGGATGGCGCTGTTGACCTGGGTCTGTACACGCAGCGACACCGCCTCGCCGACGCTGACATATTCAATGCGCTCACCGGCGGCGTTATGCAGGGTGACCGCACCAATACTGGCCTCACCGCTGCCGGAGCGAGTCTGCACGGAGCCATCTTCAAGCTCACGCACCTCGACTTTGGAGTTTTCTTTTTCGGCAATCAGGGCGTTGTAGAAATCCATGACTTCTTCGGGGTTGCCGTCTTTGATGACGGTGCCTTTTTCCAGCAGGATCGCCCGGTCGCACAGGGCCTGGATCGAGCCGCGGTCGTGGGAGACGATCAGCAGCGTGGTGCCCTGACGCTGAAATTCACGAATGCGCTCGAAGCTTTTGTGCTGGAAGTAGCTGTCGCCGACCGACAGTGCTTCATCGACGATCAGGATGTCGGGACGAAACGCTGTGGCCACGGCAAACGCCACGCGCATCTGCATGCCGCTGGAGTAGGTGCGCACGGCGTCGTCGAAGTAAGTGCCGATTTCGGCAAATGCGGCTATATCGTCGATAACGGTGTCGATCTGGTCGGCATTGAAGCCCATCAGGCCGGCGGCATGGTAGACGTTCTGGCGCCCGGTCTGGTCGGCCGAAAAGCCCATGCCCAACTCCAGAATCGCGGCAATACGGCCGTTGACCTGTACGTTGCCCTCGGTGGGCTGCAAGGTGCCGGTGATCATTTTCAGCAGGGTCGATTTGCCGGCGCCGTTCTGGCCGACGATGCCGATGGCTTCACCGGGCTCGATGTTGAAGCTGATGTGCTTGAGTACCCAGTGCTCTTCGCGGGCCTTGACCGGCATGCCGAACCAGCTGGCGATGCGCTGCAGTTCGCTGGTGTAAGTGCGGTAGGCCTTGCCCAGGTTGTTGACGGTCAGCAGGCTCATAGGACGTCCACCATTTCAGGTGCAGCGCGGCGAAACATGAACAGGCCCAGGCCCAGCAGCACCACGGCAATGGCGGCGGTCAACCAGAGGCTTTGCAGGTCCGGGGCGCGGGCGTAGACCAGCACGTCGTGGTAGGCGCTGACGATCGGGAACATGGGGTTCATGGCCATATAGCCTTTGTATTCGTCCGGGATGATGTTGAGCGGATAGACCACCGGGGTGAACCAGAACCAGATCTGCAACAAAATCGGGATAACCTGACCCACATCGCGCACGAAGACGTTGAGCACGCCGATGATCAAACCCAGGCCGACGGCCAGTGCCGTGACGACCACGGTCAAGGGAATCAGCCAGAGCATCTGCCATTGCGGCCACTGGCCCAGCAGGGCGAATACCGCCAGTAGCGCGACAAATAGCAGCAGGTAGTTGAGCAGGCACGAGCCCACCACGATCACCGGCAGGGTAATGCGCGGAAAGCGCATTTTCTTCATCAGGTTGCCCTGGTCGATGAACAGGGTCAGGCAGCGGCCGATGATTTCGGAGAACAGGCTCCAGGCCAATATCCCGGCCATCAGGTACAGCGCGTAGGCATACTTGTTTTCAATGCCGGGCAGTTTGGCCGCCAGCACGTTGGAGAGCACCAGCGCATAAATCGCAACTTGCGCCAGCGGGTTGATGATCATCCACAGGCCGCCCAGGCGACTGCGGGAAAAACGGGCGGAAAATTCATTGCGAATGGACGAAAACACGAAGCCTCGGTAACTCCATAGGCTTCTAAACAACTCCAACATTCATGACTCCTGATAAGGGCAAGACCTGGCGGTCTCACGCTTGAAATGGTGTTTCGGAAGAGGCCTTTCGCAGGCCTGCCCTCGGGTGACAAAGTCCTTTGCACGGTGGGCAGCGAAACGCAGAAAAGCCAAAAAGGAATTTCCGGAGGCGCACTATATCGCCTTCACCGCAATAGTCACCGATTAGTCTCTTGAAGCGCGGGGTTGGATAGGGTGTCGGGGCATTGGTTCATCGTTGTGAACAGAGGCCGGGAATTAAACAGTCGATCAGGTGTCAGTTAGCCACTAATTTACCTTGACGCACTGTTCGCCCAAAGAGCCTGTACGGTTTCAATACGGCCCTGACAGCATCAGACACATGGCTTGGCGGGTCGTATATAAGCGGCCTAACCTGTATCATCGCGTCCTTTCGTTTACTGGCCGATCCTTGCGCCAGTCGTCTTTGACTACCCATTCTTTTTAATGGAGTAAAACCCCCAGCATGAAAGCAATCGTTACCGGCATCACAGGTCAAGACGGCGCCTACCTGGCCGAACTGCTCCTCGAGAAGGGCTATACCGTCTACGGTACTTACCGCCGTACCAGCTCTGTCAACTTCTGGCGTATCGAAGAGCTGGGCATCCAGAACAACCCTAATCTGCACCTGGTCGAATACGACCTGACCGACCTTTCTGCCAGTATTCGTTTGCTGCAAACCACCGAAGCCACCGAGGTTTATAACCTCGCCGCACAAAGCTTCGTGGGTGTGTCGTTCGATCAGCCGGTCACCACCGCCGAAATCACCGGTCTGGGCGCTGTGAACCTGCTCGAAGCGATCCGTATCGTCAATTCCAAGATCCGCTTCTACCAGGCATCGACCTCGGAGATGTTCGGCAAGGTCCAGGCCATCCCGCAGATCGAGAGCACGCCGTTCTACCCGCGCAGCCCGTATGGCGTCGCCAAGCTGTACGCGCACTGGATGACCATCAACTACCGCGAGTCGTACGGCATCTTTGCCACCAGCGGCATCCTGTTCAACCACGAGTCGCCACTGCGCGGCCGTGAGTTCGTGACCCGCAAGATCACCGACTCCGTGGCCAAGATCAAACTGGGCCTGCTCGACAAGCTCGAACTGGGCAACATGGATGCCAAGCGCGACTGGGGCTTTGCCAAGGAATACGTCGAAGGTATGTGGCGCATGCTGCAAGCCGACGAGCCGGACACCTTCGTGCTGGCCACCAACCGTACCGAAACCGTGCGTGACTTCGTCAGCATGGCGTTCAAGGCAGTCGGCATCACCCTCAAGTGGGAAGGCAAGGACGAAGCCGAGCAAGGCATCGACGAAGCCACCGGTAAAGTGCTGGTCGCGGTCAATCCGAAGTTCTACCGCCCTGCCGAAGTCGAGCTGTTGATCGGCAACCCGGCCAAGGCCAAGGAAGTGCTGGGCTGGGAGCCCAAGACCAACCTTGAAGAGCTGTGCCGCATGATGGTCGAGGCGGACCTGCGCCGTAACGAAAAAGGCTTCTCGTTCTGATGACTATCGCCGGTAAGCGTGTCCTGATTACAGGTATCAATGGCTTTACCGGACAGTTCATGGCCGCCGAGCTTGCCGCTCGCGGCTGTGAGGTGGTCGGCACCGGAAGCCAGCCTTCGAACAGCGCCGGTTACTACCAGGCGGACCTCACGGACGCCGAAGGCTTGCGCACGCTGCTGGCCGATATTCAGCCGGACATCGTCGTGCACCTGGCGGCGCTGGCCTTTGTCGGGCATGGCGCGGCGGATGCGTTCTATCAGGTCAACCTGATCGGCACCCGCAACCTGCTGGAGGCCATCGCGGCCTGCGGCAAGACGCCTGACAGCGTGTTGCTGGCCAGCAGTGCCAACGTGTATGGCAATGCGTCCAGCGGCCTGCTCGACGAGTCGACCCTGCCGGCGCCGGCCAACGATTACGCGGTGAGCAAGCTGGCGATGGAGTACATGGCCAGCCTCTGGCACGGCCGCTTGCCGCTGATCATTGCCCGCCCGTTCAATTACACCGGCGTCGGTCAGGCCGATAACTTCCTGTTGCCCAAGATCGTTTCGCACTTTGTTCGCAAGGCCGACACCATCGAACTGGGCAACCTGGACGTCTGGCGCGATTTCAGCGATGTGCGCGCGGTGGTCAGTGCCTACCGCGGCTTGCTGGAAAGCCAGCCGATCGGGCAGACCATCAACGTCAGCTCCGGTGTGACCCACTCGCTGCGTGAAGTCCTGGACATGTGCCGGGACATCACCGGCCAGGCCATCGATGTGCAGGTCAACCCGGCGTTTGTGCGGGCCAACGAGGTCAAGACCCTGTGCGGCGACAATAGCCGTCTGCGCTCACTGGTCGCCGACTGGCAGACCCCGCCACTTCGGGAAACCCTGAGCTGGATGTTGTCTGCTCGCTGACTTGCCCGACACCGATTCCGTAGGAGCGGCTTCAGCCGCGAATGGCATTACCACAAATCGGTGGTGCCCCATTCCCGGCTAAAGCCGGTCCTACGCGGTTCGCCGCCCGCACGCCCCGACAACGAGTTCTCCCATGAAGGTATTGCACTTCTTCAAGACCTATTACCCCGACACCACCGGTGGTATCGAACAGGTCATGTTCCAGCTTTGCCAGGGCAGCCGCGCGTTTGGCGTGGAGGGTCAGGTGCTGACCTTGAGCCCGAACCCCTCGCCTGAACGTATTCAGGTGGCCGACCACCCGGTCGTACGGGTCAAAGAGAACTTCAACCTGGCTTCTACCGGCTTTTCGTTGTCGGCGTTCTCGACCTTCAAAGCCATGGCCGCCGAAGCGGACCTGGTGCACTTTCATTTTCCGTGGCCGATGATGGACCTGGTGCATTTTGCCACCCGCCATGGTCGTCCAACGGTGCTGAGTTACCACTCCGACATCATCAAGCAGCGCACCCTGCTCAAGCTGTATGCGCCGCTGATGAACCGCATGCTGGGCAGCATGGACCGCATTCTGGTCGCCTCGCCCAATTACCAGCGCACCAGCGAAACCCTCAAGCCGTTTGCCGACAAGACCGTGGTGGTGCCGTACGGGCTGGATGAAACCGCGTACCCACAGGTTTCAGCCGAACGCCAGGCGCACTGGCAGGCTCAGGTGCCGGACAAGTTCTTTCTGTTCGTGGGTGTGTTGCGCTATTACAAAGGCCTGAGCACGCTGCTCGATGCCCTGGAGGGCGTGGATTACCCGGTGCTGATTCTGGGTGGCGGGCCGCAGGAGCAAGAGCTCAAAGCCCAGGCCGAACGCCTGCAATTGCGCAATGTGCGTTTTCTCGGCCGTCTGGACGACGAAGACAAAGCCTGCCTGCTGCAACTGAGCCATGCGCTGGTGTTTCCTTCGCACTTGCGCTCGGAGGCCTTCGGGATTTCGCTGCTGGAAGCGTCGATGTACAGCAAGCCGATGATCTCGTGCGAGATCGGCACCGGCACCACCTTCGTCAATATCGACGGTGAAACCGGGCTGGCCGTGCCCCCGGAAAATCCGCAGGCACTGCGTGAGGCTTTAAAGCGCTTGTGGGACAACCCCGAAGAAGCTGCCCGCTTCGGCGCCCAGGCCCGGGCGCGTTTTGAGGCGATGTTTACCGCACAACGCATGTGCGAGCGCACCGTCGAGGTTTACAGACAACTGGTCTGAAACCTCTCGGCAGGCCTGGTATTACGCGTAAGGCTTGATCACCAGGCCCTGGCCGGTCGGCAATTCCAGAACGGTCAAGCCAAACGAGGCCAGCAACGGGTCTTCGGCGGCTTTCTGCGAGCCGTAACTCCACCAGCCGTAATCGTCGAGCACCAGCACGGCACCGGGCACCATGTTCGGAACGATGCGTTTGAGCGCTTCGACTTCAGCCGGGGCCTGGTTGAGGTCGACGTGGGCAAAGGCGATTTTCTCGGGAAAGCCCTTTTCGAATGAATCCGGCACATAGCCCTGAATCACCTGCACGAAGGGGTAGTTCGCAAAGCGTTCCTTGACCTGATTGTACAGCTGCGGGCCGTGCTCGGGCATCGCGTGGTGTTCGTCGGTCTCTTTATGTTCGAACGCATCGTACAGATAGTACTGCTTGCCACTGGAGGCCATGTCGATGCGATCGGCAATGACATTGGCAGTGTTGCCCTTGTACGCCCCGACTTCGACGAAATCACCCGGCAGGCTGCGCGCCAGGGTGGCGAAGTGGCAGAGGATATAGGTGCGCCAGATGATCGTCATTTCGATGTTGGAGGTGGCGTTGCGACGCATGATCTCCATGAAGCCTTCATCGGTCATGAAGCTGAAGTTGCGGTTCCAGCAGATGACATTGTCGGAGCTGTAAAAGCTGTCCGGGGTGGCGACGCTTTGGCGCAGGCCTTCGAGGCTGTGCTTGAACAGTGGCAGGTTGGTGATGTTGAAGTTGTCGCCGTTCACGATCATTGCTGTTACCTCAGGTTTATTTGCCCACATCGCAGGGCGCCTCGATTGGCAGCATGTGCCTGCCAGCCGGAAAAATGCTGTTTGACCCGAATCCGATCAAGACCCTTGCTGGATAGCGCGAGGCTGGGGGGATAACGTCCTGCGTGCTGTGCGCCGACGGACGGAGGTTCCAGCGCACACTAGGGGAAGAGCCACAGAGGGTCAAGGTGGTGACAGGCCTTGCATGGCTCTGCACCGCTGATCGTCTGCCGCTGGAAATGGCGTTCAAAAAACAGTAATAGCCATGTGATATCATCCTTGTCTGGACCTTAGCCTCTAAAAATGAGCTTTTTAATAACCAAAAAACAAAAAAAGGCAAAAAGCCATATAAAAAGTTCTTAATGTTTCTTTAGCCTCGGTCGCTAACGAGGACACATGGGCTACCCATTCTTTCCATCAAGCTAAGGCGGCAACGCTGACAGCGCGGTTAATCATCTTAAACAGGATGCGTATATGAGCTTTATTTCTTCGTTGACGCCCGCGCAAATTGCTGCCTTGAGCACCGATACCATCGCCGGACTTGCAACCGAGGACATTGCTGCCTTCAGCACCGATCAGGTGGCAGCATTGACCACGGCACAAATTGAGGTCATCACCGGTGTCAATCTGGGCACGTTCTCCGCCGATCAACTGCCAGGGTTCACCACTGCCCAGGTTGTGGCCCTGACCACCGATCAGATCGGCGCGCTGAAAACCGCCCAGATCGTAGCCCTGACCACCACTCAGGTGGCAGCCATTGAAACCGACGACATCGCTGTCTTGTCCCTGGCCAGCCTGAACGCGCTGACCACCGCACAGACCGCAGCGCTGACCACTGATCAGATCGTGGCCCTGACCAGCACCCAGGTGGCAGGCCTGACCACCACTCAAGTCGTGGCGCTGACCACCGCTCAAGTGGCAGCCATTGAAACGGACGACATCGCCGCCCTGCCGGTCAATAAAATTGCGGCACTGACCACCGCCCAAGCGGCGGCATTGACCACTGATCAAGTGGTCGCCTTGACCACCGCTCAAGTGGCAGGTCTGACCATCGAGCAAGTCGCCGCCTTGACCACCGGTCAGGTTGCTGCCCTGGAAGCCGTCGACGTCGCAGCCCTGACCACCGCTCAGGTCGTGGCCCTGACCACCGCCCAAGTGGCTGCGCTGACCACCGATCAAGTGGCGGCCCTCAAGAATACCCAGATCGCTGCGCTGGAAACCGCCGATGTAGCGGCCCTGACCACCGACAGCATCGTGGCCCTGAGCAGCACCCAGGTCGCGGCCCTGACCACTGCCCAGGTGGCTGCCCTGACCACCGGCCAGGTCGCGGCCATTGAAGTCGCTGATATCGTGGCCCTGACCACCGCGCAGGTCGCGGCGCTGACCACCGCTCAAGCGGCAGCGTTGACCACCGATCAAGTGGTCGCCTTGACCACCGCTCAGGTCGCCAGCCTGACCACCGCCCAGGTCGCGGCCCTGACCACCGGTCAGGTTGCTGCTCTGGAAGCCGTTGATGTCGCGGCCCTGACCACCGCTCAGATCGTTGCCCTGACCACCGCGCACGTAGCCAACCTGACCACCGAGCAAGTGGCGGCCCTCAAGGCTACGCAGATCGCTGCCCTGGAAACCGTGGATGTCGCGGCGCTGACCACCGGCAGCATCGTGGCCCTGAGCAGCACCCAGGTGGCGGCGCTGACCACTGCCCAGGTCGCAGCACTGACCACCGGCCAGGTCGCGGCCATTGAAACCGCTGATCTTGCCGGTCTGTCGACCGCCAGCATTGCCGCGCTGACCACGGCTCAAGCGGCGGCATTGACCACCGCTCAAGTGGTTGCCTTGAGCACCGCTCAGGTCGCCAGCCTGACCACCGCCCAAGTGGCCAACCTGACCACCGCTCAAGTCGCGGCCCTGGAAACGGTCGATGTCGCGGCGCTGACCACCGCTCAAATTGTTGCCCTGACCACCGCGCACGTGGCTAACCTGACCACCGCTCAAGTCGCGGCGCTCAAACCTGCCCAGATCGCCGCGCTGGAAACGGTCGATGTCGCTGCCCTGACCACCGCTGGTATCGTTGCCCTGAGCAGCGCCCAGGTGGCGGCGCTGACCACTGCCCAGGCCGTCGCCCTGACCACCGCCCAGTTGGTTGCCATTGAAACGGCTGATATCGGCGCGCTGTCGACCGCCAGCGTTGCGGCGCTGACTACCGCTCAAGCGGCGGCATTGACCACCGCTCAAGTGGTTGCCTTGAGCACCGCTCAGGTCGCCAGCCTGACCACCGCCCAAGTCGCCAACCTGACCACCGCTCAAGTGGCGGCTCTGGAAACGGTCGATGTCGCGGCGCTGACCACGGCTCAAATCGTTGCCCTGACCACCGCCCACGCAGCCGCCCTGACCACCGCGCAAGTGGCGGCCCTCAAGCCTGCCCAGATCGCCGCGCTGGAAACCGCTGATCTGGCGGCCCTGACCACCGCCGGCATCGTGGCCTTGAGTTCCACTCAAGTAGCCGCCCTGACCTCTGCCCAGGCAGCCGCCCTGACCACCGCTCAGTTGGTTGCCATTGAAACGGCTGATATCGGCGCGCTGTCGACCGCCAGCATTGCCGCGCTGACCACGGCTCAAGCGGCGGCTTTGACCACCGCTCAAGTGGTTGCCTTGAGCACCGCTCAGGTCGCCAGCCTGACCACCGCCCAAGTCGCCAACCTGACCACCGCTCAAGTTGCGGCTCTGGAAACGGTCGATGTCGCGGCGCTGACCACCGCTCAAATCGTTGCCCTGACCACCGCCCACGCAGCCGCCCTGACCACCGCGCAAGTGGCGGCCCTCAAGCCTGCCCAGATCGCCGCACTGGAAACCGCTGATCTGGCGGCCCTGACCACCGCCGGCATCGTGGCCCTGAGTTCCACTCAAGTCGCTGCCTTGACCTCTGTCCAGGCCGCCGCCCTGACTACCGGTCAGGTCGCCGCCATTGAAACGGCTGATATCGCCGCCCTGCAGGTGGCCAGCGTTGCAGCACTGAGCACTGCCCAGACCGTCGCGCTGACCACCGGCCAGGTCGTTGCCTTGAGCACCGCTCAGGTAGCAGGTTTGACCACAGCCCAGGTTGCCGCCTTGACCACCGCCCAGGTCGCCGCACTGGAAACCGCCGATGTCGCCGCCTTGACCACCGCTCAGGTTGTCGCGCTGACCACCGGCCAGGTCGCTGCGTTGACTACCGGCCAGGTCGCCGCGTTGACCACTGCCCAGATCGCAGCGCTGGAAACCGCCGATGTGGCAGCACTGACCACCGGCAGCATCGTGGCCCTGACTTCGGCTCAGGTAGGCGCGCTGACCTCTGCCCAGGCCGCCGCTCTGACTACCGGTCAGGTCGCCGCCATTGAAACCGCTGATATCGCCGCCCTGCAGGTGGCCAGCGTTGCAGCACTGAGCACTGCCCAGACCGTCGCGCTGACCACCGGCCAGGTCGTTGCCTTGAGCACCGCTCAGGTAGCAGGTCTAACCACGGCGCAAGTGGCCGCATTGACCACTACCCAGGTCGCAGCACTGGAAAACGCTGATGTCGCCGCCCTGACCACCGCTCAGGTTGTCGCGCTGACCACCGGCCAGGTCGCTGCGTTGACTACCGGCCAGGTGGCCGCGTTGACCACGGCCCAGATCGCCGCGCTGGAAACCGCTGACGTCGCCGCCTTGACCACCGGTCAAGTCGTTGCGTTGAACGCAGCCCAGGTAGCAGCCCTGACCACGGCCCAGGCCGTCGCCCTGACCACTGCTCAGCTCGTTGCCATTGAAACCGCTGACATTTCGGCCTTGTCGGTTGCCAATATTGCCGCGTTGACCACCGCTCAGGCGGCCGCGTTGACCACTGATCAAGTGATCGCCTTGACCACCGCTCAGGTAGCAGGTCTGACCACCGCTCAAGTCGCGGCGCTGACCACTACCCAAGTTGCAGCACTGGAAACGGCCGATGTGGCTGCCCTGACCAATGCCCAGATCGTGGCCTTGACCACTGCGCAAGTGGCCAACCTGACCACTGCTCAGGTCGCTGCCCTCAAGACTTCGCAGATTGCAGCAATGCAAACCGTCGATGTGGCGGCACTGACCACCGACAGCATTGTGGCGCTGACCACTGCCCAGGTGTCCAAGCTGACCACCGCGCAAGTGGCCGCGCTGACCACCGCCCAGGTTGCAGCACTGGAAACGGCCGATGTCGCGGCCCTGACCAACGCTCAGATCGTGGCCCTGACCACCGCTCAAGTGGCCGCATTGACCACCGGTCAAGTGGCTGCCCTCAAGACTGCACAGATCGCAGCGATGCAAACGGCTGATGTGGCGGCCCTGACCACCGACAGCATCGTGGCCCTGACCACCGGCCAGGTGGCCGCGCTGACCACCGCCCAAGTGGCCGCCTTGACCACCGGTCAAGTGGCTGCACTGGAAACGGTGGATGTCGCAGCGCTGACTACCGCTCAGATCGTGGCGCTGACCACGGCCCATGCGGCCAACCTGACCACCGATCAAGTGGCTGCACTCAAGACTGCCCAGATCGCTGCGCTGCAAACCGTCGATCTGGCGGCCCTGACTACTGGCAGCATCGAGGCCCTGACCACCGCTCAAGTGGCTGCATTGACCACCGCTCAAGTGCGGGCGTTGACCACCACTCAAGTAGCGGCCATTGAAACGGCTGATATTGCAGCACTGACCACGGCTCAGGTCGCCGCGCTGACCACCGCTCAAGCGGCCGCGCTGACCACCGATCAAGTCGTTGCCTTGACCACCGCTCAGGTAGCGGCGCTGACCACCGCGCAAGTGGCCAACCTGACTACCACTCAGGTTGCAGCGCTGGAAACCGCCGATGTCGCGGCACTGACGACCGCTCAGATCGTGGCCCTGACCACTGCACACGTGGCCAACCTGACCACCGAGCAAGTGGCGGCGCTCAAGCCTGCCCAGATCGCAGCGTTGCAAACCGTCGATCTGGCCGCGCTGACCACCGCTAACATCGAAGCCCTGACCACGGCTCAGGTAGTGGCCCTGACCACGGCCCAGATCGCGGCACTGACCACCAGTCAAGTCGCTGCACTGGAAACCATTGATGTTGCCGCGTTGACGACCGCCCAGGTCGTGGCGCTGACCACCGCTCAGGTGGCCAACCTGACCACCGATCAAGTGGCGGCCCTCAAGCCTGCCCAGATCGCGGCGCTGGAAACCGTGGATGTCGCAGCCCTGACCACCGGCCAGGTTGTTGCGCTGACGTCTGCCCAGGTCGCAGCATTGACCACCACACAAGTGGCCGCTCTGACCACCGCTCAGGTCCGCGCGATCGAAACCGCTGATGTGGGTGCTCTGACCACCGCTCAGGTAGCGGCTCTGACCACTGCTCAAGCGGCTGCATTGACCACTGATCAAGTGATCGCCTTGACCACCGCTCAGGTGGCTAGCCTGACCACTGCTCAAGTGGCTGCACTGACCACTACCCAGGTTGCTGCACTGGAAACTGCTGATGTTGCAGCGCTCACCACCGCCCAGGTCGTGGCGCTGACCACCGCTCAGGTGGCCAACCTGACCACCGCTCAAGTGGCGGCGCTCAAGCCGACCCAGATCGCGGCGCTGGAAACTGTCGATGCGGCAGCCCTGACCACTGCACAGGTCGTCGCCTTGACCACCGCCCAGGTGGCAGCACTGACCACCGATCAAGTGGCCGCACTGACCACCACTCAAGTCGCTGCGCTGGAAACCGTTGATGTCGCAGCCCTGACCACCGCTCAAGTCGTGGCCCTGACCAGCGCTCAGGTGGCCAACCTGACCACTGCTCAAGTGGCAGCGCTCAAGCCTGCACAGGTTGCTGCGCTGGAAACTGCGGATGTCGCGGCCCTGACCACCGGCCAGGTGGCAGCACTGACCACTGAACAAGTGGTCGCGCTGAAAACCGCTCAAATCGCTGCGTTGACCACCGCTCAGGTAGCGGCCATCGTCACGGCCGATATCGCGGCCCTGCCGGTCGCCAGCATCGCGGCACTGACCACTGCCCAGGCGGCGGCGTTGACCACCGCTCAGGTCGTAGCCCTGACCACCGCCCAGGTGGCAGGTCTGACCACTGGTCAAGTGGCAGCGTTGACCACCACTCAGGTTGCAGCGATGCAAACTGTCGACGTGGCGTCGCTGACCACTGCTCAGGTCGTGGCATTGACCACTGCCCAAGTGGCCAACCTGACCACCGCGCAAGTGGCAGCTCTTAAAGTGGCTCAGGTCGCAGCGCTGGAAACCGCTGATGTCGCGGCGCTCACCACCGCTCAGATCGTTGCGCTGACCACCGGTCAAGTCGCGGCCCTGAAAACCAATCAGGTCGCCGCCCTGACGACCGCCCAGGTCGCCGCCCTGCAAACCGTCGACCTGGCCGCTCTGCCGGTCGCCAGCATTGCTGCCCTGACCACCGCGCAAGCGGCCGCTCTGACCACCGCTCAAGTGGTGGCGTTGAGCACAGCCCAAGTAGCCGGTCTGACGACCGCTCAAGTGGCGGCGTTGACCACGGCTCAAGTCCGCGCGCTGGAAACCGCTGATGTGGGCGCTCTGACCACCGCTCAGATCGTGGCCCTGACCACTGCTCAAGTGGCCAACCTGACCACCGCCCAAGTCGCGGCGCTCAAACCTGCCCAGATCGCGGCGCTGGAAAACGCCGATGTTGCAGCGTTGACCACCGCTCAAGTCGTGGCGCTGACCACCGCCCAGGTGGCGGCACTGAAACCTGCTCAGGTCGCTGCGTTGACCACCGCTCAAGTGGCTGCCCTTGAAACGGTCGATCTCGCTGCCCTGCCGGTTGCCAGCATTGCCGCTCTGACCACCGCGCAAGCGGCTGCTCTGACCACCGCTCAAGTGGTTGCCTTGAGTACCGCGCAAGTGGCCGCGTTGACCACCGCTCAAGTGGCCAACCTGACCACCACTCAGGTCCGCGCGCTCGAAACCGTTGACGTCGCGGCCTTGACCACCGCTCAGATCGTGGCCCTGACCACTGCGCAAGTGGCCAACCTGACCACCGCTCAAGTGGCGGCGCTCAAGCCTGCCCAGATCGCGGCGATGGAAAGCGCCGATGTCGCGGCACTGACCACCGCTCAATTCGCAGCACTGACCAGTGCTCAAGTAGCCGCGCTTAAAACCACCCAGGTCGCGGCACTGAGCACTGCCCAGATCGCGGCCATGGAAACGGCTGATCTTGCGGCCTTGCCAGTGACCAGCATTGCTGCCCTGACGACCGCTCAAGCGGCGGCGTTGACCACCGCTCAGATCGTTGCCCTGACCACCGCTCAGGTGGCGGCGCTGACGACTGCGCAAGTGGCCAACCTGACCACCACTCAGGTCGCGGCAATGCAAACCGCTGACGTGGCTGCACTGACCACCGCTCAGGTCGTGGCGCTGACCACCGCCCAGGTGGCCAACCTGACCACTGCGCAAGTGGCGGCCCTCAAGCCGACCCAGATCGCAGCGATGCAGACTGTCGATGTCGCAGCACTGACTACCGGCAGCATCGTGGCCCTGACCTCCGCCCAGGTGGCGGCCCTGACCACGACCCAGGTCGCAGCCCTGACCACCGCTCAGGTCCGTGCGCTCGAAACCGCTGATGTGGGCGCGCTGACCACGGCTCAGGTCGTGGCGCTGACCACCGCTCAAGTGGCCAACCTGACCACCGCTCAAGTGGCGGCGCTCAAGCCTGCCCAGATCGCGGCGATGCAAAACGCTGATGTCACGGCGTTGACCACCGCTCAGATCGCGGCACTGGGCAGTGCTCAAGTCGCTGCGTTGAAAACTACCCAGATTGCTGCCCTGACCACCACGCAAGTGGCGGCTATTGAAACGGCTGATCTGGCAGGCCTGGCGGTTGCTACCATTGCCTCGCTGAGCACTGCTCAAGCGGCAGCATTGACGACCGCTCAAGTGGCGGCGTTGAGCACGGCTCAGGTGGCGGCGCTGACCACCACTCAAGTGGCCAACCTGACCACCACTCAGGTTCGTGCGCTGGAAACCGTTGATGTGGCGGCGCTGACCACCGCTCAAGTGGTTGCCCTGACCACCGCGCAAGTGGCCAACCTGACCACCGCGCAAGTGGCGGCGCTCAAGCCTGCCCAGATCGCCGCGATGCAAAACGCCGACCTCGCGGCGCTGACCACCGCGCAAGTGGCGGCACTGACCACCGCTCAAGTGGCGGCGCTGAAAACCGCCCAGATCGCTGCCCTGACCACTACTCAGGTAGCGGCCATTCAAACCGCTGATCTCGCGGCCCTGCCGGTCGCCAGCATTGCAGCGCTGACCACCGCTCAAGCGGCGGCGTTGACCACCGCTCAGATCGTGGCGCTGACCACGGCCCAGGTAGCAGCGTTGACCACCGCTCAAGTGGCTAACCTGACCACCACTCAGGTCCGCGCGCTTGAAACTGCGGATGTGGGCGCTCTGACCACGGCTCAAGTCGTTGCGCTGACTACCGCTCAGGTGGCCAACCTGACCACCGCGCAAGTGGCGGCCCTCAAGCCTGCCCAGATCGGTGCGATGCAAACTGCAGATCTTGCAGCCCTGACCACCGCTCAGGTTGTAGCCCTGACCACCGCTCAGGTGGCCGCGCTCAAACCTGCTCAGGTCGCTGCTTTGACCACTGCGCAGGTGGCCGCACTGGAAGTTACCGATCTAGGCGCATTGACCTCCGCTCAAGTGGCTGCGCTGACCACCGGCCAGGTCGCCGCGTTGACTACCACGCAAGTGGCCGCGTTGAAAGTGGCTCAGATCGGTGCCCTGGAAACCGCTGATGTAGCGGCCCTGACCACCGCGCAAATCGTCGCCTTGAGCACCGCTCAGGTCGCCGCGCTGAAAACCACTCAGCTCGTTGCCCTGACGACCACTCAGGTCGCTGCGCTGCAAACGGCTGACATCGCGGCTCTGTCGGTTGCCAGTGTGTCGGCGCTGACCACCGCTCAGACGGCTGCCCTGACCACCGCTCAGGTCGTCGCGCTGAGCACTGCTCAGGTCGTCGCGCTGAAAACGGCCCAGATCGCCGCTCTGACCAACACTCAGGTTGCTGCTCTGGAAACCGCTGACATCGCTGCCTTGACCACCGCTCAAGTGGTCGCTCTGACCACCGGCCAGGTCGCGGCCCTGACTACCGCGCAGATCGTGGCCTTGAAATCGACGCAGCTCGCTGCGTTCCAGACCGCCGATATCGCGGCCCTGACCACCACTCAGATCCGTGCGATCGAAACCGTTGACCTGGCGGCGATCACCACCGCTCAAGTCAAGGCCTTGACCACTGCGCAAGCGGCGGCCCTGACCACTGAACAACTGTCGCACCTGAAAATGACCCAGGTCGATGCCTTCACCACCGCGCAGCTGCAAGCCATGAGCGCGGCCCAGATCGACGCGCTGGCCTTGTCCACGCCGCTGGTTCTGGACCTCAACGGTGACGGCGTGCAGACCACGCACCTGGTGGCCGGTACGCGCTTTGACCTCAATGCCGACGGCCATAAAGAAGCCACCGGCTGGACTGCCGGCGGCGACGGCCTGCTGGTGCTGGACGTCAATGGCGATGGCAAGGTCAACGATGGTTCCGAGCTGTTCGGTTCTTCGTTCCGCCTGGCTGACGGTTCGCTGGCCAAAGACGGCTTCGACGCCCTCAAGAGCCTGGACAGCAACAACGACGGCGTGGTGAACGCCGCCGACCATCTGTTCGGCGCTCTGCAGGTCTGGGTCGACAGCAACAACGACGGCATCAGCGATGCGGGCGAGCTGCACAGCCTGAAAGACCTGGGTATCACCCAGTTCAATCTGGAGGCGGCGACCACCACCGAGCTGAACCACGGCAACCTGATCGGACTGCACAGCAGCTTCGAAACCAGCGATGGCCAGTCGCACACCATTGCTGACGTGTGGTTCCGCACCGATGCCAATGGCGGCGAGTCCATCGACCTGACCAAGCTGGATGTCTCGGTCGTGGGTGCCCATGCCCTGGGCGCCATCGACCTGGCTGCCGACAACGGCGCGACCACGTCGCTGACCCTCGATGCCAACGCGGTCAGCCAGCTTGGCCAGGCCGGCCAGGTGGATCTGGGCAACGGCGCTGCCGCACCGGTGCAGATGATCATCAACGGTGATCAGAACGACAGCGTGCATATCCAGGGCAACGCAGGCGAATGGCAAGCAGCAGGCACGGCAACAGTCGATGGCACGAGCTACAACGTGTTCAACGACGGTGACGTGCAAGTGCTGGTCGCCACCGATGTTCACACTTGGATTAGCTGATATTCAGTGTTAAACCTTTGATAGACCTTGATACCGGACTCGCAAGAGTCCGGTATTTTTTTGTGTGCGGAGCCTTCACCCATGCTGACCGATAATCTTGACAGTCCGGACCTGAACGAAGTGCTTGCCAGCGCCTTGCAACGGGCCGAGCGTGTCGTACTGGAACCGATGCAACTGCTGCATATCGCCGACCGGCTGCACGGCGCCCAGCGCCCGGCCGACGTCGCGACGCTGTATCAGCGCTGGCTTGCGCACTGCCACTCCTCGATCAATTACATCATTCAGTTCAACCTCGGCGTCACGCTGACCAACCTTGGGCGGGTAGCAGAGGCTGAGCAGGCGTATCGCGTGGCGATCGCACAAAACCCCGAATTCGCTCAGGCCTGGTTCAATCTGGGCTCGCTGCTGGAGCGTCAGCTCAAGCCGCAGGAGGCACTGGATATCTGGCAATCGATGCTCGACAAGAAGCTGGTCGATGCGCAGCAAAGCCAGGAGCTGTACCTGATGACGTGCAACAGCCTGGGCCGGCTGCTGGAAGAAACCCGCCAGTTGCAGTCCGCCGAGGCGAATCTGCACGCCAGCCTGCTGGCCGCACCGGCGCAGCCCAAGGTCATTCAGCACTGGGTGCATTTGCGCCAGAAACAGTGCGTGTGGCCGGTGTATGACGCCCCTGTTGGCCTGACCCGTGGCGACTTGCTCAAGGGATCTTCGCCGCTGGCGTTGCTCGCTGGCAGCGATGACCCGGGCCTGCAACTGGCCGCCGCGATGCATTTCGTCAAAGAGCGGGTCAATGTGCGGGTGCCGGCGCTGACAACAGCACAGGGCTATGGCCATCAGAAACTGCGCATCGGCTTTTTGTCTTCGGACTTCTGCCTGCATGCCGTGTCGTTGCTGACCGTCGAACTGTTCGAGCTGATCGATCGCGAGCGCTTTGAGGTCTACGGGTTCTGCTGGACCCGTGAAGACGGCTCAGCCCTGCGCGCGCGAGTGAAAAAGGCCATGGATCACTTTGTGTTGATCGGCGGCATGGATGACGCCACAGCCGCGCAGTGCATCCGCAACCACGAGATCGACATCCTCATCGACCTGCACGGCCTGACCTCCGGTGCACGGGCGGACATCGTCGCGTATAAGCCTGCGCCGGTGCAGATGACCTATCTGGGCTTTCCGGGCACTACCGGGCTACCGGGCATCGACTACGTGATTGCCGACCGCTACCTGATCCCCGACAGCGAAAAGCCCTATTACAGCGAGACTCCGCTGTATCTGGACAAGATCTACCAGTGCAGCGACCGGCAACGTCCGGTGGCCGAACTGCCGACCCGGGCGCAGTGCGGCTTGCCGGAAGATCGCTTCGTCTTCTGCTCGTTCAACAACAACTACAAATTCAACGAAGAGGTGTTCGACTGCTGGATGCGCATCCTCAAGCGCGCCCCTGAGAGTCTGCTGTGGCTGCTGGCCGACAATACCTGGGCGCAGAGCAATCTGTGCGCGCGTGCCGAACGACAGGGCATCGACCCGGCGCGCTTGCTGTTCGCGCCACGCGTGGCCCCGCCGGAGTACCTGGCCCGTTACACGGCAGCCGACCTGTTCCTCGATGCGTACCCGTTCAACGCCGGCACCACCGCCAACGACGCACTGTGGATGGGCTTGCCGGTACTCACCCGCTCAGGCCGCACCTTCGCTTCGCGCATGGCCGGCAGCCTGTTGACCGCGCTGGATTTGCCAGAGTTGATCACCACCACCCTGGCCGACTACGAAGACCGCGCCGTGCAACTGGCGACACAACCGGGCTTGCTGCCCGAGTTGCGTCAGCGTCTGGCACAGGCACGTAACGATTCGCCGTTGTTCGATACGCCGGGGTTCGTTCGCGACTTTGAAGCCGCGATCAGCAGCGTGGCGCTTTAGCGAACCCCGGTCGGGGCCGGTTTGGCGGGTTCTTGTGCCACAGCGGTCCCGCCCAGCCAGACGTTGACGCTGTCGATGCTGTCTTGCGGCGGGCGCCCGGCCCAGCGGTTGAGGATGAACAGGTTGGTGATGAAGTCGTACTGCGCCTTGAGCAGGTCGCGGCGGGCCTTGAACTCGGTCTGTACGCTGTTGAGCACATCCACCGCATTCACCACGCCATACTTGAACGCCTGCTCTGCCGCATTGCTCGACTCTTTTGCCGAGTCCAGAGCGTTCTTGCTGGCACGCACTTTCTCGACGCTGGAGAACGCTGTCAGGTACGAGTTGGTGGTCTCCTTGACCACCTGCCGGCGCGCGGCCTCAAGCTCCTGCTCGACCGCCAGTTGCTCGTCATACAGACCACGCACCCGTGCCGACGTCGAGCCACCGCTGTAGATCGGCACTTTCAGGTTAATGCTGGCCACATAACTGTCGCTGCGACTGGTCAGCGTGTTGTCATAGCCCACGTCACTCTGCTGACCGCTGATGCTGAAACCCAATGTTGGATAATGCCCGCCCTTGCCTTCACGCACAGCGGCATTGGCCACCTCGACGTTGCTTTCACGCGACTTGAGCATCGGGTTGCTGTCCATCGCCTGGGCCACCCAGCTTTCCAGCGAACTGCCCGGCACTTCAAAGGCAATGTCGTTGCGTATACGGCTCAGCGGCTCCACGATCGGCCGCCCCACTAACTCCGACAACGCAGCCCGGCTAACCCGTACCTGATTGCGCGCCTCGATCTCCTGCGCGGCCAGCAAGTCGACCCGCGCCTTGAGGTCCAGCACGTCAGTTTTCTTGGCAAACTGACGCTCGTACAGCGCCGACACCAGGTCAAGGTTCTTCTGCGTGGCGCGCCGCTCGGCCATCAACAGCTCAAGCTCGTCATCGGCCGACAACGCCACGAAATACCGCTGGGCCAGATCGACCGTGGCTTCAGCCTGTGCATCGTCGGCCTGCTGGCCTTTCTGCAAGGTGACGCTCTTGGACTTCTGATACCCCTCCCAGACCGCCTTGTTATACAAGTGCTGGGTCAGGCTCAAGCCGTAGCTGGAGTTGTTATAGATATCGCGTTCGGCTTCATTCTTGCGCAGCACCCGGTTGAAACTGCCATTGGCCGACACCTGCGGCAGTAACGTACCGAACGCCTCACGCTCTTTCTCCTCCGCCGACCGGGCACGCAGGTAGGCGGCCAGGATGCGCGGGTCTTCAAGACGCGACTGGCGAAACAGCTCCATCAGGTCGATGGTCTGCAACGATTCGCGAGTGACCTGAGGGGCATCGGGTTGTGCGGCGTGGGCCTGGTACGAGACCAGGCCCAATGCCAGAACGAGAGGTAATAAACGCAGCACGGTCACTCCTCGATCATCGACTTGGCGAACATGTTACGCGCAGGCTTGAGCAGGTATTCCAGCATGGTGCGGCTACCGGCGTTGATCAGCACTTCAGCGGGCATGCCCGGTTGCAGGCGGCGGTCAGCGAGTTTTTTGATGCCATCGTCGGTGAGCTTGACGCGTACCAGGTAATACGGGTCGCCGTCTTTCTTGTCTTCCAGGCGGTCAGCAGAAATGCCCACCACCGTGCCCTCGATAATTGGCGTGGTATAACTGTTAAAGGCGGTGAAGCGAATGTCCGTCAACTTACCCATCTCGACACGGTCAATGTCAGTGGGCGAAATGTGTGCCTCGATGATCAGCTCAGAAAACTCCGGTACGATGTCCAGTAGCGGTGTTGCCGCACTGACCACGCCACCCACCGTATGGACTTTCATGTCCAGTACCATGCCGTCTTCAGGCGCACGAATCACGATTCGTGAAAGACGATCCTCAAGGGCTGCGGCCTTTTCTTGCAGGTCAAACACATTGGCTTGCACCTCGCTGAGTTCATTGACCACATCCGAGCTGAACTTCTTCTTCAACTGGACGATTTGCAGTTCTGTTTCGCTGATCTGCAACTGGGTCTTGGTGATCGTGGACTCATGATCGGCCACTTCAGACTTGAGCATGTCCAGGCGACGCTCTTGCTCAAGCAAGCGCTGTTTCTCGACAAAGCCCTGAGCCAGCAACGGCTTGAGCTCAGCGATTTCGCTGCTGTAAGAGCGCTGCAAGCTGCCCTTGGTACGGATCATGTCCTGAAGGCCAATAATCTGCTGTTTCAACTGGCCGATACGCTCACGCTGAACGGAAATCTCGCCCAACATGGAAAGCTTGCGAGCCTTGAACACCTGCTGCTCGCCAGCGATAGCTTCTTGAGCACGCTGACTGTCAGTGTCCTTGATCACCAACGCCGGAATCTCGTCCAGATTATCGCGCTCGGCACGCAAACGTGCTTCTTTGGCCTTGGCGGACACCAACTGGTTACGCGTCGACTCGTATTCAGCACTCAGTTGCGCTTCATCCAGCACGATCAGCGGATCACCTTTATGTACGGTGTCGCCATCACGGGCCAGCAACTCTTTGACGATACCGCCCTCCAGGTGCTGAACCGTCTTGCGGTAGCTCTGCACCATCACCACGCCATTGCCATGCACAGCATTACTCAGTGGCGCCACGGCCGCCCAAGTGCCGAAAAAGCCAAAGGTCACCAGCACGATGGTCATTCCGATGCGGCGAATGCCGCGGTCGGAGGTCGGTAGGTCATCAGAGTGCTCGTTTGACTGCTCATCGAGCACATTCACTGCTTTACTGCTCATCTACGAATTCCTTTCACGCGCCAGGTTGCGTCGGCGCAACGGCGGTACCGGTTGAAGCCGCTTTCTGTTGAGCTTGCAGTTGCGCGGCCTTGGCCTGCTGCTGGGCCAGTTCGGCAATCACTTGTTCACGCGCGCCGTACAGGCTGATGGTGCCGTTGCTCAGTACCATGACCCGGTCAAGACGAGACAGGATGCTCGGCCGGTGCGAAATGATGAACACCGTGGCCCCGGTTTCCTTGACCTTCTCCAAGGCAACGCTCAAGGCACGCTCACCGACATCGTCCAGATTGGAGTTGGGTTCATCGAGCACAATCAGGCGCGGGCTGCCATACAGGGCACGGGCCAGGCCAATGCGCTGGCGCTGGCCGCCAGACAGGTTGATACCTTCGCTACCGATCACTGTGTCGTAACCATCAGGTTGTTGCAGAATCAGCTCATGCACACCTGCCATACGGGCGGCATGCACGACCTTCTCGGGGTCGACCTTGCCAAAACGGGCAATATTGTCGCTGATGGTGCCTTCGAACAACTCGATATCTTGTGGCAGATAGCCCAGGTACGGGCCCAGACGCTCTTTGTCCCAACTACTGATATCGGCGCCGTCCAGACGTACCACACCATTTTTCGGTGCCCAGATGCCCAGCAACGCCCGAGCCAGGGTCGACTTGCCAGCACCGCTTGGGCCGACAATACCAACAATGCTGCCTGTGGGCGTTACGAAGCTGACATTGCGGATGACAGCGGATTTGGCGCCTGGCGGGGAAACCACCAGGTTTTCGACCTGAATGTGGCCTTCAGGATCGGGCAGTGCCATGCGCTCGGGCTCGTCCTTGAGTTGCTCCATTGTTTCATTCAGGCGCGTGTACTGAACACGGGCTGCGATAAAGCCCTTCCAGCTACCGATCATCTGGTCAATGGGCGACAGTGCGCGTCCCAGCAACAGCGAACCGGCCATCATCAGGCCGGGATTGATCTCGTGAGTGATAACCAGATACGCCCCGATTGCCAGCATGATCGATTGTGACCACACCCGGAAAGTACGGGAAATATTGCTGACAACACCCCCCTTGTCGCTGGCATCAGACTGCAATACAAGCACCCGACGCTGTCGATTTGCCCAACGCGCCATGAGCGTGTCAAGCATCCCCATGGACTCGATAACCTCGGCATTACGCAAGGTCTTGGTGGTCAGCAAATTAGCAGCGACGCTTTCCTTGTTGGCATCGGTAAGCGCTTTTCCGGTATAGCGATGATTCAAATAAGCCAAAAACACCAGAATGATGGCAGAACCAATAGTCATCCAGCCAAACCATGGATGGAACAGGAACATCACTGCCGTATAGATCGGTAGCCAGGGCGCATCGAAAAAAGCAAACAAGCCCCTTCCAGTCAAAAATTGTCGCAGCGCCGTCAGGTCATTCAGCGACTGAGCCGTGGGGTCCATACCGCCGCTGTTGAGTGCTTTCTTGAAGCTGGCACGGTAAACGTCACGGCTAAGCAGCACATCAAGACGGTTGCTGATGCGCACCATGATCCTGGAGCGTACCCACTCCAGGGAACCCATCGTTATCATCAGAACGGTCATGATCAGGGTCAGCATGAGCAGCGTCGAGCTGCTTCCAGTGGAAATCACCCGGCTGGAAACCTGAATCATGTAGAAGGTGGGGACCAGCATCAAAGCATTGATGAAGAAGCTGAAAAATCCCAGTGAGAGGAAGCTGCCTTTACAGACCTTGAGGGCGGCCTGCAAATTGTTTTCGTGTGGACGACTCATAGAATCCGTACTGATGAGGGGCGGCAAAGGCGCGGCAGTGTAGCACCAGCGGTGATGCCGGTGCAGCATTAGAGGGCCATCAAGTTAACCAAAGCGCGGTTAAACACAAGTGAAGATTTTTCCAACGGTACTTGTAAGCCTCTGCAAAAAAAACGGACTCAATTCTTCACCCCTGCCAAAAGTTCCATTTTATTTTTCGCCGCCGACGAGCGTAACGCGTCTGTTGTCGATGAGGCGTCTGCGCCCTGCTTCACCTTTGCAGCGTCTGAAACAGACGTTTTGCATAAACACCTAACAAGAAGGCATAACTTGCAGGGTGCACTACGGCAATAACCAACTGCCTCTTTGCAACAGCAAAGAGCTTGCGAGTGCTGATGACAGCAGCCCCCTTCATTTGTTCCTGGCTACAGCAAATAATATCAAAATGCCTTCCGGTTATGAGTCAGGCCCAAGGGCCGGAAGAGGCCGAAATCCTTGGTCTTCAGGGCGGGTAACACGATGTTGCAGCAATTTTTAGCGCCCGGTAGCAGTCTCTGAATGCGGTGGCCCTGTTTCGGGTCAGAAGAGGCGCTCACTGCACTACGAAAGGTCAGCAATCGTTTGCTGATGCATGTCGCTGCGGGGAAAATTTCCCACAAACCTTATGGAATTTTCCTATCAACTCAATTGACTTTTCCCACAAATGTATTACCCTCTCGACTTCGTGACTCAGAATGGGTCGCTTGAACAATTACATCTAGAGAAGTTGGTTAGCGGCTGTTGGTCGCTAATAGATGTAGACGCTCGAGATGAGAAGGAAGCTTATTGAGTGCAGTCGCAAAAACACGATGGCCTGAAAATCAATTCCCGGATCACCCTGCTGGAACCGGGGATGTACATTTTCCGCTACGCCTCCCAGCCCACCGCTGAAAAAAGCGTCTGCATCGCTCTGCAGCAAGCGCCGCTGGGCAAGGGTGCGATTGACTTTTTCCCTGCTGAAGGTGTGAGCAAGAATATCCTCACCAAGCTGGGCGACTGTATTATCGGTCGCGTCAAAGGCGGCGTCACCACGGTCCTGATCACCGAGTACTACCTGGCCAACCATGAAGTTGAGCCGGTGGACCTGCGCATCGATCGAATTGATACCTCTGCCGCCATCATGCGTAACCTCAAGCCCACCCTTTCCTCCCCGGACACCGCTGCCCTGTCGAACACAACGCCTGGCGCTGCCGTACTGACATTGACGGGCCATATAGAACAAATCGGCGACGTCAGTGTCATTAACCAGTGCCTGGGTGATGAAGCCGGACAAAGCCGCCTTGAAGGCTTCGCCATCAATTGGGCCAACAAGCCCCAAGGCGTAGACCTTGCATACACCACAACGCTTGCGGGCTCAGGTCCAGGTCAGAAAGTCATGACCGGCAGTTTTACCGGTGCACGTAATAAAGCTGCAGCAATCATCGCTGTAGGCTTCAGTCTCACGGGCCCTGAACGTGCCGATTATGAACTGGCAGGCCATGTGGTATTTGCCGGGGGTGACCGGCAGGCAATCGTCACCGATCAAATGATTTTTGGACCCAGCGGTAACGAGCCGCTGGTTGCAATGAGTTTAACGATTACTCCCAGGAACGAGATCAACGCCCTCCGCCATACATCTCAAAGTCAAAGGGAACAACCTGCG
Organism: Pseudomonas sp. 3A(2025); assembly: GCF_054589175.1. Classification (NCBI taxonomy): domain Bacteria; kingdom Pseudomonadati; phylum Pseudomonadota; class Gammaproteobacteria; order Pseudomonadales; family Pseudomonadaceae; genus Pseudomonas; species Pseudomonas sp. 3A(2025). The sequence goes on along the minus strand of NZ_BAAILM010000004.1, from coordinate 34,355 downwards.
ATTACGCAGACGGATAGCAACATAGGCCAACTGGCCTGATATGGCAGGAATTGACTCATGGCATTGCAATACGACAAAGCAGTAACCAGCACCGAGTTCGCAGCATCTCTGGCAGCCAACACCAACATCTCTAGCACCACTACTGCTGCCATCAGCTCGGTATTGGGTCTGGACTCTACAGACTCTGTGGTTGTTGGTAGCTGGAACGGTACTTCTCCTGTTATCGCACCGGTCGGTCAGATTCCTGACGCCCTGCTGATCAGCGCTGCTGATGAAGCAAACCTGACCCTGCCAACCGGCACCGAAGACACCAAAGTTGTTCTGATCGACAGCCAGGCTGGTGACGACGTAACTCTGACCATCGGTGCAGAAGCTGCTGTTGCTGCTCGCCTGCTGGCCACTGACGCCGTTGTTGAAGGCATCGCTCGCGTTGTAGTTGGCGGCGACGGCAACGAAACCATCACTGTCAACGGTAGCACCAACGTTCTGCTGGACGGCGGCGCTGGCGACGACACCCTGACCACTGGCTCCGGCAATGACGTGATCATCGCTGGCACCGGCACCAACACCATCGACGCAGGCGCTGGCAACGACACCATCGTTACCGGTCTGGGCGTTGACACCATCGACGCTGGTGCTGGTTTCGACACCATCGACGTAGTTGGCAACCGTGCAGACTTCGCTGCTACCGTAGCGAACGGCTCTCTGGTTCTGACTGGTTCGGGCGCTTCTGTTGGTGCAGTTTCGACTGTTACCGGTGCCGAGTTCCTGACCTTCGCCGACGGCAAGTCCGTAGCAATCGTCGAGACTCAAGCTGAAGCCCAGGCTCTGAGCCTGTACTCCGCCCTGCTGGGTCGTGATGCAGACGCAGGCGGTGCTCAGAACTTCCTGAGCGCAGTCGACAGCGGCACTTCGCTGACTGACGTTGTTGGCCAGTTCCTGAACTCCAACGAGTTCCTGACTGCCGAGCGCACTGACTTCCTGGCTGACCTGTACCAGGGTCTGTTCGGTCGTGCAACTGATGACACTGGCCTGCAAGGCTGGCTGTCGGTGTTCGAGCAAGGTGCAAGCCGTAGCGACGTGATCGCCGGTATCGCAGGTTCGGCTGAAGCTTCGGCTCTGTCCGACGACGCGTTCGTCTCCGCTCTGTACTCGGCTGCTCTGGGCCGTGACTCTGTGGGCACCGAAGCTGATGGCTGGCTGTCGCTGCTGGAATCGGGTACTTCGCGTACTGAAGTTGCTGATAGCATCTTCGCTTCGGCCGAGTCCAACCACAACGCCAACTCCGAGTTCGTCGATTCGCTGTTCGACAACCTGGGTAACACCAACGATTCGGCTAAAGCAGCTTACCTGCTGGCGCTGGACAGCGGTGCAACCCAAGCCGACGTGGTTGTTTCGCTCATCGGCCAAGACGATGCTCTGGACAACGTCACCAACGTGATCGTGGTACCAGGCGCAGTCTAATCACTGCTCCGCTGCAACAAAGCTGAACACCTCCAGCCGCAAGGCTGGGGGTTTTCAAAAAAGGGGCACCTTCGGGCGCCCCTCTTTCATTTAACAGCGAAATACCATGCCCATGTCCAAAGACGCCCTACATGAGCGAGGCACGCTCATGGATCATTTCCATCGCCAGCGCCAAAATGGCCAGCATGGTGATGCTGCGGCTTGTCTGGAACGTGCGCTGCAAACCCCCGAATACCGTCCTGAAGCCTTGATCTGGAAAGGGATCGAAGCGCTGCAGGAACAACGCCCCACCCACGCATTCATTTACCTGGCCTGTGCCGCCAATGCCCTGCCCGAGCGGGCCGACATTCGTGCACTTGCAGGTCGCAGTATTCTTGCCCAGCAGCAGCCCGCGCTCGCTACACGGCAACTGAGCGCTGCCTGGCAACAGATGCCCGCAGACCCTGCGTTGCGCATCATGCTCTGGCAAGCCCGCAGCAAGACTGAAAAACCTGAAAAGCTGCGCAAGCAGATTCTCGCTCGCCTGCCTGAAATCAACGACCCCAAAGAGCTGCATCTGGTGCTGAGCCTGTTGGCCACCCAGCCCAACCCGCCGGCCCATATCGGCGTGGTCAGTTATCAGGTGGACACCGGTGAAATTCAAGGTTGGGCCGTGAGCCTCAAGAACCCTCAATCGGTCGTTGGCCTGAGCATCATCAATGCCGGGCAAAGCACGTCATGTGCGGCCGACAAGCCTCATCCCTTGCTGACACAGGCCGGTTTTCCGGCCACTCATGGCGGCATTCACGAGCGCATCGTGGATCCGGCGCTAACCCTGCACGTGCGATTCAATGACGGTACGCCCTTGCTGGGCAGCCCGTTACTGAACCAACCCGCATTCGTGGCCCCTGTACAGGTCGGAAAAACCCGCAGTCGTCAGGAGCCGGTCGATGTTCTGGTTCCGGTTTACGACGGCTATGAAGAAACACTCGACTGTCTGAACAGCGTCATTCGTAGCCGAAGCCACAACCGCACCGCTCATCGTCTGGTGGTGCTCGATGACGCCACCCCCAATGCGCCCCTGCGCGAAGCGCTGCTGGCCATGGCCGCTGCCGGCGACATCGAACATGTGATCAACCCGGTCAATCTGGGCTTTATTCGTAACGTCAACCGCGGCATGGCCTACAGTCCGGAGCGCGATGTGGTGTGGCTCAATGCCGATACCCGTGTGCATGGTGACTGGCTGGACCGTCTGCGTGCGGTTGCCTACAGCGATAAAAGCATTGCTTCAGTCACGCCTTTTACCAATAACGGCGAACTGATGAGCTTTCCTGAAAGCCGCATCAGTCACACCATGCCCAGCGCAGAGGAACAGGCGCACCTGGACGATCTGGCCCGGCAGACCGACAGCCCGGCCATGGAAATCGAAACCGGTTGTGGTTTTTGCCTGTACATCAAGCGCCGCGCCATCGTCGAGGTCGGTTACCTCGACGAAGTGCATCTGATGCGTGGCTATGGCGAAGAAACCGACTGGTGCCTGCGCGCTCGATCACACGGCTGGCGGCATATGGGAGCGCCTAACGTATTTGTCGCGCACCAGGGTGGTGCTTCTTTTGGCGATGAAAAAGTTATACGCGTGGCATACAACAACGCCATTCTTACGCGCCGTTACCCGGATGCCTCGGCACGCTATTCAGCGTTTTGCCTGACTGATCCGATCAAGCCGGCACGGCAAGCCTTGCAACGGGCGCGCCTGGCCGAGTTGCGCGAGCAGATCGCGAACAGCAGCAAAAGCCAATGGCCAAAAACCAGCCTCAAACAGCTGCATTTGCACAATGGCAACCTGCCTGATCTTCCGTTAAGCCTGATCTGGCGTCATACCAGCCAACAGACCTGGATCACGCTGAAGGCCGACCTGCAACCGCTGGCCTTCAGTCTCGACTATGCCTGGCCTGCCGAGCGTGACCAACTGCTGCAAGACCTAAGGGATTTGCCGCTGGATGAGCTTATCTATCAGCAGTTGAATGGCTGTCCGAATGCATTGCTCGACTTACCCGGTCAACTGGACAAGCCTTATCGCATTGTCTGCCGTGACGACCGTTTGCTGGAGCAGGACGCTGTGCATGACTGGCCAGCTTTTGCGCACTTGGCTGCCAGTGTGCAACTGCCTTTCAAAGCCCTGCAAAAACGCTATGCCGCAGCACTGCCTGATGGTCGCTTCGTCATCGGTAAAATCCGTAAACCGGTTGCCGTCACCAAGAACGCATTGCGCGTACTGTTGATTGCCGACACGCTGCAGGACCCACCGCTGGCTGAACAATGGATTGCACTGGCCAGACGTATTACTCGCGAAAAACGCCCGGTCCTGCTGCTGACCCACACCGACGGCCCATGGTTTAAAGCCCTGCTGGCGACCGGCGCCGTTCAGGCATTGCCCGAGGTAGACGGTCTGGAGCTGGCCGAATGTGCGTTGCTCGCCGGCTGTAAAGTCGCCTTGAGCCTGGACCATAACCCCGGTGCAAGCTGGGCTGCGCCGAGCCTGGCGCATGAGCTGGGCCTGACGCTGTATGCCCCTCCCGGTGCTGCTGCCAATGAAGCCGGGGCACGTCCCATCAACCAGTTATCTTTTTTAACGGATCGGGCCTGATGTCAGTAGAAGTCTTGAATCAAGAACAGCACGCGCTCAACGGCCGCTTCAGCGGCGCGATCAGCGGTCTTTATGGCGACGTGTTGCAGGGCTGGGCACTGGATACCGAGCAGTTCAATCAGCGTTTGGCCATTGAGATTTTTGTCAACGGTGCCAGCGTTGCCCTGGTGCGCGCCGATCAGTTCCACCCAGATGCCACGATGGGCGATCAATTTCACGGGTTTACCGTGCAACTATGGCCAGCCTGGTTATCGGACGCGCATTATATCAGTGCCCGGATCGCCAATCAGGATTTCTGGCTTGAAGGCACGGTTCAATTGCCTGCGCCCATTAATAAAGAACCAGCACCTGCGGCTTCGCAAGTCTGGTACAGCAACGAAGGCCTCAAGCTCAGTGGCTGGGCATGGGACACGCAAGCACCCCACAGGCATGTACAAGTCACCATCCGCGAAGGCAGTCGTGTATTGGGCCGTGTGACCTCCGATCAATATCGTCAGGGCATTATCTGCAAGGCGGGCAACGATCATGGCTTTGACTTTGACCTGCCTTGGGAACTGGCCGACGGCACGTTACACCTCTTGCATATAGAGAATGATCAGGGAGAGTCGCTGACAGGTAGCCCAGTCAGCGTATGCTGCTGGCCTGAAGGCCTTGAAGGCTTGCTGCAACGCTATGACAATTCTCCTGACGAAGAAACCTTCGCCCTGCTGAGCCAAGGCATAAAAGAACTCACGTTGCATGCACCGAAAAGTGCTGGTTTTCAGCATTACCCCCACTGGTTTGAACTGTTTCAGCACAATGTGCCCGCGAAAAGCCGGCCGCCTCAAGGCAAGTTGGGTGTACTGCTGATTAGTGAAGGTGATACGGCGCTGGAAAGCATCACGCTGAGCAGCCTGCGCGGCCAACGGGTTATCCAGTACCAGATCGCCAAAGGCTCTGAGCACGACGTATTGCCTGCGATTGCCCATCTGCTAAAAGACGGTTGCGACCGCATCGTGCCTTTGTTTGATGGAGACCGGTTGGCACCCCATGCGCTCGAGCATCTCAGCGGCTTGCTCAACGATGGCAGCGCCTGGGGATTTGCAGACTGCGACCGTGATGGTACGGACGGTGAGCGTAGCCTGCCCTGGTTCAAACCGGTCTGGGATATCGACTTGTTCATTGGTGCCGATATTTTCACTCACGGCGCGATCTTTAGCTCGACCATCCTTAACCAGGCACTGGCCTTGTTGACGCCGTTCGATGGCTTGAAGTCGTTGAACTGGCAGTTCCTGCTGGCCGGTATTGCCTTGGCAACTGAAATGAGCCATGCCAGTGTTGCGCATCTGCCGCAGGTGCTTTACCACCGCCATCATCTGGCACCGGCCAGCCCCGAACAAGCTGCCGCATCAATGGACCGCCACCAGGCCATCGCCTGGCTGTGTCAATGCCTGACGCCCGGCGCGCTGGTCAGGACGTTGCCTGCCTATCCTGCACTGCTGCGTGCGCAATGGCCATTGCCGGTAGAGTTGCCACGCGTCAGCCTGATCGTGCCCACCCGTGATCAGGTCGGCCTGTTGCGCACCTGTATCGAAGGGCTGCTGAACAACACCGATTATCCAGACCTGGAAATCATCGTTGTCGACAACCAGTCCAGCGACCCGGCCACATTGGCCTACTTTGAAGAGCTGCCGCGCCAAGGGGTAAACGTACTGCCCTATCCGCAGCCATTCAACTATTCAGCCATTAACAATCATGCCGTGGCCCATGCCACAGGTGAGTTGATCGGCCTGATCAATAACGACATCGAAATTATCGAGGCAGGCTGGCTGAAAGAAATGGTCAGCCAGTTACTGCGTCCTCATGTCGGCGCTGTCGGCGCCAAACTGCTGTGGCCTAACCGCATGGTTCAGCACGGTGGTGTGGTGCTGGGGATGAGCGGGCTGGCGGCACACACCGGTCATGGCGTAGAGCAACATGACCCGGGGTATCTGGGTTTGAATCAAATTGCTCGCCGGCAGAGTGCCGTAACGGCCGCGTGTCTGTTGTTACGTAAATCCGTGTTCGAGGCAGTAGGGGGGTTTGATGAGCGAGCCTTCCCGGTTACTTTCAACGATGTCGATCTGTGCCTACGCCTCCAGAAGGCAGGCCTGCATCTTGTCTGGACACCGTTTGCGCAGTTGATTCATGCCGAGTCTTCCAGTCGGGGCAAGGATGAAACACGCGAGAAAAGTGCACGCGCCTCACGCGAACAGCAGGGGTTTGTGGCGCGATGGTCTTCACACCTGATCAACGAACCGTATTATCACCCTGCCTTGAACCTGGATTATATGAGTGGGCCTTATGGCGGGCTGGCCATTCCCGTCAGAAGTACGGCGGTCAGAAGCACGGCATCGGTATCCAGCAGCCGGCCTGCCAAGTACAGGGAGACGATGCCATGAGCCTTGATCTCATGGTCCATGACCCCGTATTGCCTGACACCTTTCTGGATCGTGTGCGATGAAAGACTTCATTGCGTTCAAGCAGCGATCAGACCTGACCGTCATCAATCGCCGCTCATCAGCAGTCAACCTTTTATCAGACGGGCGAAATGTCGCATGAAAAACTCTCATCGGGCGCTATACGAATTTGGATATAGCTTCTTTTCGCCCATCTTCAATCATTATGTGCGCCGAATCACCGAGTACACCGGCGAGTACCGTGCCGTCTGCCTGGCCCGTGAGGGGTGGGTGTTCTTTAAACTATTGACCCACCTGCAGGACCGCAATCTTATCCAGCTGCAACACGCCCCCCTGTACCTGAAAGTGTCGAGAACCTTGTTGTTCCGCAGCCAGTTAGGTAACCCCTATGTTTGGGACGCCGCGCTGAAAGGCATTTTTGAAGGCTCGGTTTTAAGCCTGCTGATGAAGCGTTTTGGCCTTCAACAGCACGAACTCACCGAGTGGCTGCCTGCAGAGCTGCTGAGCCTTGATATCTCTCTCCCTGATGACAAAGACACGTTTATGCAGTGGATGGCGCCACACAATGAGCGCCTGCAAGCCTGCGTAACACCTACACGTACGGCGGTTTCCACTTACTTTGAGCGTGAGGGGCTGCTGCAAGGACCTTCTCCCTTGATGCTGGACCTGGGGTATGCGGGCACCATACAGAAACTGATTACCCGAATGATCGAAAGGGACACGTCCGGCCTTTACTTCATTGCCAACGAAGCCGGTGATGCTCAAGTGGGGAAACACACCGCCCACCTGCGCGGTGTGTTCAAGGAAAACGTCAAGTGGTCTGAAGGCTACTTGATGCTTGAGCGTTCTTTGTTGTTAGAGACGTTAATGACGGCTCCGCACGGGCAAGTGATCGATATCCGGCTCAACACCAACGGTGCACTCGATTTTTTCTATGGCCGCATGGCGGCACCCCAGCGCTACCGTCAAGACCTGGATGCCATCATGGAAGGGGCTCTCGATGGCGTCGAAGAAGGACTTCGCTTGAACATCAATTACAGTGTCAAGGACATTGAATCCATCTATGCCGGTTTTGCGCTGACGCCCAGCGCGATTCCACGAGAGGTCTTTCATATCTTTGATATTGATGATGACTTTTCTGGAAACGGCGTACTTAATCCGACCACCTTATTTGGCCTCTGACGCCTCGTCCTCACTTATTAATCTGGTCGGCACTTTCTATGAAAGCCAAAGAACCCGTTATCAATAAAGACCTGCAAGAAATAATCACCTACATTGAAACAATCGAGGTGTTTGACAAGAAATTTTATCGTTCGCAGGTCAAGGGTAAACCGATAAAATTTAAAAACCTGATCGAGCACTACCTGATGGAGGGGTGGAAAACCGGTTTTGAACCGCACCCGTGCTTTCACACCGTATTTTACTGGCAGCACCATGCCGATGTTCGCGAAACAAAAATGCATCCGTTCATTCATTTTGTGATGCATGGGCATCGCGAGGACCGCTACACCCGAAAGGATTTTTCACTTTCTGATTATCGCCGGCGTCACCCTGACATTGACGTGCACGGTATTAATCCATTTAAGCACTACACCCAGACGTACGGCCAGGCAAAACAGCTTCCTGAAACGTCGAGTCTCTATTCGGCCCCTAAAGACCCTGCGAATATCAATGAAGCCCTGTCTACAGCGCTGAGCCTGGGATTGTTTGATAAGGACTGGTACAACGAGACGTATGGCAAGTCGTTCGAGGATGCCAAATCGGCGTTCAGCGATTATCTGTTCAAATCAAGATTTTCTCCGGTCAACCCTTCGCTGTTATTCGACAGCGAAACGTATCACCGTTTGAATTTCGACGTCTATCATTTGCAAATGAGCCCGCTCTACCACTACCTCATGACCGGCAAGAAGGAAGGTAGAGCCTGCCCTCCGGCCATCAGGCGATGGAATCCCAGGACAACGCTGACGATCGCCAAAGACCTGTTACCCGACGCTCAACAGCTGAAGATTGCGGTCTGCCTGCATATTTATTATGAGGACTACATTGAGCGTTTTTCACAGGCGTTGAATACGTTTCCTGTCGACGTTGACGTCTTCATCACGCTGGCCAATACAGACCATGAAGCACGTGCCCGCGACGTGTTCAGTAAACACCCGCGTGTGAACAGCATTGAAACCCGATGCGTGCCTAACCGCGGAAGAAACTTTGGGCCTTTGCTGGTCGAGTTTGCAGAGGCTCTGCAGGGTTACGACCTTTTCTGTCACCTGCATTCCAAGAAGTCGCTGTATTCCGGCCGAGAGCAAACCCAGTGGTCGGACTACCTGACGGAATACCTGATGCGCGACGAGTCCGTCGTGACCCGGGTGGTCAATGCTTTTCAGGAAAATCCCGACCTGGGCGTGTATTACCCCACCACGTTCTGGATGATGCCTTCCTGGGTTAACCATATCACCATGAACAAAGGGTTCATGAAGACCTGGCAACAGGACCTTGGCCTGGACGAGCATGATGGATTTTTAAGTTACCCGGCCGGGGGCATGTTCTGGGCCCGACCCGAGGCCCTGAAGGGCATTATCGACCGTTCGTACGACTATGAATTTTTTCCTGCAGAGCCTCTTCCGAATGATGGCTCCCTGCTGCATGCTCTGGAGAGAATGATCGGTCTGCTGGCCGAGCATAACGGGTATAAGCAGTTCTTTTACTACCCACCCACCGGGCAGTTCACCCTCGACCAGAGCTACACCGTTTCCAGCTACGTCAACAGCGTGGAGAACGTCCAGGCGCAACTCAGAAACTTTTCGACCATCAGCTTCGATGTGTTCGACACCTTGGTCCGCCGAGAATACTCCGTTCCCGACTATGCCAAGCTTCTTCTTGGCAAGGAGCTGGTAGAAAGAAAGCTCGTTACGTCACCTCAAGCATTTGTAGCGCTTCGCAACGATGCCGAGTTTCAACTTCGCCAGCGCGCCAATTTTCAGGGTGATGTAGGGATCCGTGCGATCTATACCGAGCTCGGTGAGCAGTTAAAGATCCACGAAGATGAAGCGCAACGTTTGATGCAGCGCGAGTTTGAGCTGGACCTCAATGGGCTGTGTGCCAAAGATGAAATGGTCGACATGTTCAATAATCTGGGCAGCCTGGAACATACCCTTTGGGTCATCTCCGACACGTATTACACCCGTGACCAGATTGGTCTCATCCTGAAAAAAGCGGGCATTTCAGTGCCCTATAGGCTTCTCGTTTCAAGCGAGGAACAGAAGCGCAAAGACAATGGCACGATGTGGCGCATGATCAAGTCTGATCTGCAGCGCGATGAGGTCACTCGCTATATCCATGTGGGGGATAACGTTGTCGCCGATTGCCAGCTACCTGGCGATTTAGGCCTGACCACCCTGCATATCTTGCACCCGGTGGATAAGTGGAAGGCATTAGGGTTCCCCGCAGGCAACGAAACAGGATCGTCCCTCGACGAGTACACGATCAAGAAATGGGGCAAACTCATTAGTTGTATCGGAAGGGTACCGTTCTTATGACCATGCGCCCTGCCCACCGCCTACGCGCCTTGAGGCGCTGTATGAAAATTCTTTCTGTATCGCAATTCAGAGACTTCCCATGATCCTAGTCACAGGCGGAGCCGGCTTCATCGGCTCAAACTTCGTTCTCCAATGGTGCGCTCGCAACGGTGAGCCGGTCATCAACCTCGATGCCCTGACCTACGCCGGCAACCTGGCCAACCTGCAATCGCTGGAAGGCAACGAGCAGCACCATTTCGTGCAGGGCAACATCGGTGACGCCGATCTGCTGACCAAGCTGTTCGCCGAGCACAAGCCACGCGCTGTCGTGCACTTCGCCGCCGAGTCCCATGTCGACCGCTCCATCACCGGCCCCGAAGCCTTCGTTGAAACCAACGTCATGGGCACTTTCCGCCTGCTGGAAGCCGCTCGCGCGCACTGGAACGGTCTGCAAGGCGAAGAGAAAGCGGCGTTCCGTTTCCTGCATGTGTCCACCGACGAGGTGTACGGCACCCTGAGCGCAACCGATCCTGCGTTTACCGAAACCACGCCGTACGCGCCAAACAGCCCGTATTCGGCAAGCAAGGCGGCCAGCGACCACTTGGTACGTTCTTACCACCACACCTACGGCATGCCGGTACTGACCACCAACTGCTCGAACAACTACGGGCCGTTCCACTTCCCTGAGAAGTTGATCCCGTTGATGATCGTCAATGCATTGGCCGGCAAGGCACTGCCGGTGTATGGCGATGGCCAGCAGATCCGCGACTGGCTGTATGTCGAAGACCACTGCTCGGGCATCCGTCGTGTACTGGAAGCCGGCACTTTGGGCGAGACCTACAACATCGGCGGCTGGAACGAGAAAGCCAACATCGAGATCGTGCAGACGCTGTGTGCACTGCTCGATGAGCTGGCCCCGGCCGCTGCCCGTAACGTGATCAACCAGAAAACCGGTGCGCCGGTGCAAGGCTATGCCGAGCTGATCACCTACGTCACCGATCGCCCCGGCCACGACCGCCGCTATGCCATCGATGCCCGCAAGATCGAGCGCGAGCTGGGCTGGAAGCCTGCTGAAACCTTCGATACCGGTATTCGCAAGACCGTGGAGTGGTATCTGGCCAATCAGGAGTGGGTCACTGGCGTCATGGACGGTAGCTATCGCGACTGGGTCCAGAAGCAATACGAGGTAACGCCGGCGTGAAAATCCTCTTGCTCGGCAAAAATGGTCAGGTGGGCTGGGAGCTGCAGCGCGCCCTCGCCCCGCTGGGCGAAGTGGTTGCGCTGGACCGTCAGGGTGCCGATGGCCTGTGTGGTGATCTGGCGAATCTGGAAGGCCTGGCGGCGACCGTTCGCACGCTGGCCCCGGATGTAATCATCAACGCGGCGGCCTACACCGCCGTCGACAAGGCCGAGACCGAAACCGAGCTGGCCGACGTGATCAACGGCCAGGCCCCTGGCGTGCTGGCCCGCGAGGCCGCAGCCCTGGGCGCCTGGCTGGTGCATTACTCCACCGACTACGTGTTCGATGGCAGTGGCGAGCAGCGTTGGGAAGTCGACGCGCCGACCGGGCCGTTGTCATCCTACGGCCGCAGCAAGCTGGCCGGCGAGCAGGCGATTCAAGCCAGCGGCGCCAAAGCCATCGTGCTGCGCACCAGTTGGGTGTATGCCGCCCGTGGTCATAACTTCGCCAAGACCATGCTGCGCCTGGCCAAGGAGCGCGACACGCTCAATGTTGTGGCCGACCAGTTCGGCGCACCCACCGGTGCCGAGCTGATTGCCGATGTCACCGCCCACATTCTGCGGCAGATTTTCGCAGCCCAGAACGCGCAAGCGCTGGCCGGTGTCTATCATCTCGCTGCGGCAGGTGAGACGTCCTGGCACGGCTTTGCCCGTTTTGTGCTGGAGCATGCCGAGCACAATGGCGCCGTGTTGAAAGTGGCGCCCGGTCAAGTCGGCGCAATTACAACGGAACAATACCCGGTACCGGCCCCGCGCCCGCGCAATTCGCGGCTGGCATTAGGTAAACTCGAAACCGCTTTTCAACTGAAGATGCCGCTTTGGCAACAAGGTGTGCAACGCATGCTGGACGAAACCCAGCAATAAGGACTCTCTCAATGGCTCGTAAAGGAATCATTCTGGCTGGCGGCTCCGGTACTCGCCTGCACCCGGCCACCCTGGCCGTCTCCAAGCAGTTGCTGCCGGTGTACGACAAGCCGATGATCTACTACCCGCTCAGCACCCTGCTGCTGGCCGGTATCCGCGACATCCTGATCATCTCCACGCCGCAAGACACGCCGCGTTTCGAGCAATTGCTGGGCGATGGCAGCCAGTGGGGCCTGAACCTGTCCTACGCTGTGCAACCTACTCCGGACGGTCTGGCACAAGCCTTCACTATCGGCGCCGACTTCATCGGTAACGACCCGTCGGCACTGGTACTGGGCGACAACATCTTCTACGGCCATGACTTCCAGTCGCTGCTGCTCAATGCCGACAAGCGCGAGTCCGGAGCGTCGGTATTCGCCTATCACGTCAATGATCCAGAGCGTTATGGCGTCGCTGAGTTCGATAACAGCGGTCGCGTACTGTCGCTGGAAGAAAAGCCCAAGGTGCCGAAATCCAGCTATGCCGTGACCGGCCTGTATTTCTACGATAACCAGGTTGTCGGTCTGGCCCGTGATCTGAAGCCATCGCCACGTGGCGAGCTGGAAATCACTGACCTGAACATCCTGTACCTCGAGCAGCAACAGTTGAACGTCGAGATCATGGGCCGCGGTTATGCCTGGCTCGACACCGGTACCCACGACAGCCTGCTCGATGCCGGTCAGTACATCGCCACGATGGAGCGTCGTCAGGGTCTGAAGATCGCCTGCCCTGAAGAAATCTGCTTCCGTGCCGGCTGGATCGATGCCGAACAAGTGGAACGCCTTGCTCAGCCACTGCTCAAGAACGGCTATGGCCAGTACCTGAAGAACCTGCTCAAAGAAAAGGTGTTTTGATGCAAGCAACTCCTTTAGCCATACCTGAAGTCGTGCTGTTTACCCCTAAGGTATTCGGTGATGAGCGTGGCTTTTTCTACGAAAGCTTCAATGCACGTGTGTTTAAAAACGCCACCGGTCTTGAGCCTGAGTTTGTCCAAGACAACCACTCGCGTTCGGTAAAAGGTGTACTGCGCGGCCTGCACTATCAACTGGACCCGCATGCACAAGGCAAGCTGGTGCGTGTGGTGCAAGGCGAAGTGTTCGATGTGGCCGTGGATATCCGTCGTTCTTCACCGACCTTTGGTAAATGGGTCGGCGCCGTGCTCTCGGCGCAGAACAACAACCAGTTGTGGATTCCGCCAGGCTTTGCCCATGGGTTCATTACCCTGAGCGACACCGCCGAGTTCTTGTACAAGACCACGGACTTCTATTCGACGCAGAGCGAGCGCTGCATTGCCTGGAACGACCCTGAGATCGGGATCGAATGGCCGCTCGATTGTGCACCGCAGTTGTCGGGTAAAGACCAGTTGGGTGTGGCGTTGAAGGATGCCGATCTGTTCGACTGATCAGTCGAAAAAGGCGGAGCGTGCCCTTTAAGGTGACGCTCCGTTTCTGATTCGATAAGCCGCTCGCTTTAGTTGGAATGTCACCGCGTGCCGAACCGTTCCATGTCTGCCCATGTCAGGATTTTTCCTAGACGCGAGTGCAGATCAAGGGCTATATTCCCGTGAGATCAAGAAGATTACTGGTGGCAGTTGCAAGTACTGAATGCAACGGGTTACTGAATTGAAGTAGGAGCAGCATGATGCATGCCCATCACCTTTGTGATGACTTCAATCGGGCATTTGGAACCGAGGCGGCTGCGAGGTCGAACCCTCAGTCCCTTCTGGCGGTATTAAGACACGTCCGTGTCTGTTCATTGGTTACTCAACGTCGCGTAGCCCCTAACATCTGCCGACATCGCAGCAAAATTGCGTATTTCGCTGTGGCACCGATCTCCCCCTCCGCTGGTCTAAACGCTCAACCGTGGAAAGTACTCGCGAACTGGTCATGGGCTGGTTAAGTCACCGTGCTGCCAGTCAATGTGGAATGGCGCCGGGTGCGCTTTATCTGCAACCCCCTTATTTGCCGTTTTTTTTCGGATCGCCGCGGATGACGGGCGAGTCCTGCTGCATCACATTCTTCAATTATTTGTGCCTTGATGAAGCGAGACCTCGCTTCCCTTCCCTCCCAAAAGACAGGTTGATATGAAGCATCTTGACTGCACTCTCAGAGATGGCGGCTACTACAATGCATGGGATTTCTCTGAGTCCCTGATAAAACAATACCTGGTGTCGATGCAGGCTGCCGGCATCGATATTGTAGAGTTGGGGCTTCGCTCACTGAAAAACAGCACCTTCAATGGAGCCTGCGCTTACACCACCGATGCATTTCTCAAAACACTGGAGCTGCCGCCATCATTGACCATCGCTGTCATGGTCAATGGCAGTGAACTGGTAGGAAGCCTTCCGTGCGAGCAAGCGCTGGAGCGTCTGTTCCCGTCCCCTGCAAGCGAATCACCGGTTGATCTGGTTCGGGTCGCCTGCCATGTCCATGAGTTTGCCAAAGCCTTGCCAGCCGCCACCTGGTTGAAAAAGCGTGGCTATCAGGTCGGCTTCAACCTGATGCAGGTAGCGAACCGCACGGAAGAGGAAATCAAGGCCCTGGCTAAACTCGCCACCGAGTACCCGCTGGACGTTCTGTACTTCGCCGACAGCCTGGGCAGCATGCCGCCGGCCCAGGCGGCACAGATCATTGGATGGTTACGCAGCGAATGGAAAGGCGCACTGGGCATTCACACCCACGATAACCTGGGCCTGGCGCTGTCCAATACATTGCGCGCCCTGGATGAAGGCGTGACTTGGGTAGACTCCACTGTTACCGGCATGGGACGCGGCCCTGGTAACGCTCGCACTGAAGAGCTGGCCATCGAGATCGCTTCGCGACGCGGTAAGCCCAACAACCTGATTCCTTTGATGACCCTGCTGCGTGAGCATTTCAAGCCCATGCAAACCAAATACGGCTGGGGCACTAACCCGTACTACTACCAGGCGGGTAAATATGGCATTCACCCCACCTATATTCAGGAAATGCTCAGTGACTCCCGTTATGGCGAAGAGGATATATTCGCGGTGATCGAATACCTCCGTAACGAGGGAGGAAAAAGCTACAGCCCCAATACCCTGGAAGCCGCACGCCTCTTCTTCAGTGGCAACCCTAATGGGCTGTGGGCGCCCGATACACTGTTTGCCGAGCGCGATGTACTGCTACTTGGCACAGGTCCCGGCGTCGCCAAGCACCGGGAAGCGCTTGAAGAGTTTATTCGTCAGCACAAGCCTTTGGTGATGGCGCTGAATACCCAAAGCGCAATTGCTGCTGAAATGATCGATGTACGCGTGGCATGTCACCCCGTTCGTCTGCTGGCTGACTGTGAAGCGCACATCAACCTGCCTCAGCCATTGATCACGCCTTATTCCATGCTGCCTCTGGACGTGCAGGATGCACTTTCCAATAAGACAGTGCTGGATTTTGGCCTGAACGTTCAGCTCGATGAGTTTGCATTCGAGCGCACGCATTGCACCATACCGACCTCCCTGGTCGTGGCATATGCGCTGGCGGTGGCCACCAGTGGCAAGGCAAAACGCATATTGATGGCGGGGTTTGACGGGTACCCTGGTGAAGACCCACGGAACTACGAAACCAACAAGCTGCTCAAGCATTATCAAGAGACGCCGAATGCGACGCCGCTGCTGTGCATCACCTCCACGCGCTACGACATCAACTCCCAAAGTGTTTATGGGCCTTTAGAATGAGCATAGATAAAATCACCTGCTTTCTGCCTTGCCGCAAAGGCAGTCAGCGTATTCCCAACAAGAATATCAAGCCCTTCTCAGGTATTGAGTTCGGGCTGGTTGAGATAAAGCTGAAGCAGTTGCTTGATGCTGAACAGATTGACAGGATTGTATTAAGCACCGACGACGATGTGATTCTGGAATACGCTCACTCTCTGGGCAGTGAGAAAATTCAGTTGCACAAGCGAAGTGCCGAATTGTCCAGCAGTGAAACCAGCACGGACAAACTGGTTGCGCACGCGCTTGACCTGATCCCGGAGGGGCATATTCTCTGGACACACGTCACTTCGCCATTTGTCACGGCAACGCACTACAACGACATCGTGAAGACCTACAAGGAAAAGCTTAAAGAGGGCCATGATTCGCTGATGACCACCACCGTAATCCATAGCTTTCTCTGGCAGGACGGAAAGGCGATGAATTATGACCGGAATGTGGAAAAATGGCCGCGAACCCAGACATTGAAGCCTGTCCACGAAGTGAACAGTGGCGTGTTTCTCGCGCCTTCAACGGTCTATAAAGAACTGGATGATCGAATCGGTAATCAGCCTTATCTTTTTGCGCTGGACAACTTGATAAGCCATGACGTTGACTGGCCCGATGACTTTATCATCGCTGAATGCCTGCTGGAAAAAGGGCTGGTTAAACTATGACCCAGCCCCTGTTAAGCATTGATCGTTATGCAACGATGGTCTTCGATTGCGATGGCGTCTTGTTGAACTCCAACGAGGTCAAAACCCAGGCCTTTTTTCAGGCGGCACTGCCTTACGGTGAGAAGGCGGCCCAGGCCTTGGCCGACTATCACGTCGCCAATGGTGGCGTTTCTCGGTACAAGAAATTCAGCTACTTCCTTGAGCACATGGTGCCGGCGCCTCTGGAGGATGTGACGCTTGATCATCTGCTGGCCCGCTACGCAGCCTGTGTACAGGAGGGGCTGCTTAAGTGTGAGGTGGCCTCTGGTTTACACCAGCTACGCGAGAAAACACCAGGGGCCCGCTGGCTGATCGTTTCTGGCGGCGACCAGGCCGAGTTGCGTAGCTTGTTTGCAGAGCGTCAATTGGCATCGCTATTTGATGGCGGTATTTTTGGCAGCCCGGACACCAAAGACGAAATACTGGCGCGCGAGAAAAGCAATGGGAACATTGTGTCGCCCGCTCTGTTTATTGGTGATAGCAAATACGATCATCAAGCCTCGACAGCCGCCGGTCTGGACTTTGTATTTCTCAATGCCTGGTCGGAAGTGAAAGAATGGGAACACTGGTGCCAACAGAATGAAATCGATTTTTCATTGAACGTTTCATCGTTGGCGGACAGGCTGAAGTAGTCCTGCATTCAAACTGCCTACCGCTTGCAACATAGACGGCCGATCAAGATCCTATCAATCGGCTGTCAACCTTTGCTGTGCGCCGAGTCCCTCCAGAAGCCAGCCTTTCATGAGGCGACCAGACGCTAAAGTCAGAAACTTCTGTCGACTCTCCTGACGATACATTAACGGGTGGGGGGCTTGTATACTTCAGGACTCCTGGAGAGCGACCAACATGCGAAATACCTCAATCCCCCTGGATTTCCCCGAGTCCGACAAGATCATTTATGAATCGGAAAATCTCGTCGTACTCTACTGCCGCGCCTCGGATGCTCAATCCAGGCAGTTGGTTGTTGCGTTTTACCCTTTGCAACTTACGCATTATATGGACTTACCGCGTAAAGGCCAGAGCCGTGAAACCATTCGAGCCGCCGGGCTGGATGCCATCCAGGTGATTCCTCGTGGAAATCATTGGTACCAGTATGACGATATCGATGCAATGATCGCGGAGGTGCGCCTTATCGCTGATCGGTATTCGGAAGTCGTAGCCTATGGTCAGTCCATGGGGGCATATGGTGCGATTCACACATCAGCGCTGCTTCGTCCTTCTACAGTCTTGGCAATCTGCCCACAATTTTCAGTCGATCCAGCGAGAATAACCTTCGATTCCGGCTACGAGGACTATGCGGTAGACATAAACTTTATCCGCGACGATATCGAAAAGAATGCAAGTCCGGACACTGAATTTGTTATCACGTATGACCAGCACCTTCTAAACGACTACAACCACTACCTTGCGTATGAGGGGCATCTGAAGACGGTATATAGATTGCGCATGCCGTTCTGTGGGCATGGTGTGAGCGAGGCGCTGAGAAAAGCTGAAATGGTCCCCAACTATCTTATTCGACTGATTATTGGGGGCAAAAATGAGATCAATGCCACACGGCAAGAATTTCGGCGTCACAGGCATAAAGTCCCTGCCTACTGGGAGGGATTAAAACGGGCCTTATCCAAGTGGCAGCTCAGAAACAAGAGCATCGATAAGGCCAGTGCTCGAGCTTTCAACGTCTACGAGTCGACCAGGCTTTTCTCATCGCTGCAAGCGTTTTGCGAGATTGCCGAAAAGCTAGGTACGCCACAGCAGGCTGCGGCTCGGTGGTTTTTTGCCATATCAATTTTTGGCGAGAAACTCCCAACACTTGCTTATGTGCGTGCCATCAAGTATTCCTTGCTGGGCGGGGACATCGACTTGGCGCGGATCACGTGCCTTTCGGCACTTGAAAAATTTCCGAATGATTTCGGGCTGATGAGGGAATACCTGGACATTCTGATCCATGAATCCAATTTCAGCAGCGCAAAGCTGGCAGCAGCCGAGCTTCAAAGAGTTCATGGAGCGAAAGCGGATGATGTGATCCGTCATCGAAAGGCTGTGCTCTCGATTTAATATCTCGCCAGCGATGCGTAGGCCCGGCCGGTCGCTCATGATGCGTGCCGATGCCAATTGAAAATCCTTTGTAAACGCGCCACACACCACCTTTTATAGGGGGTATGGCGCGTTACGGTCAAGCCGTCCTTGTTTTCTCTCTCCGGAAAACCTGTCAGCCCACACGGGGTTATCAAACGGTTGACACAAGCTCTTTTAAGACACAATACGGATTATCGCGCATATCGCCCTCTTTAAACATAATAGAAAGCGCCACATACAACACTTGAGACAAGCCAATCAGATTATAAATATCGCCCGCCACTTCTTCATCTTCAACATCATGTGTCATCACGTACTTCAAGGTCGGCTTGGCCCTGGAGGTGGACTCATAAAAATATGTTTTGTCCCGATTTTTTACCACAAGCACTTTTTTCTTATACGGAGAATTATCAAAGTGCGACAATTGATCGCTGTGAATCTTCGCGTTTTCTTCGCCGGCAAAATACAATAGGTTATCGCAATATTTATGCGAAGCAAAGATGGCCTCTTCAGCGTGCCGTAACTCAACCCCTCCGATCACGCGTGGCTCAACAATCCCCAAACCAACATAGTTATTGATAAGCTTGAATGAGTTATTGGTGCCAGATACTACAACTTTCTCATTTCTAAAATATTTGAATATCTTGAAAAATGACTTTTTCAAGGCCAGCGTGTCATGAAAAGCATCCATAGGGGACTTCCCCTGATACAGCTTTTTCAAGAAAAAAAATCCAAACGTCGTGGGATGATTGCTCGCGTCCATAAACAGGAAATCCAGATCCTGATCAAATAAAACAGAAAGCTTTATCGCATTCTTGAATTTATTTTCCAGGTGGCCCAAATTCCAGACCGGGTGCTTATAACAACCATTCACGGTGTATTTGTTGTTAATTCTGTTTTTATATTCCCTGATGAACAAACACCAAAAAACCAGTTTTATATCATGGCGATTAAGCTTTTCCAAACCTTGGATTGATTTATCAAATGAGACCTTGTCTATGTCCAGATTAAAAAATTCTTTTTTAATCGAGAACATGTCTTTGACGTTATGGGTTACGTGATAAGCATTTCCAAACCTGAAGTCGCCCACCATAATAAACGGGTGTGCGGTCTGTGCCAGTTGCTCAACTTTTTCATGCCAGATCGGCAGTGTTCCATGCCCATAGAACTGGTCATCTATATTGAAAAATGATTTAAGCCTTTGCCAGCGAACAACATGAGATGGACCAATAATCATAGGGGTAGAGACCTGAATATTTTTAGATAACTAAACGTTAATAACGCACACCTTTGTTCTTTCTGAACAGGTGATGTTTTCAGATACATTGATCAACTTCAAGTGTGCGTCATGTTTTATCCTGGTGCGCCACACCGCCTCATGAGTGGCTGTGTAGGTACCGCCCTGATCACGCCTGCACACCGCCGCAGCACCGTTTTTGTGCTGTTCTGGAGAACGGAATGTTCGGGTGTCTTTTTTCATGGTGGGAAGTGTACTCAATGCCCTATTTAATTGCCAGATCATGTGTGTCGCAACGGCGTGTCCTGCCCATTAGTTCAGGTAGCACGCCGTGAACATAGCGTCGGAATCAATTATTGAAAAAATCATTCTTCGTTTTGTTCAGGCGATCCTTAAGCTGAATGAAGTAACCCAGTCGAGGAGGAAGGCCCTTGTCATGCCGGCGTACGGCACCAATGAAATCGATGTAATAGCCTGCCAGGTCGACAGGATACTCCGCCGTTGTGCCAGGTGAAAATTTTCGCTCATTCAGAGCCGCATGAGCGGCGAAGGCATTACGCCCGATTTCTACCAGGGCCGTGCAGTCTGGATATTGACTCAAGATACTTTTGTTTTGAAAACTGAAAATATCAGAGAGACCACGACGGCAGAGTATAAACGTATTCAGGAAAGCATCCGACGCTTCTCCATGACGGCCTTTTCCATAGAGATAAAAGGAATAAAGCAGCATGGCCGAAGCGGTGTTCCAGTAAACAATATGCGCTTTGGCACTTTCGTCGCGCATGTCATAGAGGTCTTTCGCAATATCGAAAGCACTGTCGCGAAGCCCGTAGAACTCTGCCAACGGAATGATATTGGTCCCCGAAGAAATCCACCAGCGCAGCGTCACAGGATCCAGAGGGGCGGCGGGTTTGGAAGCGATTAATTCGCTCCGAATACGAATAAGCTCACGCCCCAATTCCGCTCGGCCCTCAGGGTTTTCACCCACACGGAAAGCGAGGACGGAAATCACGCCACAGAAAAACTTGCTACTCCTATCCATCGAGAGCAAGAGGGAGCGTAGATAGTGGTAGAACACCGTCTTGTCAGACACTCGGGTACGGAAATTGAAGACTTTTTCATTCAGATAATGAATATTATGCGAACGGTCTATATCGAAATCCATCGGCGGATCAATACACGTCGTCTGCCCGTTAGTTTCGCTGATCAGTACGCTATCCGCCACGAGAGAGTAAGTATCAGGAACAGAGAACACATGGCTTTCGGGAGTGACGGCGACCGGCTCCAGCCACGTCGTTCCTCCATCGAAACTGACCGTGGGAGAGTTTTCTGCTGTGACATGAAGTTTTACATCAAAAGCAGAGTATTCAAATGTTGTAGATGGCAACTAATTCACCTATTTATACTTGAGTTTTAAGGTCGTGCAGATGATGGCAGGACGAGTTATTGTAAGCAGGGCACGTGCAGGCGTAGAACTTTCAATCGGGATAAAATAATTGAAGTTGGTCGACATGGCGTGTTGAATTAAACCACCTACAGCCCTTCGATAATCCCCTGCTTTACGCGGTGGTTCGATGTAAGAACTCAGCGGATAAGATCGAGGGTTGTTTTGATATAAATTCACTTATCTGCCTGAACTGAGAAAATCTCGCTAGATCGCTTAAAAATACCACCAATCATCTAATTATCAAGCAGGTTTGACGGTTTTTTGCGGACGGCGACGAAAACCGAGTGAGCCCCCTTGCCTGAGGTAAGGGGCGGTAATGCCTTATACCAAACTCAGCCTCGAAGAATGCGTGACTATCCCGATCAGGAAAATGCACAATTTCTGGCCTTGCTGGTTTCAACCAGGCTTCAAGAGAGTGACGAGAATCGGCGGGCTTGACGAAGAGAGAATAGTTCGACGTTGGCGTCGAGGTGCCTCATGAGAGGCTGGCGCCTGAAAGCGTTCAGGCGCCACCCCAAGGTGTTGAATGACGTATTACGGGCTGATTTTTAACAGGCTCAGATTACACCTCGGCCCCTGCTTCAATCACCTCGCTTGTCAGCTCCATGTACAAGCCTTTCAATGTTTCTGTCTGCTCTGTGGCCGTTCTTTTGACAGCGGTAGTGGAAGAAGCCTTATGTTTCTCGGGCGACAGATTGATATAGTTCAATGCTTTTATCAGCATGTCTTCTGTCGGATTGATCACATACCCATTTTCGCCGTTGACGATATCCTCGCCGATGCCCCCCAGACTGCTGGCCACCACCCAGCAGCCACACGCTACCGCTTCGCGCGTGACAAGGCCAAAGCTTTCAGGCCAGATGGAGGGCGCAAACAGCACATCAATCTGACGGTACAGGTCTACAATCTTGTCCTGATCGACGCGCCCGATGAATTTGACCGGTACCTTGCCCCAGAATGAGCGATGCTCGTACCCTTCTTCCTTGGAGTGATCCACGATAAGGAATTCCAGGTTTTTCGGTTGAGACTCCAGCACGGCGTCTTTAAGCAGGTGATAGCCTTTGTGCTCAGACATGCTACCGATATGGCCGCACACGACATTCTCTGTGTGGCTGGTATCTTTGGGGCTCCATGGCAGGTATTCAGAGATACCGTTCGGAGTCACCTCAATATCACGGATGCCGTTGGCGCGGTAGATATTGGCAAATGCATTCGATACGGTTAAACGTTTTTCAGCGCTGTTCAAAAGCTCTTTCAAATCCCGACGACGCTCAATGGAGTCAGCCAGCGTCATATTAGGGGCTAGCTCGATGAGCTGGTAAGGGTCGGGGTGGCCTTCAGCGTAGACTTTATCGTTATGGTCAACGAGGAACTGGAAGTCGGAAATCCACCAAGCGTCGTGAGCGGTGACAATATAGGGAATGCCGAAGTCTTTAGCCGCCTCGACAATTGAGGCAGTCAAGCGCTGGATACAATGGAAGTGGATAACGTCCGGTCGTTCCACCTCCAGGAACTCGGTGAACAGGCGATACATTTCCGGGTCCCTTGGGTGCCAGTCCATGTGCTCGCGCCACAGCGTTGTCACTTGATAAACACGGCAATCCTGATGGTTATAGACGGTCATCTGGTGGGCGCTGCGGTGCTCGGCATCGGCGGTGAAGACACACACGTCGAGCTCATCAGCATGGTGTTTACGCAGCGCCGAGAAGTTATCCGCGACAACACGAGTCGCCCCACCAATCGATTGTGGCGGGAAGAACACGTTGACCAATGCCAACTTGGGCTTGCGTGGCTGCGCACTGGCACTAGCACTTTCAAGCTGCTCAATCAGCTTGCCGCCAAGCGTCTGCAGGCTGTAATCATCTTTGGCACGCTGCATCGCCGCCTGGCCCATGCGTTGACGAAGTTCCTGACTGCCCGCGAGTTGCCGGAGAGACGAGTACCACTCCTCAGAGGTAGTTGCCAGGAATGCATCTTCACCGTCGCGCACCACATCCCGGTAGTTGGCAGTACTGCTAAGCACCGAAGGGATACCGAAGCAGGCGGCCTCGAACCACTTCAGTTCACTTTTACAGGCATTGATCAGGTCGTCGTGCAAAACGGCAATATTGATATCCGCCTGCTCCAGCAGCGACCAATAGCCCTGCACGCTTTTTACAGGAGGCAGCTGGCTGTACTGTTTGGCAAATCGAGTGAGGAACGCTTGGGGCAGACGCAAGTAGCCCACTACCACCAGGCGAGCCCGGGGAACCTCCTCAAGCACTCTTTCGATGGCAGGCAGGGCCTGCTCGATAAAATCACTGTTGTGGGCTTGAGTCCCGCTGCCGTAGAAAATATCGATGGTCTGTTTTTGAGATTTGTTCTGTACGCGGAATTGGTTGAGGTGGTCCAGACCATTCCGGTGTAGCCAGCAGCGTTGTTCTTGCACCAGTTCAGCCAGCTGCTCACGCAGCGGCTCAGTGGAGGCAATACCCTGACGACAAAGTCGGGCAGCGGCGTTGAACAGCGCCATACCACGAGTCAGATTTCGGTAAGCGTCCAATGAAACATAGCCACCATAGGTCTCGATGGCCGGTGGGTACTCGGGGACGAACAACAGGTCGTCGATTTCATAAAGGCTAAGCTTGCCCGTGGCATTGACCTGGGCAATCGCCTTGATGACCTTGGGCACCGCCGGCACCCGATAGAAGATCACCACGTCGTGAATGGCCAAATCGTTCTGGTGCGTTTCAAGTTCCGTCCAGTTGATGGCGGTGACTTCTTTGTCGAAAGCAACCAATTGCTCAATTTTTTGATTGATGCGGTAGCGTTCACACTGGGCTATATGGAAATCGCCCACAATCAAAATGCGGTCAGTATTGATGTGACCCAATGGCGGCAGTGTTGGATTTTGCAGCGCCGCCTCATTCGAGCTGACGGCCGATGGATTTCTTCCAAATTTAGGCAAGTACGCCTGGTGAAGTCGGGTTGCGAAAAGACGAGCCTTTTCGATCAACTGCTCACGACTTCCAGTATCGACCCACGCCAACAGTTCCGCATGAAGGCTGCTCCACATCTGCTCAGCGAGCCGCTCCAGCTCATCGTATTGCTGACGGAAGTTAGGGTTACTGGCAATACCGCTGACCAACACGTCAAAGGCTTCATCGAGACGGTGTAGCTTGGTAAGGCAGCGCGCTCGGTTGATAGCTGTCCACTTCAGCGTATTGGACAATGCGGCAGTCGCATTGTAATAGTGCAAGGCAATACTGACGTGCCCTTCGTCCAGGTAGCTATTGCCGAGTAATTCCAGGGCCTGTGCCAACGGTCCGAAGCTCAACGCGGCTTCCAGCAAATGGCGTCCTTGCACACGCTGTCCGTGGGCAAGGTAATACTTGCCCAGCTTAAAGAAGGCCGTCTGAGTCTTTTCGGGGGTCTCTGCCAAAGCAATAGGCGCCACATTCCAGCCGAGCAAGGTCTCCAGAATGCCCTGTGGTTCCACCTCCATCCCGCACTCGGCATTACGCTTCATCACCTCGGAGAGTGAGAATCCAGCAGGAATAAGGTTCGATGGAACATTATTTTTTTTGGCCCACGCTGAGAGCGAAGGCACTCTGCCTTCCTCCTCACCATAATTCTTGAAGTGCGCATCTGCCATGGCTTGCGTTGTGACATTGGCAAGTACCAGGTCAGGGTATAGCGTCAGGTAAAACTTCAGCTCGACTCTGTTTGCGTTGGAACGTTTGGAAGCCACGGATGTTGTGTCATGACTGTCCAGCAGCGTATTAGCCCGTTCCGCTTCTCTTTCTGCATGGGCGGCAGAGGCGTAACGTTTTTCGTGGAAGCCGAACTGGTGCCAGTGATATTCCAGCGCTTCATCATCCAGATGCGCCAAGTCATGGTAGCGGGCTCGGTAGTAGATCAGATCTAATTCAATGTCCTGTGCGCTGGTTTTTTCCGGCGTCAAAGAGGCCGGACTGTCCAATAACTCATTCGTCAGTTCGTTCTCGCCCTGTGCATGGGCAGCGGATGCATAACGCTGCTCATAGAAGCCGAACTGGTGCCAGTGAGATTCCAGCGCATCGTCATCCAGATGCGCCAGATCAGGATAGTTTGTTCGATAGTAGGTCAGGTCCAACTCAATATCAGAGCT
Source organism: Pseudomonas sp. 3A(2025) (assembly GCF_054589175.1). Lineage (NCBI taxonomy): Bacteria > Pseudomonadati > Pseudomonadota > Gammaproteobacteria > Pseudomonadales > Pseudomonadaceae > Pseudomonas > Pseudomonas sp. 3A(2025). The sequence goes on along the minus strand of NZ_BAAILM010000004.1, from coordinate 8,865 downwards.
GGTTTTTTTCGGAGTGACAGAGGCTGTACTAGATGCCTGATACGTAGGGTCTAACTGCGCCGGTAGGCTGGGTGATGTTTGCGTGGCGATCATGTATAGCGCTCGTGTGAAGATCCGAAATCAGCAGCCGGAATATGTGATGAAAACAGGGGAATCATGTAGATAGAGCTGAAGAAGCAATCCCGCATTCTGCGGCAGGATGGGGGTTCGTACAATACCTGATCCATGACCGAAACCCGTCTGCAAGGCCAGTCCGGGATGCCTGGCTATCTTACATCTTTGGCCGTAGGGTATATTTTTTGTGGGTACTTTGTGCCCTGTTTTTCAAGGCTGTCTCGAAACGTTCGGTTGTCGATACGGCAGGCGCAGTGTCCGTTGGTCGGCAGCGCAGGATTTCCATCACAAGCTGGAAGAGCGCGGCGCGGCCCCAGGGAGGTCGACCACCTCAGGCGGATCTACAAGGCTCAGATGAAGGCAGCAACGGTTAATACCGCCATGCCGGCACTCCAATGTTGCCTACCCAGTAGTCAGTGGCGGAACCAGTTTGACGCATTGATGCCATAGCCATATCGCTACGTGTTCTGCGTCATCGCCAGCGTCACAGAGTGCCTGTTGCGCGTACGGATCAAGTCGATGGTTGATGATAAGTTGTATCGAAAAGCCAATCGGATCACAGAAAGGAAAAGCATTGATGGACGCCCCACTTACCGCCCCATTGCCAAGTGGGGTATCAACTGCTTCAGCTATCATCATGGGTGGCAAGGAGCATGCGCGATTCGATACGCAGCTCAACCACTGGGTTCTGAATGCGGAGCCTCGCAACACCGCGAATGTGCTCCAAGGCGCTACAGGTCATACAGATCGCTCCTTGCCGGCCTCCGAAAGCGCCTTGATGTATTTAGCGAAAGATGACTCGCCTGCCTTGGGGAGCGATACGGCACAACGCCCAAACCTTGCTACCGCCTCTATCTCTGAACAGCGGCCGCCAGTGGTCTTTGTGGACGCTCCTGCGCGTATCGAGCGAAACACAGATGATCCTGCTTACCTCTTGGCCAATCGCAAATACCAAGCCACGCCAACCATTGCCAGGACGGGGCCTGACCGATACTGGAGCGCATGGCGTGCAGACAATGCCACTGCCGACGAGGGGCCTGGAAACTTCGTTGTCCTGGGCTATTCAAAGAACGGTGGCGAGGGCGTCAAAGAGTACGGCTACTTGACGTATTCACCCAGCTATCCAGGTAACCAAGTCATCGATCCGATGCTCTGGACCGATCCGGATGGACGCCTTTGGCTCTTCTATGGCGTCGTAGGAGACAACAAACGTTACGATGGTGTGGGCGGCTCATGGGCGGTGATCTCCGACAATCCGAATGCAGCGTCTCCTGTATGGGGTGAACCCTTTCGCTTGTCTTACCATGGGGTTCCACGCCACCCCGTCAAAGTTAACGACAAGTGGTATTTGGCGGTGGATATCTGGCGGTTCTCTGCTGAATACCCGCCTCTCTACATGAATCATGTAGGGCCGCACATGTACGAGCTGGATTGGCACGATCAGAAGATCAAGTATGTCTCTCGACTTCCACCGAACAATAAAGGCCAGTACACCGGGTTTTTCGAAACCGAGTTCGTACCAAAATCAGATGGGAGCGTCCTGGCCCTGCTCAGGTCGAAGGATGCTTCCTCGCCGATGCTGTATTCGGTCAGTAGCGACATGATGCGGACGTGGACACCGTGGCAGGATTACACAGTGGTTGCACCAAGCTCATCGTCGCGCGCATGGCTGGGCCGGACGCCTTCGGGGCGCCTGTTACTGTGCTGGAACAATGATCTTGTGCGACGGACGCTGACGGTTGCGCTCTCCGAGGATGATGGCGCTACGTTCCCGTATAAACGTGTTATTGAACCGGGCGCTTCGGATCAAGCTTCGTACCCTGTTGTTACCTTTGGAGATAACGGGGAAATATTCGTTATTTACGACTACGGTCGCGTTTCCAAGAAACAGATCAGAATTTCCACGCTTAACGAGCAGGAGATCATTTCAGGAAAGCGTGCTCCCTTGGTCAACGTCGTTAGCGATCCAGCTCATCCATAAGGAATGCCCTTGAGTGACGTACGGAATTTGGCGGGGTAAATGACGGATTCAGGTGGGTAAAGTACGCAAAGACGGTTTACTTTATCCACCCGCTGCGAGATCGATATTCTTTACCCCTCTCGCCTGCTACCCCTTATCCCGACAACCGATTCGCAAACTGCTCCACCGCCCCCACCACCCGCTTGGCGCCGTCCTGGATCTCGATGATCACCGCACCCGCTTCACCGGCCAGATCCAGGCCCTGCTGTGCCTGTTGCTTGCCACTGTCAATCACGGTGACGGCCTGCTCGGCCAGTTTCTGGTTTTTCTGTACCACCGTGATGATCTCTTCGGTGGCCTTGCTGGTGCGTGAGGCCAGTTGCCGGACTTCGTCTGCCACCACCGCAAAGCCTCTGCCTTGTTCGCCTGCACGCGCCGCTTCAATGGCGGCGTTGAGGGCCAGCAGGTTGGTCTGGTCGGCGATGCTGCTGATGCTTTGAATGATCGAGCCGATTACCTGGGACTGTTTGTCCAGCGCGGCAATGCCGTCTGCGGCCTGCTGCATGTGCCTGGCCAGCTCGCGCATGACATCGACCGTCTGCTGTACCACCTTGGCACCGCGCTGGGCGCTCTCGTCGGTGTTTTGCGAGGTGCTGTAGGCAATGTTGGCAGCCTGCGAAACGGCCTGTTCGTTGTTGACCTGGTCGGTGATCACGGTGGCGAATTTCACCACTTTGTAGAGGGTGTTGTGCGAGTCGGTGATCGGGTTGTAGGAGGCTTCGAGCCACACCGCCCGGCCATGGCTGTCGACACGTTTGAAGCGGTCGACAATGAATTCGCCACGGCGCAGCTTCTCCCAGAACGTCTGGTACGCCTGCGAGTTGTATTCCTGCGGCTCGCAGAACATCTGGTGATGTTTGCCGATGACCTGGGCCTTGTTGTAGCCCATCGCTTGCAGGAAACGATCGTTGGCTTCCAGCACGTGGCCGTTGAGGTCGAACTCGATGACCGCCGTCGAGCGTTGCAAGGCTTCGATCAAATTCTCGTGCTCGCGAGAGGCTTCGATGGTGCGGGTCAGGTCGCTGGCGTAGATCGAGATATGCCGCACCTGGCCTGCGGTGTTGCGGATCGGTTGCAGGATCGAGCGCAGCCAGGCTTCTTCGCCGTTCTGGCGCAGCAGGCGAATCACGCCGCTCATGTGTTCGGCCCGGCTGATCGCCGTCCTGACCCGCGTGGCGAACTCCAGCGGCCTGACGTGGGCCGGCATCAAGTCTTCCAGCGCACGGCCCTGCAGGTCACTGGCGCGGTAGCCCAGCTCCTTTTCGAAGTTGGTGTTGACCCATTCGATGCGTCCCTGAGGGTCGAGAGAAATGACCAGCATTTCCGATTCAAGACTGTCGCGTACCTGCTCCATGGATGACAACGACTCGCGTAACTCCGACAACTCTTGCTTCAGGCGTTTATTGAACATGGGGCAGATCAGCTCGATGACAGGGGGGCTTTGCTCCCAGCATCGGCAGGGGAAGACGTTACTTTAGGGGCTGTGTTTTATAGGGTTTGCCCAAGGCAAGCTGGCATGCCCGGTTGCACGCTGTCGTGATGCCCGGTATGGTTCGCCAATCCATGGTCAATCCCATGGGTCGGGCGTAGGAACCCGTTCTCAAGAAGGCGCACAAGCGCTTCCATAACGATTGCAGGCGCTTTTTTTGTGCCCGCTTTTCTGTGTTATGGCGGCTGTGTGTGGGCAGGCTTCGGCCTGGCCGGTAGCCTTCTTGACCGGTATTCCTACCCTGCACACAGCTGCCACCCAATCCCGTAGGAAGGATCGTGGCAGCTTCGTTCTCAAGAAGGAGCTACACCTATGCATACCTGCAATCCGTCCAGACCCTGCGCCCTGGAATCCTGTCCGGGTTACATCGTTTCGACATAACTCACGCATTTCCTGACTAAACGGGATCGCGGTCGCCTTTGAGGTGGCCGCGACAGTGATCTGTCTTCCAGGGCCACAGGGCCGGCGGAAAAAATAATGAATATTCAAAACGGCGCCTCGGCGTCAATGGGTTCGGCTTGCCTGAAAAAAGCCATCGAGCTGTTTTTTGTCGTGCATCCCAAGGTAGCGAAGCCGTTGCTTGGGCCTTTTCTCACAGCGGCTGATGCCGAGTGTGGGCGCTTGGTGATTCGCAGCGAGGGCGCGTTTGTCGAAGCGCGTACGGTCGTTTCAATCGAAAACTTCATTCACGGGCATGCGGTGAACAACGGGCGGGTATGTCGGGTATTGCTGGGGATTGCTGCAGAAGGAGGTCAGGCATGAGCCAGTCCATTGATTCCCTGCCGACCCTCTTGCCTCGCCCGGAGAACGTCGCCGATCACACCGGCAAGCGGCGCGGCAAGATGATTGCCATCGCTTGGTATCGCCCCAGTCGCACGGGCAAAGGCACGGTGTGGTTGTGCCGCTGCGAGTGCGGGTTGTTCGAGTACCGACGGCCGGGTACGTGGGAGAGCAAGCCACATCCTGATGACATGTGCGATGCGTGTCTGCGGGCCAAGGGGCCTAATTCCAAAGTCACCGCTAAGGCCCGTTACCAGCAATGGATTGAGGGTTTGCGCGACCTTGGCCTTACGGACAATGAAGTCACTCAAATAATCGCGTCCGGCTCAGCGATAGAGACCAGAAACAAGACCGCTGCTGACATCCGCGAGCAGCTCGCCAAGGAAGGCTTATGAAAATCGCCACAGTGTTATTTCGCGAAGCCCTGCAATCAGCTTTCGGCCCGCTTGATTGGGTCCCATTGTGCGATGGTGAGATTCATCGTTTTCATGTGCCGGGCGATAAACCGGGCCGGCTCAATGGCTGGTATGTGTTGTTCATTGATTCGATTGCTGCCGGTGCATTTGGCAGTTGGAAATCAGGAAGTACCCACACATGGTGCAGCCGGCAACCTCAGGATCATCAAGAAGCCCGGCAAGTACGTGAGCACATGGAGCAGGCACGCCGGCGACGGGACACAGAGCGCCTGCGGTGTCAGTACCAGGCCGCCGAGTTGGCGCTGTGCTGGTGGCGAAAAGCGCCCGGCGCTAATCCAGAACACGCTTATCTGGTGGCCAAGCAGATCAATCCGTACACCCTTCGCCAACGCAACGATGAGCTGCTGGTTCCGCTGTACGCCAATGGGCAACTGGTCAATCTGCAACGTATTGGACCGGACGGTTCCAAACGCTTCCTGCGCGGCGGCAAGGTGCAATCCAGCTACTCGATACTGGGCACCGTTACACCCGATAAACCCCTGTGTATCTGCGAAGGCTGGGCGACGGCTGCCACATTGCATCAGAGCGGCTACACCGTTGCGGCTGCGATGAATGCCGGCAATCTCAAGCCGGTAGCGCTGGCACTCAAGGCGCAATATCCCGACGTGTCACTCATCATTGCCGGCGACGATGACCGCCAAACCGATGGCAACCCCGGCCGCACTTTTGCCAATGCCGCCGCCGTGGCAGCGGGTGCACAGGTGACCTTTCCCGACTGGCCTGCCAATGCGCCGCTGGACCTGACCGATTACAACGACCTTGTGATCTGGAGGCGCGCTCATGACATCGCCTGAATCTACGTTCATCAGCCTGCATCCCGATGCGCCTGCTATTACGCCCGATCGTCCGTGCTGGGCGGTGTACGAACACTGGGTCATTAATGAAAAAGGCCGCCGTCTCAAGCCCGGCGTGTACTGGCATGGCTATAAGAACCCAACGGACGATGAGTCAGATGACAGCCGGCCCACCACCGATGAGTGGATCTCCACACCGGTCACCGTCATCGCCCGCACCACCAATACCGACGACGGCAGCGAAGGCCGTCTGTTGCGGCTATTGACCGACAACGGCCACAAGGAGTGGATCATCGCCATGGAGGTATTTGGCGGCAGTGGTGAGGACGCTCGTCGCCAGTTATTCGGCATGGGCGCGATCATCGCCATCAAGAAACGCGGCCCGTTCATGGAGTATTTGCTGGACCAGAAGCCTGTCGAAACCTTCGCGACCACTAGTCGGCCGGGCTGGCACGAATCAGGTGCGTTTGTGTTGCCGGGTCGCACGATTGGCAGCGACAAGGTGCGCTACCAGAGCAGCGGCAAGACCCAATTACTGTTCAGTCGTCGCGGCACCTTGGACAGCTGGAAAACCGAAGTTGCCGCCCGTTGTACAGGCAACCCGGTACTGACTTTGGCCATCGGCTGTGCCTTGGCAGGGCCGCTGCTGAGTCTGGTCGGCGTACTGGGTGGCGGTGTGCATCTGGTTGGCGACAGTTCCAGCGGCAAGTCGCTGGCGCAGTTGATCGGCTCGTCGATATGGGGCGATCCGGGTGTGTTTGCCGTGTCGTGGGACATGACCAAGGGCGGTCTGGAAATCGAAGCCTCGAGCCGCAACGATACGATGCTGCCGCTGGACGAAATCAAGCGTGCCGACCCCAAACGGGTGCAGGAAATGGCTTATGCGCTGGCCAACGGTCAAGGCAAAGGCACCATGACTCGCGACCGTGAGGCCCGCGACAAACTGAGCTGGCGCCTGTTGTCCCTGTCCAGCGGTGAGCGTTCCTTGTCCGAACATGCGGCCATCAGTGGCAACAGCGCCCACGCCGGCGCCGAGTTGCGCATGGTCGATGTCAACGCCGGCACCCGTACGCACCGCGCCTTTGATGAGTTGCACGGACTGGCGGGTGCCGACTTTCACCGCCTGCTGACCGTCGCTGTCGCGGCTCACCACGGGCATATCGGGCCGGCCTTTGTTGAGCAGTTGCTGGCCAGCGACGACCAATCAACCCTGCTGAAAACCTTTGCTACCCTCCGCGCCCGGTTTATCGAAGATAACGCCCAGGCCGGACGTGTAGCCGATCGGTTTGCCGTGATTGCTCTGGCCGGGGAAATGGCGATCACTTATGCGCTATTGCCTTGGCCGCCGGGCAGTGCGCTGGACGATTGCCTGTTGCTGTTCAGGGAATGGCAATTACGCATGGGCGGCGGTAATGCCGAAGACCGACAGATCCTTGCCGGTATTTCGGATTTCATCGACAAGCACGGCAGCAGCCGGTTCTCGGATATCGACGAGGACATGATCGATACAAAGGTGCACAATCGGGCCGGCTATTGGGAGCTGCTGGACGGCAAGCGGCTGTACCTGTTCAACAAGCCGGCGTTGATCGAGGCGGCGAATGGGTATGGTCTGAGTCGGGTTATCAAGGCGCTGGAGGGTATTGGTGGCATTGCCAAGCGCGACAGCGACCGTAAGCGTCACACCAAGAAGTATCGACTGCCGGGTGGCGGCTCTACAGGGCTCTACGTCGTCGATCCTGAGGTCGTCGAATCAGAAAACGTTCAACGCTGAAGTCCCGTCAATACTGTTCCCACCAAAAACGAGGTGGGAACAGCATGGGAACGCCTAAACCCCTGTAAACATTGGTTGTTCCCACCGTTCCCACTGTTCCCACCATTTTTTACATTACAAGAACATGTGCTTAGAGAGGTTGCTCAAGCGCTCAAAATTGCCCTGAGCTCAAAGCATGATTTCACGGGAACCTGAAATCGGTGGGAACAGTGGGAACGGTGGGAACAGCCTGCTGGTACGGGGCTTTGCGGCGTTCCCACCTTAAAACAGTGAGTGGGAACGGTGGGAACACAAATATATTTTTGAATATGGGCGCGACAGCCAGTAAAACCGGTGCATCTGCTGCGCCTTTACACAGCAATCGCAATGCTTCCATCGAATCTGTGTGCAGCTCAGTTGGCACAGTGGTACCGCCGAAGAACAGCAGATCCTTGCTCCGAGCTTTCGGGCTTGGTCTGTGGTTCTCGACAATGGCCCTTGAAACACTCCTCTCGATCCCCTAGCCTTTCAAAGAGTTCCTATAAGGAAAGCCCCCTATGCGTCCTTCAGTCGCTTTTGACCTACAGCGCAGTGCCGTGCGTGAAACGATCAGCCGCTTTCGCGTCACGAATCCACGCGTCTTCGGTTCGGTGCTTCGAGGGACGGACCTCGAGGGCAGTGACCTCGATCTGCTGGTTGATGCGCTCCCAGGCACGACACTATTTGACTTGGGCGGTCTGCAAGTCGAGCTGGAGTCATTGCTTGGCATCCCTGTCGATTTGTTAACACCCACCGACTTGCCATCGAAGTTCAGGGGCCAAGTGCTGGCAGAAGCCAGGCCTGTTTGACGTCCTCCCCCACCTCGATCTTCGATCGGCGCCACAGGCGCAAAGGAAGAGGATTCCTGCTTCACAGAGCACAGCCTCAGGCTACTTGAGCCATCGGTCTTACACGCTCTCCACAGGCTAGCACCGTGAGTCCCACGGCTTTGATATTCTTTGCAGCATTGGTGTCGCGATCATGCTCGGCGTTGCACGATGGGCATGCCCAGGTTCGAGTCGAGAGTGGTAATTGGGCCAATACGTGATCACAACCTGAACAGGTTTTGCTGCTCGGGTACCACTGATCAATCCTCACGATCTGCCGGCCCGCCCAGTCACCCTTGTACTCCAACTGCCGGGCGAACTCACCCCAGGCGGCGTCAGCAATGGCTTTGGACAACTTGCGATTCCTGATCATGTTTTTGACTTTCAAAGACTCGACGCAGATCACTTGGTTTTCGTTGATCAATCTGCGCGACACCTGATGAAGGTTGTCTTGGCGGGCATCTGAAATTTTTGCGTGCAGCCTGGCCACCTTGCGTTTCGCTTTCAGGCGATTGGCTGAGCCGAGCTTCTTTTTGGCCAGTCGGCGCTGTAGCAGCGCGAGCCGGGCGGCGTATT
>NZ_BAAILM010000003.1:0-7494 GCF_054589175.1 Pseudomonas sp. 3A(2025) | reverse complement strand
CAGCCCCGCAAACCCACCACCGGGCAATCGATACTTCTTGGTGTGCCGCTTGCGATCACTGTCACGCCGGGCAAGGCCGCCAACGCCTTCCAGCGCTTTGACAATGCGCGCCAGCCCATACCCGCTCGCCGCCTCGATCAGCGCCGGCTTGTTGAACAGGTACAGCCGCCGGTCACCCACCAACTCCCAATACCCCGCGCGGTTATGCACCCGGGTGTCGATCATCGCTTCGTTGATGTCCGAAAACCGGCTACTGCCATGCTTGTCGATAAAGTCCGAAATCCCCGCCAGAATCTGCCGGTCTTCCGCATTACCGCTGCCCACCCGCGCCAGCCACTCTCCATACAGCAACAGACAGTCCGCCAAGGCGCTGCCCGGTACCCAAGGGAGTAACTGGTAGGCAATGGCCATTTCTCCGGCCAGCGCGATCACCGCAAAGCGATCGGCCACCCGCCCGGCCTGTGCGTTGTCCTCCACAAACTGCGCACGAACGCCGGCGAACTCTTGCAGCAGGCCGGGACGATCATCGCTGGTCAGCAAACATTCAACGAAAGCAGGCCCGAGATGGCCGTGATGATTGCTGACCGCCACCGTCAGCGCCCGATGAAAATCAGCCCCGGCCAAGCCATGCAGTTCATCGAACGCCCGGTGCGTGCGTGTGCCGGCATTGACGTCGACCATGCGCAATTCCGAGCCGGCATGGGCGCTGTTGCCGCTGATGGCCGCATGCACAGACAACGAGCGCTCGCCGCTGGACAGTGCCAACAGCCGCCAGCTCAGTTTGCCGCGGGCCTCGCGGTCGCGGGTCATGGTGCCTTTGCCTTGCCCGTTGGCCAGCGAATAAGCCATTTCCTGCACGGACTTGGGGTTGGCCCGCTTGATCTCATCCAGTGGCAACATGGTGTCGTTGCGGCTTGACGCTTCGATCTCCAGCCCGCCCTTGGTCATGTCCCAGCTGGCGGCAAACACGCCCGGATCGCCCCACACCGACGAGCCCACCAACTGCGCCAGCGACTTGCCGCTGGAACTGTCGCCGACCAGATGCACGCCGCCGCCCAAGACGCCCACCAGACTTAAAAGCGGCCCGGCGAGTGCGCAACCGATGGCCAGGGTCAGTACTGGGTTGCCGGCGCAGCGGGCGGCCACTTCGGCTTGCCAGCCGTCCATAGTACTTCGCTGGCTAAACAATAATTGAGTCTTGCCGCTGCTCTGATAGCGCACCTTATCGCTACCGATGGTACGGCCGGGCAATACAAAGGCGCCTGACTCATGCCAGCCCGGCCGGCTGGTGGTGGCGAAGACGCCGGCAGGCTTCTGATCCAGCAGGTACTCCATAAAGGAGCCGCGCTTTTTTAGGCCAATGATCACGCCCATACCGAACAACTGGCGGCGAGCGTCCTCGCCACTGCCGCCGAATACTTCCATGGGAATAATCCATTCCTTGTGCCCATTGTCAGTCAGCAGCCGTAACAGACGCCCTTCGCTACCGTCGTCGGTATTGGTGGTGCGGGCAGCAACGGTGACTGGCGTGGAGATCCATTCATCGGTGGCGGTGCGGTTCTGTTCGTCTTCTGAGTCCTCATCGCCGGTCAAACGCTTATAGCCATGCCAGTAAACGCCCGGTTTGAGCCGCCGGCCTTTTTCGTTGCTGACCCAATGTTCATATACTGCCCAGCACGGACGATCGGGCGTTATGGCTGGCGCATCAGGATACAGGCTGATGAAGGTAGATTCAGGCGAGGCCATTGGCGCGCCTCCAGATCACAAGGTCGTTGTAATCGGTCAGGTCCAGTGGCGCATTGGCTGGCCAGTCGGGAAAGGTCACTTGGGCACCGGCTGCAACGGCGGCCGCATTGGCAAAGGTACGGCCCGGATTGCCGTCAGTCTGTCGATCATCGTCGCCCGTGATGATGAGTGGCACGTTGGAGTATCGAGCCTTGAGTGCCAGCGCTACCGGCTTGAGGTTGCCGGCATTCATCGCAGCGGCAACGGTATAGCCGCTCTGATGCAATGTGGCAGCGGTGGCCCAACCTTCGCAGATACACAGCGGTTGGTCAGACGTGACGGTGCCCAGTATCGAGTAGCTAGCCTGTACCTTGCCGCCCCTTAAAAAGCGTTTGGAACCGTCCGGTCCAATACGTTGCAGATTGACCAGTTGCCCGTTGGCGTACAGCGGAACCAGCAGCTCATCGTTACGTTGGCGAAGGGTGTAAGGATCAATCTGCTTGGCCACCAGATAAGCATGTTCAGGGTTAGCGCCGGGCGCCTTGCACCACCAACAAAGCGCCAACTCGGCGGCCTGGTACTGACACCGCAAACGCTCTGCATCCCGTCGACGACGTGCCTGTTCGATGTGTTCACGTATCTGCTGGGCTTCTTGATGATCGTGAGGCTGGCGGCTGCACCACGTGTGAGTTTTACCCTCTTTCCAGCTGCCAAACGCGCCAGCAGCAATCGAGTCGATGAACAACACATACCAGCCATTGAGCCGTCCCGGCTTGTCTCCCGGTACATGGAAACGATGAATCTCACCGTCACCTAGTGGAACCCAGTCAAGCGGGCCAAAAGCCGATTGCAGGGTTTCGCGAAATAATACGGTAGCGATTTTCATAAGCCTTCCCTGGCAATTTGTTCGCGGACTTCAGCAGCGGTTTTGTCTCTGGTTTCTATCGCTGAGCCTGACGCGATTATTTGAGTTACTTCGTTTTCCGTCAGGCCAAGGTCGCGCAGGCCCTCAATCCATTGCTGGTAACGGACATGAGCGGTGACCTTGGAATTAGGCCCCTTGGCGCGCAGGCACGCGTTGCACATGTCGTCTGGATGAGGTCGGCTTTGCCAATTGCCCGGCCGTCGATACTCGAACAACCCACACTCGCAGCGGCACAACCACAACGCGCCTTTACCCATGTTGCTTGAGCGATACCAGGCAATGGCGGTCATTTTCCCGCGCCGCTTGCCGGTGTGGTCAATGGCGTAATCAGGCCGTGGAGACAGCTCTGGCAAGGAGTCGATGGCTTTTTTCAGGCAAGCCGAACCTGTTGACGCCGGTGCGCCTTTTTTAGCGTTCATTATTTTTCCGCCGGCCCTTTGGCCCTGGAATACAGATCACCACACGGGCACCTCAGCGGTGCCCGCGATCCCGTTTGGTCAAACGACGCTTCGGTTACGTCGAGGCGATGTCATGCGGGCATGGATCGGTATTCGCGGCCTGTTCCAGGGCGCGAGCGCGGTCCATGTGGTGGTTGTAGCGGGCAATACGGCTGGCGAGCGATGAGTCAGCGTGCAGGGCGCTAAGGGCCATGCGGCGATGCGCCAGAGCGCGACTTTTGAACGGATTGACGGTATGCATGAGTGACTCCAAGTTCAGTATGGAGCTGTCACGATCCTTCCTACGGGATTGGGTGGCAGCTGTGTGCAGGGTAGGAATGCCAGGAAACTTGGAACCCGGCCAGGCCGAGGCCTGCCCACACACAGCCGCCATAACACAGAAAAGCGGGCACAAAAAAAGCGCCTGCAATCGTGATGGGGCGCTACGTGCGCCAAGTTTATCTAACGGGTTCCTACGCCCGACCCATGGGATTGACCACGGATCGCCGAACCATACCGGGCATCACCATTGCGTGCAACTTTGCGTGCGCGTAATGGCTTGCCAGACGCCACGAATCTGTTCCCACCAAAATCCAGGTGGGAACAGAGTGGGAACGCTAACCCCCCGTAAACATTGGCTGTTCCCAGTGTTCCCACTGTTCCCACCGTTTTTGGATTCACAGGAACATGTGTATTGAAGTAGTTCCGAGACTCAAAAATGAAGCAGGATTGCACGCGAACCTGAAATCGGTGGGAACAGTGGGAACGGTGGGAACGCCCAGCAACCACGTGGCTTGCAGCGTTCCCACCTGATAAAAAGAAGTGGGAACAGGTGGGAACACACACTCGTTTTTGAATATAAGTGCGTGGGCAAGCGCGCTACGGGGGTTAATGCCCCCCGCAGGCGATCCGCTTCAGCGGCGAACGAAGATCAGCGAGTGGTCACCAGCTTGTCGGCAGGCTGGGTACGACGACCCAGAACGCCGGCACCGGCCGAAACCAGACCCGAAATCACCAGGGTGATCAGCAGAATCCAGGCGCCTTGCGAGACGCGCTTGGCGGTGACTTCAGCCGCTTCACGGGCTTTTTGCTCAGCCTGGGCTTTCAGCTCCTGATACTTGGCGTAGGCCTGGCGATAGCTGGCCTGGGCCTGATCGACGATCTGGTTGGCTTCGGCATCGGTCTTGTTGCCGCGTGCCTTGATCAGGTTGACCAGGGCCTGGCGGTCAGCGGCATCCCAGGCTTCGTTGCCCTTGGCCTTGATCCGGTCCAGCAGGCCACCGATCTGTTCGTCAGCCTGTTGCGGGTTGTTGACGCTGCGCTCGGCAGTGTTCTGCGCATCCTGAGTGGTGGCCTGAGCCTCCTGTTTAACGTTATCGGGGTTCAGCTCCGGCTTGCCGGTCTGGCGCATGGCCAGTTCGATTTCACTCTGAATGTCATTAAGGTTGAAATCGATGCCCTGTTGTTTCAGTTGATCCTGAATTTTGTCGCCCAGCGCCGGCGCGACCTGCGCCAGACCGCTGCCCACCGCCGACAGGCCGCTGCCGGCCAGATTCAAGCCGCCACGCACCACGCCGGTCACGGCGCTGGAGACCAGGTAGACGGTGATCAAGGACACCGAAGCCCAGACCAGCAAGCCGTGAAAGGCGCCTTCACGCTGGGCCAGACGCCCGGCAGCCCAGCCACCAATGAACAGCGAAATGACCGCACTGACCACCACCCAGATACCGGCACCGGTGCCCAGCCCGGACACGGGATTAGCCTCTTGCATCGGATCGATACTGGCACTGCCAATGGCGGTCCCGAGCACGTTAAGTAACAACGACACCACAAGGGCCAGTACGACGCCGGCGAGAATGGCACTCCAGGAAATACGTTTGAGTAATGGCGCCACAGTGTTGTGCGTGGCGTAGTCAGGCGCGGCGTATCCAGCCGTCGAAGTGCGGTCGTCACGAATCATGGTGTTCATCCTTCAGGCAATGGCAGGGACACCCAAGTAGTGGTGTACATAGCAATGACTCGTGCAGGACGCCGGAAGTTTGAAATTTATTCCGAATAAATACACAGGTGCAAAAGTTGTTAAAAGTTCGGTACACCTGCTTAAAAAAGAGCACTGAAAGTGCCTGTTTTTTTACCGGTTATATGGGAACCGGCGGGTCATGTTAGGATCGCGATTTTTCCGCCACTCTTCATCAGGGCCATCATGCAACCTCACTCCACGCTCACCGTAGTGCCTGTCAATCGCCCACTGACCGGTCGGGTCAGCCCGCCGGGTTCCAAATCCATCACCAACCGTGCACTGCTGCTGGCGGGCCTGGCCAAGGGCACCAGCCGCCTGACCGGCGCGCTCAAGAGCGACGACACGCGGGTGATGTCCGAGGCCCTGCGGTTGATGGGCGTGCAGGTCGATGAGCCGGATGACAGCACCTTTGTGGTCACCAGCAGCGGCCACTGGCAGGCGCCGGGCCAACCGCTGGTGCTGGGCAATGCCGGTACCGCCACACGCTTTCTGACCGCGGCCCTGGCCAACTTCGACGGTGAGTTCGTGGTCGATGGCGACGAATACATGCGCAAGCGCCCCATCGGCCCGCTGGTCGATGCTTTGCAGCGCATGGGTGTCGAGGTCAGCGCACCGACCGGTTGCCCGCCAGTGGCGATCAAGGGCCGTGGAGGCCTGGCGGCCGGGCGTATCGAAATCGACGGCAACCTGTCCAGCCAGTACGTGTCGGCGCTGCTGATGGCCGGTGCCTGCGCGCAAGGCCCGATTGAAGTGGCGCTGACCGGCAGCGAGATCGGTGCACGTGGCTATGTCGACCTGACCCTGGCGGCGATGCAGGCCTTTGGCGCTGAAGTTGAAGCCATCGGTGAGTCGGCCTGGCGAGTGTCGGCCACCGGCTACCGCGCCACCGACTTTCACATCGAGCCCGATGCCTCGGCGGCCACTTACCTGTGGGCGGCCCAGGCACTGACCGGCGGCAGCATCGATCTGGGCGTGGCGACAGATGCGTTCACCCAGCCTGATGCGCTGGCCAGCCAGATCATCGAGCGCTTCCCGAACATGCCGGCAGTGATCGACGGCTCGCAGATGCAGGACGCCATTCCGACGCTGGCCGTACTGGCCGCGTTCAACAACCAGCCGGTGCGCTTTGTCGGCATTGCCAACCTGCGCGTCAAGGAATGCGACCGCATTCGTGCGCTGTCCGATGGCCTGCGGGCTATTGATCCGGCACTGGCAGTGGAAGAGGGCGACGACCTGCTGGTCAACGCCAACCCGGCGCTGGCCGGGCGTACGGTCGATGCGCTGATCGACACCCACTCCGACCACCGCATCGCCATGTGCTTTGCTCTGGCAGGCCTGAAAGTCGCCGGTATCCGCATTCTTGACCCGCTGTGCGTGGGCAAGACTTATCCGGGCTACTGGAAAGCATTGGAATCGCTGGGTGTGGAGTTGCAGTCGTAGGAGCAATGCTGATCAGTTAAGACGGTTTTCGCCAGTATTTCGTCTGGCGCCGAATCCGTGGGAGATCACCCGCCGCCTTGGCGCCGCGCTGTCGCGCAGCAAACATTGGATGTAGGAGGGAGCGGGCGGCGATCCGTCTCTGCCGGAATGCCGGACCATCGCGATCGGCTGCGCAGCAGTCGTAGATTTGCAGCGTTTCGACGATTTCTGTGAGCGCTTCGCGCTCAATCGCCAGCAGAGCTGCCTCCTACAGGTTGGTGTTTTTTTAATTCAATAAAATCAATAAGTTATTTTATGTTTGATGAGAGATCGCCCGTCGCCATGGCGCCGCGCTGTCGCGCAGCAAACATGGGACCTGTAGGAGGGGGCTCTGCCCGCGATCGGCTGCGCTAGCAGTCGTAAAATGTCAGCGTTTCAGAAATGTCTGTGAGCGCTTCGCGCTCAATCGCCAGCAGAGACGGATCGCCGCCCGCTCCCTCCTACAAGTGGTGTTTTTTTAAATTCAATAAAATCAATAAGTTATTTTATGTTTGATGAGAGATCACCCGCCGCCACGGCGCCGCGCTGTCGCACATGAGTTCGTAGGCAGAGAGAGCCACCTTTTTAGGTGGCTTGCCCTCAGCAGTACGCTTCGCGCGGGGCGTATCAAGAGCGACTGCTGGCTTTGTAGCAGGCACCTGCTTTTGACCAATGACGAAATTCAGATGAGTGATCTTGCGACACGTGCGCTTTAACTCGTAATGCACCTGCAACCGGCTGTGCTCGTTAACCTGGCTGACAGCGGGCTCTATGACATACCGACGCAGGTCAGCCATCAACGTGTTGCGCATTCCACGCCACTTGGACACTCAGACCGCTACCATTTGGACACTCGTTCCATGCTCACTTGGACACCTGATCCACGTCCATTTGGACAGGCAGTCGGAGCGCAGCGACGCAGGTCTGCA
>NZ_BAAILM010000002.1:0-159169 GCF_054589175.1 Pseudomonas sp. 3A(2025) | reverse complement strand
TACATCCGTTACTACAATCATGACCGGATAAAAGTGAAGCTTGGCGGATTGAGTCCTGTGGAGTTCAGGACTCGCTCGGTGGGCGTGTGGCAATAGACTGTCCAACTTTTTGGGGTCAGATCAGGTCCCATGTTTGCTGCGCGACAGCGCGGCGCCATGGCGACGGGCGATCTCTCATCAAACATAAAATAAGTTATTGATTTTATTGAATTAAAAAACATCACTTGTAGGAGGGAGCGGGCGGCGATCCGTCTCTGCTGGCGATTGAGCGCGAAGCGCTCACAGAAATCGTCGAAATGCTGCAAATCTACGACTGCTGCGCAGCCGATCGCGATGGTCCGGCATTCCGGCAGAGCTCCCTCCTACATCCAATGTTTGCTACGCGACAGCGCGGCGCCATGGCGGCGGGTGATCTCCTGCGAATGCGATCAATCAGGTCGTTTTGCGTTGTGTTTGGTAAGAGTGAGCGTAGCTCGCGAATGCTGAGGTACAGCCGCCACAGATGTGCTGATTTCGCGGGTCTTTTCGCGAGCTTAAGGGGACAGCCATCCGTCTCACCCGGATCCGGCGTCAGACGAAATATCGGCGAAAACCGTCTTGTTTGATTGGTATTAATCGGAGTGCCGCCTGGCCGGGCTACATAAATACCGCGCGATATTCCATCGGCGTCGCGGCCATGCTCTGGCGAAAGCGGTTGGTGAAATGACTCGCGCTGGCAAAGCCGCATTCCAGCGCGATATCGCCCACCGGCTGCAGCGTCTCACGCAGCAACTGCCGGGCGCGCTCCAGGCGTCGCGCTAATACATAACGATGCGGCGGCATGCCGAAGCTTTCGCGAAACATCCGCGCAAAGTGATATTCGGACAGCGCGCACAACCCCGCCAATTGACCCAGGCTCAAGGCTTCGCTCAGGTTTGCCTCGATAAACTCCACCAGCCGCCGTCGTGCATGCGCTGCCAGGCCACCCTTGAGGCGCAAGCCGTCGCGCAGCCCGACCTGGCTGAGCAGGGCGTGACTGAGCATTTCATGCGCCAGGCTGCTGGTCAGCAGTCGCTCGCCAGGTTCCTGCCAGTTCAGGTTGATCAACTGGCGAAAATGCCCGGTCTGGCGAGCATCGTCGAGAAAGGTGTTTTCGCGCAGTTGCAGCTCGCGTGGTTCGCGGTCCAGCAGCGTGACGCAGCCCTGGGCAAACTGTTCGGGGCTGACATACAAGTGCGCCAGACGAATCTCGCCATTGATCACCCAGGCCGACTCATGCCCGGCAGGCAGCACGCACAGTTTGCCGGGTGCGCCTTTCTGGTCGGGCTGATCGCGGCGAAACGTGCCGGTGCCATCAGCGATGTAACACGACAAGGTGTGGTGTGTGGGCGAATGGTATTCGCGGATATCGTGATGGTTGTTCCACTGCGCCGCGATCAAGCCGTCACCCAGCAGCGCGCTCTGCTCCAGGCGGGCGTGGGGTGAACTGTTCAAACACTGGAAGACCTGGATTGATTCGAGCGACATGACGATTCCTCTGACCCGCCTATCCTACGCCGCGCAAGGCTGTTTGCCAGCAACGCCCGATGCAAATGCGCAAGATTATGCAAGCGCGCACCAGGACTGGGCATCAGACTCAAGGCTCATCAGGAGCCGCACCATGAACCTCTCGCTTTACTTGCTCACCGTCATCATCTGGGGCACCACCTGGATCGCCCTTAAACTGCAACTGGGCGAAGTCGCCATCCCGTTGTCGATCGCCTATCGCTTCGGCCTGGCCGCACTGGTGCTGTTTGCCGTGCTGTTAGTCAGCCGCCGCCTGCAGCCGATGAACCGTCGTGGCCAGCTCATCTGCATGGCTCAGGGGCTGTGCCTGTTCTGCCTGAACTTCATGTGCTTCTACACCGCCAGCCAATGGATCCCCAGCGGGCTGATTGCCGTGGTGTTCTCCACCTCCACGTTGTGGAATGCGCTCAATGCCCGGGTGTTTTTCGGCCAGCGCATCGCGCGCAACGTACTGCTCGGCGCCGCCCTGGGCCTCAGCGGCCTGGCCTGTCTGTTCTGGCCGGAACTGGTCGGCCACACCGCCAGCCGTGAAACCTTGCTCGGCCTGGGTCTGGCATTGATCGGTACGCTGTGCTTCTCGGCGGGCAACATGCTTTCAAGCCTGCAACAAAAAGCCGGCCTGCGCCCGCTGACCACCAACGCCTGGGGCATGCTTTACGGAGCACTGCTGATCAGCCTGTACTGCCTGATCAGCGACGTACCGCTGCATTTCGAATGGAACAGCCGCTATGTCGGGTCCTTGGTGTATCTGGTAATTCCGGGTTCGGTGATCGCCTTTACCGCCTACCTGACCCTGGTCGGGCGCATGGGGCCAGAACGGGCCGCCTACTGCACCGTACTGTTTCCGGTGGTGGCGCTGAATATCTCGGTGTTCGTCGAGGGCTATCAGTGGACGCTGCCCGCGCTGTTCGGGCTGGTGCTGGTGATGGTAGGAAACGTGCTGGTGTTCAGGAAGCCACGAATTGTGCAGGTGGCGGGGCAGGGCAAGCTGGCGTAACGACTCTATCGTTGGGGGCCTACTGTCATTTATGTCAGTGGTTAGAACCATTTAAACATGGGAGGGTGGCGAAGAGGAGAGATGAGCTCATTCGTAAAGGGAATTACAGATGAACAAATCAAGGATAAACGCTATTTTTCTGGCGGGATGTCTGGTGTTTGCGCCAACTTCGTTGATGTTGCAGGCGCAAGAGGCATCACCGCCACCTGCTGAGGGTTCTTCCGGGACAGCGCGTTGGCAAAACGATCTGGACGGTTTTGTTCAGGCGCAAATACGTTTTGCGCAAACCCATGTTATCGATGCCCCAAGGAGAATATTCGATCCCCTGCTGGTTCCCGGTCGTGAAGCATTAGTGGTTTTTGAACCGAACACATTGGCGACTGTCGACTCGGTCAATATGATTGTGCAGTCCCGGGGTGTTGAAATTGCCATCCCCATGGCGCCACCCGAAGCATTGCCCAAAAATGCACTATTCGATCAAGAGAATACTTTTTCGGGCAGGCCCATCGTCGGTAACTTTCCCAGATTTACGACAAGCGCCTTCACGGTAACGCTACCTTCTTACCTTGTGCTACCCGGCGTTGAACTGAAATTCGTGGTCAATCATGATCCGCAAAAATTCGGTACGTTGAATAAAAACAAGATGGTGTTTCTCAACAACGAGAGTGAAGGCCTGGTGTTGATGAATATCAAAGGGTGTCTGTTCAAACCACGCATTGCTTGCCGGACAACGCTGGATCAGTGGGACATGCAGAAGAATCCGCAACTTGCAAAAATCGCCGCACGTGAAATGTTCTCCGAATTGCCGATCAAACAATTGATTCTTGGCATGGGTGAGAGTTACTGGCCGTACGTGATTGCCAGAGGTCCTGATGGCCGGCCGCATCGGTATTCCACAGCGAATGGCAATGACCGCGAGTGGGCTGAGTTTGGCGACAAGACCCTGCCTGCCAAGTTGGGCATGGGCAACTATTGGAGAGCAGCCTCCGCGCTGGGTGACAAGCGACCCGGCCAGTTCGTGGCCATTTCCGGACAATTGCTTGATGTGCCCGATGACATACCTGTGTTGCCCCCTGGCGTGGGTGCCAGTTGTGGTGGCAACAGTTGCAATTATCCCTTTTACCCTGCCGGTTTCTGGCATGAAACCGGGCATGGTCTGGGGCTGCCTCACGCTACGCCGCCGCGCTACGAAGGCTGGGCATGGCGCGGGTACGATCTGCGCTTTCTGCCCAACACTCATCCGAATCCGACGGCTTACGGTCTGGGCAAGGATCATCTCGATTATCACTATTTCGGACACGTGCTCGGCACTTTGAGCGAACCGGCCTGGCCGGCCTCGACTGCCTCTGCACCGCTGATCGATGAATTCGAGCAGTTGCGTCGTGAGAACCCTGCCAACACCGCCGACTGGAAACATTACATTGCGCCTTATACCCATCAACAGATGTTGCGGGTACAACAGCGCTTTGGCAGCTTTCCTGAAGGTTTGCAGTATGCCGAAATCACCGACGACCATCGTCAGCCTCCCGGTCCCGCGCCAATACCGACCTCCGAGTCGCTCGAACCTTCCACCGGGGGGATCGACACGGGTATTGCCCGTGTTTCTGATAACGGTCATGTGCTGAATCTGGTAGCGGCCGGCGAAGAGCCTGTTGCAAAAGGTGTCGCTGTACACACTCTGGTGATTT
The DNA here is from genome assembly GCF_054589175.1 of Pseudomonas sp. 3A(2025). Taxonomy (NCBI): domain Bacteria; kingdom Pseudomonadati; phylum Pseudomonadota; class Gammaproteobacteria; order Pseudomonadales; family Pseudomonadaceae; genus Pseudomonas; species Pseudomonas sp. 3A(2025). The sequence continues at coordinate 154,939 of NZ_BAAILM010000002.1, read as the reverse complement.
CGATGTCCCATCCCTCCAATGACGCCGAGCAGATAACCCAGATATATCCCCCTATCGTTTCCAACTACGGCAATGTATTTGCTCCTACGGGGACCGCCTCATCCGTTGATGAGCCTTCGACGTCGGCTTTTACCGAAGCAAGAATCCAGTCAGTCAAAACAGGCAAATGCCTGTCACTGGCGCTCGATGGCCCAGGTTTTGAATCTTGCTTCGACAACGAACCACGTCAGCGCTGGACGGCTGTTGGGGGCGAACGGTTCAGGCTCAGACAGTCTTCGACCTTGAGATGCCTGGATGGTAATTTGCAAATGTCAGTGTGTGCCAATCAACCTATCCAGACGTGGGTGGTACGCAAGGACATGACCAACAGTGACACCATTCATTTATTACAGAATTCATATAACGGAAAATTTATAACGCCTGGCCCCAGTGACACGGTCTCCATGGAAGGTGTGCGTGGAAGTGAGCAGCACGTCTATGCCGTCAGTGGTAGCTCCGATCTGAATGACTACACGCTCAAGGTTCTGTATGCCGACGGCTCGGTTGATGGCTGGGCACTTTACCCAGGATGGATTCCTCCTGAGGGTCTCATCACGGCGGCGATCAATGTGCCCAGTTCGCGCAGGCCTTTACAGGTGCAGTTGTCGAGAAGCGGACAAGTCGTCGATAGCCGCATACTACCGGTATTGCCAGCCTTGCCAGCCCCTGTCGTTGTCGGCGGCGAAGCGGGCTATCCAGTGGTAATCGCGCAATACCTGCGCTCCGAAGCGACAGGAAAGTGCCTGGCCCGAACGTCCCGGACGTTGACTCAGCAAGTGTGTAACGCAGCCGATGTGCAGCAGCAATGGGGCGTATTCGATGTGCTCAGCGTTTCAAGCCCGGCATTCATTCTGACGGGATTGACCTCTACGGAGTGCCTGCATACGGAGCTGGAAATGGCCGCCTGCCTGATAAACCTCAAGGCGTTCCAGTGGAGCGCGCGCAAGGATCTTGCACACCCGGAAATGATAATGCTGCAGAACAGCGCTGATGGGCGGTTCATCACGGCGGCACCGGATGGCACCGTGAGTGCTCAGGCATTGACCAACGGTGCGGATCAGAATTTTCGGCGCACCGGGCCTGCCGGATTGTCAGCAGCGCAGCAGCCTTGATCAGACGGTGCAGGCGCTACGGCAGCTTGTCCTGGGGCGACAAGCTGCCGGTGGTGATCAGCCTTTCCACACCTGCGTATTCACCAGGTTCTGCGGACGCTCACCCAGCAGGGCGCTGCGCAGGTTGGTGCAGGCCAGATCCGCCATCGCCTGGCGGGTCTCGTGGGTGGCCGAGCCGATGTGCGGCAGGGTCACGGCGTTGCTGAGCTTGAACAGCGGCGAGTCGGACAGCGGCTCTTTCTCGTAGACATCCAGGCCGGCACCGCGAATGGTGCCGTTCTGCAAGGCTTCGATCAGCGCCGGCTCGTCGACGATCGGGCCACGGGCGATGTTGACCAGAATCGCGCCCGGCTTCATCAGCGCCAGTTCACGACGGCCAATCAAGTGATGGGTCTTCTCGCTCAACGGCACGACCAGGCAAACGAAGTCGGCTTCGGCCAGCAGTTGATCCAGGCTGCGAAATTGCGCGCCCAGTTCTTGCTCAAGCGCGGTCTTGCGGCTGTTGCCGCTGTACAGGATCGGCATGTTGAAACCCAGTCGACCACGACGGGCTACGGCGGCGCCGATGTTGCCCATGCCGACGATGCCCAGGGTCTTGCCGTAGACATCGGTGCCGAAGTGCGGCGGCTCGATGCTGCGTTTCCAGTTGCCGGCCTTGGTATAGGCGTCCAGTTCGGCGACGCGGCGGGCGCTGCTCATGATCAGCGAAAAGCCCAGGTCGGCGGTGCTTTCGGTCAGTACGTCCGGGGTATTGGTCAGCAGAATGCCGCGCTCGCTGAGGTAGTCGACGTCGTAGTTGTCGTAGCCGACCGAAATGCTCGAAATCACTTCCAGCTTTTCGGCGGCGGCCAGTTGCTCGCGGCCCAGCTTGCGGCCGGCACCGAGCAGCCCATGCGCCTGGGGCAGGGCTTCGTTGAACTGGTCGTTGAGGTCGCCCTTTTTCGGATCGGGCACGATTACGTTGAAGTCCTGCGCCAGGCGCTCAGCCAGTTGCGGATTGACACGGCTGAAGGCGAGTACGGTTTTTTTCATTGTGTTAATCACTCTTGACCGGATGAATAAGTAGCACGCTAACATTTCGACACTTATCGGTCAGCCGTTTTCTTGTCGTACAACTCTCTAGCTGAGGGTATGCACCTGCAAATCCGCCTCGTCGGCGGCCAGGATGTCCGGCAGCGTGCTGCGCAGGTATTCGACCCAGGTCTTGATCTTGGCGTCCAGGTACTGGCGCGACGGATAGACCGCGTACAGGTTCAGCTCCTGAAAGCGGTAGCGCGGCAATACCCGCACCAGCGTACCGTCGCGCAGGCCGTCGATGGCCGAGTAGATCGGCAGAATACCGACGCCCATGCCACTGGCGATGGCGGTTTTCATGGCTTCGGCAGAATTGACCAGAAACGGCGAGTGATTGAGCGTGATGGTTTCCTGACCATCGGGACCGTTGAACTGCCATTTGTCCAGCGGGAACACCGGGCTGACCAGGCGCAGGCAGGCGTGGTTCAGCAGTTCGTCGGGCTTGTGCGCCATGCCGCGAGCCTTGATATAGGCCGGTGACGCACAGACGATGCTGTAGGTGATGCCCAGGCGCTGCGAAACAAAGCCCGAGTCGGGCAATTCGCTGGCCAGCACGATGGACACGTCGTAGCCGTCTTCAAGCAGGTCCGGCACGCGATTGGTCAGGGTCAGGTCGAACGACACGTCCTGGTGATCGCTGCGGTAGCGGGCAATCGCATCGATCACGTAATGCTGGCCGACCCCCGGCATCGAATGCACCTTGAGTTGCCCCGCCGGGCGCGCATGGGCATCGCTGGCCTCGGCTTCGGCTTCTTCGACATAGGCCAGAATCTGCTCGCAGCGTTGCAGGTAGCGCTTGCCGGCTTCGGTCAGGGCGATGCGCCGTGTCGTGCGGTTGAGCAGACGGGTTTGCAGGTGCGCCTCAAGATTGGAAACGGCCCGCGAGATATTGGCGGTGGTGGTGTCCAGTTGGGCGGCAGCCGCAGTAAAGCTGCCCGCTTGCGCCACGCAACTGAAGGCGCGCATGTTTTGCAGGGTGTCCATGGTGTATCTCTGGGAGGAACGGCTATCACGGTTAGCAAATTGTGACATGAAGTTACCGGGATATGTCTATCCCGAATACGGTGATTATTTCAAAATCTGTAACAAAGATTCGCATCCGCTCCCGCTTATCGCCGTCGTGGCTGCCGCCTAGAATCGCCGCACTTACCGTCGTTTCATTCCTTTCGGGAACTTGCAGCAGTGCCGCGTCGCATCATCAGGGCTCTCAGCCTTTTGGCCGTATCCGCCTTACTCAACGGCTGTATTTCAACCCAAGGCATCAAGCCGCAGACCGATCACTTACCCACCCAAGACTTGGCCATCGAACTGGCCCAGCGCGACGCCGGCTGGCCGGGTACGCAGTGGTGGCTCGCCTATGGCGATCCGCAGCTCGATGCCTGGGTCGAGCGTGCCGGGCGTGGCAGCCCAAGCCTGGCCGCCGCCGCCGCCCGCGTGCGTGAGGCGCAAGCGCTGGCGGGTGTGGTCGAGTCTCGCGAGGCCGTGCAGGTCGATGCCACGGCGCGCGTTGCCCGGCGCAATTGGCCCAACGATGGTTTTTACGGCCCTGGCAGCCTGGCCGATACCCGTACCTGGGATAACAATGCAGGCCTGGTCCTGAGCCTGGATCTGGACCTGTGGGGCCGCGAACATAACGCCAGCGAACAGGCACTGGATATCGCTCACCAGCGCGCTGCCGAACTGCGCCAGGCGCAACTGGCCCTGCAAGATAACGTGGTGCGCGCCTATATCCAGTTGGCGTTGCAGCATGCGCGGCTGGGCATCGTCGAGTCGACGCTGGACCAGCAAACGCAGATTCTTGAACTGGCCCGCAGGCGTCTGAGCGCGGGCATCGGCACCCGACTGGAAGTGAGCCAGGCCGAGGCGCCGCTGCCGGAAACCCATCGGCAGGTCGACGCGCTGCACGAAGCCATTAGCTTGAGCCAGCATCAACTCGCGGCGCTGGCAGGTTTGCCGCCGCAGCAGGGCGAACACTTGAAGCGCCCGGCGCTGGCCTTGCATCAGCCGCTGCCACTGCCTGCCGCCTTGCCCGCGCAACTGCTCGGCCAGCGCCCGGATGTGGTTGCCAGCCGCTGGCAGGTCGCGGCCCAGGCGCGCGGCATCGAGGTGGCGCAGGCCGGCTTCTATCCCAATGTCGACCTGACCGCCGGCCTTGGCTACATGGCCACCGGCGGTGGCCTGCTGGAATTTTTAAGTGCGCGCAAACTGGCCTGGAACGCCGGGCCTGCCTTGAGCCTGCCGCTTTTCGAGGGCGGCCGCCTGCGTGCCGAATTGGGCCAGGCCAGCGCCGGCTACGACCTGGCCGTGGCGCATTACCAGCAGACACTGGTCAGCGCGTTGCAAGGCATTGCCGATCAACTGGTGCGCCGCGAATCGCTGGACAAGCAACAGGCGCTGGCCGGCGAGTCGGTGGCGGCCGCGCAAAAGAACTGCGACCTGGCGCGCTTGGCCTGGCAGCGTGGGCTGGTCGACTACCTCAATGTATTGCAGGCGCAGACTCAATTGTGGCGTCAGCAGGACATCCAGCAACGGGTCGAAGCGGCACGACTGGGTGCGTATGCAGGCTTGGTGGTGGCGCTGGGCGGCGGCTTGCAGGCCGGCGCCGATTCGCCAGCTGAACCTGCACTGCACAGTCCGTAGGACCGGCCGGGCGGCGTTCCGCTTTAGCCGGGAAAGCAGGCACCACCATTCGCGGCTGAAGCCGCTCCTACGGATTTCACATACCTATGAATCTTGCTCTGCAACGTCTGGTCGCCTTGCCATGGCGGCGTGAGTTCGATGCCTGGTTGCGCAGCGACGGCGTGACCTGGGTGTACATCGCCAAGGTACTGCTGGCGGCGTTTTTGACCTACTGGCTGGCGCTGCGTCTGGAGCTGCCGCAGCCGCGCATTGCGGTGATTACCGTGGTGCTGGTCATGCAACCGCAAAGCGGGCATGTGTTCGCCAAGAGTTTTTATCGCCTGCTCGGCACCCTGGCCGGCTCGACCATGATGGTGCTGTTGATGGCCTTGTTCGGCCAGGATTCGGTGCCGTTTCTCGGTTGCCTGGCGCTGTGGGTCGGCCTGTGTGCGGCAGGGGCGGCGCGCTTTCGCAACTTTCGCGCCTATGCCTTTGTGCTGGCCGGCTATACCGCCGCCCTGATCGGCCTGCCGGCGCTGGCGCACCCGGAAGGCGCGTTCATGGCAGCGGTGTGGCGGGTACTGGAAATTTCTCTCGGCATTCTGTGCTCGACGCTGGTCAGCGCCGCGATTTTGCCGCAAAGCGCCAGTGCTGCGATGCGCAACACCCTGTTTCAGCGCTTTGGCCGCTATGCCCGCTTTGTAGTCGATGGTCTGCGCCAGGGCCATCCGCAAGCTGAATTCGAGGCAGGTAATCTGCGCTTCGTTGCCGAAGCCATTGGCCTTGAAGGGCTGCGCAGCGTCACCCTGTTCGAAGACCCGTACATGCGCCGGCGCAACGGTCGGCTCAATCGTTTGAACAGCGAGTTCATGGCTATCACCACCCGCTTCAATGCGTTGCATCAACTGCTGGAACGGCTGCGCAATCAGCCTCAGGGTCGGGTATTGCGCTATGTAGAACCAGGAATGACAGGCCTGGCGTCAATGCTGGAACACTGCGCCGACCATGCCTTGAGCCTGGAAGATGCCGCACGGTTGGTGCTGCGTCTGGAACACTGGAAGGCTGAACTGCCGCCGTTGGTACGCCAGTTGCGCAAGGACCTGGAAGACAACCAGCCCAGCGAGGCCGAGCGCCTGGACTTTCACACCGCCTTCGAGTTGCTGTACCGGTTGGTTAGCGAACTGCACAACTATGCGCTGACCCATGCCTCGCTGGCCGATCACAACCATGTGCGCGAGCAGTGGGAAGAGCCCTTTGTCAGCCGTACCAACGGCATGGCCGCGCTGGGCGCCGGGGTGCGCGCGGCGTTGGTGGTCGGGGCGATGAGCGTCTTCTGGGTGCTGAGCGCCTGGCCCAGCGGCGCGACGATGATTCTGGTCTCTGCGGTGACCGTGGCCTTGTCGTCGATGAATGCCAACCCGTGGCGCATGTCGTTGCAGATGGCCTGCGGCACGCTGTTGGGTGCGCTACTCGGCTTTGTCGAAACCTTCGCGATTTTTCCGCGCATCGACGGCTTTCCCTTGCTGTGTGTGGTGCTGGCACCGGTGCTGGTGTTCGGCACATTTCTGTCCTCACGCGCGCAGTGGGCCGGCTATGGGCTGGGCCTGATGCTGTTCTTTTGCATGGGCTCGCTGCCCGACAACCTGACGCGCTTTGATCCGGCGCTGTTCATCAACGATTATCTGGCGATGATCGTCGGCATGCTGATCTGCGCGGCGGCCGGGGCAATCATCCTGCCGCCCAACAGCCGCTGGATGTGGCGCCATCTGCAAGATGATCTGCGCCGCCAGGTGGTGTTCGCCATCAGCGCGCCGCTGGCACGACTGGGCTCCAGCTTCGAGAGCCAGACCCGTGATGTGATGCACCAGGCCGACACCCTGGCCGCCGGCAAGCCCGAGGTGCAGCGCGAACTGCTGCGCTGGATGTTCGTGGTGCTGGAAATCGGCCACGCGATTATCGAACTGCGCCGCGAGCAGGCGTTGCTGCCGGTGCACCCCAGCTATGCGGCGCATCGTTCATGGCGGGTGTCGATCCGGGTCATGGGTCGCTCGCTGATCCGCCTGTTCATCCAGCCCGATGCGCGCAATCTGGGCCGTAGCCTGGCGGCGGTGAACCGCGCCATCGGCCGGGTCCGGCAAACCGACGAACCGTTCGCCTCGCACTTCGACACCTCGCCGCTGCGCCGGGTCGAGAGCTACCTGCACTTCATCCGCACCTGCCTGCTGGACCCGCAATCGCCGCTGGCCAGCCTGGCGCTCACTGCCGTCTCTGGAGCCGCGCATGCCGCGTGAAATCGCTGTGCAGGGTGTGTACATGCCGACCCTGAGCCTGGTGTTTCTGCTGGCGCTGGTGCTGGCCTGGGTACTGGACCGTGTGCTGTCCGCGCTGGACCTGTACCGCCTGTTCTGGCACCCGGCGCTGCTGCGCCTGAGCCTGTTTGCCTGCCTGTTCGGCGCCTTGGCGCTGGCCCTTTATCGTTGATGCCCGGTTCGAGATCCTGCGGATGAAAAAGCTGTTTAGCCTGATGGCCACCTTATTGATTCTGGCCCTGGCCATCGGACTGGGGCACAGCGTGTGGGTTCACTACATGGACACGCCGTGGACCCGCGACGGCCGGGTGCGCGCCGACATCATCAATGTCGCCAGCGATGTCTCGGGGCTGGTGGTCAACGTCGCGGTGCGTGATAACCAGCAGGTAAAACAGGGCGACCTGCTGTTGCAGATCGACCCCGAGCATTACCAGTTGGCGGTCAAACAGGCCCGTGCCGAGGTGGCGGCGCGCAAGGCCGCCTGGGACATGCGCCTCAGCAATGCCAAACGCCGTGCCGACATGGACGCGCTGGTGATCTCGGCCGAAAGCCGCGATGACGCCGGCCATCAGGCGCTGGCCGCCCAGGCCGAATACCAGCAAGCCCAGGCACGCCTGGACAGCGCCGAACTGAACCTGGCCCGCACTCAGGTGCGCGCTTCGGTGGACGGCTATGTGACCAATCTCAATGTGCATCGCGGCGACTACGCCCATGCCGGCGAGGCGAAAATGGCGGTCATCGACATGCACTCGTTCTGGGTCTATGGCTTTTTCGAAGAAACCAAACTTCCGCATGTGCACGTGGGCGATGCCGCCGAACTGCAAATGATGAGCGGCCAGATTCTGACCGGCCGCGTCGACAGCATCGCCCGCGGCATCTACGACCGCGAAAACCCCGAAAGCCGCGAACTGCTCGCCGACGTCAACCCGACCTTCAACTGGGTCCGCCTGGCCCAGCGCGTACCGGTGCGCATCCATTTAGACCCGCTGCCGGAAGGGGTTCTGCTTGCGGCGGGGATGACGTGCACGGTGGTGGTGAAGGCGGAATTGTGAAGGGGTTGGACAGATTTAACTGACTGGCATTACTGCTATCGATAGTCACACACTGTGGGATATCTCTGTTTTGTTGCAGGAATAATCCGAGAAAACCTCGCGCCCTTCGGGTAGCGGATCCAGTTGCTTAACCTTCAGCGACCAGGTTTGGTCGACCTGTCTACTGGAGGTGTCCCATGAGCAAAATCATTGAATCGCTGCACAAAGACATGCTGGCGCTGTATCGAGCAGGTTTGATCAGCAAAGTGACGATGCGCGAGTTTGAGGCTATCGCAGTCTGTGCCAGTCCCGGGCCTTCGCAAGCAAGACGGATCGCCGCTCGTTCTCGCTTACAGGCTCAGCGCAGGCGCTGAAATTGCAGGTCTACAACCGCCCACCCAACCCAAAGCGCTTCTTCAACCCAAACTCCAGCAATCCTCTCGGCAGCAGCCACGCCACCAGCGGCATCAGCCGTGAGCCGTTGCCCAAACGCAGCAAGCGCGGCGGGCGAGGGCGTTGAAGGGCTGCTACCACGCCGCGAGCGAAGTCTTCTGCCGACGTCGGGTTGTCTTGCGAAGCGCGCGCGCGGGCGCGGATGCCTTCGCGGATCGGCCACCATGGCGAGCTTTCAGCCAGCAATTGTTCGGCTTCATGCGAGGCATGGTTGGCAAAGCGTGAGGCGATGGCGCCTGGCTGGACTTCCATCACCTGGATGCCGAAGGGCGCCAGTTCCAGGCGCAGGGCTTCGCTCAGCGCATGCACAGCGGCCTTGGAGGCGCAATAGGCACCGGCAAACGGGGTGACCAGCACGCCGGAGACGCTGCCGATATTCACCACCCGCCCACGTTTGCGGCGCAAGGCCGGGAACAGCGCGCGGGTAACCCCAACCACTGCGAACACATTGGTTTCGAACTGACGCTGCATGGCCTGCACGCCGCCATCGAGCAGCGGCCCCATGGCGCCGTAGCCAGCATTGTTGATCAGAATGTCCAGCCCAAGCGGTTCAAGGCGTTGGCCCAGTTGCTCAAGGGCGGCGCTGTCGTTGACGTCCAGTTGCACGGCGGTAAAGCCGGCGGCACTGAGGGCGGCCACATCTTCAGGTTTGCGGGCTGTGGCCCAGACCTCATGGCCAGCTGTGCGCAAGGCATCGGCCAGGGCGCGGCCAATGCCGCTGGAACAGCCGGTAATCAGAGTAACGGGCATCGAGGCTCCTTATTGGAGGGGCGACCTTAATTGGAGAAGCTGCCTTGCAGGTGTTCGGCACGAAACTCCAGGGTCTGCGGCCTATAGCCGCTGCGCAGCACCGGCAGCGGCAGGCATTCCTGCCAGGTGGCGTCGGGCTGTAATTCGCCAGGGCCACGGTAGCGCGCCGAGGTGTACGTGTTGTCGGCGAGGTTCACCGTGTCACCCGGCACATACACCGCCACGCGCCAGCGCAGGTCAAGCAGCGGCACAGGATTGGTATTGGTCAGGCTGACCTGCAAGGGCCGGTCGGCCGGGCAGCTTTGCGGCGCATACGCCAGGCGCAGATCGAGGCGTTCAAGCTGGCGTGTTTCGCGGCTGTCTTGCCAGATCACCAGCGTGGCGACGATACCCAGCGCCACGGCGGCCACCAACGAGACCGGCAAGGCCTTGGCCGGGTAGCGCAGCAGCAGGATCAGCCAGGTGAGGATAAGCAGGATGCCGATCAGCATGAGTGGAGTGCTCCCGCGTGGACGATGCCGGTCATCCTACCCAAAGCTGATCGTCTTTGCCCGTGTGCACAAAAAAACGCCCGACGCAAAAGGTGCGCCGGGCGTATGCAGAGCTTGAATGGGTTTGAGGCCTTAACGCGCGATCGTCTGCGTCTTCACCCCGGCCTCGATGGGGCCGGAGCGCCCGTAGATATCCTCGAAGCGCTCGATATCGTCCTCTCCCAGGTAACTGCCCGATTGCACCTCGATGATCTCCAGCGGAATCTTGCCGGGGTTTTTCAGCCGGTGTACCGAGGCAATCGGAATATAGGTCGACTGGTTTTCAGTCAGCAGAAACACGTTTTCATCGCACGTGACCTGCGCGGTACCGGACACCACGATCCAGTGTTCGGCGCGGTGGTGGTGCATTTGCAGCGACAGGCTGGCCCCCGGCTTGACCGAGATGCGCTTGACCTGGAAGCGCCCGCCCATGTCCACCGAGTCGTACGAGCCCCACGGACGGTAGACCTCCATATGGTTCTGGGTTTCGCTACGGCCCTGGGTATTGAGGGTGTTGACCATCTGCTTGACGCCCTGGACCTTGTCCTTGTGCGCGATCAGCATGGCGTCCTTGGTCTCGACCACCACGATATTGTCCAGGCCGATCACCGACACCAGCTTGCCGTTGCCGTGGATCATGCAATTGCGGCTGTCTTGCAGTACCACATCGCCCTTGGTGACGTTGCCGTCGACGTCTTTGTCGTGCACCGCCCACAACGAGGCCCAGCAACCGACATCGCTCCAGCCGGCACTGAGTGGCACCACGCAGGCGCGCTGGGTCTTTTCCATCACCGCATAGTCGATCGAGTCGTCCGGGCAGCAGGCGAAAGTGGCTTCGTCGATGTCGATGCTGCCGTCTTGCTGCTGGCTGCGCTCCAGGGTCAGCACGCAGGTGTCATAGATGTCCGGGTCGTGCTTTTTCAGCTCTTCCAGGTAACGGCTGGCGCGGAACAGGAACATGCCGCTGTTCCAGAAATAGCCGCCGTCCGCAACGAACTCGACGGCGCGTTTTTCGTCGGGTTTTTCGACAAAACTCTGTACCCGGCGTACGCCTTCGGGCAGCAGCGAATCGGCGCCGGACTTGATATAGCCGTAGCCGGTTTCAGGCTTGGTCGCCGGCACGCCGAACAGCACCATCTCGCCGCGTTCGGCGGCCACGGTGGCCAGCGCCAGGGCGCGTTGCAGGGCCTTCTGGTCGTCGATCACATGATCGGCCGGCAGCACCAGCATCAGTTCGTCATTGCCTTCGTTGACCAGCATCATCGCGGTCAGCGCCACGGCCGGCGCCGTGTTGCGCCCGAACGGTTCCATGATGATGGCCTGGGTTTCCAGTTTCAGCGCGCTCAACTGTTCGTTGACGATAAAGCGATGGTCCTTGTTGCACACCACGATGGGCGCTTGCATGCCTTCGAACGCCAGGCGTTGCAGGGTTTGCTGGAACAGCGTGTGCTCGCCGGTCAGGGCCAGGAACTGCTTGGGAAATTGCTTGCGCGACAGTGGCCAGAGTCGAGAACCGCTACCACCTGACAGAATTACCGGAATCATTTTGTCTCTCCAATCGTTTTCAATAAGGGCTTTGCGGGGTTGCTGACGAGTGCTGCGTGAAGTGCTGATGCTGCGTCTTGTGGTCATCGCTGCTGCTCCTCATCACCCGGCCGATGGCGGCCGGGGACCGGAAATGACTCAACGGGTTTCAACCGGCGGCTTGACCCAGACCGGCGACAGGTTGCTGCCGCTACCGGTGACGTACAGCACGGCGGCTTCACCGCGCTCCAGCGCCACGGGCTTGATGTCGGAGACTTTGGTGTCGCCGCTGTACAGCGCCAGGCTGACTTTCACCGGATTGATTTCACGCTCGCCGGTGCCCTTGGCGGCCACGGCCTTGATCACATCGGTTTTGCCGTCGGCCGTTTTCAGGCTCAAGGCCTGGTCGCTAAGGTTCTGGATGCGCACCAGCGACTTTTGCTTGTTCTTGAACGGTGACTCTTCCACCAGTTGCGGCTTGCCGGTGGCGTGGTTGACCAGGGTGTAGTAGTGATCGCCGGCCAGTTTTACCGGCAGGCTCTGGCTGCCGAGTTTGGCGGTGTAGTCGCCTTGCGGCAGGAAGCTGAACGCGGTGCTGCCCAGCGGTGCGACATCGTTGAGGCTGGTGTTGCCGACGCTGGCGCTGATTTCGCTGTTGCTGGCGTTGTAGACCCGCACAAAGGTCGAGCCTTTGGGGGCGACCGGGCCATACAGCGCGGCGTCACCGGCGGCCATTGCCGGCAGTGAAACAGCGCCCAGGCCCATGCTCAGACCCAGTGTCAGGGCGCAACTTTTCAGCAGGCGATTGCGGCTACGCAGGCGGTCGGAAGTCGAACGATCGGCAGTGTTCTGTAAGGTCATAAGGGCAGTCCTCTCAGTAATGCGCCCGTTCGGGCGACTCGGATGGTCTGGCGCCGAGCGCCAGGTTTTCTTGCGTGTTGCGGGGCTTCTTCAACTCGGCAATCCACTGGGCGTCGAACTCGCCCAGATCGTTGTGTACCGGCAGATAGCGCTCGGGAAATTCCCAGATCACCACCGGTGGCGGGTTGTTCTTGAAGGCGTCGGTCTGCAGGTACTTGAGCATCGGCAAGATCGGGCCATGGCCGTCTTCGGCGTAGTTGACGACATCGCTGTGCAGCGCTTGCTTGAGCGCGCCGAGGAAATTCCAGTTGGGATTGGCGCTGTAGCTGGTGCCTACCAGACCCACGGCAATCTCATGGTCGGCAAACAACGCGTCGTCGCCTTCGGTGGCGGCACCCACCGCTTCGGTGCTGCGTTTTTGCAGCGCGTCGGGCTTGGGCAGCAGGTGGCTGAACAACGGGTCCAGCGGCAGGAAGTTGGTCAGGTCACCCTTGTAGTCCGAGGTGCCCTGGTCGGCCGTGACAAAGCTCTGCGGTTCGGCGTTCAGCGGGGCCTGGCGGGCGATGGTCTGGCCCAGTTGCTGCGCGACCACCTCGGCGCCCATCGGCGTCCAGTGCGTGTCGGTGCGCAGGAACACCTGGCCGCGTTGCTTGGCCTGTTGCAGCGGCGTCAGCAAGTCCGGGGCGACGATGCCGGCCTGCGCGACCTGCTCATGAAAGCGCTGATACAGGTCGTTGTGCAGGCGCGCCGGGGTGTGTTCGCCGATGTGCTCGGGGTACAGACGGGTCTTGGCCGGCACAATCGCCAGCACCAGTTGCGAGCCCTGTTTGCGCAGCGCTTCCTGTACGCCGCGCACCAGTGCCAGGTTCTCTTGCAGGTTGTGCTCGCCGCCCTTGATGGCGTCGAACTCTTCGTCGCTGAACAGCCACTGGTCTTCGCCTACCACCACGCCGGGGCGGCCTTCGTTGAACAGTTTGTAGTCCAGCGCCGCCCACACGTTGGTGCCCAGGCGCTTGATCGGGAACTCATCGTCGTAATGGGTCTCGGCGGCCTTGGCCCATTTACCGTTGAGCAGCGTGGTGGCCGGTGTGGTCGAGAAGCTGGCAAAACTGCGCAGCGACCAGACGCCCAGCACCAGCAGCAGGCCCATGAATACCGAGACGTAGAGGATGCGTAATGAACGGCTCATGTCAGGCGCCTCAGAACTGGAAATACAGGAACGGCGAGAAACTCTGCGCCGACAGTTTCAGGATCGAAGCCACGAACAGCAGCAGGATCAGCGCACGCATGGCATAGCGTGGCCAGTCGGCCTGCCAGTAAGCCGGTTGTACCTGTGCCTCGTGGCCCACGCTGAAGCCCGGTTGATGAATACTGTTGGCATTCTCACCAGGCACCGCCTTGACCGTGCCGAGAGCATCGGGGGTGACGCCATCGGCGCCGGGCTTGAGCGGTTTGGCCGGACGGTCGGTGTAGAAGTCGCGCAGGCCGAAGAACGCCAGCGTGGCGTAGGCCAGCACCAGGGTTGCCACTTGCAGGCCGGTGAGGTTGGCGCGGGTCAGTTCCGACAGTTGCCAGTCACCAAAGCTGAACATTGCGCCGTACATGCGGCCGGCAACGTGCAGGTTTTCGGCGCGGAAGATCACCCAGCCGATCACCACCAGCAGGAAGGTCAGCGCCCAACGGATCGGGTTGAAGGCATAGGGTTTGGTGTCGATGCCCACGGCTTTTTCGATGGCCAGCCACAGGCCGTGCCAGGCGCCCCAGATCACATAGGTGATATTGGCGCCGTGCCACAGGCCGCCGAGCAGCATGGTCAGAAACAGGTTGCGATAGGTCGCGAACTTGCCGCCACGGTTGCCACCCAGGGTGATGTACAGGTAGTCGCGCAGCCAGGTCGACAGGCTGATGTGCCAGCGCCGCCAGAACTCGGTGATCGACTGGCTGATATAGGGCTGCTTGAAGTTTTCCATGAAGCGAAAACCCATCATCAGGCCCAGGCCGATGGCCATGTCGCTGTAGCCCGAGAAGTCGAAATACAGCTGCGCGGTGTACGCCAACGCACCCAGCCAGGCGTCGCCGGTGGTGGGGTTGTCCAGCGCAAAACAATGGTCGGCCACCACCGCCAGGGTATCGGCGATGAAGACTTTCTTGATGAAGCCCTGCATGAAGCGCGTGCAGCCTTCGGAGAACTTGTCGAGCGTGTGGGTGCGATTGTTGAACTGGTCGACCAGGTCGCGAAAGCGCAGCACGGGGCCGGCAATCAGGTGCGGGAAGATTGCCACGAACGCCGCGAAATCGATCAGGTTGCGGGTCGCCGGCGTGTCGCCGCGATAGACATCGATGATGTAGCTGATCGACTCGAAGACATAAAACGAGATGCCGATCGGCAGCAACACATGGGTCAGGATGAAGGGCTCGAGACCGACAGAAGTCATCATCGCGTTGATGCTGTCGACGCCGAAGTTGGCGTACTTGAAGTACCCCAGAATGCACAGGTCGACGCCCACGCCCAGTAGCAGCCAGCGCTGGGCCGGTTTGGTACGAACGCCGGCGGCCCCCACCTTCAGGCCGATCCAGTAGTTCCACACCGTGACGGCGATGAACAGCGCCAGGAAGTCGACCCGCCACCAGGCGTAGAACACGTAACTGGCCAGCAGCAACAGCAGGTTGCGATAGCGTTGTCCGCTTATGTAGTACAAGCCGAGAAAGATCGGCAGGAACAGGAAGAGGAACACATTGGATGAAAAGACCATCCCCATATCTCCGATTGTCCGGCATCAGGGGCCAAAGCCCCCCCCAAACCCCCCCGTGAAAATGAGGGGGCATACGACATCAATCCATCACAACGACTTACGAACCATCGCGGTCATGTTGCGGGTCATAGACCCGGGTCAGGTCACCGCCCAAACGGAAGGTCTTGAACGGCTGCTTTTCGTGCTTTTTTTCAAGTGCCTTCTCGTCGCACTGGTACAGCGAGCAATAGGGCTCGAGCCAGGCGAATTTCGGGTCCTTTTTCAGGTCCGTCATGTCCTGCTTGTGGCCGCCGCGTTCGGCGAATTCATCCGGGTCGTCGACGCCTTCCAGCACCCGGTCGCCCAGGCGTTTCAGCGCGCCGTTGTTTTCCGGGCGCAGGTCGACGCCGTTGGCCTGGGCGAAGCTGGCGATCATGGCCAGCGGCGGCAGGGCGTAGTTGTGGTAGGCCAGGGCGCGTTCGCGGCGCTTGAGTTCGTTAGGCAGAAAGCCCTGCGCGTCGATCTGGCTGGCGGCCACCTTGAACTCCTGCACCGACCAGTCGAACAGGTCGCGGCGGTTGGTCGCTACGGCGGTGGACATCACCGACCAGGCGGCCCAGTAAGAGTGGTTGTTGATTTTTTCCAGCGGCAGGTTGCTCCAGTCGCGGATCACCTGGTCGGCCAGTTTGTTGAACCAGGCTTCGATTTCCTGTGCCTGCTGCTGGTGGTTGGCCAGCGGCATGGAGTCGGAGAATTTCAGGCGCAGGTAGGCGCCGGACATGCTGCCCAATGCCCATTTACGCATCGACTTGCCGGTGTGGTTGTACTGCTGCGATTCCAGTGCATCGGCGCGGGCCCAGGTGGTGAGCATATTCAGCGCGCAATCGAGCTGTTCCGGGCGACCGTCACGCATGTACTGCATGACCACTTTGCTGACCCCGCGCTCAAGGTCGGTGATGTCCTGGGTCGCATCGCGAAAGGCTTTTTCTGCGCTCACATTGAGGGTCGAGCGGGCCTTGTCCGAGCCTTCGTACTTGCTGCGAAACACCAGTTCGCCGGTATAGGGCGTGGGAGTCTTTTCACAACTGAAGTTATGGCTGCCGGTCTTCATTTGCTCGATCGGCGCGGTATAGCCTTGTGGCGGCATCAGCGACGTGCCATGGCCGTTACCGGCCAGTGTCGGCATCGACGCCGTCGTTGCCAGAATGGCCAGTGACAGCAGGGCAGGGCGTAGGGCTTTGCGGGTCTGCATAAAATTCACCTCAGCGTCCGGCTTGCGCGGTCTGTTGCGCAGGGCTGGAAAATACATTGCGTTTGCACACCTGGGCCTTGACCTTCTGGGCCTTGGTGCCGGGTTGCGGCCCTTCGATTTCCACCGCCAGCAACTGCTGGTTGGCCCAGTCTTCGTCTTCACGCAGCTCGAAGGCGAAGCGACCGTCGGTGTCGGAGGTTTCGGGTTTTTCGATCTTCAGGTCTTCGTGGCGGCCGTTCATGTACCAGAGGCGTGCCTGCAGGACTTTCACCGAGGTGTCCTCGAAACGGATGTCGACCTGGTTGTCGCCGTTGCGAATGTTCTTGATGCCGTTGTTGCCGTTGATCAGCACTTCGTTGTTGCCAGGCTTGAGGCTGGTCTCGCGGCTGAGCAGCGCAGGCTTGCCTTCACAGCCGTTGTCGAGCATCGAGAGCATTTGTCGCCACACGGTTTCCTGGTCCAGGCGGTACAGCGGCGAGAACTCCCAGATGAGTACCTTGGGCGGGTTGTTCTGGAACTCTTCGCTGCCCAGGTACTGCAGCATCGAGCCTTCCAGACCGCCGCCGGGAAAGGCGACGTTGTAGACATCGGCGCTCAGGTACTCCTGCAAGAAGCCGCCGAAGTTGTAGTTCTTGCCACTGTGGCTGGTGCCGACCAGGGTGATTTCCGGGTTGCCCGCATCACCGAACAGGTCGCTGTCGCCGGCTTCACCCTTGGGCTCGGTGGCAAACTGATCCATGTACTGCACCGCATAGCTGGTGCCACACAACTGGCCGGCCATGTTGTGCAGGGTACCGGTCTTGCCCATGCGCCCGGACTTCTTGCTTTCGAATTCACGCTTGGGAATATCGGCATAGGCCGGGATCTTTTTCACCGTCTCGGCCACGCGTTGGGCCGTGCGCTGGGCGCCATACGGGGTCCAGTGCTGGTCGCCGCGAAAGTAGAAATCGTGGGCTTCGTTTTCGCCGGCCAGTGGTGACAGGTCCGGCACCCAATAGCCCATCTTGCTGAAGCGGCCGAGCATGGCCTGGTAGTTTTTGAGCGCCGTGTCGTAGGCGAATTTCTCGCGGTCGGCGGGCAGCAGTTTGTTGCGATCCACCAGACCGCGGGTCGGCTGATAGACCACGACCAGCTCGACGCCCTTGCTCTTGAACGCACGTTGCAACTGTTGCAGGCGCTTATAGCCCAGCGCCGAAGTGCTGAATTCGGTGCGCAGGTCTTCCTGGGTACGGAACAGCCAGTCGCCTTCGGCCTGAATCAGCGTGGTGAAATTCTGCTGGTAGCGGGTGGTGTAGTTACGGGCGTCATGGGCCGCCGGGCACAACTGGCAGCAGGGTTCGGCAGTGAAGGCCGGCGCCTGCTCATCAGCACGTGCAGCGGCTGAAGCGGCCATCAGGGCGGCCATTAAGGCGGTCAGGCTCGACAGGCCGAGCCATTTGATCAAATGGGTGTGCATGAAAATACCTCGGCTCATTCGCGCAACTCGGTCTGGCTTTCGACAGGGTCGATCAGTACGGCTTTTTTCTGGCGTACCAACAGGTCGAGAATCTGTGCCTGGTTTTCACCCAGAATGCCGCTGAGGGTGATGCCATTGGCCTTGGTCGGCGCAAGCATGGCCACGTTGTACAGCTCGATGCTCAACGGCGAGTCGATCGACAGGGGACCTGAGCCATTGCCGGCCAGTTCACCGCCGACCACCAGCAGCGACACCTGGGTGTCGAAGGGGTCCAGTTCGATATCGCGGTCGGTGTCGCTCAAGTCCTTGATGTGGCCGTAGACGCCGACCAGACCGTTGCCCATGGCAAAGTTGTTGTACAGCTTGATGTTGGTGCTGTTGCGCACCCGGATACCGTGGCGACGGTTGGCGACCACACGGTTGCCCCACAGCAGGTTGTCGCCGCTTTCGTACAGGGTGATGCCGTCGGTGTGGTTCTGATAGATATCGTTGTCGGCGACGATGTTGTTGACGCTGTTGCGGTCGAGCATCACCCCGGACAGGTTGTTGTCGTAGCTCTTGTTGCGAAAGATGAAGCTGTCGTTCACCTCGCGGGAGACGATGATGCCGTGTTTCTTTTTCGTCCCGTGCACGGTGTTCTCGGCAATGATCAGACCGTGCGAACGGTCGTGCGGGTCGATGCCGTAGACGATGTTGTCGCGGTAGGTATTGCCCTTGATGACGAACCCCAGGGTTTCGTAGCAGTAGAAGCCGTACCACAGGTCGACGAACTCCGAGTCGACGATCCAGCCGGTGGGCTCGGGACGTTTGAGCACCTTGGCGGCATTGGGCGGATACTGCGAAATACTTACCCCGTAGGACTTGCTCTGGTCATAGCCCAGGCTGTTCAGCTTGCTGCTGGCAATCCAGGTGTGCGAGCCGCCCCAGGACAGCAGGAACGGCCGGAATTCCTTGGGCTGGCGCCATTTGGCCAGGCTGTTGCGCGCCTCACTCCAGCCGTTGACCTGCGAGTGGGTGATCAGCAGCTTGCCTTCATTGACAAGGAACGCGCCCTTTTCCTGCGACAGGCGCAGCTCACGGGTGCGCTTGTCGATTTCCAGGGTGCCGGTGTCCTTGACCAGGATCGGTACCCGGGCAATGAATACGCCGGGCGACACTTCGCCGAGCAACTGTTTTGGCACCTGGCGGGCGATGTCCTGCAGGCTGGCGTAACCGTTCTCGACCACGATGATCTGCGGAATGCCACGCTGGCGCGCCACCCACTCGGACATCTTGTTGTCGCCGCCGACGAATTCCTTCATGCCGTTGGGCTCTTCCATCATCCGCGTGACCCGCACCTTGCCCTTGGTGTTGCGCTGAATCTTTTGCAGGGCCGCTTCGGCGGTGTAGCCGGACAGGTCGGGCAGCACCGGCTTGTTCATGGCCAGAGGCTCCACGGGCGGGCTGCTGATGGTGTAGGTCTTGGCCTGTTGCAGTTCCTTGACCACCTCTTTGACCGGCTCTGACACCACAGGTGTACTGGCCAGCGCCACGCTGGCCATCAGCAGCGCACTGCCCAGCACGGCGGTTTCGAGTAGCGCGTGCGGCCAGTGCCGCTGGCGGGCATGGCTGGGTTGACTGTTCATCTCATCGCACTCCTGGGTACGGCGCGCATCAGAAGCGCCAGATGACATCGACGATGGCGCGGTGCATGTAGCTGTCCACGTCGCTGTGGTAGGCGTCGCCCGGCTTGAACACGCCGGCACGCAGGCGAATCAGCGCCGAGGGTTCATCGATCGACTGGCTGAGTGCGGCCGGCAGCAGGCCCTGCTTGAAGTACTTGGTGACCACCAGGTCCATCTCCTGACCCAGGTCCTTGCGACCGTCTTCCAGCGGCAAAGAGCTGAAGGTGTTGGTCGGCACGCCGTTGCCGTCGAATTGCTCCTGGGTCGGGTTGACGCCTGCACCGCCGATGCGTGCATTGCCATCGACGCGGCGGAACTTGTGGTAGATCAGCGAGGCGTCGTATTCGTCGTTCAACTGCCAGGAGGCAAACAACGAGGCGCTTTCAACGTTGGCCATTTCACCCTGGAAGGCTTCACCGAAGCGGTGCACACGCGAGCGCGTGCCGGTCCAGTTCGAGCGGTTGCTTTCAAGGCCGGTCTGCTCGTAGTTCTTGCTGGCGCGCGAGTAGGCGGCGCCGACCTGCCATTGCGGGTCCAGGCGCAGACGCACGCCCAGGTCGGAAGCCCAGCCGTCGACATTGCGGCTGCGTTTTTCGCCGGCCAGGTATTGATCGGTATTGCTGTCGTAGGTAGCGCCGATTTCGTCACGGTCGCCGGTCAGCCAGGTCAGGCTGCCCCAGTAATTGACGGTGTGCGTGTTGCGATGATTGAAGGCATCGCTGTCGGCTTGCAGGCCCAGCCAGGTCAGGTCGCCATTGGCGGTCTTGTCCAGGTCGTCGAGCACTTCACCGCTGTGTTTCAGCTTGCCGTCGTCGTGGCTGTGGTGGGCGCGAATACCGGCCCAGTGCCCTGGCGTCCACTGGTAGCTGGCCGAACCGAACAGGTGCTGACGGTCTTCGTCTTCGGGCGACAGCTCGGTCAGGTCGGTGCGGTACTCGCTGAAGCGCTGGGCGGCGCCCAGGTCGGCGCGCAGCAAGGTGGTGTCGAAGGTCCAGTTGATGGCCTCGATATTGGAGTCGCGCCACTGGCCGTCGTCGTTGCGCAGGCGCTGGCGGCCTATCTTGAGGATCTCGCCGGGGTAGGGCGTCAAACCGTTGTAGCCGACCCAGAATTCACGCAGGGCGGCATAGCTCTTTTTCACTTCGCGCTCGCTGGCGTTGCCGCGTGCCACTTGCGTGCCGGTCTCGCCATTGCTGTTGGTCGCGGTCTGTTCCAGCGGGTCGGTCTGAATCGTGTCGGTGGCGGTCACCACCTGGCCCATCGCGTAGCCACTCCAGGCGCCGCGCTCGCCATAGACCCACGGGCGCAGGTCCAGGCCGATACCGTTGACGTCACCGCCCGAGCGGGTGCCCAGGTCACGGTCGTCTTCGCTTTGTGCGGTGATCTTCGCTTCCAGGCCGAAGTTCTGGTCTTCGGTCAGGGCGGCCAGGGTCGGGCACGCCCACAACAGCGTAAAGCCAAGGCCCATGCCTGCGGCCATCAAGGGGTTGAGCTTCATAGAGCTTCCTCAGCGTTGTCTTTTTGCAGGGTTTGCAGGACCAGCGCGCTTTGGCTGGCGGTCGCACCCCGGACGTTCTGTTCGCGTTCGAGCAAGGCTTGGGCTGTGGCGAGTTGTTCCGGTGGCAGTTGTTGGTTGACTTGTTGCGCCAGTTCATTGGCTTGCGGGGTGTTGGTGGCCAGCGCCAGTTGGCCAAAGACCCAGGCGTTGACGCGGTTGGGCTGAATACCGCGCCCTTGCGAGTACAACTGCGCCAGGGCGTAGTCGGCGCTGGCCTGGCCGCCACGGGCAGCGGTCAGCAGTTCGTCGACGGCCTTTTGCGGCTCGACACGGCCCAGGTAACCGCGTCGGTACAGCTGCCCCAGGTAGTAATGCGCCGAGATTTCGGTGGCGCTGGCTTTGCTCAGGTGTTGCTCGGCCTTTTTTGCATCGGCCGGCAACCATTTGCCTTCGTAGTAGATACGCCCCAGCAGCAGCTCGGCGCGTGGCTGATCGGCGGCGCGGCCGTTGTCGAGGTATTCCATCAGCTTGTCGACATCGCCCTGTTCGGGAAAGTCGTAAAGCAGCTTGGCCAGGGTTACCCACGAGGCCGGGTAGCCCGGTGCGATGCCTTCGAGCAAGTGCTGGGCCGTCTGCGGATCCGGCGTGCCGATCTGCGCATCGCCCAGTACCCGCGCCACGCTGTCGACGCGGGCGGCGTCGACGCGGCCTGCGCTGTAGGCGCTGTTGAGTTGCTCGATCAACGCTTTTTGCGGCTCGGCCTGGCCACGGGTCTGATACACGGTGGCCAGCTCGACGTAACACAGGTCGGTGTTGGCCAGCGCCTGTTTGCAGATGCTTTCGACTTCGTCCAGATGCTGCGCGTAGGTGCCCTGGGTGCGGTACAGAACGATCTGCGCCAGGCCGGCCTCGGCATAACCCTGCTCGCGCCACTGGTTGATTTGTTGCTGCGCGTTGACGTCGGGAAAGCTCTGCGGGTATTGCAGGTACAGCATGGCCAGGCCCATCAGCGCGCCCGACTCACCATTGGCAAAGGCTTTTTTCAGCAGTTTTTCGGACTCCTGGTGCTCGGCCTGGGTAGCGCCGGGCTTGGCTGCCAACAGCCGGCCCAGACGCGACTGGGCACGTGGCGATTCGGCGGCCGCGTCGCGGTAGGTGGCCTCGGCCTGTTGCAGTGCCGCAGGGTCACGGCTGGCCACCTGAATATCGGCCAGCCCGACCTTGGCCTCGCTGTAGCCCAGATCGGCCAGTTGCCGGTAGTTCTGCTCGGCCAGGGCGGTGTTGCCGTTTTGCATGGCCTCGTTGGCCAGGCGCTGGTCTGGCAGACCGGCACAGCCACTCAGGGTCATGCTCAAGCCCAGGGCAACGGCCAGGCTCAGCGTTGACGGCGTCAGCAAAGTCGACAGGCGGCTCATGATCAAAAACCCGCAGCGGTGGCTTTATCGATCAGCCAGTTCATGGACGGACCGCGATCGCTGACCACCTCGACCGGGCGGCCGACCAACGAACTGCTCAGGGCTTCGTCAGGTTTGATCTGTACGCGGATATCGGTCGACAGCTCGGTGTTGGTCAGATTGCTACTGCTGACCACATGGCCACGGCGCAGTTGATCTTCGCCGGCGACCTGGAAGCTGACCGGCGCGCCGGGCTTGATGTCGTTGAACTGGCGATAGGTAAAGCGCGCTTCGACACTGGCCTGGGTGTCTTGCGGCACCAACTGGAAGATCACCTGGCCCTTGGCGGCGTACTGGCCGTCGGCGACCAGTTGGCGGGCCACGACGCAGTCGCACGGGCTGGTCAGGGTGCCGCTCATTTGCTTGCCGTACAGCTCTTCGATCTTGGCCGGTTGCAGGTCTTCACCGGCCAGACCGCCCTTGAGCAGTTCCAGCATATTGGTGTTGAACGTCGCCAGCGGCGCGCCTTTCTGGGTGACCTGATTGAACATCACCAGGCTTTGCACGGTGCCTTCGCGGGGCATGGTCACGTCCATGCTCGGCACGGTGACCAGACCCGCCGTGGCATGGCTGACGAAGTACAGGTTGTAGACGGTCTTGAGAATGAAGCCGAAGGCGCCCAGGCCAACAATGAAAATCCCCAGGCTGAAGGTCACTGCGCGCAGGCGGCCAAGCACGCCCATGCCACTGTTGCCGGACTTGTTGTTGCGCGCCTTGGTGAAGTTGTCGCGTTGCAGGGTGGCCAGCACTTCGCCGACGCTGACGATATCGCCGGCCAGGTGCGAGGTGATCAAGTGCCGCAGGGTGCTGATGTCCTGGGGTTCGAGGTTCTGGAACTGGCAGCCAACCCGGCCGGTCTTGGGATTGATCGAGCGGATCTGCAACTCGACATCCATGGCCAGGCCCAGGTGGTCGATCAGAAACTGCAAACGGCCCTTGATCACCTCACCCACGGTCAGGTGCTGGCTGTTGGGGGTGATGTAGCTCAGACCGCCCGCCGACAAGTCTTCGACGCGCACCAGAGGCGCATTGGGGGCACCGTTGAGCAGGCGCAGCCGGGCCGGCAGCTTGACCCGGGCGTGTTGGCGCTGGGCTTCGGATTCATGCACGACATTGGCATTCACGGCTGTATTCATGGTGAGGCTTCCTGATAGATCGTTGGCTTCAGAGGTCCGGTCAGACCATGGTCAGCAGCACGGCGACGAAAATGCTGCCGGCCGAAAACGTCATGGTTCGTGACGACCAGGTGTTGAACCAGCCTTGAAAGCTGGCCATGTCGCGGCTGAGTTTGGTGTCCTGACGGGTCCAGGACTGGCGGTCGAGGCGGAAGAACACGTAGATCTTCATCAAGGCCCCTAGAATCTGGTTGTAATAAAGAATCATCGGATAGGCCGGGCCGATGCGATGCCCCGAGCAGACCAGCAGCAGCGTGAGGATCAGCCGCGTCAGGCCGATCCACAGCAGGTACACCAGCAGGAAGGCGCCGCCGTATTTGAAGCTGGCGATGATCGCCACGGTCAGGCCCAGGATTGAGGTCCACATCGACACGCGCTGGTCGAACAGCACCACGCTGGTGAACAGTCCCAAGCGGTTGATGCCCAGGCCCAGCGCGCGGGAGTTCTGCCGCAGGTTGTTGCCGTACCAGCGGTACATCAGTTTGCGGCTGGCCTTGAAAAAGCTTTTTTCAGGCGGGTGCTCGACGGTGTTGATCGCCGCGTCCGGCACGTAGAAGGTGTCGTAGCCCAGGCGCATCAGGCTGAACCAGCTGGACTTGTCGTCGCCGGTCAGAAAGCGAAAGGTCCCCAGGCGCCAGTGGTGCAGCGAGTCGCTTTCGACATCGGCAATGAACTCGGGGTCGGTGACCACCGTGGCACGAAACATCGACATGCGTCCGGTCATGGTCAGTACGCGCTTGGACAAAGCCATCGAACACATGTTGATGTGGCGTTGGGCGAAGCGCAGCTTGTGCCATTCGCTCATGATGTAGCCGCCGCGCACTTCGCAAAACTCGTTGGTGGTCAGGCCGCCAACATTGTCGAACAGGTGAAACCACGGCACGGTCTTGGTCACCACGCCTTCGGAAAGCACGGTGTCGCCATCGATGACCGCGACCACGGCGCGGTTGTCGGGCATGTGCCGCGAGATCGCGCGAAAGCCGTAGGCCAGGCCGTCACGCTTGCCGGTGCCGGGAATACGCACGAAGTCCAGGCTGACCCGGTCCGGCGGGTTCATCCGCTCCCACAGGCTCTTGACCAGACGCTCATCGCTCATCTCGACCAGCGAGCAGACCACGGTGGTCGGCAGGCCGCAGTCGATGGCCTCGCGGATCACCGAGCTGTAGACCTGAGCGGTGGTCAGCGCGTCGATACGAAAACTGGTGACCATCAGAAAGACATGTGACGGGTCAGCCGCCTTGCCCAGTGCGCGAACCTTGCGCCGCAGGTGCGGGTAGACCACGTACAGAAACAGCATGCCGCGCACAAAGTGCGTGGCGCCCATCGAGTAGCGCCAGACACCGACGATCCCGATCAGGAAAATGAAATGCTTCGATTGCGAATCGAAAATGCTGGTGGGCAACGCCATGACCAACGCCAACAGCAGGGTCAGGTAAAACAGCCAACCGGCGGCCTGCAGCAAGCCGTGCTTGAGCCTTTGCATAATCCACGTCCTAAATCAGTTGCGAGCTGCAAGCGATAAGCTGCAAGTAGAAGCACCACGGCCTGAACTTGCAGCTTGCCGCTTGCCGCAGCTTCGCTGCTTACCAGCAAATGCCTTCGCTGCGACCGCTTTGTGCGGTGGCGTGGGTCATGAAGCCCACCAGGTCGACGACGTGTTTGCCTTCCGGTGCCTTGTCGGCCAGGGCGCGGAAGCGCTCGTCGCGGTTACCCAGAATGATCACGTCCGAGTCACCGATCACCTGGTCGAAGTCGGCATTGAGCAGGGACGACACGTGGGGGATCTTCGACTCGATGTATTCCTTGTTGGAACCGTGCATACGGGCGTACTCGACGTTGCTGTCGTAGATGCTCAACTCGAAGCCCTTGCCGATGAGCATTTCGGCCAGCTCGACCAACGGGCTTTCGCGCAGGTCGTCGGTGCCGGCCTTGAAACTCAGGCCCAGCAAGGCGACCTTGCGGGTGTCATGGCTGGCGACGATGTTGAAGGCGTTCTGCACCTGCTCGCCGTTGCTGCGCATCAGCGAATTGAGCAGCGGCGCTTCGACGTCCAGGCTGCCGGCACGGTAGGTCAGGGCGCGTACGTCCTTGGGCAGGCACGAGCCGCCAAAGGCAAAGCCGGGGCGCATGTAGTACTGCGACAGGTTGAGGGTCTTGTCCTGGCAGACCACGTTCATCACTTCGCGGCCATCGACGCCCACCGCCTTGGCGATGTTGCCGATCTCGTTGGCGAAGGTCACCTTGGTGGCGTGCCAGACGTTGCAGGTGTATTTGATCATCTCGGCGACGGCGATGTCCTTGCGGATGATCGGTGCGTCGAGTTCGGCATACAGCGACTCCAGCAGGTCGCCAGACAACGCGTCGAACTCGCCGATGACGGTCATCGGTGGGTGGTCGTAATCATCGATCGCGGTGCTTTCACGCAGGAATTCCGGATTGACCGCCACGCCGAAATCGACGCCGGCCTTTTTGCCCGAGCAGTCTTCCAGAATCGGAATCACCACATTGGCCACGGTGCCTGGCAGTACCGTGCTGCGTACCACCACGGTATGCCGCGAAGTTTTGTCGCGCAGCACAAAGCCGATTTCGCGGCACACCGCTTCGATGTAGTCGAGTTCCAGATCACCGTTTTTCTTGCTCGGTGTACCGACGCAAATCATCGACAGGTCAGTGCTGCGAATGGCCTCGGCAAAGTCCGTGGTACCCCGCAGTTTGCCGGTCTTGATACCCTGTTGCAGAAGGGCTTCCAGGCCGGGTTCGACAATGGGCGACTTACCGTTATTGATGAGGGCGATCTTGTCGCTGGATATATCCACGCCGACTACATCATGACCCCGTGCAGACAGGCATCCGGCACACACTGCACCGACATAACCCAAACCAAAAATACTGATCCGCATCGTACTCTCCTCGAACGTTACATCTGTCGCCAACGCGTGGCTGGATATAAATAGTGCCCGCAGTTTCCCCGCATCAGGCAGCGGTGACTTATTTAAGTCACATAACTAACGGAGGCATGTTTAATGTAATGAGTTGCCAACAGCAGGATGGGCTAACTCAACTGGCGCCTGACACAGGTGGCAAGTTGCCTGCCCAGACGGGCGGGGTCCTGCTCTGGGAGTCCTGTATCACTTCTGAGCGGAGATCAGCAGCCCGTTTGATCAGAACAGTACGAAGCCTGGGCCCCGGTTGTCCTGTCTCGTCCTGTCTGAAATTTCCCGATCAGCGCTTTTCCTGTGTGGCTTTATTGATGTGGGTTTTGATTCGATACCTACAGCATTGATCATCCCAAGGATCAAACTTCGTTTCGGTAACACCGTTTACCGACTTCAATGTTTCTGCGTGAGCTGTACGTTATCGCCTACAGGCTGTCGCAGAATTGTTACGGGATGTAGGAGCCTGAACATTATGAAATAGTTCCGGGCCATTCATCCTGTTTCCACCGAGGTCTTATTATTTTTCCAATCATTTAGTCATTGCATAATGATAGCGATTCTCAGGGAGGCCTTTATATTCGGGCGCTTCACTTACAGGTATGGTTAATGGCTATTACTCGTTCGCGGCGAAGTGCCATCGTTAAAAAAATCCATTATTTTTTTCTACGGCGGCAACTGAAAAGAAGTGTAGGCCTAAGCTGACGTTATTACGACGCCATTTATCTGACTTATTCGGGCGATGGCTTGACAGGCACCGGTGCGGCGAAACACCGCCGCACCGGTCATCGTTTTCAGGCGGGCGGGGTGTCGCGCAGAAACACCAGTTTGTCCGCGGCGGACTGTTCGGCGCTGAAGTAATAACCTTGTACATCAAAGCCTTTGAGGGCTTCGGGCGTCTCGATGCGTTCGTCGATGACGAAGCGGCTCATCATGCCGCGCGCTTTTTTCGCGTAGAAGCTGATGATCTTGTACTGGCCGTTCTTGTAGTCCTTGAATTCGGTATTGATGATCCGTGCCTTCAAGGCGCTGCGCTTGACCGCTGAAAAGTATTCGGTAGAGGCCAGGTTGAGCAGCAGGTCGTCGCCCTGGTCGCTCAGTGCCTGGTTCAGCCATTCGCTGATGCGCGTGCCCCAGAAGGCATACAGGTCCTTGCCACGGGCATTGGCCAGCCGGGTGCCCATTTCCAGACGGTAGGGTTGCATCAGGTCCAGCGGACGCAGCAGGCCGTACAGCCCCGAGAGCATGCGCAGGTGCTGCTGGGCATAGTCCAGGCCTGCCTCATCGAGGGTTTCGGCGGCGAGGCCCGTGTACACGTCGCCCTTGAAGGCCAGCAGCGCCTGCTTGGCGTTGTCGGGTGTGAACGCCGGGGTCCAGCTGCCGAAGCGCGCGGCATTAAGGCCGGCCAGCTTGTCGGAAAGGTGCATCAGCTCGGCAATCTGATTGGGTGCCAGCTCGCGAAGCTGGGTAATCAGCTCTTGAGAATGGTCCAGATACTGCGGCAGGGTATGACGGGTGGTCGTGGGCGGTGTCTCGAAATCGAGGGTTTTCGCTGGGGAAATCACCATCAGCATGCGCTTGTCTCCTGAAGTCGTGGCGCGATTCTAGGGGCTGATGGCGCATGACTCCAGCTATCCTGTGTAGGAGCGACCTTGGTCGCGATCGGCTGCATTAGCAGTCGTAAATGTTTCGCGCTGCACAAATTTTGTGAGCGCTTCGCACTCAATCGCGAGCAAGCTCGCTCCTACACGTGGTGTATTTGATTAAGGGTGGGCATCGGGTTTGCGTATCGTTCTGGCAGTTTGCGTGTGTCTGTTGGGGTTCAAGGTGCAGGCGGCAGTGCCGCCGGTGGCGATCATCGATCGCAGCCTGTGGCCGGAGCGGCTGGAAAGTCCGGCCTTGTTCGATGTTGCCTCGCGGGCCGAGATTCTGGGCTTTGCCCATGCACTATGGGCCAGTGAACAACTGAACGAGGAGGGCCTCAAGCAGCGCCTGGGGCTGCGCTACATCAACGTGGCCTCGCTCAATCTGGTGCGCAACCGCTTGTGGGAGCGCTTGCTGGTCAACTTCCGTCATGCGAGAAAGACCTGTACCGAAGATGCCAACTTCTGTGTCTATGCACGAGACATGGAGCAACTGCGCCAGCGTGCCGAGGAGTTCAAGATCGGCGACGACTCGTTCTATGCCGCCTGGGCGGCGCCCAATGCGGTCTTTCACCGGCTTTACCTTGATGAACTGCTGTACAAGGCTGCGCTGTTTCCACAGACCAGCAGTGAGATTGCCCGTTACAACTCTGACGAACTGAGCGGCGACGAAGTGCCTGACCGCACCTTCATGCTCAATTTCGAAGGCGGCCCCGGCACGACCAATGGCGACACCGACTGGCTGGCCGATTTCATGCGCCAGCAGAACATGACCGCCACCTTCTTTGTGCTGGGCAAACAATTGCAGGCGCGTCTGGACAGCAGTTCGGCCAGCGCCATTCAGAACCTTTATCGCCAGCAGTGCGTGGGTATTCAGGGCTGGGAATACCGTTCGCACAGCCAGTGGCGCGAATGGCAAAGCTCGGTGCAGCGTAGCGCCGAGCTGGTCGAGCGCCTGCTGCCGGACAATCTGGTGCCGTTGTTCCGTCCGCCTTACGGGCATCGGCGCGCTGACAGCGGTGAGTTTTTCCGTTCGTTGAACCTGCGGGTGTCGTTGTGGACCATCGATGCCCAGGATCAGGTGGGGCGCCTGACCTCGGCGCAGATCAGCGACCGGGTGCAAACCCTGATGCTGCTGTGGCGCAGGGGCACGGTGGTGTTTCACGACTCGGGTAATCAGGCGCAATCGGCGCTGCCGCTGTTGCTGGCCAACAGCGCGCAGAGCGAGCTGAGCTGGGAAGACTGTCGTAATTTTTCTCGCGAACTGGAACCGGAGCCTGAACCGGAACCCGAGCCAGAGCCGGAACCGGCGGGGCAGGAAGAGCTACCGCAGGACCCGGAGAGTGTCGAGCCGCAGCCTGAGGGTCAGCAAACACAGGCGCCTGAGGCGGCGCAGCCGGTGCAGCGGGTAGAGCCTGCGCAGCTACAGGACCCGGAAAACCAGGTGGAGCCCGACGCGGCGAATTAATGAATGTAAACGTGCCTGCGCCGACCGCCAAGCGCTATTCGTCATACTGTGAAATAAACTTCAAAAAACTGTCAAAGTGCTTTTTTCTGTCATCTGTTTTGCGGTATTACCTGAGTCAGACCGCCGAAACCTGCAACACAGGTGGCGTCACACAAGACCCACCTTGAGCCTCGGCTCCCCTGCCTGAAGGGAAGCCACCGGCGGTCCCTTAGTGGCACGGATCTCAATGATGCCGTGTCCAGGCTTCTGAAAAGGTGAGCGAGTATGGATGACAACGGACGCAGCCCCTCCACTAACCAGCCTATCCTTTACGTGCTCGATACCAATGTATTGATCCATGATCCCAACGCCTTATTGAATTTCGAAGAACACCACGTTGCCATTCCGATGACGGTCCTGGAGGAGCTGGACAAACTCAAGGATGGCAAGCACTCGGTCGCTGCCGAATGTCGCCAGGCCATTCGCCTGATCGACAAGACCCTCGGCGAGGCCTGCCCTGAAGACGTCGAACGCGGCGTACCCATCGACCGTGGCACCGGGATTTTCAAGGGGTACCTGTCGATTCTGATGAGCAAGCGCCAGGAACCCACCAGCCTGCTGCCCGAGCACCTCAACGACAACATCATCATCAACCAGTTGATCGAACTGCACGCCCGTCACCCGGACCGCGACGTGGTGCTGGTCACCAAAGACATCAACATGCGCCTCAAGGCGCGCGCCTGTGGCATTGCGGCCGAGGACTACAGCACCGACCAGCTGGTCGATGACGTTTCTTTGCTGTCACGCGGCTATCACGAACTGAGCGGGTCGTTCTGGGACCGGGTCAGCAAGGTTGATACCCGCCAGGACCATGGCCGCACCTGGCACCGCGTGCAACTGAGCGAAAACCTGCCAGCAGTGCACCTCAACGAGTTCATCATCGACGAGCAAGGCTTCGTCGGCTGGATCAAGGGTGTCAAGAACGACGAACTGATCATCCTCGACATGCACCAGGAGCCGTTGCTGCACCAGGAAGCCTGGGGGCTCAAACCTCGCGACATTCATCAGGCACTGGCGTTGTTTGCATTGCTGGATCCGGACATTCATCTGGTCAACCTGACCGGCGCTGCCGGTTCCGGCAAGACCATCCTGGCGCTGGCCGCCGCCATCGAACAGACCATGGTCAGCAAGCGCTACCGGCGCATCATCGCCACCCGCAGCGTGCAGGGCCTGGATCAGGAAATCGGCTTCTTGCCCGGCACCGAGGCCGAGAAGATGGAGCCGTGGCTGGGGGCTATCACCGACAACCTCGAAGCGCTGCACATGGATGACGAAAACACCCATGGCAGTGTCGACTACATCCTCAGCAAGGTGCCCTTGCAGTTCAAATCCCTCAACTACATCCGCGGTCGCAGTTTCCAGCAAAGCCTGATTCTGATCGATGAATGCCAGAACCTGACGCCGCACCAGATCAAAACCATCATCACCCGTGCCGGTGCCGGTTCCAAAGTGGTCTGCCTGGGTAACCTGGCGCAGATCGACACCCCTTACCTGTCGGCCACCAGTTCCGGGCTGACCTACCTGACGGAGCGCTTCAAGGACTTCCCCAACGGCGTGCACATCACCCTGCAGGGCGTGCCACGCTCCATCCTCGCCGAATACGCCGAAGGCCATCTGTAACAGCTACAAGCGGGTAAGCTGCAAGCTGCAAGTGAGTTCGCTTGCAGCTTGTGGCTTGCAGCTTGCGGCTTCACAATCGTGCCCCTGCAAAGGAGTAACGATTGTGCTGACTCATCTCGATTCCCAAGGCCGCGCCAATATGGTCGATGTGACCGACAAGGCCGTGACCTTCCGCGAAGCGGTGGCCCAGGCGCGGGTGCGCATGTTGCCCACCACCCTGCAAATGATCGTTGCCGGTGGCCATCCCAAGGGCGATGTGTTCGCCGTGGCGCGTATTGCCGGCATTCAGGCGGCGAAAAAAACCAGTGACCTGATTCCTCTGTGCCATCCGCTGATGCTCACCGGCGTCAAGGTCGAGCTGGTGGCCGAGGGCGAGGATGCGGTGCTGATCACCTCGCGCTGCAAGCTGTCCGGGCAGACCGGTGTCGAAATGGAAGCGCTGACCGCCGCCAGTGTCGCGGCGCTGACGATTTACGACATGTGCAAGGCGGTGGATCGCGGCATGGTGATCGAGTCGGTGCGCCTGCTGGAGAAGCTCGGCGGCAAGAGCGGCCACTATCAGGCGGATGCAGGCGAGGGCGGACAATGAGTCTGACCGTGCAGTTTTTCGCCCGTTACCGTGAAGTGCTGGGGCTGGACAGCGAACAGCTTGAGGGCAGCTTCGGTAGCCTTGAGGCCGTGCGTCAGTATCTGCTGAGCCGTGGCGAGGCCTGGCAGGTGTTGGCCGAGAAGGGCGTGATGTGCGCGCGCAATCAGGAACTGTGTTCACTGGCCGAGCCTGTACAGGACGGCGACGAAGTGGCGTTTTTCCCGCCCGTGACCGGAGGTTGACGATGAGCGTTCGGGTTCAGGCAAGCGCCTTCGATCCAGGTGCCGAAGTCAATGCCCTGCACGCCGCCAACCGGGGAGTGGGCGCGGTGGTCAGTTTTGTTGGCTATGTGCGCGATTTCAACGACGGCCAGGACGTCTCGGGCATGTTCCTGGAGCATTATCCGGGCATGACTGAAAAGGCTCTGGACAAAATCGTCGAGCAGGCCCGCGAGCGTTGGTCATTGTTGGGCGTTGAGGTGCTGCATCGGGTAGGGGATTTGCAGCCGGGCGAGCCGATCGTGTTCGTCGGTGTTACCAGTGCCCATCGGCAGGCCGCATTCGAGGCCTGCGAGTTCATCATGGATTACCTGAAAACCCGTGCGCCGTTCTGGAAACGGGAAAATACCCCAGAGGGCCCGCGCTGGGTCGAGGGCCGCGTGAGCGACCAGCAGGCCGCCCGGCGTTGGGACACGTAAACGTCAGGGGCGTTTACGTTCTACGGCACGCAATAGCTCGGTCGGCGGCATTTCGCAGCTGATCTTGCGGCCCAGCTTCTCTTCGATGGCCGGCAACTGGTAAGAATCGTCTTCGCCGGCAAAACTGATCGACACGCCATCGGCGCCTGCCCGACCGGTGCGACCAATGCGGTGCACATAGTCGTCGGGCATTTCGGGCAGGGTGAAGTTGATCACATGGCTGATGCCGTCGATGTGAATCCCGCGCCCGGCCACGTCGGTGGCCACCAGCACGCGAATCCTGCCTTCGCGAAAACCTTCCAGGGTCTTGATGCGCTTGTGCTGCGGCACGTCGCCCGACAGTTGGGCGGCATTGACGCCATCGCGCACCAGGCGTTCTTCGATGCGGCGTACTTCGTCCTTGCGGTTGGCAAAGACCATTACCCGTTCCCAGCCGTTATCGGTGACCAGGTTGTAGAGCAACTTGTATTTGTCGGCGGCCGCTACGGCATAGACGTGTTGCTCGACGTTGGCGTTGGCCACGCCCTGGGCTTCGATCTCGACGATGGCCGGGTCCGTGGTCCATTGCTTGGCCAGGTTCATGACGTCATCGGTGAAGGTCGCCGAGAACAGCAGGGTCTGGCGTTCGCCCTTGTGCGGTGTCTGGCGGATGATCGAGCGCACCTGCGGGATAAAGCCCATGTCGAGCATGCGGTCGGCCTCATCCAGCACCATCACCTCGACCATGTCCAGATGCACCTCGCCGCGCTGGTTGAAGTCCAGCAGACGGCCCGGTGTGGCGACCAGGATATCGCAATAGCGCGATTCAAGCTGCTTGAGTTGCTTGTCGAAGTCCATGCCGCCGACAAAGCTCATCACGTTCAGGCCGGTGTAGCGGGTGAGGTCGGCCGCATCCTTGGCGATCTGCACCACCAGTTCACGGGTGGGCGCGATGATCAGCGCACGCGGCTCGCCCATGTAGCGTTCTTTGGGCGGTGGGGTCTGCAGCAACTGGGTGATGGTCGAAATCAGAAAGGCCGCGG
Source organism: Pseudomonas sp. 3A(2025) (assembly GCF_054589175.1). Lineage (NCBI taxonomy): Bacteria > Pseudomonadati > Pseudomonadota > Gammaproteobacteria > Pseudomonadales > Pseudomonadaceae > Pseudomonas > Pseudomonas sp. 3A(2025). Next base: position 121,395 of record NZ_BAAILM010000002.1, on the reverse strand, counting down.
TCTTGCCGGTGCCGGTCTGTGCCCGGCCAATGGCATCGCGGCCCTTGAGGGTGTAACCCAGCACGCCGGCCTGAATGGGGGTGCAATAAGGAAAGCCCAGGTCGTGGATGGCGTGCATCAGTTCAGGAGCAAGGTCGAAGTCATGGAAGCGGGTCTTGCCTTCCTGTGGCTCGACGGTGAAGTCTTCGGGTTTCCAGGTGTCGACCGGCCTGGGCGGTCGTTCGCGGCGCGGGCGTTCGGCCCGTGGCGGCTTGGCAACGGCTGGTTGCACAGGCAAGGGCGAAGAAGAAGGAGGCGGTATCACAGCAACAGGCTGGACGGGGAGGGCATCGCCGGTAATCACTGCAGCGGGGGTCGATGTGATCGGAAGGGGCGCGAGCGGCTCAGCCTCGCTTTTACCGAACATCTTCTTGAGTGCTTTGAGCACGGTCATCTCGTCAATTGGTCAAGGAATGTACGCCGAGCAGTGTAAAGCAAGTTGGGTACTCGGCGTAGTGTCATCCATACAAGGCTACAAACCCCGCTTTAAGCAACGGTGTTACCGCAGCTTGTCGGTCAGCCAGGCGCGGATATCGGAAATCTCCTGGGGTAACACTTGGTGGCCCATCGGGTATTCCTGCCATTGCGCGCTGACGCCCAGCGACTTGAGGTACTCATAGACCGTGCGGCCCATGGCATTGAGCACCACTTCGTCGTGGTAGCCGTGCAGGCAATAGGCCGGGATTCGTTGCTGACTGGCCGAAATGGTCATCTGTTCATTGAAGGTCGGCGCGTAGGTCGACAAGGCCAGTACACCACCCAGAGGCCCCTGCCAGCGGCGATAGGCTGTGTGCAGCACGACCGCGCCACCCTGGGAAAAACCGGCCAGAAAGATCCGTGCCGGGTCGATGCCGCTGTCGCGCTGGGCTTCGATCAGGTCGAGGACGGTTTGCGCCGACACTTCCAGTTCTTCGTGGCTGATGGCCCGCGCAGGACTCATGGCAATGATGTCGTACCAGCTTGGCATCTGATAGCCACCATTAATGGTGACGGCACGCATGGGCGCCTGGGGTAACACAAAACGGGTACTGGTCAGCGACTCCTGCAAAGCCTCGGCCACAGGCTCGAAATCAGTGCGGTCGGCACCCAGGCCGTGCAGCCAGATGACACAGGCGTCGGCTTGTGTGGCGGGCTCAAGTATCAAAGGTTGAGTCATGGTTGCTCCAGTTTGGTGCGCTACGGTATCAACCGTGCATTTAATGAGTGCTGGACCTGGCGCGGTCCATTCAAATCTGAACGAAGATGTCGCAAGGTTACAACTTTTGTACTTGACCTGTTGGTTTATCGAATCAGCCAGCAGTCTGGTACGCGCTTTGCTATGGAGAAAGCGGAGTCAGAGCGCTCACGTCGTCCGGTAACACTATTTGGCTATCACTGGTCGGCGCAGCACGCGAATCCCAGCTACAGGATTCACGTCACGATTCATTCCGTTTTAACGATACGGAAAAAATCATGGGGCTTTGGTCCGCGAGACGGCGGGTAATGGTTTCACAAACGGACCCAACGTCGCACGACCCAAAAAAAAGCCAGCACGGGTCGTTACTGCCCCACAAGGGTGCGACGTGACTGAAGCTCCCACACAACAAAGAGCAAACTGGAGGTTATGAATGAAGATGTTGAAATCCACCCTGGCGGTCGTGACCGCTTTCGCAGCACTGGGCATGACCGGTGTCGCCAATGCCGGTGCAACGCTTGACGCAGTCCAGAAAAAGGGCTTCGTACAGTGCGGCGTCAGCGATGGTCTGCCAGGCTTCTCCGTTCCTGATGCCAAAGGCGTTATCACCGGTATCGACGCTGATGTCTGCCGCGCTGTAGCCGCTGCCGTATTCGGTGACGCCACCAAGGTCAAGTTCAGCCAGTTGAACGCCAAAGAGCGCTTCACCGCGCTGCAATCGGGCGAAATCGACGTGCTGTCGCGTAACACCACCTGGACCAGCTCGCGTGACTCGGGCATGGGCCTGACCTTCGCCGGCGTGACCTACTACGACGGCATCGGCTTCCTGGTAAACAACAAGCTGGGCGTTAAAAGCGCCAAAGAACTGGACGGCGCCACCGTGTGCATCCAGGCCGGTACCACCACCGAGCTGAACGTTTCCGACTACTTCCGCGCCAATGGCCTGAAGTACACCCCGATCACTTTCGACACCTCCGACGAAAGCGCCAAGTCGCTGGAAAGCGGCCGTTGCGACGTGCTGACCTCCGACCAGTCGCAGCTCTACGCACAACGCAGCAAGCTGGCCAATCCGAAGGACTACGTGGTTCTGCCGGAAGTGATCTCCAAGGAGCCACTGGGTCCGGTCGTGCGTAAAGGCGACGAAGAATGGCTGGCCATCGTCAAGTGGACCCTGTTCGCCATGCTCAACGCCGAAGAAGCGGGCGTGACCTCCAAGAACGTCGAAGCTGAAGCCAAGTCGACCAAAAACCCTGACGTTGCCCGTATGCTCGGCGCCGACGGCGAGTACGGCAAAGACCTGAAACTGCCGAAAGACTGGGTGGTGAAAATCGTCAAGCAGGTCGGTAACTACGGTGAAGTGTTCGAGCGCAACCTGGGCGAGAACACCCCGCTGCAGATCAAGCGCGGCCAGAACGCCTTGTGGAACAACGGCGGCATTCAGTACGCTCCTCCGATTCGCTGATTTGACCCTGCACCCGGCTGCCTGAACAGGCTGCCGGGTGCTTTGCACCGTTCCATTTTTTCCGGGGCATTTCATGCAAAAACATATCGACGCACCCAAACAAAAGCTCACCCTGAGCGACCCCAAAGTGCGCGCCTGGCTATTCCAGATCATCACCATCGTGGCGGTGGTCTCCCTGGGCTGGTTCCTGTTCGACAACACCCAGACCAACCTTGAACATCGTGGTATCACCTCCGGTTTCGGCTTTCTCGATCGCAGTGCGGGCTTCGGTATTGCCCAGCACCTGATCGACTACACCGAAGCCGACAGTTATGCCCGCGTCTTTCTGATCGGCCTGCTCAATACGCTGCTGGTATCGTTCATCGGCATCATTCTGGCGACGCTGCTGGGTTTCAGCATCGGTATCGCTCGTCTGTCGCCCAACTGGATGGTCAACAAGCTGGCGACTGTCTACGTCGAGGTGTTCCGTAACATCCCGCCGCTGTTGCAGATCCTGTTCTGGTACTTTGCGGTCTTCCTGACCCTGCCCGGTCCACGCAACGCCCATGGTTACCTCGACATGTTCTATGTCAGCAGCCGTGGTGTGAACATGCCGCGTGCCCTGGTGGCCGAAGGCATGACAGCATTCCTGGTCAGCCTGGTGGTGGCCGTGATTGCCACCGTGGTCATGGTCCGCTGGGCCAACAAGCGTTTCGAGCTGACCGGCGAGCCTTTCCACAAGTTCTGGGCAGGCCTTGGCCTGATGCTGGTGATTCCGGCATTGAGCATCCTGATTGCCGGTGCGCCTGTGCACTGGGAAATGCCTGAACTGCGTGGCTTCAACTTCGTCGGCGGCTGGGTATTGATCCCTGAACTGCTGGCGCTGACCCTGGCGCTGACGGTCTATACAGCGGCGTTCATCGCCGAGATCGTACGTTCCGGCATCAAGTCGGTCAGCCATGGCCAGACCGAAGCTGCCCGTTCATTGGGCCTGCGTCCGGGTCCTACCCTGCGCAAGGTGATCATTCCCCAGGCACTGCGGGTGATCATTCCGCCATTGACCAGCCAATACCTGAACCTGGTGAAGAACTCTTCGCTGGCCGCCGGTATCGGTTATCCGGAAATGGTTTCGCTGTTTGCTGGCACGGTACTCAACCAGACCGGGCAGGCGATCGAAGTCATTGCCATCACCATGAGCGTGTACCTGGCAATCAGCATCAGCATTTCCCTGTTGATGAACTGGTACAACAAGCGCATTGCGCTGATCGAGCGGTGAGGAAACGCGCATGAGTACACATACGTTCAAACCCAATCTGGCACCGCCAAAATCCACCGTCGGTGTGGTTGGCTGGATGCGCAGTAACCTGTTCTCCAGCTGGTTCAACACCGTACTGACCCTGTTCTCGTTGTATCTGGTGTGGCTGATTGTGCCACCGATCCTCAACTGGGCCATTCTGGATGCGAACTGGGTCGGCACCACGCGCGCCGACTGCACCAAGGCCGGTGCATGCTGGGTGTTCATCGAGCAGCGCTTTGGCCAGTTCATGTACGGCTACTTCCCCGGCGACCAACGCTGGCGTGTCGACCTGACCGTGATCCTGGCCATCGTCGGTATCGCGCCACTGTTCATCAAGGCGTTCGAGCGCAAGCTCCATTACGGCCTGGGTTTTCTGGTGCTGTACCCGATCATCGCCTTCTACCTGCTGCATGGCGGCGCGTTCGGTCTGACCACCGTGCCTACCAGCCAGTGGGGCGGCCTGATGCTGACCCTGGTCATCGCCACCGTCGGTATCGTTGGGGCCTTGCCGCTGGGTATCCTGCTGGCGCTGGGACGGCGTTCGAACATGCCGGCGGTGAAAGTCGTCTGCGTGACGTTCATCGAGTTCTGGCGCGGTGTGCCGCTGATTACCGTACTGTTCATGTCCTCGGTCATGCTGCCGTTGTTCCTGCCTGAAGGCATGAACTTCGACAAGCTGCTGCGTGCACTGATCGGTGTGATCCTGTTCCAGTCGGCCTACATCGCCGAAGTGGTGCGTGGTGGTATGCAGGCCATTCCCAAGGGCCAGTATGAAGCCGCTGCGGCCATGGGTCTGGGCTACTGGCGCTCGATGGGTCTGGTGATTCTGCCGCAAGCCCTGAAGCTGGTGATCCCCGGCATCGTCAACACCTTCATTGCCTTGTTCAAGGACACCAGCCTGGTGATCATCATCGGTCTGTTCGACCTGCTCAACAGCGTCAAGCAGGCTGCGGCCGACCCGACCTGGCTGGGCATGGCCACCGAAGGCTATGTCTTCGCGGCCCTGGTGTTCTGGATTTTCTGTTTCGGTATGTCCCGCTACTCCATGCATCTGGAGCGCAAGCTGGACACTGGCCACAAGCGTTAGGAGTTTCGTGATGAGTGAAGCAGTCAAAAAGCCGCTGGGCGCCGAAGGTATGATTCGTCTGGAAGGTGTACACAAGTGGTACGGCCAGTTCCATGTGCTCAAGGACATCAACCTCAATGTGCGTCAGGGTGAGCGTATCGTGCTGTGCGGGCCATCGGGCTCGGGCAAATCGACCACCATCCGTTGCATCAACCGTCTGGAAGAGCACCAGCAGGGGCGCATCATTGTCGATGGCACCGAACTGACCTCCGACCTGCGGCAGATCGAAACCATCCGCCGTGAAGTGGGCATGGTGTTCCAGCACTTCAACCTGTTCCCGCACCTGACCATTCTGCAGAACTGCACCCTGGCACCGATGTGGGTACGCAAGATGCCGAAGAAGCAGGCCGAAGAAATCGCCATGCACTACCTTGAGCGTGTGCGTATTCCGGAGCAGGCGCACAAGTTTCCTGGCCAGTTGTCCGGTGGTCAGCAACAGCGTGTGGCGATTGCCCGCGCCCTGTGCATGAAGCCCAAGATCATGCTGTTCGACGAGCCGACCTCGGCACTCGACCCGGAAATGGTCAAGGAAGTACTCGACACCATGGTCAGCCTGGCCGAAGAGGGCATGACCATGTTGTGCGTGACCCACGAAATGGGCTTCGCCCGTACCGTGGCCAACCGGGTGATCTTCATGGACAAGGGTGAAATCGTCGAACAAGCCGCGCCAAACGACTTCTTCGACAACCCGCAAAGCGACCGTACCCGTCTGTTCCTCAGCCAGATCATTCATTGATCCAGGCGTGATGCAGATAAAAAACCGGACCTCGCGTCCGGTTTTTTTATTCGTGCGCCGCGTGCTGCCGCGCCCCTGCAATTGTGCTGAACCTTGTAATCCTCATTCTTCTCCAACAGGATACGCGCCCCTCCCTGCGACGGGGGCGACACCTGAGACCTGAGGATTCAATGACCGCCAAGCCACCGCACGACCCTTCACCGACCGACGATACCTTGATCGATGCCAGTACCGGCAAGGCTGTTCCACGCATCCGTACCTGGCTGTTGCTGCTGGGCCTGGTGCTGGTGGCCATCAACCTGCGTCCGGCACTATCCAGTGTGGCGCCCTTGCTCAATGACGTGTCGCAGGCGTTGGGGCTGTCGGCGGCCAAGGCCGGCTTGCTGACCACCTTGCCGGTGTTGTGCCTTGGTCTGTTTGCGCCGCTGGCGCCATGGCTGGCACGGCGTTTTGGCAGTGAGCGGGTCGTACTGGGCATTCTGTTTACCCTGGCGCTCGGTATCGGGCTGCGTAGCCTGTTTGGCGAAGTAGGGCTGTTTGCCGGCAGCCTGCTGGCCGGTGCCAGTATTGGCATCATCGGCGTGCTGTTGCCGGGTATCGTCAAGCGCGATTTTCCCAACCGTGCAGGCGCCATGACCGGGGTCTACACCATGGCGCTGTGCCTGGGCGCGGCACTGGCGGCTGGCGCCAGTGTGCCGCTGAGCCATGCCTTCGGTGAGCGCTGGGACGCCAGCCTGGCGTTCTGGGTGATTCCGGCGTTGCTCGCCGCGCTGTTCTGGTGGCCGCAGACACGCCAGTTGTATGGCACACAGCGCAGTATGGTCAAGGTGCGCGGCCTGTTGCGTGATCCGCTGGCCTGGCAAGTGACCCTGTACATGGGCTTGCAGTCTTCGCTGTCGTACATCGTCTTTGGCTGGCTGCCCTCGATCCTGATCGGCCGCGGCCTGAACCCGACCGAGGCCGGCCTGCTGCTCTCCGGCTCGATCATCTGCCAACTGGTCAGCGCCTTGAGTGCCCCCTGGCTGGCGACCCGTGGCAAGGATCAACGCCTGGCGATCGTGGTGGTCATGGGCATGACCCTGACCGGTCTGTTCGGCTGCCTGTATGCGCCTGTCGAAGGACTGTGGGGATGGGCGATCCTGCTGGGTGTCGGTCAGGGCGGCACGTTCAGCCTGGCGCTGGCCCTGATCGTGCTGCGCTCGGCCGACTCGCACGTGGCCTCCAACCTGTCGGGCATGGCCCAGGGCATCGGCTATACAGTCGCCTCTATCGGGCCATTCGCCGTCGGCGTGGTGCACGATGCCACGGGAACCTGGGGGCCGATCGGCTGGATTTTCGGCCTGCTGGGCCTGGGTGCGATCATCGCCGGGCTGGGTGCCGGGCGTGCGCGTCAGGTCCAGGTCAGCCACGATACGCCGTGAGCCTGCATGCGGCAGTTGGCAGACAGGCCAATTGCCGCTTATCGTGCAGTCAACTTTCTCCGGGACGCCTGCCAGCATGGATTACGAACAACAAAGTCAGATCAACAGCGCATTGATCAGCCGTTTCTACGAGGCCTTTCAGCAACTCGATGCCGAGGCCATGGCGGATTGCTACAGCGACGACGTGCTGTTCAGCGACCCGGTATTTGGCACTTTGCGTGGACAACAGGCCAGTGACATGTGGCGCATGCTCACCGCGCGGGCGAAAGACTTCTCGGTGGTGTTCGACCAGGTGCGCGCCGATGACCGGAGCGGCAGTGCGCACTGGGTGGCGACCTATCTGTTCAGCCAGACCGGGCGTACCGTGATCAACGATATCCAGGCACGTTTTGTGTTCAGGGACGGCAAGATAATCGAGCACCACGACCAGTTCGACCTGTGGCGCTGGTCGCGTCAGGCGTTGGGCACCAAGGGCCTGCTGCTGGGCTGGACACCGCTGGTGCAGAACGCCATACGCGCCCAGGCGCACAAAGGCCTCAAGGCATTCGCTGAGAAACGGCGTGGCTGAAGTTCTGGTGGGCGAAACGCCGCCAAAGCCCTGGTACGTCTACCTGGTGCGCGCGGCCAACGGCTCGCTGTACTGCGGCATCAGCGACAACCCGCAACGACGGTTCATTGCTCATCAGCGCGGCAAGGGCGCGCGCTATTTTCATTCGAGTCCTGCGGTGGCGCTGGTGTACGTAGAAGCGTGGCCGAGCAAGGGTGAAGCATTGCGCCATGAGCGGCTGATCAAGAAGTTGCGCAAGAGTGCCAAGGAAGCCCTGGCGGCTTCTGCTTGTGATTCGCGACAGGAGGGATAAGCTCAGGACTTCCGTCCAAGCAAGGAACCGAGCATGTCCGAGCTGATCCTGCACCATTACCCCGCCTCGCCATTCGCCGAAAAAGCCCGTCTGATGCTGGGCTACAAAGGCCTGTCCTGGCGTTCGGTATTCATTCCCGCCGTGATGCCCAAGCCCGACCTCACTGCACTGACCGGCGGCTACCGCAAGACGCCGGTGCTGCAAGTGGGGTCAGACATCTATTGCGACACTGCGCTGATTGCCCGGCGCCTGGAGCAGGAAAAGGCCACGCCGGCGTTCTACCCCGAAGGCCAGGAGTTCGCTGTCGCCGCGCTGGCGGCCTGGGCGGATGTGAACCTGTTTCAGCATGCGGTCAGTCAGGTGTTTCAGCCAGAGTCCATGGCGCTGCGGTTTTCCAGACTGCCCCCGCAAGCGGTCGAAGCCTTCAAGGCCGACCGTGCCGCTTTGTTTGCCGGTGGTTCGGCATCGCGGTTGCCGCTTGCGCAAGCCTTGCACCAGTGGCCGACCTTCATGTCGCGGCTGGAGCAACAGCTGGAGCGCAATGGCGATTACCTGTTCGGCGAGCCATCGATTGCCGATTTCTCTGTGGCTCATCCGCTGTGGTTTCTGCGCCAGACCCCGATTACCGCGCCGACGGTGGACGAGTATCCCGCCGTAGCCGCCTGGCTCAAACGTGTCGAAGGTTTTGGTCACGGCGCTTTTAGTGCGCTGAGTGCAGAAGAAGCCATCGAAGTGGCTGCCAATACCACCCCGGTTGAAGTGCCGAACGAAGTGTTCACCGAGCCTAACGGCTTCAAGGCGGGTGATCAGGTGGTGATCTCGGCCATCGATTACGGTGTTGATGGCGTGGAAGGGGAGTTGGTGTTCGCAGGCCGTGAAGAGCTGATTCTGCGCCGCGAAGACCCTCGCGCCGGGGTCGTGCATGTGCACTTCCCGCGGCTGGGGTTCAAGATCGAGAAACGCTAGTTATTTCAGCGCTGCCTCGATCTGCTCCGGGGCAAAATCGCGCAGCAGGGTACCGTTGACATCCAGCATCGGAATACCGCGTCCGCCCAGCGCTTCGTAGGCCTTGCGGCCTTCGACGCTGGTGTCGATGTCATAGTCGGTGAAAACGATGCCCTTGCTGTCCAGAAAGCGCCGTGCCTGCTTGCAGTAGCCGCACCATTCGGTCGAATACATCACCACCCGCGCCTGGCTGTAGCGTTGTGCTTGCTCAGGTGTGGGCGGATTGATGACGTGTTCGATCCTGCCCCAGTTCTGGTAGATCACTACCACCAGCAGGATCAGCGCGACTTTCTTGAGGGTTCGTTGCAGCATCGGCTCAGCGTCGTTTCAACTGGTCGGTAAGCTGGGTCGGCAAGCCCTTGATGATCAGCGTGCCGGCGGCTTCGTCGTACTCGACCTTGTCGCCCAGCAGGTGGGCTTCAAAGCTGATCGACAGGCCTTCGGCGCGACCGGTGAAGCGGCGGAACTGGCTCAGGGTGCGTTTGTCGGCCGGAATCTCGGGCGACAGGCCGTAATCCTTGTTGCGGATATGGTCGTAGAACGCCTGCGGGCGTTCTTCGTCGATCAGCTCCGACAGTTCGTCCAGCGCAATGGGCTCGCCCAGTTTGCTCTGGCTGGTGGCGTAGCTGACCAGCGCCTTGGTCTTTTCGCGGGTGGCCTCTTCGGGCAGGTCTTCGCTTTCGACAAAGTCACTGAACGCCTTGAGCAGGGTGCGGGTTTCGCCGGGGCCGTCGACGCCTTCCTGGCAGCCGATGAAGTCGCGGAAATACTCCGAGACCTTCTTACCGTTCTTGCCCTTGATGAACGAGATGTACTGCTTGGACTGCTTGTTGTTCTGCCACTCGGAAATGTTGATGCGCGCCGCCAGGTGCAACTGGCCCAGGTCCAGATGCCGCGACGGGGTGACATCGAGTGAGTCGGTGACTGCCACGCCTTCGCTGTGGTGCAGCAGGGCGATGGCCAGGTACTCGGTCATGCCTTGCTGATAGTGGGCGAACAGCACATGGCCACCGACCGACAGGTTGGACTCTTCCATCAGTTTTTGCAGGTGCTCGACGGCGGTGCGGGTGAAGGCGGTGAAGTCCTTGCTGGTGTCCAGGTACTCTTTCAGCCAGCCGCTGAAGGGGTAGGCGCCCGACTCGCTGTGAAACAGCCCCCAGGCTTTGCCCTGTTTGGCGTTATAGCTTTCATTGAGGTCGGCCAGCAGGTTTTCGATGGCCGCCGACTCGGCCAGTTCGCTGTCGCGTGCGTGCAGGACTGCAGGCGTGCCGTCGGGTTTCTTGTCGATCAGGTGGACGATGCAATGACGGATCGGCATGGATTTCTCGGCTCGGGAAAGTGAAGAGCGGTGCGGCTCGTGGCAAGGCGGCCAGTGTACCGCAGGGTCGCGATAAATGGCCGATGTGGCTGTTTTTCATCCAATTGGGGTTTTTGAGTGGCTTTTTTTGCGCCAAAGGCCGCAAAACCTGACCAAAAGGATAGCCAGAGGCGGATATTTGCCCGGCTCTGTGCTAGTTTTGCGCGGTCTTGCGCACTCCAGCGCGTCAGGCATGCAGTTTGTGCACGTGCTGGCGAACCAAATCATGGTTTCAGTATCTACAACTTCGCGATTGATCGTGGCTGCCAATGGCCGACGTTGCACTCTGCAATCCATATGAATTTTATAGGGAAGGAACACCACATGGCTCTTACCAAAGACCAGTTGATCGCCGATATCGCAGAAGCTATCGACGCGCCGAAAACCACAGCGCGTAGCGCTCTGGAGCAATTGGGCCAGATCGTTGCTGATCAACTGGAAAACGGTGCTGAAATCACTCTGCCAGGTATTGGCAAGCTGAAAGTCACCGAGCGTCCAGCGCGTACCGGCCGCAACCCTTCGACTGGCGCTGCCATCGAAATCGCTGCCAAGAAAGTGGTCAAGTTCGTTCCAGCCAAAGTGCTGACCGACTCGATCAACAAGTAAGCTCAGGCTTGCTGTAAAAAAGCCGTGCAGGGTTTGCCCCGCACGGCTTTTTTGTGGGCGTCAGTTGGACGCCCAGCGCTCTGCACGCCATTTGGCCTGCTCGGCTGCATCATGAAAGGTCCAGGCCACGAAGCGGCTCTGCTTCTGTCCCTGACCCATCTCCACGACCCGAACGTCAAAGGCGCCAATCTTTTTCAGCCGGTGCTGAATCTCCGGCAGGTTCGCAGCCTTGGACACCAGCGTACTGAACCACAGCACCTGCTCAGGTATCTGCGCGCTCTCGTCGATCAGGCGAGTGACAAAGCCGATCTCGCCGCCTTCGCACCATAACTCCTGCGCCTGGCCGCCAAAGTTGAGCACCGGCAGCTTGCGCTTGGGGTCGGCCTTGCCCAGTGCCCGCCATTTGCGCTGGCTGCCGCGTGTGGCCTCCTCCAGAGACGCGTGGAAGGGCGGGTTGCACAGGCTCAGGTCAAAGCGCTCGGTGCTGTCGAGGAGGCCACTCAGGATGTGCTGGCGGTTGCTCTGCTGGCGCAGGCTGATGGCTTTACCCAGGCCGTTGGCCTTGACGATGGTGTTGGCGGCGGCCAGCGCCTTGGCGTCGATCTCCGAGCCTGCGAAGTGCCAGCCGTAGTCGGCATGGCCCAGCAACGGATAGATACAGTTGGCGCCGGTGCCGACATCCAGCACCTTGACCGCTGCGCCACGCGGGATTACCTGCTGGTTATGTTCGGCCAGCAGGTCGGCGAGAAAGTGCAGGTAGTCGGCGCGCCCGGGAATCGGCGGGCACAGGTAATCGGCAGGAATATCCCAATGGGCGATGCGGTACTGCGCCTTGAGCAAGGCCCGATTGAATACCCGCACCGCCGCCGGGTTGGCAAAGTCGATGCTCTGCTTGCCGTAGGGGTTGAGGATGACGAATTCGGCCAGTTCCGGACTGCTCTTGATCAGCGCCGGGAAATCGTAACGGCCCTGATGGCGGTTGCGCGGGTGCAATGTGGCTTTTACCGGCGGCGTGGCGGGCTTTGCCTGACGCTGGTGCTTTTCGCGTTTAGGCTTTTTACGTGGAGGCTTTGGCGTATCGGTCATGGGCCGTATCCGGGTGTCAGGCTGAATGCACAGAATACAGGCGTGCATAAAAAAGCCAGCCCGCGAACGGGCTGGCTGTTTGCACCAGCGCCTTACAGGCTGCTGATACGGGCGTGCTGCTCGGCCAGTTTGCTCAAGGCTTGTTCAGCCTCGGCCAGTTTGGCGCGTTCTTTGTCGATGACTTCGGCAGGTGCCTTGTCGACGAAGGCAGCGTTGGACAGCTTGCCGCCCACGCGTTGCACTTCACCTTGCAGGCGCTGGATTTCCTTGTCCAGACGCGCCAGTTCCGCGCCCTTGTCGATCAGGCCGGCCATGGGCACCAGCACTTGCATCTCGCCCACCAGGCCGGTGGCCGACAGCGGCGCTTCGGCACCTGCGGCCAGGACGGTGATCGATTCGAGCTTGGCCAGCTTCTTCAGCAGGTGCTCGTTGTCGCCAAGGCGGCGTACGTCTTCGGCATTGGCGTTGTTGAGGAACAGTTGCAGCGGTTTGCCGGGACCGATGTTCATTTCGCCACGGATGTTGCGCACCGCCAGCATCAGGCCCTTGAGCCATTCGATGTCGCCTTCGGCGGCTTCGTCGATGCGCGCCTCAACGGCCACCGGCCATGGTTGCAGCATGATGGTCTTGCCTTCGGCACCGACCAGCGGCGCCAGGCGCTGCCAGATTTCTTCGGTGATGAACGGCATGAACGGGTGCGCCAGACGCAAGGCGACTTCGAGCACGCGCACCAGGGTGCGGCGGGTGCCGCGTTGGCGCTCGATCGGCGCGTTCTCGTCCCACAGTACCGGCTTGGACAGCTCAAGGTACCAGTCGCAGTACTGGTTCCAGATGAACTCGTACAGTGCCTGCGCCGCCAGGTCGAAGCGGAACTGCTCCAGTTGGCGGGTCACTTCGGCTTCGGTGCGTTGCAACTGCGAGATGATCCAGCGGTCCGGCAGCGACAGCTCGTAGGCCTCGCCGTTCTGGCCGCAGTCTTCGCCCTTGTCCAGCACATAGCGCGCCGCGTTCCAGATCTTGTTGCAGAAGTTGCGGTAGCCCTCGACACGGCCCATGTCGAACTTGATGTCGCGACCGGTCGAAGCCAGCGAGCAGAAGGTGAAGCGCAGCGCGTCGGTGCCGTAGCTGGCGATACCGTCGGCGAACTCCTGGCGGGTCTGCTTCTCGATCTTCTTCGCCAGTTGTGGCTGCATCAGGCCGCTGGTGCGTTTCTGTACCAGGGTTTCCAGGTCGATACCGTCGACGATGTCCAGCGGGTCCAGGACGTTGCCCTTGGACTTGGACATCTTCTGGCCCTGGCCGTCGCGCACCAGGCCGTGCACGTACACGGTCTTGAACGGAACCTGAGCGGTGCCGTCTTCATTCTTCACCAAGTGCATGGTGAGCATGATCATCCGCGCGACCCAGAAGAAGATGATGTCGAAGCCGGTGACCAGCACGTCGGTGGAGTGGAAGGTCTTCAGCGCTTCGGTCTTTTCCGGCCAGCCCAGGGTCGAGAAGGTCCACAGGCCCGAGCTGAACCAGGTGTCGAGTACGTCGTTGTCCTGATGCAGGACCACATCGCTGGCCAGGTTGTTCTTCGCGCGCACTTCGGCTTCGTCTCGGCCCACATACACCTTGCCCGACGCGTCGTACCAGGCCGGAATGCGGTGGCCCCACCACAGCTGACGGCTGATGCACCAGTCCTGGATGTCGCGCATCCACGAGAAATACATGTTTTCGTACTGCTTGGGCACGAACTGGATGCGGCCATCTTCTACGGCAGCAATGGCCGGTTCGGCCAGCGGCTTGGTGGACACGTACCACTGGTCGGTCAACCACGGCTCGATGACGGTGCCGGAGCGGTCACCCTTTGGCACTTTCAAGGCGTGATCGTCGACGCTGACCAGCAGGCCGGCGGCGTCGAACGCGGCGACGATCTGCTTGCGGGCCTCGAAGCGGTCAAGACCTGCGTATTGCGCAGGCAATTGAGCATCAAGACGGTCATTCAGCGTGCCGTCGAGGTTGAACACTTGAGCGGTGCCCAGTACAGCGGCGTTCTTGTCGAAGATGTTGATCAGCGGCAGGTTATGGCGCTTGCCGACTTCATAGTCGTTGAAGTCGTGGGCCGGGGTGATCTTCACGCAGCCGGTGCCGAACTCGGGGTCGCAGTAGTCATCGGCGATGATCGGAATGCGGCGACCGATCAGCGGCAGCTCGACGAACTTGCCGATCAGGGCTTTATAGCGCTCGTCTTCCGGGTTTACCGCTACGGCCGAGTCACCGAGCATGGTTTCCGGGCGCGTGGTCGCGACGACCAGGAAGTCCTTGCCCTCGGCGGTCTTGGCGCCGTCAGCCAGTGGATAACGCAGGTTCCACAGGAAGCCTTTCTCGTCGTGGTTTTCAACTTCCAGGTCGGAGATAGCGGTGTGCAGCTTGGTGTCCCAGTTGACCAGACGCTTGCCGCGATAAATCAGGCCATCTTCGTACAGACGGACAAAGGCTTCCTGCACAGCGGCGGACATGCCGTCGTCCATGGTGAAGCGCTCGCGGCTCCAGTCGACGGACGAACCGAGGCGGCGGATCTGGCGGCTGATGTTGCCACCGGACTCGGCTTTCCATTCCCAGATCTTGTCGAGGAATTTTTCGCGGCCCAGTTCGTGACGGTTCTGACCCTGGGCTTCAAGGCGGCGCTCGACCAGCATCTGGGTGGCGATGCCGGCGTGGTCGGTACCCGGTTGCCACAGGGTATTGCGGCCTTGCATGCGGCGGAAACGGATCAGGGCGTCCATGATCGCGTTGTTGAAGCCGTGACCCATGTGCAGGCTGCCGGTCACGTTCGGCGGCGGGATCATGATGGTGTACGAGTCACCAGCCCCCTGCGGAGCGAAATAGTTCTCGGACTCCCAGGTCTGGTACCAGGAAGTTTCGATAGCGTGCGGCTGGTAAGTCTTGTCCATGCGCGGCGGGAACCTGTGGCATTGATTCGGAAACCGGCAAGTATAGCGCCGCAGGGCAGCGACAAGCCATAAGTGGTGAGCGACAAGCGGACTGCGTTACTAGCAGATCTGCTAGTTATCCCTCATTGGGGAGGGCGCGATAATCCGGCTTCTTCAATCTGTTTGCCGGGTGGCCGCGACCATGAATGATCTTTCTGGCACCGAGGCTGTGCTGTGTCGCTATCGATATGACGCGCTGGATCGCCTCGCGGGCGTCAACACCGAGACGGCAGAGCCTGCGCAGCGCTTCTATCAGAAGACCCATTTGAGTGTCGAGATACAAGGTGCCGTGCGCCGCTCGGTGTTTCAGTTCGAAGACCAGCTACTGGCCGAGAATCGTCCTGGTGGTTCGACAGGCCGGTCGGAATTGCTGGGCACTGATGGGCAGCGCAGTGTGTTGCATATACAGGGGGGGCAGGGGCAGCAGTCGATTGTCTATAGCGCTTATGGCCACGGCCCATCTGCCGATGCCTTGCCGGGATTCAACGGCGAGCGCCGGGATCCGCTGACCGGGCATTATTTGCTGGGCAATGGGTATCGTGCGTACAACCCGGTGCTGATGCGGTTTAACCAGCCGGACAGTTTGAGTCCGTTTGGACGGGGCGGGTTGAATGCGTATGCCTATTGTGAGGGGGATCCGGTTAATCGTCGGGATCCGAGTGGGCATATTTCAGGGCCATTGGGTGTAGGCATGAGCATGTTTTCTGTCAAGCGGTTGTCACCCATTGAGAGATTGCCTGGAGAAATTCTTGAACATCTCTTCAATTACCTCCCTAATCAATCGTTGAGCCGTTTGAGCAAGACCTCATCTACGATGAATTGGCGGGTGCTTGGGCTGTCAAAAACTCCACGAATCGATATTTCTGATGCGGGGGCATTGAGGAAGATCGAAATGGATGTGACAGGTAAAACATGGGGCGTGATGCCTTCGCGTCTCAAGGGCGACGCTGTCTATACAGTCGGGTTTGAAGAGGCTGCGGCAGCCCACAGAGCCAGGTTGGCTGCCCAGATAGAAGGTGTTAGTTCGGAGATGCAATCAATCATTGATAGTGTCGTGCGTCCAGGTGCAAGTCCTCAAAGGTTTAGGAATGTGATCGCTGATGCCATGCAACAAAACGCAGCACTTCCCGACATCCAGGCAGATATTGCTGCGGTAAATGCACATTATGATCTTTTGGCGTCACAGCACTACAGTCTTAGGGTAGAGCGAGCAGTTTTGCCACTCTTGGTAAGATCGATTCGCGCAAGACTGGATCCTCGATAATGGCGATCAGTGCAGAAGTTTTTATGTCGCCGGCTTCACTTCTTCTGTTGCTGCCCCAACAACCGCTCATGCCGCGCCTCAAGCCGCTTTTTGATCTCGGTTTCAATAGGCGGCGCAAAGTCATTGATCATATCCTGCATGATCAACTGCGCAGCAGAACGCAGCTCGGTGTCCAGGTGCAGCAATGTATCTACGCTCGGCGCGCCCGGCTTGGCCTGTGCAGGTTCAACGGCAGGCGGTGCAGCGGCGGTTACAGGTTTTCATCTTCGAGCAGCCTGCGCATCGATTCAAGGTCGTTCAACGGGTGTGCCGGTTCTGCTTTTTGAAGTATCCACCGTGTGCTCAAAGACGTTGTAGTCGGTGATCGGAGCATGGTCCTGCTACCTCGCAGGGCAGCGACTGTCATAAGTGGTGAGCGACAAGCGGACTGCGTTCCTGGCAGATATGCTAGTTATCCGTTACGGGGGGAGGGGGAGATAATCCGCTTTCCTTCAATCTGTTTAACGGGCGGCGGCGATCATGAGTGATCTTATTGGCACCAAGAGCCTGCTTTGCCGCTATCGATATGACGCCCTGGATCGCCTCGCGGGCGTCAACACCGAGACGGTAGAGCCTGTGCAGCGCTTCTATCAGAAGACCCGTTTGAGTGTCGAGATACAAGGTGCCGTGTGCCGCTCGGTGTTTCAGTTCGAAGACCAGCTAATGGCCGAACATCGCCTCAGTGGTTCGACAGGCCGGTCGGACTTGCTGGGCACTGATGGGCAACGCAGTGTGTTGCACACACAGGGTTCACAGGGGCAGCAGTCGATTGTCTATAGCGCTTATGGCCACAGCACACCTGCCGATGCCTTGCCGGGTTTCAACGGAGAACGCCGTGATCCGCTGACCGGGCATTATTTACTGGGCAACGGTTACCGCGCATACAACCCGGTGCTGCTGCGCTTTAACCAGCCGGACAATTTGAGTCCGTTTGGACGGGGTGGGTTGAATGCGTATGCCTATTGTCAGGGGGATCCGGTGAACAGGCGTGATCCGAGTGGGCATATTTCAGGGGTTAGGGTTCCAGGCCTGACGATGTTTCCTCAGGCGTTTCCCCTTCAAAAGCTGCCTGGTGAAATGCTTGAACAGGTATTCAAGAGCCTTTCTGCACAGAATCTGATCAGTATTGCAAATACGTCTACTGAGATGCAACGGAGGGTGATGGGGCTTTCAAAAGTTCCCAAATACGATCTCGAAGACGCAACTGCGCTGTTGAGCATCCAAAGAGATTTGAAGGGAGGGACGCAAGGCGTTTTGCCCGCTCGACTTAAAAATGATGCCGCTTATAAAGCCAGGTTTGAACGGATTGCAGCAGGCAGTGACGAGAGAATGGCTGCTCACATTCAAGAAACTAAAGCCCGGAGGAAATCGTTCATTGCTCGCGTAGCGGGTAAAAGTATGAGTCACGAGCATTTTCTAAATGCGGTAGCTAGTACTAGAAGGAACAACGCAGGCGCTCCTGATAGGCTGGCAATTATCAATGGTGTAAGCGATCGCTACGATGAGTTTTGGATAAGGCAACGCAGACTTGAGCAACAGCGTATAGAGTTGCAGGCGTTGGCAAAATCGATCCGCTTTAACCTACAGTCGCGATAGCGCTCATGACCCCCAATCCATCACTTCTTCTGCTGCCCCAACAACCGTTCAAGCCGCGCCTCAAGCCGCCTTTTGATCTCGGTTTCAATATGCGGCGCAAAGTCATTGATCACATCCTGCATGATCAACTGCGCAGCAGAGCGCAGTTCGGTGTCCAGGTGCAATAGCGTATCTACGCTCGGCGCGCCCGGCTTGGCCTGTGCCGGCTCGGCGGCAGGCGGCGTAGCGGCGACTTGCAGAAGGGCAGGCGGCGTTTCGACAGGTGCTGGCGCGACCCGGTCGGACAGCATCGGAATCTGTGCGTCGCTGTGTACGGTGTCGGTCAGCAGCGGCGGTTGCAGGTTTTCATCTTCCAGCAGCTTGCGGATCGATTCGAGATCGTTCAACAGGTGCGCCGATTCTGCTTTTTTTGAAGTATCCATCGTGTGCTCAAAGACGTTGTAGTCGGTGATCCTGCGGAGCATAGCCCTGTTTGCGGTATTCCCGAAAGCTCTCGCGCGCGGCCAGGCGAATCGCCGGGTCTTCGGTCACGACCTCGGCGACGCGGGCAAAACGCGTGAAAAAAGGCGCGATGCGCACGTCCAGGTTGACCAGTAAATCCTGATGCTGGCCTGGGTCATCGCCCAGGCCCAATACCACCGGGGCCTGCTCGTCGGTTTCGGCATCGCCGTGCGGCACGAAACTCTCGCCCTTGAAGCGCCACAGGCGCGCATCGAGGTCGGCGCGCTGGGCGGCGTCGCTGCAATGCAGGTAAACCCGGTGGCCGAGGCGCCAGGCTTTTTCGGTGAGCTTGCAGGCAAAGTCCAGCCGCGCCTCAAGAGACGGACTGGGCAAAATGTAGAAATCAATTTGGGTCATAAGCGGCTCAGCGGCTGCGCCTTACTCAAAGAGCAAGGCGCAGTCAGCGGTCAGGCTCCGGCGCGATCGAGCAGGTATTGGGTCAGCAGTGGCACTGGACGGCCAGTGGCGCCCTTGTCCTTGCCGCCGCTGAGCCAGGCCGTGCCGGCGATGTCCAGGTGTGCCCAGTCATAGGCCTTGGTGAAGCGCGACAGGAAGCAGGCGGCGGTGATGGTGCCGCCTTTCGGGCCGCCGATGTTGGCGATGTCGGCGAACGGGCTGTCCAGTTGTTCCTGGTATTCGTCGAACAACGGCAGTTGCCAGGCGCGGTCGTCGGCTTGTTTGCCGGCGTCGAGCAACTGGTTGATCAACGCGTCGTTATTGCCCAGCAGGCCCGAGGTGTGGGCGCCCAGGGCGACGACACAGGCGCCGGTCAGAGTAGCGATGTCGATGACCGCCTGCGGCTTGAAGCGCTCGGCATAGGTCAGTGCATCGCATAGCACCAGACGGCCTTCGGCGTCGGTGTTGAGGATTTCGACGGTCAGGCCGTTCATGGTGGTGACGATGTCGCCCGGACGGGTTGCGGTGCCACTTGGCATGTTCTCGGCCGCAGCGACGATGCACACCAGGTTGATCGGCAGTTGCAGCTCGAGCACCGCACGCAGGGTGCCGAACACGCTGGCGGCGCCGCACATGTCGAACTTCATCTCATCCATGGCCGCAGCTGGCTTGATGCTGATACCACCAGTGTCGAAGGTGATGCCCTTGCCGACCAGTACGTACGGCTTCTCGCTTTTTTTGCCGCCCTGGTAGTTCATCACGATCAGGCGCGGCGGCTGGGCGCTGCCCTGAGCCACGGCCAGGAACGAGCCCATGCCCAGTTCCTTGAGTTTTTTCTCGTCGTGAACTTCGACCTTGAGGTTTTTGTAGGCCTTGCCCAGTGCCTTGGCCTGTTCGCCCAGGTAAGTCGGGTGGCAGATGTTCGGCGGCAGGTTGCCCAGGTCGCGGGTCAGGGCCATGCCGGTGGCGATGCCACGGGCGTGGGTGACGGCGCTTTCGACTTCGGCGGTGCTGGCCTTGGCGGTCAGCAGGGTGATTTTCTTCAGGGTCAGTACTGGCGCCTTGGTGCTCTTGAACTGGTCGAAGACGTATTCACCGTCGAGCAGGGTCTCGGCCAGCAGACGGGTCTTGCCATAGGTTTCACGCTGCTTGACGCGTACTTCGTCCAGAGCGATGGCCGCATCGCTGCCGCCCAGACCCTTGAGGGTCGACAGAATACCGGCGATGACTTTTCTGAACTGGCGGTCGGACAATTCTTCGTCCTTGCCCACGCCCACCAGCAGCACACGTTCGGCCTTGAGGTTGGGCAGGTTGTGCAGCAGCAGGCTCTGGCCGACCTTGCCGGCCAGGTCGCCACGCTTGAGCACCGCTGTCAGTGCGCCGCCGCTCAGGGTGTCGACACTCTTGGCGGCCGCTCCCAGCACCCGACCTTCGCCGACGGCGAGAATCAGGGTGGCGGTTTTCAAGGTTTCTGGGCTAACGCTTTTAACAACCAATTCCATGTCGGGTCCCCGAATGACTGTGTGCTTTGCAAATGAATGAATGCATAGATGCGCGCGGCAGGGCCGGGCGGGCTTGAAGTCGACCCGCAGTTTGACCCTGTGCGGCAATCGCTGACAACCCCGATTGAGCACTGTAGGAGAGGGATGTGAGAACTATCCGGGCCGCGCAGTGACAGAAGGAGTCAATCACAGGATAATGCCGCATCGTTTTCGCCTATACCGTGGCTCGTCTTTTCCCTTGTCCGGCCGTTTGTGCCTGGCAAACCTGGAGTGTCTGGTTTGATTGTCTTTCGTTATCTGTCCCGGGAAGTGCTGGTCACATTGAGTGCGGTCAGCGCCGTGCTGCTGGTCATCATCATGAGCGGACGTTTCATCAAGTACCTGGCCCAGGCGGCTTCCGGGGCGCTGGACCCTGGCGTTCTGTTCCTGATCATGGGGTTTCGCCTGCCGGGTTTTCTGCAACTGATCCTGCCGCTTGGGTTGTTTCTCGGCATCCTGCTGGCTTACGGCCGGCTGTACCTTGAAAGCGAGATGACCGTTCTGGCGGCCACCGGCATGAGCCAGCAGCGTTTGCTGGCCATTACCCTGGCACCGGCGGCGCTGATTGCGCTGCTGGTGGCCTGGCTGAGCTTCAGCCTGGCGCCACAGGGCGCGGCGCAGTTTTCGGTGCTGATCAACAAGCAGGACTCGCTGACCGAATTCGACACCCTGGTGCCTGGGCGCTTCCAGTCGCTACGTGACGGCACACGCGTCACTTACACCCAGGAATTGTCCGAAGACCGCACCCAACTGGGCAGCATCTTCATTTCCGAGCGGCGTGTGGCCACTGACAAAGACAGCGGCATCACCGTGCTGGTCGCCGAGAAAGGCCGTCAGGAAATACGCCCTGATGGCAGCCGCTTCCTGGTGCTGGAAAACGGCTACCGCTACGACGGTAATCCGGGTGAGGCCAATTACCGGGCCATTCAGTACGACACTTATGGTGCGTTGCTGCCCAAGCCCGAGATCAGCGCCGAAGTCACCGAGCGCGACGCTATCCCGACCTCCGAACTGTTCGGCAACGATACCCCGCGCTACCAGGCCGAGCTGCACTGGCGGATGTCACTGCCGATTCTGGTGTTCATCGTGACCCTGATGGCCGTGCCCTTGTCGCGCGTCAATCCTCGTCAGGGCCGCTACCTGAAACTCTTGCCGGCGATTCTTCTGTACATGGCTTACCTGACCATTCTGATTGCGGTGCGCGGTGCGCTGGAGAAGGGCAAGCTGCCCATGGCGCTGGGCATGTGGTGGGTGCACGCCCTGTTCCTGTCGATCGGGCTGGGGTTGCTGTACTGGGAACCGTTGCGCCTGAAGCTGGCCGGTCGCCGCACTGCAGTGGAGGTGGCTCATGGGCCGGCTTGATCGTTACATCGGCAAGAGCGTCTTCCTGGCGATTCTGGCCGTACTGGGCATCATCCTCGGGCTGGCCTCGCTGTTTGCCCTGATCGACGAAATGGGTGATATCAGCGACAGCTACACCCTGCTGGACGCCGGCGCCTTCGTCTTGCTCACCGCGCCGCGCCGGGTCTACGAAATGCTGCCGATGGCCGCGCTGATTGGTTGCCTGATCGGCCTGGGCAGCCTGGCCAGCAGCAGTGAACTGACCATCATGCGCGCGGCTGGTGTGTCCATCGGCCGGATTGTCTGGGCGGTCATGAAGCCCATGCTGGTACTGATGCTGGTGGGCGTGCTGGTCGGTGAGTACGTGGCACCGGCGGCCGAGAACAAAGGCCAGGCCGATCGTTCGCTGGCTCAGGGCACGGGCGAGTCGCAAAGCGCCAAGCACGGCCTGTGGCACCGCCAGGGCGAAGAGTTCATTCACATCAACAGTGTGCAGCCCAATGGCCTGATGTATGGCGTGACCCGCTATCGCTTCGACGATCAGCGCCACATGCTGACCTCAAGCTTTGCCCGTCAGGCCAATTACCAGCAGGATTACTGGGAACTGACCGACGTCACGACCACGCACTTCCGTAATGGCCAGACCGACATCGTCAAGACCCCGACCGAGCGCTGGGAAGTCACGCTCAGCCCGCAACTGCTCAGCACTGTAATCATGCCGCCTGAGTCGCTGTCGATTACCGGTCTTTGGGGGTATGCGCACTATCTGGCCGATCAGGGCCTGAACAATGGCCGTTACTGGCTGGCGTTCTGGACCAAGGTTCTACAACCTCTGGTGACCGTGGCGCTGGTGTTGATGGCGATCTCGTTCATCTTTGGCCCATTGCGCTCGGTAACGCTGGGCCAGCGTGTCTTCACTGGCGTGCTGGTGGGCTTCATCTTCCGTATCGCCCAGGACCTGCTCGGCCCATCGAGCCTGGTGTTTGGCTTCTCGCCACTGTTTGCGGTGCTGGTGCCTGCGGGTATCTGCGCCGTGGCCGGCGTGCTCTTGCTGCGCAGGGCAGGTTAAGAGCCACCCTTGGGTAAACGCACCAGCACGCTATTTGAATAGATATCGTGCCAGGTGCGGCCCTGTTTATCGTGCAGACTCCAGAAAAATCCGGCTCCACAACACAGCCCCGAGGCGATGGCGACCATGAAGCGCAGCAGCGCCTGGGTCAGGCTGATTGCACCGCCGTCGGCGTTTTGCACGCGTATGCCCCAGGCCTGCATGCCCAGGGTCTGGCCGTTGCGGGTCCAGAACCCTGCGTAAAAGGTGAAGGCCGCCAGTAATAGCAGCGTCGACAACAGCGGGTCACCGTCCATGGCGCCCGACTCGGTCAGTTGGCGCAGACGAGCCTGGCCGACAAATGCCATCCAGATCAGCTTGTAGATGAAGGCTGTGACGATCAGCACGGCCAGGCACAGCAGCAGGTCGTAACTGGCAGCGGCGAGGCGGCGTATCAGGCTTGCTGGCATGGCTTGACCTCATGGCGCTATTAAATCGCGCCCACAAAAAAGCCCCTGATAAATCAGGGGCTCTTGGCGATCAGGCAGAAGCTTAGGCTTCGGCTTGAACTTCATCAGCCTGCAAGCCTTTCTGGCCTTGCACAGCGATGAAGGTCACTTTCTGGCCTTCTTTCAGGCTCTTGAAGCCGTTGCCCTGAATCGCGCGGAAGTGCACGAACAGATCCGGACCGCTTTCTGGAGTGATAAAACCAAAACCTTTCTCGTCGTTGAACCACTTGACGGTGCCGCTCTGACGTTGGGACATGTTCTTATTTCCTTGACGCTTGAATTTAATGACAGACTCTTTCTGGCCTATGAATGAGGCGAAAGAATACTGGGGCTGGTTGCAGGAAGTAAGAAACGTAGAGCGGGTTGTAGCGATACTTAAAGCTACTGCCCAGGTCCCGATTCAGCGACCTTTGCAAACACAGTTCGAGAACTCTACGCCAACTCTCGTTACAAAAACAAGCCCCGCAGAGCCCCCTATTTCAAAGGGCTGGAACAATGCCCAAGGATTGCTCACTGCCCAAAGGTTTGCGCCGCCTGCGGCCTGCATTTGCACTTTGTCAGTGCACTCTGCCGGCCCGTGTTTTTGCGTGCAGGCGGAATATTGACGTCGTTAATCAGCCTCTGAAGTAACGCTGTGCCACGAAAGGCATTTTACTCACCCGCAGCGGGACTTTCTTGCCTCTTACCAAGGCAAAAACCTCGCTGTCCAGCGCGCTGAAACGGCTCTCTACGTAGCCCATCGCCAAGGGCCCGCCCAGGCTTGGGCCGAAGCCGCCGCTGCTGACCAGGCCAATGGTCTGGTCGTTTTCATCGACGATCAGCGCCCCTTCACGCACCGGTGTTCTTTCTTGCGGTAACAGGCCGACACGCTTGCGAGCCGTGCCGTTCTGCTGCTGGGCGAAGATCTGCTCGGCGCCGGGGAAACCGCCTGCACGCGGGCCATCGATTCTGCGTGCCTTGGAAATGGCCCAGAGCAGGCTGGCTTCGACAGGAGAAGTGTCACTATTCATGTCATGGCCATACAGGCACAGGCCGGCTTCCAGGCGCAACGAGTCGCGTGCACCCAGGCCAATCGCTTCAACCTCCGGCTCCGCCAGCAGGCGGCGCGCCAGGGCGTCGGCTTCGGCGGCCGGTACAGAAATCTCGAAGCCGTCTTCGCCGGTGTAGCCGGAGCGGCTGATAAAGCAGTCGCTGCCCAGAATCGACACGCGGGCGAACTGCATGAAAGTCATGCTGGCCACGCTCGGCGCCAGGCGTGCCAATACTGCGGCAGCCTGCGGACCTTGCAGGGCGAGCAGGGCGCGCTCTTCGAACAGCGATTCGATCTTGCACTGGCCGGCCAGGTGTTCGCACAAATGCGCCAGATCCTGATCCTTGCACGCGGCGTTGACCACCAGCAGCCATTGCTCGTCAGCGATCCGGGCAACCATCAAATCATCGAGAATGCCGCCCTGATCATTGGTAAACAGCGCATAGCGCTGCATGCCGACCGGCAGGTCGATGATGTCGACCGGCACCAGGGTTTCCAGCGCACGGGCCGCATCCGGGCCGCTGAGCATGATCTGACCCATGTGCGAGACATCGAACAGGCCGGCCTGGGCGCGAGTGTGCAGGTGTTCTTTCATGACCCCGAGCGGGTATTGCACGGGCATCTCGTAACCGGCAAAAGGCACCATTCGGGCACCCAGTTCGCGGTGCAGAGCGTGCAGCGGGGTGATCTGCAGGGATTCGTCAGACATGCTGATAGCTCTCGATGGAAGGGCAGGCGCAGACCAGATTGCGGTCGCCGTAGACGTTGTCGACACGGCCCACCGGCGGCCAGTATTTGCCTTCGATCAGGGTGGCCACCGGGTACACCGCCTGTTCGCGGCTGTACGGATGCTCCCAGGCCCCGGCCAGTTCGGCAGCGGTGTGTGGGGCATTTTTCAGCGGGTTGTCGTCTTTGTGCAGCGTGCCGTTCTCTACCGCACGAATCTCTTCGCGAATGGTGATCATGGCTTCGCAGAAGCGGTCGAGCTCTTCCTTGGCTTCGCTTTCGGTCGGCTCGATCATCAGCGTGCCGGCCACCGGGAACGACATGGTCGGGGCGTGGAAGCCAAAGTCGATCAGGCGCTTGGCGACGTCATCGACAGTGATGCCGCTGCTGTCCTTGAGCGGGCGCAGGTCGAGAATGCACTCATGCGCCACCAGGCCGTTGCTGCCGCTGTACAGCACCGGGTAGTGCTCTTCGAGGCGGCGGGCAATGTAGTTGGCATTGAGGATGGCGATCTGCGAAGCGCGCTTGAGGCCTTCGCCGCCCATCATGCGGATGTACATCCAGGTGATCGGCAGAATGCTCGCGCTGCCGAACGGTGCTGCGCACACCGCGCCTTCCTGGCGCTGCATGTTGCGATGGCCGGGCAGGAACGGCGCCAGATGCGATTTGACCCCGATCGGGCCAACGCCCGGGCCGCCACCACCGTGTGGAATGCAGAAGGTCTTGTGCAGGTTCAGGTGCGACACGTCGCCGCCGAACTTGCCCGGTGCGCACAGGCCGACCATGGCGTTCATGTTGGCGCCGTCGATGTACACCTGGCCGCCGTTGTCGTGAACGATGGCGCAGATTTCGCGAATGCCTTCCTCGAACACGCCGTGGGTCGACGGGTAGGTGATCATCAGTGCGGCCAGTTGCTCGCGGTGCTGCAAGGCCTTGGCGCGCAGGTCTTCGATGTCGACGTTGCCACGTGCGTCGCAGGCGGTGACCACCACGCGCATGCCGGCCATCTGTGCGGTGGCCGGGTTGGTGCCATGCGCCGAAGACGGGATCAGGCACACATCGCGATGTTCATCGCCACGGCTCTGGTGATAGGCGCGAATCGCCAGCAGGCCGGCGTACTCGCCTTGCGAACCGGCATTGGGTTGCAGCGACACGGCGTCATAACCGGTGGCGGCGCAGAGCATCGCTTCCAGTTCGTCGGTCAGCAACTGGTAGCCGGCGCTTTGCTCGGCCGGGGCGAATGGGTGCAGGTTGCCGAACTCGGCCCAGGTCACCGGGATCATTTCGCTGGCGGCGTTGAGCTTCATGGTGCACGAGCCCAGCGGGATCATGCTGCGGTCCAGCGCCAGGTCCTTGTCGGCCAGTTTGCGCAGGTAGCGCATCAGCTCGGTTTCGGAGTGGTAGCGGTTGAACACCGGGTGCTCAAGGATGGCCGACTGGCGCAGCAGGCCGTGCGGCAGGCGCGACGGCGTGCTGGTGGCCAGTGCGTCGAAGTCCGGCAGGCTCTGGCCGTCGGTCACGAATACGGCCCACAAGGCCTTGATGGCGTCAGGCGAAGTGGTTTCGTCAAACGATACGCCCAAGCGCTCGGCATCGACGACACGCAGGTTGATGGTGTGGGCGCGCGCCTTGGCGTGCAGCGCTGCAGTCTGCGCGCCGGTGGCCAGGGTCAGGCTGTCGAAGAAGAATTCCTGCTCGGCTTTCAAGCCCAGATGGCGCAGGCCTTCGACAAAGATCGCGGTCAGGCGATGCACACGCTTGGCGATGCGCGTCAGGCCTTGTGGGCCGTGATAGACCGCGTACATGCTGGCGATGTTGGCCAGCAGCACTTGCGCGGTGCAGATGTTGCTGGTCGCCTTTTCGCGGCGGATGTGCTGTTCGCGGGTTTGCATGGCCAGGCGTAATGCCTGCTTGCCATGGCGGTCGACCGACACGCCGACCAGACGGCCCGGCATGTCGCGCTTGAAGGCGTCGCGGGTCGAGAAGTAGGCAGCATGCGGGCCACCGAAGCCCAGCGGCACGCCGAAGCGCTGTGCGGTGCCGATGGCCACGTCGGCACCGAATTCGCCGGGCGGGGTCAGCAGGGTCAGGGCCAGCAGGTCGGCGGCCACGGCCACCAGTGCATTGGCGGCATGGAAGCGTTCGATCAGGTCGCCGTAGTCGAATACATCGCCATTGCTGGCCGGGTATTGCAGCAGGGCGCCAAAGTAGTCGCTGACATCGCCCAGTTCGGCTTCATCGGCCACCACCACGTTGATGCCCAGCGGTTCGGCGCGGGTGCGCAGCACGTCGAGGGTTTGCGGGTGGCAATGGATCGAGGCGAAGAACTGCTGGCTGCCCTTGTTCTTGCTCAGGCGCTTGCAGAAAGTCATGGCCTCGGCGGCAGCGGTGGCTTCGTCGAGCAACGAGGCGTTGGCGATCGGCAGGCCGGTCAAATCGCTGATCAGGGTCTGGAAGTTCAGCAGCGCTTCCAGGCGGCCCTGGGAGATCTCCGGTTGATACGGGGTGTAGGCGGTGTACCAGGCCGGGTTTTCCAGCAGGTTGCGCAGGATCGGCGCCGGGGTGTGGGTGTTGTAGTAACCCTGGCCGATGTAGCTCTTGAACAGTTGGTTCTGGCTGGCAATGGCCTTGATCGAGGCCAGTGCGTCGGCTTCGCTTTGACCGGCCGGCAGGTCGAGCACGCTGGTGCCCTTGATGCTGTCCGGGATCACACTGGCGGTCAGGGCGTCGAGGGTGTCGAAGCCCAGAGTTTGCAACATCGCCTGTTCGTCGGCAGCACGCGGGCCGATGTGGCGGGCAATGAATTCGTTGGCGGTATCAAGCGCGATACGGTCACTCATGGCGTGCTCCTCAGGCTTGGTCATTGGCTTGGATCAGGCGGTCGTACGCGTCCTGATCGAGCAAGGTGTCGATGGCACTGGTGTCGCTGGGTACGAAGCGGAAAAACCAGCCGGCGCCCAGTGCGTCTTCGTTGACCAGCTCTGGCGTGTCGGACAGGGCGTCGTTGACCTCGACCACTTCACCTTCAAGGGGCATATAAAGACTGCTGGCGGCTTTCACCGACTCGACCACCGACACTTCGGCGTGTTGAGTGTAGGCCTGTAATTCAGGAAGCTGGACAAACACCACATCACCGAGCGAGTTCTGTGCGTAAGGCGTGATACCGACAGTGAAGCTGCCATCGGCCTCGGCCCTCAGCCATTCGTGTTCCACGGTGAATCGCAACTCGCTCATAAAGACTCCTCAGGGGATCAGGGCATGCCACTGGGGCGCGCCGTATGAAGAGTCCTTAGCAAGTTTGTGGCCAATTCTGATTTGTCCTTGTAAATCAGGGCTTTGGGGAAGAAAAGGCAGTAATCAGAAGAAAGCCTTGTAACGATTTCGCTACGCCTGTACGCGGCGGATCGAAAAGCCTGCGTGCGCAAAGCCTTGCAGTGGGTTCATTACGTATCGCTGTAGCGAAGTCATTACGCTGGAATGAAATCGATACATCAGATTTCAGGCCTTGGCACCGATACCGTATTTGCGCAAACGATGGGCAATGGCGGTGTGCGAGGTTTGCAGGCGCGCCGCCAGTTGCCGGGTCGAGGGATGTTCGGCATAGAGACGGGTCAGCAAATCCTTTTCGAAGCTTTCCACCGCTTGCTCGAGGCTGTCGACGGCCTCGCCGGGCTGGCGCGTCAGGGTCGTACTGGCGATGTCGAGGTCGGCGGCGTGCACCTGGCAACTCTCGCTGACTGCTGCGGCGCGAAAGATCACGTTCTGCAACTGACGCACATTGCCCGGCCAGCGGTAGCTCAGCAGGCTGGCATGCGTGCCCGGCGCCAGATGGCACAGCGGGCGCTGGATCTGAGCGCAGGCCTGCTGCATGAAAAAGCGTGCCAGCAGCACGATGTCCTGGCCGCGTTCACGCAGCGGCGGCACGGACAGGTTCAGCACATTGAGGCGGTAGAACAGGTCCTCGCGAAAACTGCCTTCGGCGACCATCTTTTCAAGGTCGCGGTGGGTGGCACTGATGATCCGCACATTGACCTTGACCTCGCGGTCACCGCCCACCCGGCGAAAGCTGCCGTCGTTGAGAAAGCGCAGCAGCTTGGCCTGCAAGTACGGCGACATCTCGCCGATCTCATCGAGAAACACCGTGCCTTTGTCAGCCATTTCCATCAGCCCCGGCTTGCCGCCGCGCTGGGCGCCGGTAAAGGCGCCGGGCGCATAGCCGAACAGTTCGCTCTCGGCCAGGTTCTCGGGTAATGCCGCGCAGTTGAGGGCCAGAAACGGTTCGCCGTGCCGCGTACTGCTGGTGTGGCAGGCGCGCGCCACCAGCTCTTTGCCGGTGCCGGTTTCGCCGCGAATCAACAACGGCGCGTCCAGCGTTGCGATGCGCTGGGCGCGGACTTTCAGGGTGCTGATGGCGGGGGATTCGCCGAGCAAGGCATCGAAGCCCTCGGCGTGATCGTGGTGCAGGGCGGACAAGCGCTCGCCAATGCGGCTGGGCGGGTACAGGGTCAGCAGCGCACCGGCCTCGGTGATCGGCGTGGCCTCCAGCAGCAGCGCCTGGCCATTGAGGGTGATCTCGCGCAGCGGCAAGCGAAAGCCGTTGTCCAGCAGCGTGGTTTGCAGATCGGGATCGGCAAGTAATTGTCCCACCGGCTCACCGCCAGGCTCGCGGCCGATCAAGGCCACCAGCGCCGGGTTGGCCAGCAACACCAGGCCTGCGCTGTCCAGCGCCAGCACCGGATCGGTCATCGCGGCCAGCAAGGCATCGAGCTGCAAGTGCCGGCGCTGGCCGGGCAGGATATCGACCACGGTGATCGCCACCACGCCGCGCACCCTGAACAACGCATCCTTGAGCTCTTCGAGCATCTTCGGGCTGAGCGTGGGCGCATCGATGTACACATTCGGCGGCACCATCTCCACGGCATCGAGGTTCAGGTTGCGGCTGCCGAGTATCGCCAGCACTTCCTGGGTGATACCGACGCGGTCGATGAAGCAGACATGGATGCGCATGACAAAGAGGCTGGTCTGGAAAGAGGGCGCCAGTATGCCTTATGGCGCCAGGCCCGGCGTCATCATTCCAGGTGTTCGGGCTTCACCGGTTCGCCCGACTTGATGTCCAGTTGCGCGCGAATGTCCTCGAACATCCGGTCGTAGTCCTTGTGCTGGGCAATGGGCAACCCTGCGGTGTTGGGCAGGCCGTGGCGAATGGCGATACGGCTGGCGTCGTGGGCGAAGTTGAACGCCAGGTCGCGGGGTAACTGAAAGGTTTCGCTGAACGGTTTGCCGTTGATTTCACCATCCATGGCAAAGCTCATGCTGGTGCCCTGGGCGGGGTCTTCGATGCGCTGGTAGCGGATATGAATATCGAAGCTGTGATCGGTTTTTTGCAGTGCGCTGCGGGTGATATGCAGATGGCCGGGCTCGAACATGGCAAAACTCCAACAGGAGAAAATGTACCCGGATAGACCTTAGCAGCCTTGCAGCGGTTCAGCTTTTGTCGTCGGTCAAGACGGTTCGCGATTCAGGTTCGGGCCGTGACCATAGCCACAGATTACCCATGGCCATGCCGGCCAGCGCCAGGTACAGCCACCAGATATGGTGAAACAGGCTGAGCATGACGATGGCACACACCAGCATGCTCACCGTCGCGCTGATTTTTGCCCGCCGTGCAACGCGCCTGCCGTTGCGCCAGTTGTGCAGCATCGGCCCGAACACCCGGTGGTTTTCCAGCCAGGCATTGAGGCGCGGCGAGCTGCGCGTGGCCGCCCAGGCCGCGAGCAGGATGAACTCGGTGGTCGGCAGGCCGGGAATGAAAATGGCGGCGATGCCTATACCCAGGCTCGTGTAAGCGAGCAGGCCATAGAGCAGGCGTGAGAGTCGTGAGCCGGGCGGTTTGTAGGTCATGGTCATGCTTGAGCGATTCGAAAGCCCGGCCAGCTTAACAGGCTCGTGGCCATTGTCATGCCTGAACCGTTTCAACCTGAGCGGCGCCTGCGTAAGCCTGCTCCAGCAACACACCGAAACGTTCGAAGGCCGCCAGTGCGCCTTGATCCAGTTCGGCTTCCTGTTCGGCCGTCAGATCCAGCTCCTCCAGGGTGCGGATAAAGGCTTTCCAGCCGGCGGCGCGCCCGCCTTCAGGTTCGCCCAGATGACGGGCGCCGAATGTTTCGGACAGGCCCAGCGCTTCGGCGCGTTTGATCAGAAACGCGGCGCCGAGCTTGGAGCCTTCGGAGACGAACAGCCAGCCCAGTGCATGTGCCACGCTTGGCTCTTGCACGGCGCCAGCAACCGGCGCGGGCATTGCGGTGTTCAGGTCGTTGAGGTCGGCAGCGGCCTGTTCGGCGCGGCAGCGTTGCGCCAGGTCCGGGACCAGCGCGATCAGCTGTGGGTCGCGGTACAGGGCCAGCAGCTCGTTCTGAAACAGGTACTGCGCGACCACGAAGCGGGTGAAGCTGGCCTTGGTGGCGAACGGCGCATGAGCCTTGACCGCGTGGTCGAGCTTTTCGTGCGGGGTGTGGGTAATGCTGTTCAGGCGCTGCGAGCGCAGGGCAGGGCGTTGGCTTTCAGTGGTCATGAGGTCTTCCTTGCCGATAGTTAAGGGCTTGTTGAATAGACGAACGGGCGAGGGGTTTTGCGTAAAAAAGGCTGTATACAAACATGCCGCCAGAGCGGCGGCATGTTGGTTTGCGCGGTACGGTCAGATGTCCCAGACCAGGTTGACGCTGAAGTTGCGCCCTGGCTGGGTCAGACGTTCCAGATTGGCAGGGGCGGTCACGCCGGCCTCGCCGACGCCGTCGTAGCCGCGCACGTCATCCCACAGCCAGTACTGCTTGTCGGTCAGGTTGTAGAGGCCGCCGCTGACGGTTACATCCTGAGTGACCTTGTAGTAGCCAGTCAGGTCCAGCACGCCGAAGCCTGGGGTCTTGAACTGGCTGGACACGCCATCGGGGGTGTGGAAGTTGCTGTCGTCCACACGGTTTTTGCGCTTGACCAGCGTCCAGCTCAGCAGGCCACCGTAGTTGTTCTGGTCATAGCCCAGGCCGAACACGCCGGTCAGCGGGTTGATGCTGTTGATCGGTTCGCCCGTATCGTTGTTGCGACCATGCAGGTAAGTGACCGCCGCTTGCGTGTACAGGCCTTGCGCTGCGCCGAGGCTGTCCAGGTCGAGGCGCCCCTTGAGCTCTACGCCCTTGATGGTGGCGTGCTTGATGTTGCTGGACTGGAACGTGGTCTCGCTGTAGCCGGGGGTGAGTGCGTCTTCATTGATGAAATCGCGGTACTTGTTGTAGAACACTGCCACATCGAACGAGCCGGAGTCGAAACGCCCGCGCAGGCCGGTCTCGATGCCCTTGCTCTTTTCCGGGTCAAGATTGGGGTTGGGCGCGACGATATAACCGGCGTTGAGGTTTTCGAAGCGTCCGTACAGGGCCTTGGCCGATGGGGTGCGGAAACCTTCGGCGTACTGGCCGTACCAGGTGTATTGGTCGTCGATGGCATAGGTCACGCCAAGCTTGGGCGAGACACGGTGCCAGGTGCGGTCTTTCTCTTGAGCCTGCGCGCGGTCGGCGGCGCTGAGCGAGTTGAGAAACTCCGAGGTCAGTTTGGGCTCCATGCGCGTGTGGTCATAGCGCACGCCCGGCGTGAAGGTCCAGTCGTTCCAGCTGATCTGGTCCTGGGCGAACAGCGCATAGCTGGTGATGGTCGGGTCCGGGAAGTCACTGGTCGGCACCAGACGATCACTGGCGCTGTCGTCACCCACCGCACGGCAGGCGCCCAGCACCCGGGCGCATACGCCATAACCGCTGCGCAGGCCGGTGACTTTCTGGCGTTTGAGGGTGGTGCCGTAGGTCAGCAGGTGATCGGTGTCGGCCAGGCTGAACGCCTTGTCGAGCTGGGCATCGAAGACCCACTGCTTTTCCTGGTAGGTCGTGTTGCGGAAGCGGTAAACGTCACGCGAGAACGGGAAGTAGCGCTCCGCGGTGCTCTGGTCGGTCTTGGCGGTCTGGTAGTTCAGGCTCCACTTGAGGTTATCGACCAGCAGGCTGTCCAGCGCCAGGCTGTGCTCGATGCCGAAGCGCTCGCGGGTGATGGTGTCGTTGCCGCTGCGCGACTGGTACATGCCCAGGCCGGCGCCATTGGTGAACGGCCCGCCCACGGCGCTCTTGAGGTTGGTGTCGCGGTCGTCCTTGTATTTCTCGTAGGTCAAGCCCAGGCGTGCGTCGTCGGCGTAGTTCCAGCCCAGCTTGGCCAGCACGTTGGTGGTGCGCACATCCTGCGGGTTGGCTTCGGTGCGGGCAAGGCCGGTGCCGCCGGTGCTGCCGTAGGACTCGGTTTCATGGCCGTTGCGCTGGCTCAGGTGCAGCAGGGCGTCGAAGTCGGCATAGCGCCCGGCCACGGTGGCCGAGTTCAGCCAGCTGTCGTCGGCCGAGCTGTAGCCGGTTTTCAGGCGGGCGCCGACGTCATTGCCGGGCTTGATGATGTCGTCGGCGTCCAGCGTGTAGTAGCTGACCACGCCGCCGATGGCGCTGCTGCCGTACAGGGCCGAGGCCGGACCGCGCAGAATCTCGACGCGTTTGACGATTTCCGGGTCGACGTAATTGCGCTGGGTCTGCGCATAGGGGCCGCTGAAGAAACGGTCGGGCACTTCAACGCCGTCGACCTGGGTCAGGATCCGGTCGCCGTCGATGCCGCGAATGTTGTAGCCGTTGGTGCCGGCACGCTGGCCGGCGCCGCCTACCGACACACCCGGCTCGTAACGCACCAGGTCGCGGATGTTGTTGACGTTCTGGCGGTCCAGTTGCTCGCGGGTGTGTACGCTGACCGTGCTGGTTACGGTGCTGACATCCTGAGCCTGGCGCGTGGCGCTGACGGTGGTCTGTTCCAGCGACAGCACGCTACTGTTAGCGCGGCGCTGCAACACCACGTTCTGGGTGCTGACAGTGCGGTAACCCAGGGTGCTGCCGGCCAGCAACTGCTCCAGCGCCTGCTCGGGCGCCAGCGAACCCCGTACGGCCGGGGCGGTGACATTACGCGTCAGGTCCGACGACGCACCGACCTGCCAGCCGGTGACCCGGCTGAACTCGTTAAGCGCCGACACCAGCGGTTGCTGGGCAATCTCGAAACGGTACTGCCCGGCACTGCGCGCAGGCACCGTGGAAGCCTCGACGGCAAACGCCGGCACCGCCGGCAGACCGGCCGTCAGCAGCGCGACACTTAACACAGACAGTGCAAAACGCGAGCGCGGTTGTGGGGTAGGGGTGATCGTGGATGGCATCGAGAAGGGCTCCCTGTCGTGCGTCTTTTTTAAGAGTCTGCATGACTCGATAATACGAATCAGTTGCATTTGATATGACTAGACGAACGGCCTATCGAGAGCGCGTAAAAATAAATTGAAAGCAGCGGTAAGCTACAAGTTATTAGCTACAAGCGGCAAGCCAGAGGCGTTGGTGCAGGCATCTCTGGCGGGCTCAACACACTTGCCGCTTGCAGCTCAAAACGTGCAGCTGCTCCTAATCCAGAATGACCATGCGTGGCAGTTCATGCACGGTTGCGGAGGTCGCTTGCGCCAGGGAGCGCACCACGTCCAGCGGGTTGTCCAGACGGTAATTGCCGGTGACGTGCACCTGCGCCAGCGCAGCGTTGGTGTTGACGATAACGCCTGGGTAGTAGCGGCGCAGTTCGTCCAGCACCTGGCCCATCGGGCAGTTGTCGAACACCAGCCGGCCTTGCACCCAGGCAAGATCCGTGGCCGGGTCGATGCGCTCGCGTGCACCCAGCCCGGCAGGGCCCAGGCGCACGCTGTCACCTGCACCCAGGCTCAGCCGCGCACCGTCCCTGGCGGCTTGCACGTCTACGGCGCCGCGTTGCACCAGCACCCGTGCTTCGCCGTCCAGATAGCGTACGGCCATGGCCGTGCCGCGTGTGCTCATGCGCAGCGGGCCGGCTTCGATTTCCAGGGGCGCGCCTTGCCTTGAGGCGACCTCGAAAAAAGCTTCGCCCTGATGCAGTCGTGCCTGGTGATGCTGGTCATCGATCTGGCTGGAAAACGCCGAACGAGTATTAAGCAGCACCTGCGAGCCGTCGGCCAGTTGCAGGCGCTGGCGCTCACCGACCACGGTCAGGTGATCGGCCTGCAGGCGCAGTGGCAGGTTGCCGAAGTAACCGACACCCAGCAGCAATACCGCTGCCGCCGCCATGGGCCGGCTCCAGGCGCGAAGACGGCGCCAGCGGTCAGGTTTGCGCTCCAGCACGATGGCCGCCTGATGCACCGACTGGCCATTCCAGATCGCCTCGGCCTGGGCGAATGCCTCGGCATGTGCCGGGTCTGCGCGCAGCCAGGCCTGAAAGCGCGCCTGCTGTTCGGCATCGGCGGCGTCCAGTTCGATCAGCCAGTTCAGGGCCTGATCCATCGCGCTTTGGGGTGATACGGCCACGGGGTTCCTCGGCAGGTCTTGTAATGGGGGCAGTGTTGATAACCGCTCAGGCCTGGTCAAGCCTGGCGATAACCCCGATACAGATCGCCATGATCAGCTTGAGTTCTTTTTGTACGGTGCTGGGCGACACATCCAGCGCTTCGGCGATTTCCTGATAGCTGCAACCGTGCAGGCGGCTGAGGATGAAAATACGCTGCTGGCGTGCACTCAAGCGCCCCAGGCTGGCGCCCAGGCTTTCAAGCAAGTGCTTGGCATGGGCCGCGTCCTCGGGCGAGCCTGCTTGAGCGGCTATGCTTTCGAGTTCTTGCGCTGGCACATCCTCGACCAGCATGCGTCCTTGTACCCGCCGCGCGCGCAGGTGGTCCAGCGCCAGGTTACGGGCGGTCTGGTAAACGAAGGGTTCCAGATGGTCGATCGGGCGCTCGGTCAGGGCGCGGGTGACCCGCAGCCAGGTTTCCTGCAACAGATCCTCAGCCGTGCTGTGGTTGCCGACCATGCGCTGCAACGTCCGCAACAGCACATCGCGCTGGGCCTGGAAGACATCATTGAAACGGGACTGGGACACAGGAAGGCTCGACCGGGAATCAAGCCGATGATAATGCTTATCAACTGCGACTTTTTCAAGTCGTAGTGGATAGCTGCAAGTTTTGAGCTGCAAGCTTCAAGAAAAAGCAGATAGCGGTGAAGCGTACATTTTGTGGCACACGCCGCTTTCTCTTGCAGCTTGAAGCTGATCACTTGCAGCTTCCGAGCGGCGTCAAGCCGCGCGGTGTAAGGCCAGGCAGTTGTCGAGCATGCGGTTGGAGAAGGCCCATTCGTTGTCGTACCAGGCCAGCACCTTGAGCAGCTTGCCGCTGACTTTGGTGTGGTTGGCGTCGAAGATCGACGACAGCGGGTTGTGGTTGAAGTCGTGGGACACCAGCGGCAGGGTGTTGTAGCCCAGCACTTTGGAGTGCTGGCTGGCCTGCTTCATCAGGGCGTTGACTTCTTCGGCCGTGGCTTCGCGCTTGAGCTGCACGGTCAGGTCAACCAGCGATACGTTGATCACCGGAACCCGCACGGCCATGCCGGTGAGTTTGCCGGCCAGTTCCGGCAGTACCAGGCCCACCGCTTCGGCGGCGCCGGTCTTGCTCGGGATCATCGACTGGGTAGCCGAACGGGCGCGGTAAGGGTCGGTGTGGTAGACGTCGATCAGGTTCTGGTCGTTGGTGTAGGCATGCACAGTGGTCATCAGACCGCTTTCGATGCCCAGCTCGCGGTGCAGCACCTGGGCCACCGGCGCCAGACAGTTGGTGGTGCACGAGGCGTTGGAAATGATCTGGTGCGAGGCGCGCAGGATGTCGTGGTTGACGCCATACACCACAGTGGCGTCGGCACCGCTGGCTGGCGCAGAAATAATCACCTTGCCGGCACCGGCCACCAGATGGGCAGCGGCTTTTTCGCGGCTGGTGAACAGCCCGGTGCACTCGAACACCACATCGACCTGCTGGGCTTTCCAGGGCAGTTCGGCGGGGTTGCGGATCGCGCTGACGGCAATGCGGTCACCGTTGACGGTCAGGCTCTCGCTATCGCATTCGACGCTGCCGTCAAAAGGCCCGTGGACGGTGTCGAAACGCAGCAGGTGCGCGTTCATTTCACTGTCGCCCAGGTCGTTGATGGCGACGACCTGCAAGTCTTGTCTATACCCTTGGGTATAGAGTGCGCGCAGGACATTGCGGCCGATGCGACCGAAACCGTTGATTGCGATGCGAAGAGTCATACAGCCGTCCTCGGAAAAATTTGTTGTTGGAATTACAAGATTATTCTCATAAAAATAGAAAACAAGCCTTTTTAGTGGCAATATTTTCTTAAACCTACAAATACAATCCTGAAAGTCCTGACGTTTTGATCAAGGTCACCTATTTTCAATACAGGTTGATGACCCTGACTGTTCAGTGCCTTTACGGGTGACCATAGACCCTAGCCTGGAGTTCAGCACATGCATCCCCGCATTCTTGAGGTCACCGAACGGCTGATCGAGCGCAGCCGCCCGACCCGCCAGCGCTACCTGCAACTGATTCGTGATGCCGCCAGCGACGGCCCGATGCGCGCCCAGCTGCAATGCGCCAACTTTGCCCATGGCGTCGCCGGTTGCGGAGCCGAAGACAAACAGACCCTGCGCCTGATGAACGCCGCCAACGTCGCAATTGTTTCGTCATATAACGACATGCTCTCGGCGCACCAGCCCTACGAGCATTTTCCCGAGCGCATCAAGCAGGCCCTGCGTGAAATCGGCTCGGTGGGTCAGTTTGCTGGCGGCGTGCCGGCCATGTGCGATGGCGTGACCCAAGGCGAGCCGGGCATGGAGCTGGCCATCGCCAGCCGCGAAGTGATCGCCATGTCGACGGCGGTGGCGCTGTCGCACAACATGTTCGACGCTGCCCTGATGCTGGGCATCTGCGACAAGATCGTGCCGGGCCTGATGATGGGCGCACTGCGCTTCGGTCATTTGCCGACCGTGTTCGTGCCCGGCGGGCCGATGGTCTCGGGGCTGTCGAACAAGGAAAAGGCCGACGTGCGCCAGCGCTACGCCGAGGGCAAGGCCAGCCGCGAGGAGCTGCTGGACTCGGAAATGAAGTCCTACCATGGCCCAGGCACCTGCACCTTCTACGGCACCGCCAACACCAACCAACTGGTGATGGAGGTCATGGGCCTGCATTTGCCAGGCGCTTCGTTCGTCAACCCGTACACTCCGCTGCGCGATGCGCTGACCGTCGAGGCTGCCCAGCAGGTCACACGCATGACCCGCCAGAGCGGTAACTACATGCCACTGGGCGAAATCGTCGACGAGCGCTCGATCATCAACTCGATCGTGGCCCTGCACGCCACCGGCGGCTCGACCAACCACACCCTGCACATGCCGGCCATCGCTCGCGCTGCCGGCATTCTGCTGACCTGGCAAGACATGGCCGAGCTGTCGGACGTGGTGCCGACCCTGAGCCACGTGTACCCGAACGGCAAGGCCGACATCAACCACTTCCAGGCCGCCGGCGGCATGTCGTTCCTGATCCGCGAGCTGCTGGGCGCCGGTCTGTTGCATGAAAACGTCAACACCGTGGCCGGCCATGGCCTGAGCCTGTACACCCGCGAGCCGTTCCTTGAGGGCGGCCAACTGGTGTGGCGCGAAGGCCCGCTGCAAAGCCTCGACGAAAACATTTTGCGCCCGGTCGCCCGGCCGTTCTCGGCCGAAGGCGGTCTGCGGGTCATGGAAGGCAATATTGGCCGTGGCGTGATGAAAGTCTCGGCCGTGGCGCCTGAGCATCAAGTGGTCGAAGCCCCGGCACGGGTGTTCGAAGACCAGCAGGCGCTGGCCGATGCCTTCAAGGCTGGCGAGCTGGAGTGCGACTTTGTCGCAGTGATGCGTTTTCAGGGCCCACGCTGCAATGGCATGCCCGAACTGCACAAGATGACCCCGTTCCTGGGCGTGTTGCAGGACCGTGGTTTCAAGGTCGCGCTGGTCACCGACGGGCGCATGTCCGGGGCTTCGGGCAAGGTACCGGCGGCCATTCATGTGTGCCCTGAAGCCTTCGATGGTGGCCCTTTGGCACGCGTGCGCGATGGCGATGTAATCCGCGTGGATGGCGTCAAAGGCACGTTACAAGTGCTGCTGGAACCGGCAGAATTGGCCGCCAGGGAATTGGCAACCGTGCAAATCGACAGCAGCGTGGGCTGCGGTCGTGAACTGTTCGGTTTCATGCGCCAGGCTTTCAGCTCTGCCGAGCAGGGAGCCAGCGCCTTTACGGCAAGTCTGGAGGGGCTCAAGTGAAATTGGCTTTGGTCGGTGATATTGGCGGCACCAACGCGCGCTTCGCGATTTGGGAAGACAACCAGCTGCATTCGATCCGGGTATTCCCGACCGTCGATTACACGGGGCCTGAACAGGCCGTCGAGGTTTACCTGCAAGACCTCGACCTGCAACGCGGTGATGTCGGCTTTGTCTGTCTGGCCGTGGCGGGGCCCGTCGACGGGGACGAGTTCCAGTTCACCAACAGCCACTGGAGCTTCAGTCGCTCGCGCTTCTGCACCGACCTCAAGGTCGATCACCTGTTGTTGATCAACGACTTCACCGCCATGGCGCTGGGCATGACCCGCCTGCAGGATGACGAGTACCTGACCGTCTGCCACGGCATCGGCAAGCCCGAGCGGCCGCGCGCGGTGATCGGCCCCGGTACCGGCCTGGGCGTCGGCACCCTGATCAGCAGTGGCGAAAACCACTGGACCGCGCTGCCGGGCGAGGGCGGGCACGTCAATCTGCCGATCGGTACGGCCCGCGAAGCGTTGTTGTGGACCCGGCTGATGGCCGAGCACGAGCACGTCAGCGCCGAGACCGTGCTCAGCGGCGCCGGCTTGCTGTTGTTGTACCGCGTCAGTTGCGAACTCGACGGCATCGAAGCAAGCCTCAAGTCGCCCGCTGCGATCACCTCGGCTGCCGAGGCCGGCGACCCGGTGGCAGCGGCAGTGCTGGAGCAATTCTGTGTGTTTCTGGGCCGGGTGGCCGGCAATAACGTCCTGACCCTTGGTGCGCTGGGCGGGGTGTACATTGCCGGTGGCGTTATTCCGCGCTTTACTGATTTCTTCATGAACAGTGGTTTCAAGCGCGCCCTTATGGAAAAGGGCGTGATGAGCGATTATTTCGAAGGTCTGCCGGTCTGGCTGGTAACCGCCGAATACCCGGGCCTCAATGGCGCGGGCGTGGCGTTGCAACAGGCGTTTGGCGAGCGGTTGTAACGCTGTCCGGCCGGGCCATAACAATAAAAACACTGCACAAGGACGCCCCGCTTGAGTGCTGCCAACAAGACTATTCTGCTGGTCGATGACGATCAGGACATCCGCGAGTTGCTTGAGGCCTATCTGAGCCGTGCAGGCTTTCAGGTGCGTGCCACCTGCAACGGCGCGCAGTTTCGCCAGGCGTTCAACGAAACGCCTGTCGACCTGCTGATTCTCGATGTGATGCTGCCCGACGAAGACGGCTTCAGCCTGTGCCGCTGGGTGCGTCAGCACCCCCGACAGCCGCATGTGCCGATCATCATGCTCACCGCCAGCTCCGACGAAACCGACCGGGTCATCGGCCTGGAACTGGGCGCCGACGATTACCTGGGCAAGCCCTTCAGCCCCCGCGAGCTGCTGGCCAGAATCAAGGCCCTGCTGCGTCGTGCGCACTTCGGCCAGGAGCGCTCGACCGGTGGCGAGGTGTGGCAGTTCGACGAGTGGCGGCTGGACATGGTCAGCCACCGGCTGTTTCACCTCGACGGCGAAGAAGTGATTCTGTCAGGCGCCGACTTTGCCCTGCTCAAGCTGTTTCTCGATCACCCGCAACAGATCCTTGATCGCGACACCATTGGCAATGCCACCCGTGGCCGTGAGCTGATGCCGCTGGAGCGTATCGTCGACATGGCCGTCAGCCGCTTGCGCCAGCGCTTGCGCGACACGGGCAAGTCACCGCGGCTGATCCGTACCGTGCGCGGCAGCGGCTATTTGCTGGCGGCCAATGTCAGCACCCGTCTGGAGCCAGCCTATTAAGCGCGTGGGCAAGCGGCGCCTGCCGTTGCCACGTTCGTTGCTGGGCCGAATGCTGCTGTTGACCCTGCTGGCGATTTTGCTCGGGCAGGCCCTGTCGAGCATTATCTGGGTTTCGCAATTGCGCGCCACGCAAATGGAGGGGCTGGTCAACAGTGCCCGCAGCCTGGCCTACTCGATGTCGGCCAGCGTCAGTTACTTTCGCTCGCTACCGGTCTCTTACCGGCCGCTGGTACTGGACCAGTTGCGCAGCATGGGCGGCACCCGTTTCGTGGTATCGCTCAACGACCATCCTTTACACATGCAACTGCTCGAACCCACGCCGCGCAAGCAGGCGGTGCTGGAGGCGGTCGGCGAAGTACTGCGTAAATACCTCGGCGACGAGCCGCAAATTGCCGTGTGGTTTGTGCGCCCCGATGACCTGCGCATCTTCAACAGCGGCTTGAAGCTCGATGAGCTGCCGCGCTCGTGGGCGCACTACGCACTGACCCTTGAGCCGGTGGACCCGCCGGTGATGGTCACCCAGATCGAGCTGGCGCCGGGCGAGTGGCTGTACATCGCCTCGTTGCTGCCCGAGCCCTACACCACCCTTGAAGAACCGCAACTGCCTGTGCAGCAGGTCTGGTCGATTGCCCTGACCAGCGCGTTTCTGTTGTTGTTCATCGGTCTGCTGGTGCACTGGCAAAGCCGGCCACTCAAGCGTCTGGCACGGGCGGCGCGCAATCTGTCGCTGGACGGTGACAGCGAGCCGCTGGTCGAGAGCGGCAGCAGCGAAGTGCAGGAAGTCAGCCGTGCCTTCAACAGCATGCGCGTGCGCATCAGCCGTTACCTGACCGAGCGCGGTCAGCTGTTCAGTGCGATTTCCCACGACCTGCGCACCCCCATTACCCGTTTGCGCCTGCGCGTCGAACTGCTTGAAGACCCAGACCTGCAGATGCGTTTCGAGCGTGACCTGGACGAGCTGGAGCTGCTGGTCAAAGGCGCGCTGCAATGCGTGAAAGACACCGATATTCACGAAAACATCGAGCCGGTGGACCTCAATCACCTGCTTGATTGTCTGGTCGAACCTTATGTACTGCCCGGTGGTGACGGGCGGGTGACCCAGTACGGTGTCGCCGAGGCACCGTATCCCGGCAAGGCGCTGGCGCTGCGCCGCTGCATCGGCAACCTGATCGACAACGCCCTCAAATACGGCCACCGCGCACACCTGCGCATCGAGGACAGCCCTCTGGCGTTCGTTCTGCATGTCGACGACGAAGGGCCGGGCGTGCCGCAGCAGCGCATGGAGCAGGTCTTCGAGCCCAACGTGCGTCTGGCCGGCAGCGAGAAACAAGGCTATGGCCTGGGCCTGGGCATCGCCCGCAATATCGCCCACAGCCATGGCGGTGAGGTGACGATGCAGAACCTGCGCGACGGCGGGTTGCGGGTGACCTTGCACTTGCCACGCACCGGGGAATAATCCCCGGGCCATTGTATTGCCACTGAATGTCACCAGCCTGTGACCATTGCGCGTCGCTTCGTTACCAAGCGCTCATTCGGCTTGGCTAAACTGCTTTCAAGCGCAGGCACAAGACCTGCCACCCCAATAACAACAAGAAGTAACAACAAGAAGGTCGAATCAATGAATTCTCTGTCCCCCCTCGCTGTGGTTATTTCCCTCGCCTCGTTCTTGCCCCTCACTGCTGTTGCCGACGAACCCAAGGGTTCGGTCGAAGTCGTGCACTGGTGGACGTCCGGTGGCGAAAAGGCGGCGGTCGATGTACTCAAGGCGCAAGTCGAAAAAGACGGTTTCACCTGGAAGGACGGCGCTGTGGCCGGTGGCGGCGGGGCGACGGCGATGACCGTGCTCAAGAGCCGTGCCGTGGCCGGTAACCCGCCAGGTGTCGCACAGATCAAAGGCCCGGACATTCAGGAGTGGGCCTCTACAGGACTGCTCAACGAGGAAGCCCTGACCGACGTCGCCAAGCAGGAAAAGTGGGACGATCTGCTCGACAAGAAAATCTCGGACACCGTCAAGTACGATGGCAAGTATGTCGCCGTGCCGGTGAATATCCACCGGGTCAACTGGCTTTGGGTCAACCCCGAGGTGCTGAAAAAAGCCGGCGTCGACAAGGCACCGACCAGCCTCGTAGAGTTCTATGCGGCAGGCGACAAACTCAAGGCCGCAGGCTTTATCGCTTTGGCCCACGGCGGCCAGCCGTGGCAGGACAGCACCGTGTTCGAGAACGTGGTGCTCTCGGTGATGGGCGCCAAGGGCTACCATCAGGCCTTCGTCGAACTCGACGAGAAGGTGCTGACCGGCCCGGAGATGATCAAGTCGTTCACCGAACTCAAGAAAGTCGCGACCTACATGGACGCCAACCGCGCCGGGCGTGACTGGAACATTGCCGCCGCCGACGTCATCAATGGCAAGGCCGGCATGCAGATCATGGGCGACTGGGCCAAGAGCGAATGGACCGCCGCACATAAAGTGGCTGGCAAGGATTACCAGTGCGTAGCCTTCCCTGGCACTGCCAATGCCTTTACTTACAACGTTGATTCGCTGGCAGTGTTCAAACTCAAGGACAAGGGCGACATCGCCGCCCAGCAAGACCTGGCCAAGGTCGCTCTGGGTCAAGAGTTCCAGAAGGTTTTCAGCATCAACAAAGGCTCGATTCCGGTGCGCAAGGACATGCTCGCCGACATGGCTAAATACGACTTCGACGCCTGCGCCCAGACCTCGGCCAAGGACTTCCTCGCCGACTCCGGCAATGGCGGGTTGCAGCCGAGCATGGCGCACAATATGGCCACCTCGCTGGCCGTGCAGGGGGCGATCTTCGATGTGGTGACCAACTACATCAACGACCCGCAGGCCGATCCGGCCAAGGCCGCGCAACGTCTGGCTTCGGCGATCAAGTCCGCCCAATAGCACCCTGATCCCGCCGCCCGTCAGGGCGGCAACCCCCAGCCGCAGTCCGTGCTGATGAAACCCTTTAACCGGTTTCACGGCGACCTGCGGCCCGAATTCGACCCGACTGGATGCTTTCAATGAGTTCTGTCGCAGCTTTGACCAAAGCCTCGCCCTTCGATGCGCTGCAACGCTGGCTGCCCAAGCTGGTGCTGGCGCCGAGCATGCTCATCGTGCTGGTAGGGTTCTATGGCTACATCCTCTGGACGCTGGTGTTGTCGTTCACCCGTTCGACCTTTTTGCCGTCTTATCAGTGGGCCGGGCTGAGCCAGTACGCCCGCTTGATGGACAACGATCGCTGGTGGGTGGCGAGCAAGAACCTGCTGCTGTTCGGCGGCCTGTTCATCGCCATCAGCCTGGTGGTCGGGGTGATCCTGGCGGTGCTGCTCGACCAGCGCATCCGCCGCGAAGGAGTGATCCGCACGATTTACCTCTACCCGATGGCGCTGTCGATGATCGTCACCGGCACCGCCTGGAAGTGGCTGCTCAATCCGGGCCTGGGCCTGGACAAGATGCTGCGCGACTGGGGTTGGGAAGGCTTTCGCATGGACTGGCTGGTGGACCCGGACCGGGTGGTTTACTGCCTGGTGATCGCCGCGGTGTGGCAGTCGTCGGGCTTTGTCATGGCGTTGTTTCTCGCAGGTTTGCGCAGCGTCGACCAGTCGATCATCCGCGCCGCGCAAATGGATGGCGCCAGCCTGCCGCTGATCTACTGGCGCGTGGTGCTGCCCAGCCTGCGCCCGGTGTTTTTCAGCGCGGTGATGATCCTGGCGCACATTGCCATCAAGAGCTTCGACCTGGTGGCGGCAATGACCGC
Source organism: Pseudomonas sp. 3A(2025) (assembly GCF_054589175.1). Lineage (NCBI taxonomy): Bacteria > Pseudomonadati > Pseudomonadota > Gammaproteobacteria > Pseudomonadales > Pseudomonadaceae > Pseudomonas > Pseudomonas sp. 3A(2025). The sequence goes on along the minus strand of NZ_BAAILM010000002.1, from coordinate 76,528 downwards.
CGGCGGTCCCGGTTATGCCTCCGACCTGCCAGCGATGTTCATGTACGCCTTCACCTTCAGCCGCGGCCAGATGGGCATGGGTTCGGCCAGCGCCATGCTGATGCTCGGCGCGATTCTGGCGATCCTGGTGCCGTACCTGTATTCCGAACTGAGGACCAAACGCAATGGCTAATCCTGTCGGATTCAACTCGGGCCTGAGCATCAGCCGGGTCCTGATCCATGCCGTCCTGCTGCTGGCCTGCCTGATTTATCTGGTGCCGCTGGTGGTGATGCTGCTGACCAGCCTCAAGACCCCTGAAGACATCGGCAGCGGCAACCTGCTGAGCTGGCCGAGCGTGGTTACGGTGATCGGCTGGATCAAGGCCTGGGACATCGTCGACGGCTACTTCTGGAACTCGATGCGCATCACCATTCCGGCAGTGATCATCTCGACCGCCATCGGCGCGCTGAATGGTTATGTGCTGTCGATGTGGCGCTTTCGCGGCTCGCAGTTGTTTTTCGGTTTACTGCTGTTCGGCTGCTTTCTGCCGTTCCAGACCGTGCTGCTGCCGGCGTCCTTCACGCTGGGCAAGATGGGCCTGGCCAGCACCACCACCGGCCTGGTGTTCATCCACGTGGTTTACGGGCTGGCCTTCACCACGCTGTTTTTTCGCAACTTCTACGTCACCGTGCCGCAGGCGCTGGTGAGTGCCGCCCGGCTGGATGGCGCGGGGTTTTTCACCATCTTCTGGCGCATCGTTTTGCCGATGTCGACGCCGATCATCATGGTCTGCCTGATCTGGCAGTTCACCCAGATCTGGAACGACTTTCTGTTCGGCGTGGTGTTCTCCAGCGGTGAGTCGCAGCCCATCACCGTGGCGCTGAACAACCTGGTCAACACCAGCACCGGGGTCAAGGAATACAACGTTGATATGGCAGCGGCGATGATCGCCGGGCTGCCGACACTGCTGGTCTATATCCTGGCCGGCAAGTACTTCCTGCGTGGGCTCACGGCCGGCGCGGTCAAGGGCTGAATCAAGGAATCAACCATGGCAACTCTCGAACTTCGAAACGTAAACAAGACCTACGGCGCGAGCCTGCCGGACACGCTGAAAAACATCGAGCTGAAGATAAAAGATGGCGAATTCCTGATTCTTGTCGGCCCGTCCGGTTGCGGCAAATCGACGTTGATGAACTGCATCGCGGGCCTTGAAAGCATCAGCGGCGGCGCGATTCTGATCGACGGCCAGGACGTCAGCGACACCAGCCCCAAGGATCGCGACATTGCCATGGTGTTTCAGTCCTACGCGCTGTACCCGACCATGAGCGTGCGCGAGAACATCGAATTCGGCCTGAAGATTCGCAAGCTGCCCAAATCGGCCATCGACGACGAAGTGAGCCGCGTGGCGCGCCTGTTGCAAATCGAGCACCTGCTGGAGCGCAAGCCCGGCCAGTTGTCCGGTGGTCAGCAACAGCGTGTGGCGATGGGTCGGGCGCTGGCGCGGCGGCCGAAGATTTATCTGTTCGACGAGCCGCTGTCCAACCTCGACGCCAAGCTGCGGGTCGAGATGCGCACTGAAATGAAACTGATGCACCAGCGCCTGAAAACCACCACGGTGTATGTCACTCACGACCAGATCGAGGCCATGACCCTGGGCGACAAGGTGGCGGTGATGAAGGACGGCATCGTCCAGCAGTTCGGCACCCCGCGTGAAATCTACAACGACCCGGCCAACCAGTTCGTCGCCAGCTTCATCGGCTCGCCACCGATGAACTTCATTCCGCTGCGCCTGCAACGCCGTGACGGTCGTTTGATTGCACTGCTCGACAGCGGCCAGGCGCGCTGCGAATTGCCTTTGGGCATCAACGACGTCGGGCTTGAAGACCGTGAAGTGATTCTGGGCGTGCGACCGGAACAGATCACCCTGGCCGGCAGCGAATCCAGCGGCCAGCCGAGCATTCGTGCCGAGGTCAACGTCGTCGAGCCTACCGGCCCCGACACCCTGGTGTTCGTCACCCTTAACCAGACCAAAGTCTGCTGCCGCCTGGCACCGGATCAGGCGCCGCTGTCTGGCGAGAGCCTGACCCTGCAGTTCGATCCGGCGCGGGTGTTGCTGTTCGATGCCGCGACCGGTGAGCGCCTCGGGCGGCTGAGCGCGCCGGCCGGCGCTGAACGGGCAGGCAATGTGACCCTATTGAGCCGCAAGTGAAACCTTGCGCTGTCGAGCAAGTAAGTCGAAAGCTGTAAACCTAAAAAAGCCAATAACAATAAATCGAGGATCGAAGGGATGAAGAGCATCAACACAGCAGTGCGTTCGCGACTCTACTGGGCTTGCAAGCTGTCGGTACTGGGCAGCCTGGCCCTGGCCGGCAGCGCCCAGGCCGCCGGTGCGTTCAGTGCCGACTCGCCATGGATGACCGGCGACTGGGGCGGCGCGCGCACTGAACTGCTCGACAAAGGCTATGACCTGTCACTGGAGTACGTGAGCGAGGCTGCCAGTAATATCGACGGTGGCTATAACAACGACACCACAGCGCGCTGGAGTGACCAGTTCGCGTTCGGCCTGAAGGTCGATCTGCAGAAAGCCTTCGGCTGGCAGGGCGCCGAGTTCAAGCTGGCGATCACCGAGCGTAGCGGGCGCAACATTTCCAATGACCGCATCGGCGACCCACGTGTAGGGACCCTCAGTTCTTCTCAGGAAGTCTGGGGCCGCGGTCAGACCTGGCGCCTGACCCAGATGTGGGTCAAACAGAAGCTGTTCGACGATGCCCTGGTCTTGAAGGTCGGCCGCTTCGGACCGGGCGAAGAGTTCGCTTCGGCACCCTGCGATTTCCAGAACCTGACCTTTTGCGGCGCGCAGCCGGCCAACTACGTCAACACCTGGTACAACTGGCCGGTCAGCCAGTGGGGTCTTGCAGTCAAATACAACATCACGCCTGAATTCTTCGCCCAGGTGGGCGTGTTCGAGCAGAACCCGTCGAACCTGGAAATCGGCAACGGCTTCAAGCTCAGCGGCAGTGGCAGCCAGGGCACTATCGTGCCGGTCGAAGTGGTCTGGACTCCCAGGGTCAACTCGCTGCCGGGCGAATACCGCCTGGGCTACTACCACAGCAGTCCGGATGCCAATGACGTCTACGAAGGCGCCGATGGCCAGCCACAGCCGGTCAGCGGCGGGGCCTACAAAACCCACAGCAGCAAGCACGGCGGCTGGATCATGGCCACCCAGCAAGTGACCGCGCACAACGGCGATGCCTCACGCGGCCTGACGGTGTTTGCCGCCGCCACCGTGCACGACAAGGCCACCAACTACATCGACAACTTCCAGCAGATCGGTGTTGTCTACAAAGGACCGTTCAATTCGCGGCCCAAGGACGACATCGGCATTGGCATCTCGCGTATCCACGTCAACGACGATGCCCAGGACCGCGCCCGGCTGGTCAACGCGCTCAACAACGTCAACGACTACGATAACCCGTTGTTCTTGCCGGTGCAGGACACCGAGTACAACTCCGAGATCTACTATGGTTTCCATGTGACCAACTGGCTGACCGTGCGTCCCAACCTGCAATACATTCGACATCCGGGCGGTGTCGACAAGGTTGATGACGCGCTGGTTGCCGGTCTGAAGATTCAGACCAAGTTCTAACCGGATCGTGTGTGCTTTGCGGGCGGCCTGGCTGCCCGTTTTTTTTGGCTGATCCGTCCAGGGAAGTGCAGATGCACGAGCATCCATTGCAGCGGTTTTTTACCGATAGGCGTCCACGTGCCACCTTCGAGTGGGAGCGTTATCAGGCCCGTGAAGTGCTGGTGATCGATCATCCACATTGCCAAGCCGTGTTCAGTCGTCAGGGTGCGCAACTGCTGCATTTTCAGCCGCGCGGGCAAAGACCCTGGCTGTGGTGCGCGGCGCAGTGGCCGCAAGTGGGCGCGATTCGCGGTGGCGTGCCGGTATGCTGGCCCTGGTACGGGCGCCACCCGGAGGAGGGCGGCTGGCCGGCGCATGGCTGGGCGCGCTTGCTGAACTGGAACCTGATCGACAGCCAGGCCAGTGACGCGTCCGTGCAGGTGCACTGGCAATTGCAGCTCTGGGACTGGCAGGTCGATTTGCATGCCGAGCTGGGCGAGGGCATGAACCTGCGCTTGAGCACGCGCCATCAAGACAGCGAGCCGTGTCATTTCAGCCATGCGCTGCATGCCTACTGGCAGATCAGCGATGTCGCCGAGGTCGCCCTGCAAGGCCTGGATGGCGCACAGGGCTATGACCAGTTGCGGCGCCAGGCGTGTCGCCAGCGTGGCGAGTTACGCGTGCTGGGCGGCTGCCAGCGACTGTTCGAACATGAGGGTGCGGTGCAACTGCAAGACCCGGCCTGGCAACGCCGGCTGAACATCGACACCGGCGACAGTGCCAGCACCGCCGTCTGGCACCCCGGCAGCCGCCCGTTGCTGGGCGTGACGGGGCAGGAGACCACCGGTTTTGTCAGGGTCGAGGCGGTTTGCGGCCCGGTCGATGGCCAAGGCTTGCACCCCGGCCAGCACGCCAGCCTGAGCTTGCAGGCACAGTTGGCTTGATCAGCCCTGATCATCCAGCGGGTAACGGCTGTCGTTCAGGCTTTCCTTGATCTTGCGCAGGTGTGGCTGGAAATCCACGCCGCGGCGCAGGGTCATGCCGGTGGCCAGCACGTCAAGCACGGTGAGCTGGATGATCCGCGAGGTCATCGGCATGTAGATGTCGGTGTCTTCGGGCAGCGGGATATGCAGGCTCACGCTGCTGGCCTGGGCCAGCGGCGAGTTGGCAGCGGTCAGGCCCAGTACCGAGGCGCCGTTTTCACGGGCGATGCGCGCCACCTCGACCAGATCACGGGTGCGCCCGGTGTAGGAAATGATCACGAACAGATCGCCGGTATGTGCCACCGAGGCCAGCATGCGCTGCATCAGGATGTCGGCGTGCGCGCTGACGGCCAGGTTGAAGCGGAAGAACTTGTGCTGGGCATCCAGTGCCACGGGGGCCGAAGCGCCGAGTCCGAAGAAGTGAATCTGCCGGGCCTGGATCAGCATGTCGACGGCGCGGCTGATCTGCGCCGGGTCCAGTTGCTGGCAGGCGCTGTCGAGCGAGGCGATGGCACTGCCGAAGATCTTCTGGGTGTAGGCCTCGGGATTGTCGTCCGGCTCTACCGCGCGGCTGACATAGGCCGCGCCGCTGGCCAGGCTTTGTGCCAGTTGCAGCTTGAGTTCCGGGTAGCCGCTGACGCTGAACGAGCGGCAGAAGCGGTTGACGGTCGGTTCGCTGACTTTGGCCGCCTGGGCCAGGGCTGCGATGCTTAGCCGCGTGGCCAGTTGCGGGTTGAGCAGGATGACTTCAGCCACCTTGCGCTCGGCCTTGTTCAGCTCCGCAAGTCGGTTCTGGATCTGCTCCAGCAAATTACGTGTGCGGTCCATTCCTCATCCTTTTCGGGGGCTCGTTAACCCGCGTTTTGTCCGGGGCTGCAATTGGCCCCTTTAGCCTGTAGCAAAGGTGGCCTATCGTACTCAGAGGCCGTGTGAATCACCACTGGTATGAGGTTTTCGACAAAATGTTGTGGTTATTACTACATATGGCCTTGAGAAACGCCTTTAAAAAAGGTATTTGTAGTCTAACTTGATAAAAGAACCAACATTATGCCCCTGATTACGGTTGAACCGTGCACCTTCGCCTTGTTCGGCGCCCTGGGCGACCTGGCGGTGCGCAAACTGTTCCCGGCTCTTTATCAGCTCGACCGTGCCGGCCTGTTGCATGAAGACACCCGTCTCATTGCGCTGGCGCGCGAGCCCGGTGACGAGGCATCGCACCTGGCCTACATCCACCAGTCCATGCGCCGCTTCATTCCCGAAGCCGAGCTTGAAGACGAGCACGTGACGCGTTTTCTGGCTCGCCTGAGCTACCTGCACCTGGACTTTCTCAAGGTCGAGGGCTATCACGCGCTGGCGGAGCAAGTGGCTGATGTCGACACCCTGATCGCCTATTTCGCCACCCCGGCAGCGGTGTATGGCGCGATTTGCGAGAACCTCGCCGCTGTCGGCCTGAGCGGTCGCACGCGCGCGGTGCTGGAAAAGCCCATTGGTCACGATCTGGCGTCGTCCAAGCGTGTCAACGATGCCGTTGCGCAGTTCTTCCCGGAAAACCGCGTTTACCGCATCGACCACTACCTGGGCAAAGATACGGTACAAAACCTGATTGCCCTGCGCTTTGCCAACAGCCTGTTCGAGACCCAGTGGAACCAGAACCACATCTCCCACGTCGAGATCACCGTGGCCGAGAAGGTCGGTATCGAGGGGCGCTGGGGGTATTTCGACCAGGCCGGCCAGTTGCGCGACATGATCCAGAATCACCTGTTGCAGCTGCTGTGCCTGATCGCCATGGACCCGCCCAGCGACTTGTCGGCCGACAGCATTCGCGACGAGAAGGTCAAGGTGCTCAAGGCCCTGGCGCCGTTTACCCCTGAGCGCCTGGCCACTCAGGTGGTGCGTGGTCAGTACGCCGCCGGTTATAGCGAAGGCAAGGCGGTGCCCGGTTATCTGGAGGAAGAAAACTCCAATACCGAGAGCGACACCGAAACCTTCGTTGCACTGCGTGCCGACATCCGCAACTGGCGCTGGTCGGGTACGCCGTTTTATCTGCGCACCGGCAAGCGCATGCCGCAGAAGCTGTCGCAGATCGTGATCCACTTCAAAGAGCCGCCGCACTACATCTTCGCCCCCGAGCAACGCCTGCAAATCAGCAACCGCCTGATCATTCGCCTGCAACCCGACGAGGGCATTTCCTTGCAGGTGATGACCAAGGACCAGGGGCTGGACAAGGGCATGCAACTGCGCAGCGGCCCGTTGAACCTTAATTTCTCCGACACCTACCGCAGCGCCCGGGTGCCCGATGCCTATGAGCGGCTGCTGCTGGAAGTGATGCGCGGCAATCAGAACCTGTTCGTGCGCAAGGATGAAATCGAATACGCCTGGCAATGGTGCGATCAACTGATCGCCGGCTGGAAGAAAGCGGGCGACGCGCCCAAACCTTACGCCGCCGGTTCCTGGGGGCCGATGAGCTCCATTGCCCTTATTACTCGCGACGGGAGATCCTGGTATGGCGACATGTGAATTGCAATTACCGGCGGGCTTGACCGCCCACGACTTCGACGGTCCGCAACAGCTGGCCGAGGCCCTGGCGCTTAATGTTGCCGAGCGCTTGCGCGCCGCGATTGCCCAGAACGGCACGGCAACCCTGGTGGTTTCCGGCGGGCGTAGCCCGGTGGCGTTCTTCGAGCATCTGGCCGTGCAGCCGCTGGACTGGTCGCACGTGGTGATCAGCCTGGCTGACGAGCGCTGGGTGCCGGTCGAGCACCCTGACAGCAATGCTGCCCTGGTCAGTCGTCACCTGCTGCAAGGCCCGGCCGCCAAGGCGACCTTCATCGGGCTGTACAGCGTAGCCCCAAGCCTTGAGGTTGCCGCCGAGCAGGCTGACCGTCTGCTGGCCGAATTGCCGCCGATCGATGTGCTGGTACTGGGCATGGGTGACGACGGCCATACCGCCTCGCTGTTTCCCAACAGCCCGAACCTTGCTCAGGCACTGAGCGAAGACGGCGAGCGTCGCTGCCTGCCGATGCTGGCGCCAAGCGTGCCGCACCAGCGCCTGACCCTGACCCGCCGCCTGCTGGCGTCGGCCCGTGCTCCGATTCTGTCGGTGTCCGGTAAATCCAAGCTTCACACCCTGCGCGTCGCGCTGGATGGCACCGATCTGGCCGAAATGCCGGTGCGTGCCTTTCTTAACCTGTCCCTGGATATCTACTGGTGCCCTTAAGCGAAGGAAACATCGCCATGACCCACTACGAAAACAATCAGCCGCTCGACAGCATGGCGACCAAGACTGCCCGGATCGATGCGCTGTGCGCCCAGGCGAAAATCCTCCCGGTGATCACCATCGCCCGCCCCGAGGACGTGCTGCCGCTGGCCGATGCGCTGGCCGCCGGTGGTCTGACTGTGCTGGAAGTGACCCTGCGTTCGGCCTTTGGCCTGGATGCGATTCGCGTTCTGCGCGAGCAGCGCCCGGAGTTGATCATTGGCGCCGGGACCATTCTGGACCGTCGCTCGCTGGCCGATGCCGAGGCTGCCGGTGCGCAGTTCATCGTCACCCCTGGCAGCACGCTGGACCTGCTGCAAGCTTCGGCGCAAAGCAGTGTGCCGCTGTTGCCGGGCATCAGCAGCGCCTCCGACATCATGATCGGCTACGGCCTGGGCTACCGGCGCTTCAAGCTGTTCCCGGCTGAAGTCAGCGGCGGCGTGGCGGCGCTCAAGGCGCTGGGCGGGCCATTCAACGAAGTGCGCTTCTGCCCGACGGGCGGCGTGAACGCGCAAAACCTGAAAAACTACATCGCCCAGCCTAACGTCATGTGTGTCGGCGGCAGCTGGATGATCGAAAACAGCTGGGTGAAAAACGGCGATTGGGGCCGCATTCAGGAAGCGACGGCAGAAGCGGTGGCGTTGTTCGGGTAATCACCGCACCAGCGTCATTCATTCTTGAATTGGCGGGGCCGGGTGCGCAGGGGATCGAGCAGCTCGCTCAGGCCGTTGTGGTCGATCTCCTGCATCAATGCCAGCAACGCGCCCAGTTCACCTTTGGGAAAGCCTTCGCGGGCAAACCAGTTCAGGTAATGCCCCGGCAGGTCGGCCAGCAGCCGGCCTTTGTATTTGCCGAAGGGCATTTCACGGGTGACCAGCAGTTTGAGTGTTTCCGGGTTCATGGCTTACGAGTTCCTGGTAATACGTTGTCGATGGCAATCCTGCGGCGCCAGTCGCTTGCCACTGACAGACCTGACTTCAAGGCTGGCCACCGGCTGATCGTTGTCATTGTCGAGCAGCACAGAATGCGTTTCACCGGCAGCAAACAGATGCTGCTCTCCCCATTGGCGCATGCACACCACCATCGGGAAAACCGAACGGCCGCGCTCGGTCAACACGTATTCCTTGTAGGCACTGCCGTCCGACGCCGGGCGGATCTCGAAGATCCCCAATTGAACCAGCGCCTTGAGGCGTGCGGCCAGAATGTTCTTGGCCAGGCCCAGGCTTTTCTGGAAATCACTGAAGCGGCGGATATCGTCGAACGCATCGCGAATGATCAGCAGCGTCCAGCGCTCGCCAATCGCTTCGAGGGTTCTTGCGACAGGGCACTCGCTGGTTTGCAGCGTCGCTTGCCTGGCCATGCGAATCACCTGAATGTCGAAAAATCTGGTTGCAGATTAAAACCTGAATAGGTAAAAATCAAACAACTGGTTTCAAAAAGAAACCGATTGTATCGCCAGAGATGATTGCATGACCGCCAGCCCCCCCGCGCTTTCTCGTGCCCTGACCCTGCTGTTCTCGGTGACCTGCGCACTCGCCGTGGCGAACGTGTATTTCGCCCAGCCCTTGCTCGATGTCATGGCCCAGAGCCTGAATGTTCAGCCCGGCAGCATCGGCATCGTGGTAACGGCCACCCAGATCGGCTATGCCGCAGGCCTGTTGCTGATTGTGCCGCTGGGCGACTTGCTTGAACGCAAGAACCTGATCCTTGGCCAGGTGCTGCTGTCGGCCCTCGCGTTACTGGTGGTGGCGTCGGCGCAGCATTGGCCGGTCTTGCTAGGCGGCATGATTGTGGTGGGCCTGATGGCCGTGGTGGTTCAGGTGCTGGTGGCATGTGCCGCCAGCCTGGCCGCGCCCGCGCAACGCGGGCAGGCGGTGGGCACGGTGACCAGTGGTGTGGTGCTGGGCATTTTGCTGGCGCGGTTCACCAGCGGCGTGATTGCCGATCTGGCCGGCTGGCGTGCGGTGTATTACGTGTCGGCGATACTGATGCTGATCATGGCCGCCGTGCTCTACAAGGTGATGCCCGCCACCGGCCTGCCGCGCCTTGAGCGTTCATACACTGCGCTGGTGCGCTCGACCTGCGCGCTGTTCATCACCGAGCCTGTACTGCGCCGGCGCGGTGTCTTTGCCATGTTGATCTTTGCCGCCTTCAGCGTGTTGTGGACCGCGATGGTCCTGCCCCTGAGCGCGCCGCCACTGTCGTTATCGCACACCCAGATCGGCCTGTTCGGGCTGGCCGGTGTTGCCGGGGCATTGGCCGCCAGCCGCGCCGGACGCTGGGCGGATCAGGGCCTTGGGCATAGAATCACCGGCCTCTCGCTGGCCCTGCTGGTGCTGTCGTGGTTGCCGATTGCCTGTGCACAACGCTCGTTGCTGGCGCTGATGGTCGGGGTGGTGATGCTCGACTTTGCCGTGCAGGCCGTGCACGTGACCAACCAGAGCCTGATTTTTGCCTCAAGACCCGATACGCAAAGCCGTCTGGTCGGCGCCTATATGTGTTTTTACTCGGCCGGCAGCGCACTGGGCGCGGTCGCCGCCACCCAGGTTTACGCCCTGTGGGGCTGGCTTGCCGTGTGCCTGCTGGGGGCTGCGATCAGTGCCGCTGCCTGGCTGTTGTGGCTATGTATACCTGCTTGTGCTGATGACCTTGCCCTTCGGAAACTGCCCCTATGAAAGTGCACCACCTGCTGCTCGCCATCCTGATCACCGCGTTATGGGGGCTGAACTTCTCGATCATCAAGCTGGGCCTGGCGGCGGTCGACCCGTTCATCCTGGCCGGGCTGCGCTTCACGCTGTGTGCACTGCCGGCCATTCTGTTCATCCGCAAACCCGATGTGCCATGGCGCTACATCGCAGGCTACGGGCTGGTGTTCGGCATCGGCATGTGGGGCGTAGTGAATCTGGGCATTCAGTCCGGGTTGTCGGCCGGCATTGCCTCGCTGGTGCTGCAGTTCAGCGCGTTTTTCACGATTTTGCTCGGCGGCTGGGTGTTCCGCGAGAAAGTCACCCGTTCGCAACTGCTCGGGATCGTCATTGCCCTGGGCGGGTTGCTGAGCATCATTTTCGTCGCCGATGGCTCGGTGTCGATCACTGGTTTGCTATTGGTGCTACTCGGCGCGTTTGCCTGGAGCGTGACCAACATCATCATCAAGAAAGCCAGAACCACCCAGGTATTTGCCTTTCTGGTGTGGTCCAGCGCCTTTGCGCCGATTCCGCTGTTCTTGCTCGACTACCTGGTCAATGGCACGCAGGGCTACACCACGCTGGCTAACCTGATCGACACGCGCACGGTGATTTCGATCCTGTTTCAGGTGTACCCCAACACCCTGTTTGCCTATTGGGTGTGGAATTCGTTGCTCAGGCAATACCCGGTTTCTACCGTGGCGCCGTTGTCGTTGCTGGTACCGATCTTCGGCATGTTCGGCTCCATGGTCATGTTTGGCGAAAGCCTGTCACTGAGCAAAATAGTAGCCGTGATCCTGATCGTTTCAGGGCTTGCGGTGGGTTTGTATGGCGCGCGGCTGGCCAACTTGCATTCTGCATGGAGGCAAAAGGACAGTTCATGCAGAACGCATGGCAAGCCTTTCGAGTGATATTTTTAACTGATTGAAAATAAAGGGAAAATTTTAATATCAGGGTCTGGCACGGGCGCTGCAATGGTTATGTCAGCTTCAAACATTGGTATCAACTGCCTAGGAAGGATAGTGAAAATGACTGACATCAACAAAGAATCGATCGACCTGCTGAACGACCTGATCGAAACCAGCAAGGATGGCCAGAAAGGCTTTGAGACCAGCGCCGAAGACCTGAAAAATCCGCAGCTCAAGACTTACTTCCAGACCCGTGCAGCCGATTGCGCCACCGCCGTACGTGAGCTGCAAGCCGAAGTCCGTGCCCTGGGTGGCGATCCGGAACAATCTTCCAGCGTTGCCGGCACTTTGCACCGTGCCTGGGTCGACCTGAAATCTCTGGTTACCGGCAAAAGCGATGAAGCCATCCTGAACGAAGTAGAGCGCGGCGAAGACCACGCGCTGGCGGACTACAAGAAGGCACTGGAAAAGGCCCGCGAAAAAGCCCTGCCGGTCAATGTAGTCACCCTGATCCAGAAGCAACTGACTGGCGCACAAGCCAACCACGACAAGGTCAAACTGCTGCGTGACCAGGTTCGCGCGCAGTCGTGATGAAGTGTGTATGAGAGACGCCTGAGCCGCTCTCTCAGCCAGACTTCTGCCAACCGCCAGCCGCTTGCACAGGGCTGGCGGTTGGCGTTCATGTGTAGTCGAAAAATTCCACGCGGTTACGCCCGTTGTGCTTGGCGCTGTACAGCGCCTTGTCGGCGGCTTCGATCAGCGATTCCAATGCGTCACCCTTGGCGACCTTGCCGGTGGTCACGCCAATGCTGACCGTGATGGCCTGTTGTTCGTGCTCAAACGGTGGCAGTTGCATGACGGTCTGACGAATGCTTTCAGCCAGCGCCAGCGCGCTTGCATGATCGGTAGCGGGCAGCAGCACCGCAAACTCTTCACCGCCATAACGTGCGGCCAGGTCACTGCTGCGTCGGACATTGGCGGCAATGCTGTCGGCCACACGCCGCAGCGCCTGGTCACCGCCCAGATGACCGTGGCGCTCATTAAAGCGACGAAAGTGGTCGACATCGATCAGCAGCAACGACAACGATTCGCCCGAGCGCTGTGCCCGTGCCCACTCGATGGCCAGGCTGCGGTCGAGTTGACGCCGATTGGCCAGGCCGGTCAGCCCATCGGTGGCCGCCTGATTGGCCAGTACCTGCTCGGCGTGCTGACGGCGACGCAGCTCGCGCGCCAGCAGAAGGGTCAGCCACAGAATGCCCAGGCACAGCGCCCCGGTCGCGCTGCCGACCAACAGGGCGTTGCGCCGCCAGGTGGCATAAACCTCCGATTCCGGCTGGGCAATGACCACAATCAACGGCAAGCCGTGCACGCGTGAAAAGGTGTACAGCCGTGGTCCCTGGTATTTGCTCGAGAGGCCGACAAAACTGCCCTCGGGCAATTCGAGAATGTGCTGGAAATTGGCCAGTTGGCTCAGGTCGGTGCCGGTCTGGTCAAGCGCGCTCAGTTCCGGCTCACGTACCAGCAGAATGCCGCTGGCGTTGATCAGGCTGATGCTGCTGTCCTGATCCAGCGACTGGCTTCTGAACAGGGGCCTGAAATACGCCAGGCGCATGGCGGCAATGGCCACGCCACGAAACTCGCCGTTACGTCCCGACAGGCGGCGGCTGAAGCCCAGGTTCCAGTCGTTGAAGCCCCAGCGTGCCTTGAACGGCTCGCTGATGTACAAACCGGTCATGGGGCTGTTGCGGTGGTGCATGAAAAAGCTGCGGTCGGCAAAATTATCCTGGCGGCTGGGGCCGGGCAGTGGATCGGCAAGCACATTGCCCTGCTCATCGAGCAAGGCCACATCCCCTTTGTAAGGCGCGGCCGTGGCGCGGTCGAACAGCAGGCGTTGGCGCAGCCCGAGCGACAGTTGTGGCAGATCGGCACTTTTCCAGGCACTGATCATGCCGGTCAGCGACGCGTCGTACAGCTCGACATTACGCTGTATATCGGCTTCGATCAGCTTGATGGTATTGGTCGCTGCCCGTGATGCGCTGAGCAGGGCATCCTGGCGCTCGCGGGCCAGCAAAGAGGCGACGATGCCCAGAATCGCCAGCATCGACAAGAGGCTGCCAGCGATCAGCAGGCGCTCGGAGCGCAACCATACGGGTGAGGCTGAAGACTGGGTCAGGTGAGCATTCATGGCCGGCGCTCTGGGAAATGGGTGGCAGCCGAATACGTGGCGACGATCCTGTGACCTGCGGCGTTTGTATTTGTCCCGAACGTATAACAGGTTTTCAGACCGGCAAGCTGATCCCGAAGGTATTGAGGCCGCCCTGGCTGTCGACGAACACCGTGCCGCCATGCATCAGGGCGATGGCTTTGACGATGGCCAGACCCAGGCCGTGGTTGGCGCCGCTGTTGCTGCGTGAGGCATCGACCCGGTAAAAGCGCTCGAACAGCATCGGCAGGTGCTCTTCGCTGATGGGCGTTCCGGGGTTGCTGACGCCGATGCGCACCTGGTGCTCCAGGCTGTGGATGGTGACCCGGATGGTTTGGCCGGGGTCGGTGTGTTGCACCGCGTTGTGCAGCAGGTTGATCAGCGCGCGGCGCAACTGGGCCTTTTCGATGGGCACGCTGGCGTCGCCGTGCACCTGTACGCTGACCTGTGCATCTTCAAGGATGAAGTCGAGGTAATCCAGGGTGGTAGCGACTTCTTCGGCCAGGGAGGCGCGGGTCAGTTCCTTGGCCTTGCTGCCCTGATCGGCGCTGGCCAGAAACAGCATGTCATTGATGATCGAACGCAGGCGCTCCAGTTCTTCGAGGTTCGATTGCAGCACCTCGAAGTAATGCTCGGCCGAACGGCCACGGGTCAGCGCCACCTGGGTCTGGCCGATCATATTGGTCAGTGGCGAGCGCAATTCGTGGGCCACATCGGCATTGAACGACTCCAGCCGCGAATAGGCCTGTTCGACCCGCGCCAGGGTCGAATTGAACGCGGTGACGAACTGCGCCAGTTCCGGCGGCAATGGCGAAAGCTGCAAGCGCCCGGACAGGTGCGGCGGCGACAGTTTATGCGCCTCCAGCGACAAGTGGCTCAGCGGGCGCAGGCCGATGCGTGCCACCCAATAACCGAGCAAGGACGCCAGCACAATGCCGATCACTGCCAGCGCGATCAGCGCGACCAGCAAGGCGTGTTGGGTCTGCCAGAAGGTCTGGGTGTCGATACCGGTCAGAAAGCGCAGTGCCGGGCGCTGGTCGCGGGCGGCGAATTCACTGACCAGCACCTTGTACGGGAACCGCTCGCCGGGCAGCAGCAGGTCATGCATGCCTGGCGGCCCGTGGGCGAAGCGCCGCACCTCGGGGCCCGGATTGCCATATTCATAGGTAGCGTCGTCGCTGACTACCCAGAAGCGGATGCGTTTGTCTTCTTCACTGAGCAGGTGCAGCTTGCTCTTGATCTTGCCCCAGTGTTCCGGGTTGCCGAAGCGGTTGATGGTCGACTCCAGCACGCTGTAGCGCGCATCGACTTCGGCCTCCGGCAGCAGGTCCAGATGCTTGTCGACCTGCAGATACAGCGCCCAGCCGATCAGCAGGAATACCCCGAATGCCACCAGCGCGAACAGGCTGGCCAGGCGCAGGGCGATCGAATCAATCCGCACGGCGGTCTTCCAGTACATAGCCCATGCCGCGAATGGTGTGCAGCAGCTTGTGCTCGTGCGGGCCGTCGAGTTTGGCGCGCAGGCGCTTGATCGCAACCTCGACGACATTGGTGTCGCTGTCGAAATTGATGTCCCAGACCCGTTCGGCAATCGAGGTCTTGGACAGGATCTCGCCTTGGTGGCGAGCCAGTACGCTGAGCAGCGAAAATTCTTTGGCGGTCAGTTCCAGACGCGCCCCGGCGCGGCTGGCCTTGCGGCTGATCAGGTCGATCCACAGGTCGGCAATCGTGATCTGTACCGGCTCGTGCACGCCGCTGCGCCGGGTAAGGGCTTGCAGGCGCGCGACCAGTTCGAGAAACGAGAAGGGCTTGCCGAGATAATCGTCGGCACCTTCGCGCAGACCGCGAATGCGGTCGTCGACCTGCTCGCGGGCGGTCAGCATGATCACCGGCGTCTGTTTACGCGCACGCAGGGCGCGCAAGACGCCGAAGCCGTCCAGACCCGGCAGCATCACATCGAGAATGATCACTGCGTAGTCGTTTTCCAGCCCCAGGTGCAGGCCTTCGATGCCATCGGCGGCCACGTCGACGGTGTAACCCTGCTCGCTCAGGCCGCGATGAAGGTAGTCGGCGGTTTTCTGCTCGTCTTCGATAATCAGCACGCGCATGCGGTGGCTCTCATGTCGGGGCTCTCATCTGGGCTTTCATGTGGCAATCGCCTGGCGAGCGGTCGGTGCATTCTGGCGGCGGTGAAACAGATGTTCGAGTTGCAGGTAGATCACCGGCGTGGTGAACAGGGTCAGCACCTGGCTGACCAGCAGCCCGCCCACCACCGCGATGCCCAAGGGCTGGCGCAGTTCGGCGCCGACGCCGTAGCCGAGCATCAGCGGCAGGGCGCCGAACAGCGCCGCCAGGGTGGTCATCATGATCGGCCGAAAACGCGTCAGGCACGCCTCATAAATCGCTTCATTGGGGCTCATTCCCTGGCTGCGCTGGGCTTCCAGGGCAAAGTCGACCAGCAGGATACCGTTTTTCTTGACGATGCCGATCAGCAATACCACGCCGATCAGCGCCATGATCGAGAAATCCTGACCCATCAGCCACAGCAATAACAGCGCGCCGATACCCGCCGAGGGCAGGGTCGAAATAATGGTCAGCGGATGCACGAAACTCTCGTAAAGCACGCCGAGGATGATGTACACCGCCACCAGGGCTGCGAGGATCAGCCAGGGCTGGTTGGCCAGCGAACTCTGGAACGCCTGTGCCGCGCCCTGGAAGCTGCCGATGATCGCGGTCGGCATTTCGATCTCTTCCTTGGCCTGATCGAGCATGCGCACCGCGTCACCCAGCGCCACGCCGGAGGCCAGGTTGAACGACAGGTTGGCGGCCGGGAACATGCCGTCATGACTGATCGACAGCGGGCCCATGGTCGGCGCGCTGACCTTGGCCAGCGCCGACAGCGGTACCATTTCGTTGGTCAGCGGCGAGCGCAGGTAGAAGTACGCCAGGCTTTCGGCGCGGCCACGCTGGCGGGCGTCGAGTTCCAGAATCACCTTGTACTGGTTGGTTTCGGTCTGGTACTCGCTGATCTGCCGCTGGCCGAAGGCGTCATACAGCGCCTGGTCGACATCGGCGGTGGTCAGGCCGAAACGCGAGGCCGCGCGGCGGTCGATGTCGATGTGGGTGACGCTGCCGCCCAGTTGCAGGTCGTTGGACAGGTCGCGGAACGCCGGATTGCTGCGCAGCTTGTCGGTCAGGCGCTGGGTCCAGGTGTTGAGCAGGTCGCCATCGTTGCTCTTGAGCACGTACTGGTACTGGCTGCGGCTGGGCCCCGGACTGAGGTTGATGTCTTGCCCGGCGCGCAGGTACAGGACGATGCCAGGAATAGTGGTCAGTTGCGGACGGATACGGTCGATGAACTGGCTGGCCGACACATCACGCTCGCCGCGTGGCTTGAGTGAGATCCAGAAGCGCCCGCTGGCCAGGGTCTGGTTATTGCCCGAGGCGCCCACCGAGTGCGAGAACGCTTGCACGGCCGGGTCGGCATTGATGATTTTCGCCAGCGCCTTGTGCTTCTCGACCATGTCCGGGTAGGAGATATCGCCGGCCGCATCGCTGGTGCCCAGCACCATGCCGGTGTCTTGCACCGGAAAGAAGCCCTTGGGAATCAGCACATAGCCGGCCACCGCCATGGCCAGGGTCAGGCCAAACACGCCCAGGGTCAGGCGCTGGTGTGCCAGGGCCTTGCGCAGGCCGCGTTCATAGACATTCAGCAGACGGTCGCCAAAGCCGGGTTTGCTGTGGCTGCCGTGGGTCGGGGCGCGCATGAACAGGGCGGCCAGGGTCGGCGCCAGGGTCAGCGATACGATCACCGAAATAAGGATGGTCGCCGTGGCGGTCAGGGCAAACTCCTTGAACAAGCGACCGACCACGCCGCCCATGAACAGCAGCGGAATGAAGGCCGCCACCAGCGAGAAGCTGATCGAGACCACGGTAAAGCCGATTTCCGAGGCGCCCTTGATCGCCGCCTCGCGCATGCCTTGCCCGGCTTCAAGATGGCGATGGATGTTCTCGACCACCACGATGGCATCGTCGACCACAAAGCCCACCGCGACCACAATCGCCACCAGCGTCAGGTTATTCAGGCTGAAGCCAAACAGGTACATCACCGCAAAGGTCGCCACCAGCGACACACCCAGCACACTGGTGACGATCAGGGTCGCCGACCACTGGCGCAGGAACAGCGCCATCACCGCGACCACCAGCAATACGGCAATGCCCAGGGTCAGCTCCACTTCATGCAACGAGGCGCGAATGGTCCGCGTGCGGTCGTTGAGCACCGAGACTTCCACCGATGCCGGCAGCATCGAGGTCAGGCGTGGCAACTGGTTCAATACCCGGTCGACGGTTTCGACGATATTGGCTCCCGGCTGGCGGAACACCACCAGGCTCAGGCCTTGCTGCTGGCCCGACCAGGCTTGCACATAGGCGTTTTCTGCGCCATTGATAACCTTGGCCACATCCTTGAGGTGCACCGGTGCGCCGTCTTTATAGCTGACGATCAGTTGCGCGTAGTCCTGCGGGTTGAAGAGCTGGTCGTTGGCCGACAGGGTCGAGACGCTATCCTTGCCGTACAACGCGCCCTTGGCCAGGTTGAGGCTGGTCTGTTGCACTGCCTGACGAATGTCAGACAGGGTCAGGCCTAAGGCGGCGAGTTTTTCCGGGGCTGCCTGAACACGAATGGCCGGGCGTTGCTGGCCGCTCAGCGACACCTGGCCAACCCCTTCGATCTGGCTGAGCTGGCGCGCCAGCAGTGTTTCGGTCAGGTCGCTCAGTTCGGTGCCGGGCATCAGTGTCGAGCTGACGCTGAGGATCAGCACCGGGCTGTCGGCCGGGTTGACCTTGCGCCAGGTCGGCAGGTTAGGCATGTCGGCCGGCAAACGGCCGGCGGCGGTGTTGATCGCCGCCTGTACTTCCTGGGCTGCGGTGTCGATGCTCTTGGTCAGGGCGAACTGCAGGGTCAGGTTGGTCGAGCCCAGTGCGCTGCTGGAGGTCATCTGGGTCATGCCGGGGATGGCGCTGAATTGCACCTCAAGCGGGGTGGCCACCGAGGAGGCCATGGTCTTGGGGCTGGCACCGGGCAACTGGGCGCTGACCTGGATGGTGGGGAATTCGGCCTCTGGCAGCGGTGCCACCGGCAGGCGCGGAAAAGCGATGACCCCCAGCAACACCAGGGCGAAAGTCAGCAGCAGGGTGGCGACCGGGTGATCGATGCACCAGGCCGACACCGAGCCTTTGCCCTTGTGTGGCGGAGTGTGGGTGTTTGCACTGCTCATGGTTGCACCGCCGCCTGCACGGTGCCTGCGGTCTGTGCGGGCGTGCCGGCGATCTCGACCCGGCTGCCGGCCTTGAGTCGCGACTGGCCATCCTGCACCAGCACATCACCCGGTGCGGGCCCGCTGATCAGGGTCATGTCGCTGTCCTGATACAGCACCTTGACCGGCACGACTTCGGCCTTGTCATCGCGGACCCGATAGACAAAGTGATGGTCCATGCCGCGCTGAACGACCTGCGGCGGGACTTTCAGTGCGTCGCGCTCGATGCCGGTCTGAATCTTCACGGTCACCAGCTGGCCCGGCCACAAGGTATGTGCGGGGTTGTCGAAAGCGGCTTTGGCGCGAATGGTGCCGGTGGTCGGCGATACCTGATTGTCGATCAGGGTCAACCGGCCTTCGCCCAGCAGCGTGCCGTTGGCGTCGTCACCCAGCCAGGCCTGCACGGCGGCCTGATCGCTTTGCCCGGTGAGTTTTTGCAGCAGTGGCAGCATCTGTTGCGGCAACGAGAACTCGACCGCCACCGGGTCGATGCGCGTTACGCTGAACAACCCGGCCGCATCGCTGACGCGCAGAAAGTTACCCTCGTCGACATTGCGAATACCGACCCTGCCGGTCACCGGCGACAGGATACGGGTGTACGACAGTTGTACCTGAGCGGCTTCAAGAGTGGCCTTGTTGCCCTGTACGGTGGCACCGAGTTGCACAACCTGGGCTTTTTGCTGATCGAAGGTCTGGCGGGAAATGCCATTGTCGCGGGTCAGTTCCTGATAGCGCGCCAGATCCAGACGGGCCAGGTCCAGTTGCGCCTGGCTTTGCGCCAGTTGCGCTTTGGCCTGCTCCATGGCCGCGCGAATTGCCCGGTCATCGAGGGTGGCGAGCAGGTCGCCGGCCTTGACCTGCTGACCTTCGGTCACATGCACACGGTTCAGAATGCCGTCGACCTGTGCACGGATCACCACGCTTTGCAGCGATTGCACCGTGCCGATGCCGGTCACGAAGCGCGGCACATCGCTTGCCTGGATCGTCACCACTTTGACCGGAATGGCGGTCGCCGCCATGGGCGCCTTGGTGGAGGGGCGGGTCAGCAGCCAGCTGGCGCCAGCGCCAAGGACGGCCATCGAGAGGATGGCCAGAACGATTCGGGTCGATTTACGCATGCGAAGGAGGCGCCGAAAGGGTCGATGAAATGGGCAACAGTAAGCGTGGACGTCTTTATAGCCGGTTGATCGGGTCAGCAAAATGACTTCCAGCTGTCAGAATTGTCAGCAAAGCCTGCGCCAGTTGGCAAATCCAGTGTCTGGCCTTGAGCCGCTATCAAGAAAGCGGCGACTCAGGCGATAGCCATTTGACGGTCAAAAATAGGACTAAGCGCAAACTCTGAGGAAATATCCTACAGAAGTTTAAGGGCTATTCTGGCGATTATTCCTACGCTCGACTTAACTTGGCAGTGTGATTCCGGTGTAACGGAGCGTGGCGATGAACAGCGATACCTCAGTGTGGGAAACGTTATCCAGTCGGTCGGCACGGCCGTTGATTGGCCTGGTATTGGCAGCCTGGGTGACAGCAATAACGCCACTGCAAGCAATGGCTCAAGAAGGTGTACTGGTTTTTCACGGGCAACTGGTTAATTCAACCTGTGCCATTAATCAGCCGGGACGCGGTGCAGGAGCAGAGCCGTTTTTGAAAGTTCAGGTACAACCGGGCGTCTTTATGGATGTGACTACCCAGCACAATGCCTGCACCGGTGAAACGGTGCCGTTCACCAGCCAGTACCGGGCCTTGCCAGCGACAGTGCAGGGCATCCAGGCCGGCGGTGTGGTTACCATCACGTATCAATAAACCTGCAATGGTCGTGCACTTCATTCTGGGCAAGACTGAAGTGCGCGGTCGTTTTCAATACGCCTGCCGACGTTTTCAGATCGGCAGTGGCGCACGCTTTAGTTGAACTTTTTACTCGGTCTTTCGAACAAGTCCCCTGAATGCAGGGGGGTTGGGGGAGGGCATTTTATTCTTACAGAAATATCCTGCAATTTATATTTCTTATTCTGTCACGACAAATGGATCTGCCTGACATCGGTGAAGGCGTACCGGATTTATAGTGCTCGCCGTCCACTAGGGCACACACGAAATAACACAAGGAACGTTGTTAACATGAAAAAGCTGTCTATTACTCTGGCTGTTCTGGGTGCACTGGGTCTGAGTTTTACAGGTGTTGCCAATGCCGCCAACAACGGCAAGCTGATCTTCAATGGCACACTGACCAACATGACGTGTGATGTGGCGCCCGGCACAGGGGTCAGCCCGGGCACCAATGCGGGTGAGATCAATGTCGATCTTGGTAACGTGTCGTTCTCCGACATCGGTCGTTCGAGCGAGAGCAAATTGCAATCGGCCACGCCTATCCAGTTGCTGGTCAATTGCAGTGCCGGTGCCGATCAGTACAACACTGTGAAAATGCGCTTTGCTGCGCGTAACGGCAGCGGCCTGGACAATAACGACCAGACCCTGCTGCGCACCACCGGTGCGGCCGACGGTGTGGGCATTGGCCTGATCAACGCAGCCAACCGTCTCATGGACCTTTCCGGCACTGAAACCATCGACAAACCGCTGATCAAGGATGGCGTGGGCGGCGCGACGGCGCAAATCGACTTCGGCGCGGTGTATGTACTCAACGGCACGGCCACCAATCCCGGTAATGCCGATGGCTTCATGCCTTTCGTGATGGATTACGAGTAACACCTCAGGCAGGGCGAGCCGGCTCGCCCTGCCTTTTTCCAGCCGAGGCCAATGCCAGCATGCTTTTCAATTTTTTTCGCTGTGCGGTGCTCGCGGCCGGGTGGCTGTTTGTCTTCAGCGCTCAGGCGGGCATCGTGCTCAATACCACACGGGTCATTTATCAGGGCAAGGACAAGGAAGTCAGCCTGGGCGTACACAACAGTGGCGCCGGCGAAATCCTCTTGCAGTCCTGGCTCGAACCCTACGATCCGGTGGGCGTCAGCGCACAGACGGACGGCACGGATTTGCCGTTCATGGTGACCCCGCCACTGGCGCACCTGTCCGGTGACGGCAAGCAATTGGTGCGCATCATCCATGCCGGTTACGGCATGCCGACCGATCGAGAGTCGGTGCTGTGGCTCAATATTCAGGAAATCCCGCGCAGTGCGGCTGAAAACACGTTGCAGATCGCCGTACGTCAGCGCATCAAGCTGTTTTTCAGGCCCGTCGGCCTGAGCGGCGACCCCGCCAAGGCCGCCCAGCAGTTGCAATGGCGCCTGTTGGGCAGCGGCGAGCTTGAGGTATTCAACCCCGGGCCTTTTCACGTGTCGATGCTCAAGATCAGTACCCACCACGGCAGTCAGGAACTGGCCAGTGAAGACAGCCGCATGCTCGCACCACAACAGCGCTGGCGTCTGTCACCGCGCCTGCGTTCAGCCAGCACGCCGGTAGAACTGGGCTTTATCAGCATCAATGATTTCGGCGGGCAGGAAGTCTACCGGGCCACGCTGCAAGGTGAGCAAGCCGTGTCGGCCAGTCGGGTCGACGCCCGATAACATCAGGCGCTGCGCAACGGATTGCGCGGCGCACCAGGTACACCCAGCACAGTGAACACAGCTAATGGAATGGCTCATAAAAAATAACCAGGGATTCAGGTTCCGGGCCGCGCGCGGCCCGGCCAGATTTTCACCTCACAGGTTGCCGCTCGGATTCGGCCTTGGTCTGGGCTTGAGCCTGTCGCTCAGTGCACTGATGGCCCAGGCAAACAGCGAAACCGGGTCGGCGCGCTTCAATACCGCCTTTATCCAGGGCAGCGATCAGCCGCCGGATCTGGAGGAGTTTCTGCGCGCCAGCTCGGTGCTGCCGGGCGTCTATCGGGTGGATATCCACGTCAACCGCTCGCTCAGTGGGCGGCGCGATGTCGAGTTTGTGCGTAATGTGCGCAACGGCCGGGTAGAGCCGTGCCTGACCCTCGACATGCTCCGCGAGCTGGGTCTGGATATGCAAAAACTGCCCGGCCAGATCGAACCCGCCGCGCAGGCGCCTGGCTGTTTCGATCTGGTCGGGCAGGTCGAATTTGCCCGTGTCGACTACCAGCCCGGTGCCTTGCGCCTGAATATCAGCGTGCCCCAGGCCCTGATGGCCCGCAGCGCACGCGGCTATGTATCGCCGCCGTTGTGGGACCAGGGCGAAACCGCGGGGTTTATCAACTACAGCTTCAATAGCGCGCTGCGCAACCAGTTGGGGCGGCGCCACCAACAGCATTATCTGGGGCTGCGCAATGGTCTCAATCTCGGCGCCTGGCGATTGCGTAACGAGTCTTCGCTGGTGCAGGGCGATGATCAACCGTCCAGCTTTCGCAGCAATCGCACCTTCGCCCAGCGTGATATCACGGCGCTCAAGAGCCAGTTGACCGTCGGCGAAACCTTCAGTGACGGGCAGGTATTCGACAGCGTGCGTTTCAAGGGCGCGGCGCTGGTGTCCGACGATGGCATGCTACCCGACAGCGAACGCAACTATGTGCCGGTGATCCGCGGCATCGCCGAAACCAACGCCACGGTCGAGGTGCGTCAAAGCGGCTTTCTGTTGTACAGCGGCAATGTCTCGCCGGGGCCGTTCGAGGTCACGGATATTTACCCCAGCGGTTCCAACGGTGATTTGCTGGTAACGGTGATCGAGGCGGATGGCCGGCGCCGCAGTTTTACCCAGGCCTATGCGTCGCTGCCGATCATGTTGCCGGCCGGGGCCTTTCGCTACAGCCTGAGTGGCGGTGAGGTGGACAGCAATGAGGGGCAATACAACGCGGTCAGTTTTTTGAGCGGCGCGTGGATTCATGGCCTCAGCGAAAACCTGACTGATTTTGGCGGGCTGCAACTGGCCGAGGATTATCAGGCCGCCAACCTGGGGGCGGGGGTCAATACCGGCCTGGGTGCGTTGTCGGCTGACCTGACCCATTCGAGCAGTGAATTGCGTGGCCGGCAACAGGACGGGCAAAGCCTGCGGCTGCGCTATGCCAATACCCTGGAGATGACCCGCACCACGCTGGCGGTGGCGGGTTATCGCTATTCCACCGCGCACTACCGCACGCTGGGCCAGCATGTCGAAGAATCAGGCGAGCGCGACGGCTTGAGCATCATCGGCCGCGCCCGGGACCGTCTGGAGCTCAATGTGACCCAGACCCTTACCGAACACGCCGCCTCATTGAGCCTGACCGCTTCCGAGCAGCGCTACTGGAACCTGCCGGGCAAGACCCGACAGGCCTACCTGTCGTGGAGTTCGGCGTGGCGAGACCTGACCTACAGCTTGTCCGTCGAGCGTAACCAGAACTACAGTCGCGATGGCGAAACCCGCGTCGACAACCGCATGGTACTGAGCCTGACCGTGCCGTTGGGGCGTACGGCCAGTTCATCGCGGCTGTTCTTCAATGCCGTGCGTGACAGCAATGGCGGCTACAACCTGCAAAGCGGGCTCAACGGTCAGGTGCTGGATAACCGTGACAGTTTCTATTCGGTGCAGGCCGGCCACGACAGTGAGTCGGGCAGCTTTGGTGCCGGCAAACTCAGCACGGTGGCCCCGTTCGGGCGCTTCGAAGCCGGTTACAGCCAGGGCCGCGATTACCGCAGCCTGTTGCTGGGCGGCAGCGGGTCGATCGTGGCGCATGCCGGCGGGGTCAACTTTGCCCAGCCGCTGGGTGAAACCTTCGCGCTGGTGCAGGTGCCCGAGGTTCAAGGGGCGAGCCTGGCCACTTACCGGCAGGTCGAGACCGCCGGCAATGGCTATGCGGTGCTGCCGTTTGCCCAGCCCTATCGCAGTAACTGGATCAGCCTCGACACCCGGCAACTGGGCGCCGATGTCGAACTCGATAACGCCGTCGGCCAGGTCGTGCCACGTCGCGGCGCTATGCCACTGTTGCGTTTCAAGGCGTCGGTCGGGCGTCGTGTGCAGTTTGCGCTGGTGCGCAGCGATGGCAGCAAGTTGCCGTTGGGGGCCACGGTCGAAGACGGGCAGGGCAAGACCCTGGCCAGCGTCGACCCGACCAGCCAGGCGCTGGTGCTCATTGAGCAGGACAGCGGCACCTTGTCTGTGCGCTGGGCCGATCAACGCTGCGCTGCACCTTTCGAGTTACCGCCGCGTGACCCCTCGCGGGCCTATGAACGGCTAAGGCTGGTGTGTCGATGAGGTGGCTATCCGGGTGGTTGTTGCTGATGCTGGGTATCGCGCAGGCTGAGGCGACAGTGTCATTGGCGGGTACGCGGCTGGTGTTCCCTGGCGCGTTCAATGAGGTGGCCATTGAGGTCAGCAATCGCGACGAGCGTGAAGTGCTGTTGCAGGCCTGGCTGGCGACGCCGGGCGACGATGACGATCCGGCCACGGCACAACCGGGCATCGAGCTGCCGTTCGTGGTCACCCCGGCGCTGGTGCACCTGCCGGCACAAGGGCGGCAAGTGTTGCGCTTGCTGTACCACGGCATAGGTATGCCGGCCGAGCGTGAGTCGCTGTTGCACTTGTATGTCCTCGAAGTACCGCAGCGTGTTGCCGTCGGGCAGCAACTGAATATCGCCGTGCGCCAGCGCATCAATGTGTTCTACCGGCCTGTCGGGTTGCCCGGTGATCCGGCCGATGCGGCCTCTGCGCTACGTTGGTCGCTGAACCGCGCCGATCCCGGCGGACGGCGTTTGCAGGTGAGCAACCCGACGGTTTTTCATGTCGTGCTGCAGGCGCTGAGCCTGAATGGCCAGGCCTTGAGCGATCACCAGTTGCTGGCGCCGGGCGCACGCTTCGAATGGCCCGTCAATGCAGGATCGCCGGAACGCTTGTTATTCAAGGCACTGACCGATTATGGCGGCCAGCGCGCGTATTGCGCGCCGGCCACAGGGCAGGGGCCATTCTCGGCGCGCCTGCTGGACACTTTACCGATGGCGGAACCCTGCTGATGTTCGACTTGATGCTCATCCTCAAACGGCTGTCGGCCGTGCTGATTTTGTTATTGCTGGGGCCGGTGAGCTGTTTCGCCGTGGTCTGTTCGGTGCAGGGTTCGGGCGAACGGGTCTTGCGTGGTGATCTGGGCAGTACGGTCGCGATTCCTGAGTCCTTGGCAAATGGTGAAGTGGTCTGGCGTTCCGAGCGCCAGAGTGTGCAGGTCGAGTGCGTTCGCGAAGGGCAGCAGACGGTTGCTCAGGAGGTGTTCGTCTACCTCAACCCGGACAACCTGAATATCGGCCAGGGCATTCGTGCGGGTTTGACGCTGGACGGCGTCGATCATTTTTCCGGGCGTATCGCGACCGGGCAGGTGCTGCCGGTCTGCCATGAAGGCGACAGCAATATCGGCGCCTGCCCGAGTGTGCGGTTCACGCTGGGCTTTTCGGTGTTCATCCAGAAGTTCGGTGTAACGCCGCCTTCCGGCCTGCCTGCGGAGTTGCCCGATTACCGGATGTTCCAGCTCGGTGGCGGCAGTGCACCCGATCCGTTGCCGGGGCACAGCCTGAGCTATGTGATCAATAACCTGCGCGGGCTGCGGTTTGTCGCCTGCGATGCCGAGTTGCAGGTCAGCCCCGAAACGCTGGCGTTTGGTAACGTGCCGATTCGTCAGGTGGTGGTGGGCAAGGTATTCGAGCAGCGGCCTTTTGTGTTGTCGACGCGGCGCACCTGTGATTCGCCGTTCAGCCTGGATGCGCGTTTTCGTCCGGTCACCGGCAGCCTGGTGCAAGAACTGCTGGTGCCGGCGGCCAATCCGTCGCTGGGCATCCGCATCGTGCGAGCGGCCAATAACGAGATTGTGCGGTACAACCAGATCTTTCATCTGGCCGATCTGTTGGGCGATACCCACGCGGCCAGTGTCGAGTTCAATGCCGAGCTGTTGTGGCAGACCACGCGCACCGTTGCCGGGCCATTCGAGGCCGATGTCATGATCGACCTGTATTACAAATGACCGCTCAGGCTGGTTGTTGCAGAGGGATGAACAGGTAAGGCGGCGCGTCGCTGCCTGCCAGTTGCGCGCCGGCCTGTTGCAAGGTGTCGGTGACCTGTTCGCCTGCGACATGAAACGTCCATTGCGCAGGGGCGGGCGCAGGTTCAAGCTTTTCAAGCGCAGCACTGAACGCCGCCATGTCCGGCAGGTAAGCGACAAAACCGTTGCCCTTGAGCGCGGTGGTGTGGATGCCCAGTTGTTGGCAGATCGACTCTTTGGCGCCGATGTCGTCGCGGTCGGCCTGGCGCGACTGCTCGATCAGGTCACGCAACGCAGGGTCAGCCACGCTGTTGCCGAGGATCAGCAACGGGCCTTGCTCCCAGGATTCTGGTGGGCAGTCCTTGGCTTGCGGACGCAGCGGAATGTGCGGGTTGATTTCCATCGGGTAGATGCGGCAGACCAACGGCCGGCGTTCGTAGATGCGGCACAGGTTTTTTGCGTCAAGATTCCGGCAGGGGCCAACGTTGTAAGCGGCAAAGGTGATCGCCACCCAGGCCTTGGCCTGGCCACTGTCGACCTGAATCGAGCGGCGCGTGGCGTGCTGCAATTGGTCGGCCGCCACCCCGTAACCGTTGTCGAGAAAGGCTTCGGTCAGCACGATCAGACTGCCGCCATCGGCCGCCCATTGCGCGGCTTCGCTGAGGGTCAAGGGGACATGGTGGTCGGTGCAGCAGCCGCCGCAACCCACGCAGTTGAACCGGATATTCATGGTTTTCAAGACTCGTCCGTGCCTGCGGCGGGTCTGGCATCAGGCAGGTGCCAGCCCGTTTATTGGGCGATAGTCAGGCAAGACATGTGCCAGCGTCCACTCAGCGGGGCTGGATGCTGTCCCACTCGGTGACGCTGACGCTGCCGGTCTTGCGTTCATACAGGCACAGTTCGCGGCCCTTGCGGTTGTTCATGTGCTTTTGCGGGTAGCGGCCTTGCAACAGCACGGCGTCGAAGCCGTTACGGTCATCGAAGCGTGCCGTGTTGCCGACGGCCTTGACATCCTTGAGCTGGCTGGCTTTCAGGCACCCGGCCAGTACGTTGCGGTCAAGGTCTTTCCAGGCTTGCGGGCTGGCGGCCTGGGCCTGGATCTGAGCCAGGGCGCAGGCGGCGGTCACCAGCAGTACGAGGGCAGTTCTCATTGCAATCACCATGAACGGTCTATGGCCGGTCATTATGCGCCAGGTTGCACGGCGCGTGCGGCGGCAACCAGACAGCGGGTCAGTTCCGGCGAGGAGAACTTGGTCAGCACCGCATCGGCACCGGCGGCCCGGGCCTTTTCACTGTTCATGGCACTGTTCAGCGAGGTATGCAGCAGGATGTACAGGTCCTGGAAGTCCGGAGTTTCGCGCAGGGTGCGGGTCAGGGTGTAGCCGTCCATCTCCGACATCTCGATGTCCGAGACCAGAACATTGATCTGCCCCGGCGTGCCTTGCAATTCCAGCAACACATCCATCGCTTCCCGGGCACTGCGCGCGGTATGGCATTCGATGCCCAGATTGCGCAGGGTGATAATCGATTGCTGAAGGGCAACCTGGCTGTCGTCGACGACCAGAATGCGCGCCGTATTCAGCAGGTCGACTTCTTCGTTGCTCAACTGGTCCGGCTCGACAACGATTTGCGCAGGCGCAATGCCGTGGATCACTTTTTCGATGTCCAGCACCTGGACCAGCACGCCGTCGACCTGGGTCACGCCGGTAATGAACGAGCGGTTGCTGGCGCCGTAGGGCGGTGGACGAATGTCGGTGCTCAGGCAGTGCACGATGCGGCTTACCGCCTGCACATGCAGGCCCTGTTTGCTGCGGCTGACATCGGTGACGATCAGGCAGCCGGCATCGGGGTCGGCCAGTGGCCGTTCGCCGATGGCCCGGCTCAGGTCGATGACCGACAGCGAGGCGCCACGCAGGATGGCAATGCCTTTGACGTGAGGGTGCGATTCGGGCAGATGGGTCAGGGGAGGGCAGGGAATGATCTCGCTGACCTTGAGCAGGTTGATGGCCATCAACTTGCCGCTACGCAGGGTGAACAGCAGCAGCGAGAGAGAGTCTGCCCGCACGTTCCTGGACATAAGAACCTTCTGAATGGGAGTGGCATCGACTGAGAATAGCGGGTCGGCGTAAATTGGCTCGCGAGCCGGTTCACGCTTTTGACGCATGGAGGTGGAGGTAGTCGACAAAAACAGGGTCGTATACTGGCAGTTTGGCTTTGTTGACGTCAAATAGCGGGTGGCCTGCGACAAATGACCACGCCCTTGTGAGTGGGTAAGGCGTGCGGCAAATCACCGCATCCTTTATATAGAAGGCGTGCGACAAATCAGCGCATTGTTGCCTTTACAGGGCTTGTGCGACAAAAGGCCGCAGCCTTCTATATATAAGGAAGGAAATGCGCTGGCGTGGGTGCCGCTGTGGCGGAGGAATCGCGCAAGCCATCCAGCCGGTAAATGCGCCCGTATGGCACTCAACCCCTTGAGTTGTCGGCACATGAGGCTGATCATCGCCGCGTTTGAGCGCGTCTGCGCACCCTGAACCACGGCACTCCAATTCAAAAGGTATGTGAATGAGCGACAACATGTTGTACCTGAGACGCGAAAAGCGCTTTCTGGTTCTGCTGGGAATCATCTGCCTGTCGCTGATTGGCGGCGCCCTGTACATGCAAGTGGTGCTCGGTGAGGCGCCTTGCCCACTGTGTATCCTGCAGCGCTACGCCCTGCTGGCCATTGCCCTGTTTGCCTTCATCGGCGCGGCAATGCCCGGCCGGCGGAGCCTGACGCTGTTCGAGACCCTGGTGGTGTTCAGCGCCATCGGTGGCATTGTGGCCGCTGGCCGGCATGTCTGGGTGCTGGCCAATCCGGCGGTCAGTTGCGGCATCGACACCCTGCAACCGATCGTCGATGGTCTACCCTTGGCTACGATGTTTCCGTTGGGTTTCCAGGTCAGCGGCTTCTGCTCCACACCTTACCCGCCTGTTCTGGGACTGTCCCTGGCGCAGTGGGCTCTGGTAGCATTCGCCCTCACTGTTGTACTGGTTCCTTTGGGGATCATTCGTAATCGGCGTAAGCCCCATGGTTTACAAGGGCTTTAGCCGAAAATGCCTCGTTTGACGAGGCATTTTTTCAGGTTCGGCGACAACAAGATCTTGCAATTGTTACCGCAGCTGAGATTAACTGTTACAAAATAAGGCATAGTCAATAAAAACTTACATATCTACAATCGCCCGCAGTTATCGTCCGGCCCGGCTTGGCGATTAGCTGTTTTGAGGCCCGGAGCGCCGCTGTGTACCCTTAACAGGCCGCGCAATGCTGGCCTCCGAGCGCACCGAATGGCCGCGCTGAAGGGAGCTGTCCTGCACAACAGGCGGTTTCCAGCCATTCAGAATAAGAGACTCCAAAGCTAAAACCGGATTTGTCGTTTCGCTACCGCGTTCTGGCAGGCCCTTGTTCAATTTTAAAAAATATGCCGGCACTGGCAGGGTGAAGTGTTGGCGGTCAAAACCCAACAGCACCGCGCAAGCTGCTTTTAGAGGTCGTGAGATGAGTAAAAATAGGTACCCCAGGTTTTTTGGCTACTTGGCCCTGTTGAGTATGCTTTTACTCACTGGTTGTGAAGGCTTCCCACTGCTTGATCCGAAAGGGCAGGTGGGTATCGAGCAACGCAACCTGATCGTTATCGCCACGTTGCTGATGCTGATCGTGGTCATCCCGGTCATTTTCATGACCTTCATCTTCGCCTGGAAATATCGCGCCACCAACAAGGACGCGAAGTACACGCCTGACTGGTCGCACTCGACCAAGATCGAAGTGGCGGTCTGGGGCGTGCCGATCATTCTGCTGATCTTCCTGGGCTATTTCACCTACGTGTCGACCCACAAGCTCGATCCGTACCGTCCTCTGGTTTCCGACGTCAAGCCTGTGACCATCCAGGCGATCTCGCTGGACTGGAAATGGCTGTTCGTCTACCCGGATCTGGGCATTGCCACGGTCAACAAGATCGTCTTCCCTGCCAACACCCCGATCAACTTCCAGGTTACCTCCGACAGCGTGATGAACTCGTTCTTCATCCCGGGTCTGGGCGGCCAGATCTACGCGATGGCGGGCATGCACACCAAGCTGCACCTGATCGCCAACGAAAATCACGAGTTCAACGGTATCTCGGCCAACTACAGTGGCGCGGGTTTCACCGGCATGAAATTCAAGGCTATCGCAACCAGCCAGGCTGATTACGAGGCCTGGGTCAGCGAAGTCAAGAATTCACCTAAACAGCTTGACTCGGCTGAATACGCAGCCCTGCTGAAACCTAGCGAGCGCAACCCCGTAGAACTCTACTCCACTGTCACGCCTGGTCTGTTCCAGATCATCATCGACAAGTACGAGGGGATGAACCACGGGCCAAGCAAGCAAAGCATCCGTGATCAGAAACAGGTCACCGGCACCCAAGGTGCGGTCAAGAGCGAGCATTCAGCTGCCGGGGCAGAGGAGTAAACAATGTTAGGCAAATTAAGTCTGGAATCCGTACCGTTCCACGAGCCGATAGTCATGGTGACCCTTGCCATGATCGCTCTGGGCGGTCTGGCGGTGGTCGGTGCTATCACCTACTTCCGCAAGTGGAACTATTTGTGGACCGAGTGGCTGACGTCGGTCGACCACAAGAAAATCGGCGTGATGTACATCATCGTGGCCATGGTCATGCTGCTGCGCGGCTTTGCCGACGCGATCATGATGCGTACCCAGCTGGCCATGGCGCAAAACGGCGCCGAAGGCTTCCTGCCGCCAGAACACTATGACCAGATCTTCACCGCGCACGGTGTGATCATGATCATCTTCATGGCGATGCCTTTCTTCACCGGCCTGATGAACATCGTCCTGCCGCTGCAGATCGGTGCGCGTGACGTTGCCTTCCCGTTCCTGAACTCCCTGAGCTTCTGGCTGCTGGTCGCCGGCATGCTGCTGATCAACATCTCTCTGGGTGTCGGTGAGTTCGCCAAGACTGGCTGGGTTGCCTATCCACCGCTATCGGGCCTGCAATACAGCCCTGGGGTGGGGGTCGACTATTACATCTGGGCGCTACAGCTATCAGGGCTGGGGACGACGCTAACGGGCGTGAACTTCCTGGTTACCGTGCTGAAAATGCGTACCCCTGGCATGAAACTGATGGACATGCCGATCTTCACCTGGACCTGTACGTTCGCCAACGTCCTGATCGTGGCTTCGTTCCCGATCCTGACCGCGTGCCTGGGTCTGCTGACGCTTGACCGTTACCTGGACTTCCACATTTTCACGAACGAGTTGGGTGGTAACCCGATGATGTACGTGAACCTGTTCTGGGCATGGGGTCACCCTGAGGTGTACATCCTCGTCCTGCCAGCGTTCGGTGTGTTCTCCGAAGTCATCTCGACGTTCACCGGCAAGCGCCTGTTCGGCCACAAGTCGATGATCTTCGCGTCGGGTGGTATCTGCGTACTGGGCTTCGTGGTCTGGCTGCACCACTTCTTCACCATGGGTGCCGGCGCCAACGTCAACGCCTTCTTCGGTCTGGCGACGATGCTCATCGCGATCCCGACGGGTGTGAAACTGTTCAACTGGCTGTTCACCATGTACCAGGGCCGTCTGCGCTTCACCGCGCCGGTCATGTGGACCCTGGGCTTCATGATCACCTTCTCGATCGGCGGCATGACTGGCGTTCTGCTGGCCATTCCGGGTGCTGACTTCGTCCTGCACAACAGCCTGTTCGTTATTGCTCACTTCCATAACGTGATCATTGGCGGTGCGGTATTCGGTTACATCGCAGGTTTCGCGTTCTGGTTCCCGAAAGCGTTCGGCTTCAAGCTGCACGAAGGCTGGGGCAAGGCTGCATTCTGGTTCTGGATCAGCGGCTTCTTCGTTGCATTCATGCCGCTGTACGCGCTGGGCTTCCTGGGCATGACCCGTCGCCTGAACGCTACCGACATGCCTGAGTGGAACATCTACCTGAACGTCGCTCTGTTCGGTGCATTCCTGATCGCTGCCGGTATCGCTTCGCAACTGATCCAGCTGTTCGTCAGTATCCGCGACCGCAACAAAAACCTGGACGTCACTGGCGACCCGTGGAATGGCCACACCCTGGAATGGTCGACTTCGTCGCCACCACCGTTCTACAACTTCGCCGAGCTGCCGAAAGCCAACGACATCGACGCGTTCACCGATGCCAAGCGCGAAGGTACTGCGTACAAGGTTCCGGCCAGGTATTCGGCGATCCATATGCCGAACAACACGCCGACCGGTATGTACATGGGTCTGCTGCTGACCGTCTTCGGCTTCGCGTTCATCTGGCACATCTGGTGGCTGGTCGGCGCAAGCCTGGTCGCAACCATCGCTGTCTTCGTTGCTCACGCTGCTCGTGACGACCAGGGCTACATGGTGCCGGCCGAAGAGGTTGCACGTATCGAAGGTGAGCATCACAAGGTCCTGGCGGCCAACGGTGCCTACACTCCTGTCAAGTCTGCGCCGGAACAGGTTTAAACAATGTCAAATACCGCTATTCACTCCGACGCCCATGGTCACGACGACCACGGGCATGACGATCACCACGACAGTGGTGGCATGACGGTCTACGGCTTCTGGCTGTACCTGATGACCGACTGCGTGCTGTTCGCCTCGTTCTTCGCGGTCTACGCCGTGATGGTCAACAGCGTTGCGGGCGGCCCGACCGGTCAGGACATCTTCCTGCTGCCATTCGTGGCCGTCGAGACCGCGTTCCTGCTGGTCAGCTCGATCACCTACGGCTTTGCCATGCTGGCACTGTACAAGGGTGAGAAGAGCAAGGTCCTGGGCTGGTTGTTCGTGACCTTCCTGTGCGGCGCGGCCTTTATCGGCATGGAAATCTATGAGTTCCATCACCTGATCCATGAAGGCTACGGTCCTAGCCGCAGCGGCTTCCTGTCGGCCTTCTTCTCGCTGGTAGGCCTGCACGGTGTGCACGTGACCAGTGGTCTGATCTGGATGGCTGTCATGATGTACCAGGTCCAGAAAAAGGGCCTGACCAACACCAACAAGACCCGCCTGAGCTGCCTGAGCCTGTTCTGGCACTTCCTGGACGTGGTCTGGATTGGCGTGTTCACCATTGTTTATCTGCTGGGGGCGCTGTAAATGGCTAATCCACATAACTCCGCAGGCGATCACGGCCACGCCGACGATCACAGCCATGGCTCCGTGAAGTCGTACATGATCGGTTTCGTACTGTCGATCATCCTGACGGCCATACCGTTCGCGCTGGTGATGTCCCCGGTTCTGCCGAAAGACATTACTATCCTGATCATCATGGCCTTCGCGGTCATCCAGATCCTGGTGCACCTGCATTACTTCCTGCACCTGGACTTCTCCAGTGCGCAGCGCAACAACGTGACGGCGTTTGTCTTCACCGCGTTAGTGATCGTGTTCCTGGTCGGCCTGTCGCTGTGGATCATTTTCAGCGTCCACCGTGAAATGATGGCGCAGTGAGGAAACCCTGATGTCGCTGAAGCACTTTATCCAAATCACCAAACCGGGGATCATTTTCGGTAATGTGCTTTCGGTGGCAGGTGGCTTTTTCCTGGCCTCCAAGGGCGATATCGATTTCATCGTGCTTCTGGCAGCGATCATCGGTACTTCCCTTGTCGTAGCGTCCGGTTGCGTGTTCAACAACTGCATCGATCGCGATATCGACCAGCGCATGGAGCGTACGCGCAACCGTGTGCTGGTGCAGGGCCTGGTTTCACTGAAGCTGGCCTTGCTCTACGGCACGATTCTGGGCGTGGCAGGCGTGTGGTTGCTGTACACCTACGCCAACCCGCTGTCGGCGTTGCTGGTGGTCATCGGTTTCGTGATCTACGTAGGCTTCTACAGCCTGTACTTCAAGCGCAAGTCGGTGCACGGCACGCTGATCGGTAGCCTGTCGGGGGCCATGCCTCCGGTGGTCGGTTACTGCGCAGTGAGCAACAGCTTCGACTTTGCGGCCTTGACCCTGCTGGTGATGTTCAGCCTGTGGCAGATGCCGCATTCGTACGCCATCGCGATCTTTCGCTTCAACGACTATCGTGCAGCGAAGATTCCGGTTCTGCCGGTCGAGCGCGGCATTCTGGTGACCAAGCGCCATATCCTGCTGTACATTCTGGCGTTTCTGGTCGCGACCCTGATGCTGACGTTCGGCGGTTATGCCGGGCTGAACTATCTGGCCGTTGCGGCAGGGATGGGCATTTACTGGCTGTACATGGCCTGGAAAGGCTACAAGGCTGCCGACGATACTGTCTGGGCCCGCAAGCTGTTCGTGTTCTCCATTGTCACCATCACCGCCCTGAGCGTGATGATGTCGGTGGACTTTCAGGTGACCAAAGAGCTGTTGGTAACCTACGCCTTCTGAGGCTCGCCTGAGCGGTACCCGAAAGCCCTGTTCTTTGAACAGGGCTTTTTTTATGTAACCTGATATTCACTCTCTTCAAAGTTAAACAATCCGGAGTGATAATCACTGCCTGTCACGCGCCGAAAATCCGGGGGTTCCGGTGTTGCAAGGCGTGCTGATGGCCATGCTCGGTTGAAGTATCAGGTAATGGATCAGGTTTTGGTTTCGCCAGGGAGTGCTTCAACGTTGAGCCTTTATCAACAGGCTGCAGTCCTCTCCCATGAAGCGTGACCTCCCATGATTTCAACCCAACAACAGGCCGCCACCCAAGCGCCGCTGGTCTCGATCATCGCCCCTTGCTATAACGCCGAAAAATTCCTCGAAAGCGCCCTCGACAGCATTTTTGCCCAGGACTACGAGCACTTCGAAGTCATCATCGTCGATGACGGCTCCAGCGATAACAGCTACGCCATGCTCCAGGCCTTGCAGGCCAAATACCCTTTTCAGCTCTACCAGCAGTGCAATCAAGGCGTCAGCGCCGCGCTCAATCACGGCTTGCGCCATGCCCGGGGTGCGTATGTTGCGACGCCCGATCTGGACGACATCATGCTGCCGTTCTCGGTGCGCGTGCGTGCCGAGTACCTGAATCAGCACCCTGAAGTCGGCATTGTCGGCGCATTGATCACCTACATGGACTGCGACGGCAAGGACCTCAAGTGCCAGCGCCGCGAGGCGGTCGAGCGCCTGCACTTCGATGAAGTGGTGCGCGGCGCGGTGGTGGTCGGCGCGCCGGTGGCGCTGTACCGCATGCAGGCCCTGCAAGAGGCGGGAGGCTATGACCCGGCCATCAAGGTCCAGGACTTCCAGATCACCCTGCGCATTGCGGCCAAGGGCTATCGCATCGACGTATTGCCGGTCAAGATCACCCGCTACCGGCGTCACCCCAATAACCTGTCGCGCAAGTACAAGGTGCTGCTCGATGCAGACATGCAAACCATCGCGCCGTACGACAGGCATCCCGATTACCAGAGCGCGCGAACCCGTATCGTCCACAAGGCGCTCAAATACGCGGTGGTGGCCGATAAACCCTATGCCTGGAAACTCCTGCGCTCGATCCCCTTCAAATGCATGAACAACACCACCTGGCGGCGCTTCAAACGCCTGGTCCTGCATCGTTAAGGCTGACGGAGTGTCATGAAGTTTTTTCAATGGTTCAAAGAAAGACAGGCCCGCAAGCACCTCAAGGGCCTGGACAAGCTGGAACGGCTGCCTGAAAAGACCCGCCTGCAGCATCCGCGCCATCAATTCGGCGTGGGCAGCTATGGTGTTCCGCAGATACTGGAGTTCGACCAGAACGCCACCCTGCAGGTCGGCGCCTACACCTCGATGGCCGAGGGCGTGAAAATCCTGCTGGGCGGTGGCCATCGGACCGACTGGCTGAGCACTTATCCGTTTCCGGCGATGGTCGACACGCTGGCTGACATCGAAGGCTACGCGCCGAGCAAAGGCGATGTGGTGATCGGCAGCGACTGCTGGATCTGCACCGGGGTGATGATTCTCTCCGGTGTGACCATCGGTCATGGTGCCGTGGTCGCCGCAGGATCGGTTGTCACCCGCGATGTCGAACCCTATGCGGTGGTTGGCGGTAACCCGTGCAAATTCATTCGCTGGCGTTTCGATGAGCCGGTGCGCGAGTTGCTGTTGCAATCGGGCTGGTGGGACTGGCCCATGGATGAAGTCAAATCGGTCGCCCGTGACCTGTGCACCACCGACCCCGAAGCCTTCCTGACCTACGTGCGCCAGCGCCAGGCCGCTCAAGCGGTTCCGGTGGGCTGAAGGCGATGTGATTTCAGACTCAGAAGTGCTTTCATCTGGCAGAATACGGCCTTGGCCTGACTCATCCAGGCAGTCTGCTAAAAAGAAAGAGGGCGTTATGAGTCAAGAAAGCATCAACTGGGACAATCTGGGTTTCGATTACATCAAGACCGACAAGCGCTTTTTGTCCCACTGGCGCAACGGCGCCTGGGAACAGGGTACGCTGACCGAAGACAACGTTTTGCACATCAGTGAGGGCTCCACTGCTTTGCACTATGGCCAGCAATGCTTCGAAGGGCTCAAGGCCTATCGTTGCAAGGACGGTTCGATCAACCTGTTCCGCCCCGACCAGAATGCTCAACGCATGCAGCGCAGTTGCGCGCGCCTGTTGATGCCACAAGTGCCTACCGATGCCTTCATCGAGGCCTGCAAGCAGGTCGTCCAGGCCAACGAACGTTTCATCCCGCCTTATGGCTCCGGCGGCGCGCTGTACCTGCGCCCGTTCGTGATCGGCGTGGGTGACAACATCGGCGTGCGCACTGCACCCGAGTTCATCTTCTCGATCTTCTGCATTCCGGTCGGCGCCTACTTCAAGGGCGGCCTGAAGCCGAACAACTTCGTGATCTCCGGCTACGACCGCGCCGCCCCCAACGGCACCGGCGCCGCCAAGGTCGGTGGCAACTACGCCGCCAGCCTGCTGCCAGGCTCCGAAGCCAAGAAAAACAGCTTCGCCGACTGCATCTACCTCGACCCGCAGACCCATTCGAAAATCGAAGAAGTCGGCTCGGCCAACTTCTTCGCCATCACCAAGGACGACAAATTCCTGACCCCACGCTCGCCGTCGGTGTTGCCAGGCATCACCCGTCTGTCGCTGATCGAACTGGCTGCCAGCCGTCTGGGCCTGACCGTTGAAGAGGGCGATGTGTTCATCGATCAGCTCGACACTTTCAAAGAGGCCGGCGCCTGCGGCACTGCTGCGGTGATTACGCCAATCGGCGGCATTTCCTACAAAGACAACCTGCACGTGTTCTACAGCGAAACCGAAGTCGGTCCTGTGACCCAGCGCCTGTACAAGGAACTGACTGGCGTGCAGAAGGGCGACGTCGAGGCGCCGGAAGGCTGGATCGTCAAGGTCTGACACCTCGTTCGGTGACACAAAAAAGGGAAGCGTTGGCTTAATGCCGATCAGTTAAGGGCAACACAGCGCCAGTCTTAAAACTGGCGAAAACCGGCTTAACTGATCGGCATTAAGCGCTGGCTTCCCTTTTTTCATTCTGCTGCGGGTGTCGGTTCTTCCTTGGCAGGCCCCAACACAATTGCCAGATGCCGCAAATCATCGACCTCAAGGCTCAGGCTTTTGCCCGACGGACTCGTCACCAGGCTGCCCAAGGCGAAAAAGGTAAAGAACTTCACTTCCTCGGCATGGCTGAGCAGTTCGCTGATATAGCGGCTGGAGCGATAAGCCTGCATGCGCGCTGGCGAGACATAGAGGCTCACCCGTTTGCCTTCGATGCGGTCGAAGAACAGAAACTTGAAGCCGACGCCGTAACGTTCGATCAACCCGCCGCCGAACATCACTCGATCCTTGTCGCCGGCTTGTGCGTATTTGATGTGGCGGAAGTATGAGCGCAACGACACCTCACCTTGCCCGGACACACGCAGCGTCAGTTGTTTGAAATCCTCCGGCGACAACTCGGCCCTGGCCTGTCGATAGAAATCCACCAGACGTTCCAGGTTGTTGGTGCGGGTTTCGCTGTAGCGCGGGGTTGTTGGTTCGCTGACGGCTAGGGCAGGGGCGGGTTGTGCTGGTTTGGACGGCGCTGTGCCGGACAGCTCGCGTATAGCGACCTCTTTGACTGGCTGTTTCAAGTTAGGGTCGAAGACATCGATGGCGTCATCGAGCTTGCGCTTGACCTGACGCAGTCGGTTTTGCGGGTCACTTGATTCGGGCTGCTCGTTGTCGGGCTCGCCTTCTTCAACCCACTCGCAATCGGCGTGGTGTTGATAGTGCGGGTTTGCACGATAGTGCGCTGCCACAAACGTCGGGTTGTCTTGCGGTTTGACGTCGTAACGGACGCCAGTGACCTTCACGCCCTGCGCTCGGCAAGGTTCGCTTGAACAGAGGAATTCAAAGCGTGCGCGTGGCGGTTCCTGAGAGAAATACTCACGTCGAGCGGCGGTGATCGACAGTTCTTGCTGCAACTCGACACAGAATGCGCGGGTGATGGGTTTTGCGGGTTTCATGTCAAAGGGCCTGCCTTGGCGCGTTCGGGCGATTTTCACCGCCCGACCGGTTATGCGCAAACAGTTTTAAATCACGCCACAGGCCGCGCGATCACCGCCACCGCCCAGCGGTTTCGGATGGTCGGAGTGATTGTCGCCACCCGCATGCACCATCAAGGCATGGCCTTTGATTTCAGACAGCTTTTTCAGGCGCGGTGCCAGCACTGGATATTCGGCCTTGCCGTCAGCAGTCACGTAAATCGCAGGCAAGTCGCCGAGGTGGCCGTTCTTGTCATAAGGCCCCAGGTGCTTGCCGGTCTTGTCCGGATCGAAGTGACCGCCAGCCGCAAGGGCCGCGACTTTTACGCCGTCTTTCTCACCTGCGTCGCAACTGCCTTTTTCATGCACATGAAAGCCGTGCACGCCGGCCGGCAGGTCGGTCAGTTTTGGAGTAAACAGCAGGCCGTAGTCGGTTTCTTCTACATGCACGCTACCAATGGGTTTGGGCGCGCCGTCGGCACTCACAAGGTTGACCGGTACGTCCAGCGATGCTGCTTGGACACTGAAGGAAAAGGCGCCGAGCAGGCCGAGCCAGAGAGAGTGTTTGATAGGCATTCAACACATCCTGTTGTTGGTAGGGCGAAATAAGAGGCCGTCGTGTTATGGCCGTATG
Source organism: Pseudomonas sp. 3A(2025) (assembly GCF_054589175.1). Taxonomy (NCBI): domain Bacteria; kingdom Pseudomonadati; phylum Pseudomonadota; class Gammaproteobacteria; order Pseudomonadales; family Pseudomonadaceae; genus Pseudomonas; species Pseudomonas sp. 3A(2025). The sequence continues at coordinate 36,603 of NZ_BAAILM010000002.1, read as the reverse complement.
CTGATTGATTTGGCAACCTGGACGGGCGATTGGTTCAACCTGACACGCTTGTGTCGGATAAAGTATGCGCCCGATATCGGCTAGGAAATCAGTGATGAAAAGGGAGTTTCTGCTGCTGGCAGTGGTGCTGCTCAGTGGCTGTGGGAGCATCAATACGGTGTTGCGTGAAGATGACTATGCGCAGCGAAAGCTCACTGACATGAAGACCCGCTGTGAAACCATTCCGCGCGTCTACAGTGGCGTGGCGTATGACTTCTGTAGCCTGAACGCTGAGTACAAGTACGGAACAGACACTTCTGGCCCACTGCTGGCTGGCGCTTTGCTGGATGGGGGGCTATCGGGTGTGCTGGATACGCTCGGGCTGCCTTATACCCTTTATCATCAAGCCAGCGAGGGCAGCATGGTTATAAGGCGTCAGGCCTGGACGCCTGAGGCCAAACGATAGAGTGACTTGGCCCTTCACGCGGCGATGGCTCAAACGCGCGCTTGAGCGGCTGGAAGGATGTCAAATTGTATCGCCTTGTGCCATTATTCCCGCGCCAAAATTAGATGGCCTAATGCATTCACTTAGCAAGCCGGTTCGGTATCAGCCCTTGTGCCCGCCCTTATGGCCCCGGCTTGCAGCAAGCAATCAGTAGGAAGGTATGGAGATAGCCGCAAAGGATGGTGTGCACACCTGGCAGTTGGGTGACCAACTCTGGCATCAGGGCCCTGATGGCCATTTCTCCCTTCACAGCGTAGCGGGGGTCAAACCTGCAAGCGATCTGGTCGACCTCGACTACCTGGTCGGTGCCCGGCAAAAGCCGGGAGCGCACTATTTGCCGTCAACCTTCAAGCATTGCCCGGACAACGGCACGGCCTTGCCCGTAACCGCCTGGCAGTCTGGCAAGCGCTGGTTGCCGCCGTATGGCGACGGCAGCGGTTCGCGAGTGATTGCCAATGGGCAACTCGGCGCCGCGCAGCAGACCGTTTCGGCCTTGTTCCAGCGCCTGCAAGCGGCTGGCGTGCGTGACTTGAACGACAGCAAGCAAATCATCGAGCTGCCGCGCAAGAACGGCCTGAACTTCTTTGTCGCCGATCTGGGCGGCTATCGCGACGCGCTGTTCGCGCTGGGGCGCGAAGGCAGCCTGTTCCTCTGGCAGCGTGGTTCTGGCAAATGGCTGGAGCTGCAACCGGAAGGCACACCGATTGGCCGTACCCGCCTGGAAAACTGGGCCTGGTCGGTCAGTCTGGGCGATGCCGAGCGCGGCCATACCCTGCTGGTCGGGGGCGAGGAGGGGGCGGTGCTGGTCAAGGTCGATCCGCTGACCCTCAAATACCGCACCCAGCGCAAGGAAGGCCGCGCATTGGCCGGCCCTGGCGATCTCGAAGAGCGCGCCTGGCTGCCGTTGCACATGAGCGACGGCAGCGTGCGTCTGGTCAGCCCCACTGCCGCCGGCTGGGAGCACTACCCGGTCACCGGTGCCGACCCGCAACGCATGACCCGCCTGTCGGCCCCCGTGCGCGATCCGTCCTCGCGGCGTTTACTGTGGATCGGCGAACACGGCTACCTGAGCCTGCGCCATGGCACCTCCGTGCAGGCCGAATGGCAACCCTGGCCCGACGGCGCCACTGCCCACCCGGAGCAGGGTCCGCCGTTTCGTGATGGCAGCGGCCTGTGGCAGCTGGTGTCTACGGATGACAGCCTGAGTTACCTGCAACTGGACGACGGCGCCACCGACCCGTCCAAGCCGATCAAGGGCTATCGCCTGAGCACCGGGCACTTGAGCTTCAAGTACAACATCCGCCTGGAGCGACCGTGGGATACCCACGACGAAAACCTGGAGCCGACCACCCGCGAAGTGGTGTACCCGTTTATCGAGTTCAGCAGCGAGCGCTTGCTGTTGTCGATGCGCGCCAACCAGACCCGTACCCTGGATGACTTCTTCCAGAGCGACCAGAAAGCCGACGTCCAGTACCGTCTGGACCAGGTCGGCGGCATCGGCTTTGGCCTCAATGCCCATGTCAGCCAGCCGTGGAATGCCCAGTGGTTTTTCTTCGATAACGCGATGTGGCTGTATATCGACTCTTGCGGAGCGCTGTATCGATGGAACGCTTGAACCGGCCGATAATGCGTGCCGCTTTGCTGATGCTTGCCCTACTGGGTTTCAGTGCCAACGCTTCGGCGCAACCGCTGCGGCAAGTGTTTCTGGTACAGAACTCCGGCTGGATGGAGCCGTTCTACCTCGACCCGGCGTCGCCGTTCAAACCGCTGGTCATCAAGCTGGCCGCCACCGCGGCGGGCGACAGCGAAGTGGTGATCGGCGGCTTCAATCAGGCCGATAATGTGCACCCTTCGCCGCAGTGGACCTATCGTGGCCCCGGCACCCACGCAGGGCTCGCCGACAGCGTCAACCAGTTGAGCCTGGCGCGCAAAGCCGGTGGCGCCTATGCCGATACCGACTTCAAGCAAGCCTTGCTGGCTGCGATTACCACCGGCCTTGAAGGCCGCGAGGGGATTGTCTGGATCATCACCAACAACAAGAACAGCCCCAACAACAGCAGCGAGACCCAGCTCAAGAACCGCGAATTCTATGACCTGCTGCACACCGAAGCATCGATTTCGCGCATTGCCGCCTTCCCGCAGAAAATGCCGGTCAAAGGCCCCAACTATCAGGCCAACGGGCTGATGATCTACGCGCTGGCCTATGGCAACAACGCCAGTGCCGCGCTGGAACAGGTGCTGGCCCAGCCGGCGCTGGCCAGCCTGCTCAACGACAACCATGTGCGCCTCAAGCCGTTGACCCGCTCGGCCGTGCGTTTCATTCCGACCGGCGTTCAGGACACCGACGATGTCAGTGCCGAGCTGGCGCCGGACCAGCAAACCGTGGTGCTCAACATCAAGGTCGACAGCTCGCCAAAGACGGCGGTGCTGCTGGGGCAGTTCGAAAACCAGTTCAACCCCTACCAGATTCATGACGCAAAAATTGACATGAGCCTGGACATGCCCGGCGAAGCCCTGCAATCGAGCATCTCGGTCGAGCGCATCAAGGACCTGGAACCGGGCGCACGCTCTGCGCCGTTGGCGATCAGCCTGCAACTGCCGCCGTTGCCGTCGCAATGGTCCAGCGAAGTGATTTTCTCCAGCGGCTACCAGCGCGCCGGTGCCATCGAAGTGCGCCTAAGCGAGCAGCAACTGCGCATTTCCCAGGCCTTTATCGAACGCATGAACGAACTGTTCCCCGGCGACGCCTTGCCGGACGTGTTCGTGCCGTCCAGCGAGGCCAGCAGTTCAGCTACCCGTTTGCCGATCGTGCTGCAAGTCAGCTACCCACTGATGCCGGTGCTATTGCTGCTCGGCCTGTTCGTGCTGCTGTTGATCGGACTGTTGGTGCTGTTCGCCATGCTGGGCGGCAAGAAGAGCTTCACCGTCGCGGTAGAAGGTCTTACCCAGCAATACCCGCTCAAGCCGTTCAGCAGCGTCGGCGTTTATGACGCCCGGCAGAACAAGGTCGCAACCCTCAAGCGTGGCCTGTTCGGCGCGCAATTGATCGACCGGGCGCCCGATATCGCCGTCCGTCTCAAGTAACCCTCTTTCACGTATCCCAAGGAAGCTCTTCACATGGCCCAGACCAGCGCATTGCCAGCCCCGATCGAAAGCACCACTGCGGCGGCTCCGGCAACCACCACCAGCACGCTGGGCGTTCCGACGCCGCTGGACCTGGGACCGAAAAAGGTCGACAGCCGTGACGCTCTGGTCGGCATCGCCGTGCTGGTGGTGCTGGCGATCATCTTTTTCGTGATCAAGAACGCCTACGCCAACTGGCGCGTCCGTGAACGCGTTGCGCCGAGCCGCGCCAATGCCTCGGGCTGGTTCCTGTTTCTGGGCCTGCTGATGATTGCAGCCATGGCCGTGCTGGCGGTGATCAACTCCGGTCAGTTCCTGGCGCCGCTGTACTTCGCGCCATTGGGCGGCGTGGCGGCGATTTCGCTGGTCGCCTGGCTGATGACCTTCTCGGCCAAACGCTAAGCCCCAGCGCTTTCAGGGTCGCGGCGCAGCTGCCGCGACTGCACCAGGATCAATGCCGAGCTTTCGGCCAGCCCGCTCAGGGCTCACGGAGTTTTCAATGAGCGACACTGCACAACCCACCGGCGCGCCAGCCAACCCGATCATCGAGAAGATCCACCCGACGCTGTTCATCGCCTTGGGCGGGACCGGCATGAAGGTCAATATTCGTGTGCGTCGGCGCATCCTCAATGCTATCTGGGGTGGCAACAGCCAGGTGCAGCAGGTCGCCGATTTTCCGGTGGTGCAGTTCATCAACTTCGACCTCGACTCCGGCGAAGTGACCCAGGACGGCAAGTCGGTGAAGACCGATGTGCTGGCCGAGCAGGTGAGTTTCACCTCTGAAGAAAAGATTATCGAGCAGCTCAACCTGAGCAAGTACACCCACTCCATCGATGAGCTCAACCGTCACCGCGAAGTGGCCGAGTGGTTCCCGCTGACCCCGGAAAAGATCAAGCACCTGGGGATCGATCCGTCCAAGGGCGCCGGTCAGATTCGTGCCTTGTCGCGGCTGTACTTCTACGACAAGTACCCGACCATTCGCGACAAACTGCGCGACAAGATCGGTCGCTTGCTGAGCAACATCGGCGCGCAGGCCGACAAACTCAAAAAGCTTGGCCTTGAAATCGAGCCGGGCAAGATCCGCATCGTGATCACTGGCTCTGCGGCCGGCGGCACCGGTTCCGGTTCGTTCCTGGACATGGGTTATCTGGCCAAGGCGATCCTTAAAGAAAGCAATATCGCTGGCAAGGTTGATCTGTTCTTCGTGCTGCCGGGCGGCTTTCATGCCTACAACACCGAGCGCGTCCAGGCCAACGGCTACGCCGCGCTTATGGAGCTGGAAACCTGCATGCGCGGCAACCCGCTGCTCAAGCACTGGGACGCCAGCGACAACCTGTTCATCGACAGCCGTCCATACGATGACGTCTACATCATCGATAACAGCAACATCGCCCAGGCCAAGACCAGCGATCAGGAAGACATCTACGAGATGCTCTCGGACGTGCTGTTCACCGACTTCACCTCTCAGGACTTCGCCAACAAGAAGCGCTCGATTGCGGTCAACCAGAACCAGCACAAGATCCGCTCCTACACCGTGAACCTGCCGCAGGATTACGGCGACAACACCGAGCTGCGTTTCCCGTGTGCCTATTCGTCGATCGGCCAGGCGGTGCTCGACACCCAGATCGATGCGCGCCAGAACGTACGCCTCAGCCGGCAAGTGCAGCAGATGCTCAAGGCCTTCTTCGGCATCGCCAATGCGGCAGTCGGCGGCAATCGTCCTACCGATAAAGAGCGCGACGAGTTCCTCAAGGAACAGCTCAACGTCACTCCGCGCACGTTCACCGAACTGCCGGAGTTTCTGTCGCGTGTCGAACTGACCGTGGCCACCGGCGAATTCACCCACTACCAGATCGCTGACGACCTGTTGCAGGTCGAGGGTGATATCAGCATCACCGGGCAGATCGAGCAGAAGACCGAAGCCTTGTTCGAGCGCCTGCAAAGCGGCGGCGCGGACAAGGATCAGTGGCTGACCCATGTGCGTGAAATCCAGCAGCAACTGGAGCGCGACACCAAGGGCAGCTCCGTCGACAGCGCCGAGCGCAACCACGAAGTGCGCATTCGCGAAAACCGCCACAAGCGCCTCGCCGAGCTGACCCGCGAAGACGCCTTGCCGGAAAAACTGTTCCGCCGTCTGGACGACGACGAGCGCGGCGGCCTGGATTACACGCTGGCGCTGGTCGAGATGCTCAAGGACCGCCTCGAAAACGAAGGCAGCGGCATTATCCCGGCGCTGGAAAAGAACGCTGCGCGCTTTCGCGAGCTGTCCGAGAAGCTGGAATCCGCCGAGCTGGCGCGTGAGTTCGAACGCCTCAAGGAAACCACCGACAAAGGCCTGTTCGCCCGCCTTAGCGGCAAGGACAAACAAGCCGACACGGTGCTCGGCCAAATCAAGGACACCCTGCGCGAAAGCCTGTTGTTCTATGTGCGATACATCGCCGCCCGCGAAGCCGCGCTGCTGCTGCGCGAAGTGTCCGAGTGGCTGGGCCGCAAGGAATCGGTCGATCACAGCGGCCAGCCGGTGTGGAACGGTTTCGTCGGTCGTCTGCAGGATGGCCGCAATGCGGTCAACCAGTTGCTCAAGCGCATCGACACCGATATCGCCAAGATCGACGCCAGCATCAAGGAAAAACACGCGACCCTGATTCCGCTCAAGCTGGTGCAGACCGGCGAAGAGCCGAGTGCCGAAGCCGCCGATGTGCGCGCCTGGGCCAAGGATGCGTTCAAGGACTTCGGCGGCTCGAAAGTCTTGTTCGGCAAGCTGCAAACCGAAGAGGGCCAGGAAGAACTGCTGTCGAAACTGCGCAACAAGTCCGTACAGCAACTACCCAAGCAGGCCCCCGGCGCCGACCCGTTGCTGATCGCCCTGGCAGCCCTGACGCCGGATGAGCAGCGCGAGAAATTCCGCCAACTGTTGCAACGCGCCATGCCGTGGACGCCGCTCAACCTGACCGGCGGTTTCAACATCAACAAAGACCGCTACACCTGCCTGATCGGTGTGCAGGACGCCAGCGAGTTCAAGCGTGTGTACGGCGCCATGCTCGGCCAGTGCTTGCCGCAAGGCACCGGCATGAACGCCGGGCAGATTCAGTTCGTCGAATCCGGCATGCCCGGCAAGCTGATCTGCTTCACCGAATTGTCCGGCTTCCCGATGCCGGCACTGACGCCGTTGCCGACGTACCTGGCCAGCTACACCAAAGAAAGCGCCGCGATTCCGCTGCATTGCCACAAGCGCACCAGCCAGTTCGTGCAACCGATCCAGTTCACCCAAGAGCAATACCGGCAGTTTGCCGAAGACTTCAAGCTGTACCTGCACGCGATTGCGCTGGGCGTGCTCAAGCGTCTGGACAACAACCTGTACGAGTTCTTCATCAACAAGGAAGACTTCACCATCGGCGACGAATTCTCGATTCGCCAGAGCGGCTTCAAGCCGGTGCAACGTGGCGATATCGAGAACCAGGTGCGCGCCAAGACCCTGCGCCTGGGCGATGCGCAGGTGGCCGGGCTGGCGGCCTTGTTTGAGGAGATGAGCCGCACGGCGTACCGCGCGCAAAAGCGTGTCGATGAGAAGGGCGTGTCCGAGCTGTATCAGTCGTTCCCGTACAAGATTGCCGAGCTGCTCAAGAAAGAATACCTGGCGCGGTTGAAGCGTCAGGCGCTGGGGCGTGAGGACAGTTTGCTGGCCAGCGCTGAAGCGGGATTGGGGCAGTACATTCAGTTTGTGGCTGGGTCGCGTGCTGATGTTTATCAAGACGAGGTTCACCCGGATCACGGCGAGAAGCTGACCGTGCGGCCTGAATTCTTTACCGAAGGCTGGCTTGAGAATCTGCTGCAACCTGCAGCACCGGTTGTGGCCCCTGTTGCAGCGCCAGCGGCTGGCATGCCGCCACCGCCGCCACCTGCGGCCGGTGGCTTTGCACCGCCTCCGCCGGTTGCTGCGCCGCAGTACAGCTATCACTTGAGTGTGGCGGGTACGACTTACGGGCCTTACACCGTCGCGCAGTTGCAGCAATACGTGCAGAGCGGGCAGGTGACGCGTGACAGTCAGTTGTGGCGTGAAGGCATGGCAGGCTGGCAGGGTGCGGGGCAGATTGTTGAGCTTGCCCACCTGTTCCAGCCGCCCGTTGGCGGGCCTCCGGCTTCTGCTGCTGTGCCGCCACCACCGCCGCCAGTGAACTGATCGAGGACGCAAAGCCATGTCGCAGCCTGCAAAAGCCGCCAAATTTCCCGTTGCCTGTGCCAACAGTAATTGTGCGCAGCCGTTATGCGGGCCGGTCAATCACTGCCCGTTCTGCGGCGTGGCTGTGCAGCGGGCAGCGCCAGCGCTTAGGGTCGTACCGGCGGCGCCTGCACCAGAGCCGGTTGTCGTTGCAGTCGCTGCACCGAGTGTCGCGCCTGCTACAGTGCAGCCAGCGCCGGTTGTGGTACCGGCTGCGCCTGCTGCGGCACCTGCGCCAATGCCGCCGCCTGTACCGGAGCCTGCCAAGCCTAAAAAGCGGATTAGCAAAATCGGTCTTGGTCTGGTGGCTTTACTCGCATTGGGTGCTTACGGTTTGCAGCAGATGGGCAGCAAGCGTGATCAGCAGCAGATCGAACAAGCCCTGCTGGCTGGCAAGACGTGTTTGGGCAAAAGGGATTACCGCTGCGCAATTGAAAACGCCGATGTGGTACTACAAAAGGATCGCAACGAGCCGCGAGCCTTAAGCCTCAAGCAACAAGCGCAGACCGAACTGGCGCGCCTGCAAAAAGCCGAGGATGACAAGCAGGCACGCTTGCAGGCTGACGCACAGCGCAAGGCTGCCGCTGATCAGGCACGCGAGGAGCAGGCTCGGGTTCGCGCAGAACAACAAGAGTTGGAAGCCCGACGCAGAAGCGAAGAGCAGGATCTGCGCGCTCAGCAATTGCGCGAGCAACGCGCTGAAGAGCAACGTCAGCAAGAACTGCGTGCGCAGTTGCAGCAACAGCAACAACAGCGCGCTCGTGAGCAGCGGGCTCAGGAGCGTACGGCACAGCAGCGTCAGCCGCAAAACTCCGGCAACTATGTTGCGCCGCCTAATGCCTTCAATCGAGGCAACTCGGGTAGCAGCACTGACGACATCATTCGGCAGGGACAACAGATGCAGCAGTTTCAGCGCCAGCAGCAACAGCAGCGTTCGCAGCAAGGCCAACAGCAGCAGAATAAAGACGTGATCAGATCGATCATTCAGTAAGTGATGATGGGTAGTTGCGGCTGAGGCGAATATACGCTTGGCCGCAACCACGCGAGGGGCGGTTTACGCCGTCAAATGCTCAAACAAAATCGTCGCGCCGACGATCATCAGTACGACTCCGCCGATAATCTCCGCACGCTTGCCAACCATAGTCCCCAGCACTCGCCCCAGCATTACACCAATAGTCACCATAATCATTGTGGCCAAGCCAATAGCTGCTGCCGCCACAAGAATATTGACGTCGACAAACGCCAACCCGACGCCAACGGCCAAGGCATCAATGCTCGTAGCGAAGGCCGTGACGGCAAGAACAAAAAACGAGTGCTTACCGGTTTTTTCCTCTTCCTCGTCATCTTCTTTCACGCCGTTATAGATCATGTGCAGACCCAAAACGATCAACAGCGTAAACGCGATCCAGTGATCCCAATCGGCAACCCACGCCGTCGCCGCCTGGCCGATGGCCCACCCGACAAGCGGAGTAATGCCTTCGATCACGCCAAAGATAAGACCTGTGCGCAACGCTTCAGAAAGACGGGGTTTATGCAGTGCGGAGCCTTTGCCGATAGCGGCTGCAAAGGCATCTGTAGACATCGCGAGTGCGAGAAAGACGAGGGAAATCGGGTTCACGGTTTTACGTCCGCCGGGCTATGAGTCAACGACAAAGACACGCGCCCGGCTTAGGCATGTGCAATGTCGCTGGTCTCACCAACCAAAAAGGTGTTCGTGCCACGGCTGACGGCCGAGAATGTTGACACGAACGCTCGCGATTGCTCGCCAGCAGGTTACTCCCCAACGGAAGCGGCGATTATATACGGCTGTTTGTGAAAGTGAAGTTAAGTATTTGTTGTGTCAGGAAAAGCCTTTTAAGTCGCAAGGTCAATTCGCAGAGTGGCGGTCCGCAAAGGTGCATTGCGTCCGGAAGGATTTTCTAAAGCCTTGCGCAATCCATTAGAGTAGAAGCCTGATAGCAACAGGCCACGAGGAATTTGTACGTGCAGGACGAAACACATCCGCTGTCGAACACGCCGTTGCGTCAAGAAACCTTGAACGCACTGGCATGCTTCGAAGGCATCAAGGACGAAGTATTCAGCGAACTGATCAGCATGGCCACTGCACATTTCTCAGTGCCGATTGCCTTGATCTCGATTCTGGAAAGCAGCCGTCAGTGGTTTTGGGCGCACGCCGGAATCGATTGCACTCAGACCCCGCTGATCGACTCGTTCTGCGCCACTGCGGTCGTTGCAGATGATTTCTTCGAGGTCACCGACGCCACCTCCGACACGCGCTTTCGCGACAACCCACTGGTGCTCGGTAACCCAGGCATCCGTTTCTACGCCGGCTACCCGCTTGTCACCGCCGAGGGCCTGACGCTGGGCATGTTCTGCATCATCGATACCAAACCTCGCCCAAGCCTGACGCCCGAACAACAAGACACTCTCAAACAACTCGCCCGCATCGTCATGCTGCGCATCCGCGACTTGCGAGAGAGCAGCTATGTCGATGGCAGTATCGGTCTGTTCAACCGTATCAAGTTCGAGAAAGACGTCGAAGTCTTCAAGCATCGCGACGAGCCGGTGACAGTAATCGCCGCCGACATGATCTCACCGGCGTTTCTCAATGAGATCGTCAAATCGCTGGGCTATCCGTTTTCAGCCCAGGTGATGCTGCTGCTCAAGGACAAGCTCAAGCGCATTCTCGGCGATCGCGATCTGTACAAGATCAGCCCGACGCGCTTCGGTTTCATGGTTCCTGGCGTGGGCGATATCAATGAGTTGATCGGTCGGCTATCCGAAGAAATCGAGCAACCCATCGAGTGTTCCGGCATTCCCTTGCAGCCGAAAGCAGGCTTGGGGATCTTGCGGCTTTCGCAAAACGATTGGCACGAGGACTGGCTGCGTTGCCTGATCAGTTCGGCCGATCACGCACGGCACAAGGGCAAGGGGTGTGTGTACTTCGAGCCGGAGCTGGACCGCGCCCAGGTACGTGCCTTCACGTTACTGACCTCGCTATCGAAAGCGGTAGAACGTGAAGACCAGTTCTATCTGGAGTACCAGCCCAAAGTGGCAGCGCTCACTGGCAAGTTATGCGGCGTCGAAGCCTTGCTGCGTTGGAGGCACCCGGAGCAGGGGCTGATCAGCCCGGCCGAGTTTATTCCACTGGCAGAAAAGACCCCGCTGATTCGCAAGATCAGTGCGTGGGTGGCGCGCCATGCGCTGGAACAGCTCGCCGAGTGGAAGGCTCAGGGCTATGAGTGGCAGGTGTCGATCAATGTGTCGGCAGCGGACATGGCCGACTCGATGTTCGTCGAACAGTTGATCGGCCTGCTGCGCGAAAAGACCATCGATCCGCATTTGCTTGAGCTGGAGTTCACTGAAAGTGTCTTGATCACTAACCCTGAATTGACCCAGGGAAACCTGGAAAGAATCCGCAATTGCGGAATCCGCCTGGCCATCGACGACTTCGGCACCGGCTACAGCAACTGGACGTACTTGCGCATGCTGCCGGCGACAACGGTCAAGCTCGATCAATCGTTCATGCGTGATGCATGCCGCGATGCCAAGGATCGGGCCGTGGTGACCTCGATCATTCAGCTGGCGCAAACCATCGGTTATCAAGTCGTGGCAGAAGGGGTGGAAACCGCCGAGTTGTACGAGTTGCTCAAAGAGTGGGGCTGCGATCAGATCCAGGGCTATTACGTGGCAAGGCCCATGGCGGCGGATCGACTGGTGGAGTGGGCGCGGGGAAGGGCGGTGTAACACCAGCAGATCTGACCACGGGCGTGGCCAGATCCATTCAGCGTTTACTGCTGGGCTTTTGACGGCTCAAGCGTGGTCTTGGCTGTGTCGTGACCAGCATTCAGGCTGGCACGAATGGCTTTGACCTGCTCGGCAGACACCTTGCTGGCGCTGTTCGACCAGCCTTGGCGCAGGAAGGTCGCCAGGGCGGCGGTCTCGCTGTCATCCAGGCGCCAGGCGAAGCCCGGCATTGGCAGCACCGACGGTGCGCGCTCGGTCGACGGCGTCTGGGTGCCGGCGAGAATCACGTGGATCAGCGCGGTCGGGTTGTCGGCGTTGATGATCGACGCGCCATCCAGCGGCGGGAAGATCCGCGATGCACCATTACCGGCAACAAAGTGACAGGCGCCACAGTTGTCCAGATACAGACGCTCACCAAGGCTCAGGTCTTTGGCCGCAGTCAGCTTGGCCGTGGTCGCTTCGCTGTCTGCCGGCTTATGCGTGTATAGCGCTTTATGGCCGTCGAGGGACTTGAGGTACACCGCGATGGCGCTCAGGTCTTCGTCGGTCATGTGCGAGGTGCTGTTGGCCACCACATCGGTCATTTCGCCACCGACCGAAGCCTTGGCGTTACGGCCGGTGCCCAGATAGTCGACGATTTCTTCTTTGGACCAGTGCTGCATGCCGCGAAGGGCAGGGACGGTCCAGCCGTTGAGTTCGCTGCCGGTCAGGTAGTCGCGGTCTTTTTCATCCAGACCTTTTTCCTGCATGGTCAGGGCGCGGGGTGTGTGGCACGAACCGCAATGGCCCAGGCCCTGCACCAGATACGCGCCGCGCGCGACCTGAGCATCGCTGCCTTCGGTCGAGGCCTTGAGCGAAACGGCGGCTTTTTCAGGCGTCGGCGCAAACAGCGTGCGCCAGTAGGCCAGCGGCCAGCGGATCGACAGCGGCCACGGAATATCGTGAGCCTTGTTGGCCTGCTTGACCGGCGCTACACCGTTCATGAAGTAGGCATACAGCGCCTGGGTGTCTTCATCGCTGGTGCGGGCATAGGACGGGAATGGCATTGCCGGGTACAGCGCGCTGCCGTCATGACCGATGCCGCGACGCACGGCGCGTTCGAACTCGCCGTAGCTCCAGCCGCCGATACCGGTCTCTTTATCGGACGAGATATTGGTGGCGTAGATGGTGCCGATCGGCGATTCGATTCCACGGCCGCCGGCAAACGGCTGGCCGTTGTGTGCGGTGTGGCAGGCCACGCAGTCACCGGCGCGGGCCAGGTATTCACCCTTGGCGATCAGCTCGGGGGTGACCGGTTGCGACAGCTTCGCGCTGGCATCGCCTGCGCGGTTGAGCAGGCCGGCAACCAGCCAGCCCAGCAGCGCCAGAACGACGCCGATCACGATCAGGGCGATCAGCAAAGAACGGGATTTGGACTTCACTTTCTCGCTCCTCATGCCTGCACCAGCGGGCCAGGGTTTTTCAGGTACTGATCCTTGATGGCCTGCGCCGCGAACAGGGTCAGCGCGCCGATCAGTGCGGTCGGGTTGGCCTGGAAGTTCTGCGGGAAGGCGTTACCGCCCGGCACGAATACGTTGTGCACGTCCCAGCTTTGCAGGTAGCGGTTCAGGGCGCTGGTTTCTGGCGACTCGCCCATCACCGCACCGCCCACGTTGTGGGTGGATACGTACTTGGTGATGTCCCAGTGCGAATCCAGCCCCAGGAAGCTTTCCGAGACGCTGTCCGGGCCCAGCTCTTTGGTGATGTTCTGCACGATGCCGCGCAGGTGCTGCTGCAGTTTCAGCTCGTTCTGTTTCCAGTCGAAGGTGATGCGCAGCAACGGCTGGCCCCATGGATCCTTGTAGGTCGGGTCCAGGTCCAGGTAGTGGTCGCGATAGGACATGCAGCCGGTCGAGATGCTGACCTTCATCGAGTGCCCGTACCAGTCGGCCATGCCGTCTTTCCAGCCCTGGCCCCACTCTGGCGTACCGGCGGGCAGCGAGGTGCCGATCGGGGTGCCGGTGGCTTGCGAGCTGTGAATCTTGGCGCCGCCAATGAAGCCCAGTGCCGCGCCATCGTAGTTGCCCGGGGAGACGTCGTTGAACATCTGCCCGGTGGCGCCGGCGGTGGCGAACGGGTTGAAATTCTTGTCCTTGAAGAACAGCGTGCTGGCGCCCACGCTCAGGTACGCGTAGTTGCGGCCGATGGTGCCGGTCTCGGTGATCGGGTCGTACGGCTTGCCGATGCCGGACAGCAGCATCAGGCGCACGTTGACGAACTGGAAGCCGGCCAGCACGACGATTTTGGCCGGTTGAAAGACCAGATTGCCGTCGCCGTCTGCGTAGGTCACGCCGCGCGCGGTCTTGCCATCCGGGTGCAGTTCGACCTTGAGGACGTTGGCGTTGACCTTGTAGTCGAAGTTGTCCATGCGCTTGAGCGCATCCATCACTGCGGTTTGCGGCGAGGCCTTGGAGTAGTTCAGGCACGGGTACTTGCTGCAATAGCCGCAGTAGTTGCACGGTGCGATCTGGTTGCCGTACGGGTTGGTCCAGGCGCGCGAGACGTTGGCCGACGGGTTCGGGAACGGGTGATAGCCCAGCTTGCGTGCCGCCTCGGCAAACATCGAGCAGTTCAGCGTGTCTTCCAGTGCCGGCAGCGGGAAGGGGCTGGAGCGCGGGCCTTCGAACGGGTCGCCGCCTTCGATGATTTTGCCGTTGAGGTTGCCGGTGTTGCCCGACAGGCCGCAGATCTTGTCGAACCGGTCGAGATACGGCTCGATCTCGTCCCAGGTGAACGGGTAGTCACCGATGCGCATGTCTTCTTGCAGGATGCCTTTCTTGTAGGCCTGGTCTGCGTAGGTCTTGAGCTTGATGTCGGTGGGCGTCGGGCGAATCAGCACGCCGGTCCAGTGCAGGCCCGAACCGCCAACGCCGGTGCCGGGCACGAACGCGCCCCACTTGCGGGTCGGCAGCGCGGTGCTGCTCATGTTGTGGCGCACGGTCAGGGCGCCGTCTTTCGGGGTGACCATGATCTTGTTGCGCACGCCGTAGGCGTACTGGTCAGCCGGCTTGGGGTACATGAAGTCGGCGTTGTTGCGGTCTTCGCCGCGCTCCAGGGCGCGGACTTTCAAACCGGCCTGGGCCAGTTCGATGCTCATCAACGAGCCTGCCCAGCCGAGGCCGACGACAACAACGTCGACTTCGTCATTGGTAATAGTTGCCATAAAAATCTTGCTCGCTCTAACGCTTACGAAAGGGGTCAGCCGCGCTCGCCACTGATGCTTACAGGGCCCAGCGGGTACGCCACGTTGTGCTGCGCAACCCACTCCAGGTAACTGGCGCGTGCGCCGGGAAAGCCGATGGCGATCCACGACTTCATGCCCTTGTTACCGCCGTAGATCGGGTCGGAGAGATAGCCTTGCTGGGCCAGCGACAGGACTTCTGAGAAGAACATCGGTGACTTGAGAATGTCCTCGCCGAAGGCATTGAACTTGAGGTCGCCCGCCTGCAGCTTTTTCAGCACGTCAGTCTGCTTAGCGGCTTCAAGAGCGGCGAAGTTGCCGTTCAGGTTCTCGTTGCACCAGGCTTCGACGGCCTTGATGCCTTTGCGATAGATGTCCTGCGGACGGTACGGAATCTGGTAGCCCAGGGTCTTGGGCGCATTCAGGTCGAATGGACCTTCCAGATAGATTTCGCTGCCCAGGTCACTGGCCAGTTGCTGGTCCATGAACACCGGCACGTTGGCTTCCAGCGCACCAGGACCACGGCCACCGGCAGGAATCAGCTGGTTGCACGCAGCCATGATGAAGGCCCATTCGGCCGGGCTGAAAAACGTGGGGGAGTAGGACTCAAGGCTTGGCGCAACCATGTCGGCCGCAACCGCGGCACTGAGCCCCTTTACGGTCACGCCCAGCGCAGGCAAGGCAATCAGGGAAGAAAGCAGAAACTTCCTTCGTGACGTCGGCTTGTTCAACAACATACAGGGACCACCTATGACGGCTCACAAGAAAATCCCGGACGACACAGTGCTCTATGGATGTAAACGTTGCTGGCTTCAGGTTGCGAATGCCGGCCTGCCACCTTTTTCAGGGCAAACGGAACCACGGACAGACGACGCAGGTCGTTATCGCAGGCGCGGGCATTCGTAACAGGGGCTGGCAGGCCTTGAGGGCTGCTCTCATTGTGATTCGTTTGCATCGGGGTGGCCGGTCCCCATGATGCGGACCGGTCCATTTACAGAGATGCGATACTTTTTGATCGCTTGCTCATCACGGGTCGTACGATGTTAGCAGACTCATTTCTAGATGTAACCAATGATTTCCCGCTAAGTGTCAAGCGCTCTACTGTCGCAGTCGTGAATGAGATTGCGCTGTCTTTGGTGACAGCTTGAATAAAAAATCGTTTCGTATTTTTTACAGTTGTCTGATGTCTTTGTCTTATTGATTCGGCAAAGCCAGCCATTCGCCCAAAACCTTCTGATAGGCGCCGGTGGCCTTGCTCAAGTGCAGCCATTGGTCGACGTAGCTTTTCCAGGCGATGTCATCGCGCGGCAACAGATAGGCTTTTTCGCCGTATTGCATATAGCGCGACGGGTTGACGGCACACAGCCCCGGCAAACGCTTCTGTTGATACAGCGCTTCGGAAGCATCGGTGATCATCACATCGGCTTGCTTGTTCAGCAGTTGCTGGAAGATGGTGTTGTTGTCGTGAAAAGCCAGTTGCGCCTTGGGCAGCCAGGCGCGGGCGAAGGCCTCGTTGGTGCCGCCGGCCGGTTCGATCAGGCGCACCGCAGGCTGATTGATCTGCTCGACCGTCTGGTACAGCGCCTGGTCTTCACAACGCACCAACGGAATCTTGCCGTCCACATCCAGAACACTGCTGAAGAACGCTTTCTTCTGCCGTTCCAGCGTGACCGAAATACCGCCCACACCGATGTCGCACTTGTTTGCCAACATGTCGGGCATCAGGGTTTTCCAGGTGGTCGGCACCCATTTGACGGACACATTCAGGCTTTGCGCCAGCGAGCGCGCCATGCTGATGTCGATGCCTTCGTACTCACCGTCCTCACGCAAAAACGTGTAGGGCTTGTAATCACCGGTGGTGCACACCGTCAACTGCCCGGCTTGCTGAACCCTGTCGAGATGGGAAAGCGGTTCCTGGGCTTGAACCACACTGCAAAAACCGAGCATCAAAACGGCCAGACTGCTGGATTGGATATTCATTGAAGAACGACTCGTTGCTGGAGGTTGGAGAGGGCAAAAACTGAAGCAGGCAGGCTTCATATGCTGGAGAGCTATGCACACGCTTGGGGCTGACTGTTCCACTGGCCTTCAAACGCCAGATTCAGTTGATAGCGTTCATGATCGAGTTGATTGATTGTATTCAGAGCTGCCAATAGATCGGCCTCTCCGGTCTTGGCTTCAAGATACAGACCGCGTAGATAACGCTCGTTGACCAGCGGAACCTTGCCGCTTTTTTCCCAGATGGCGACGGCCTGCCCGGAGACACCCATGATTTCTCCCAGACTTTCCTGGGACAGCCCCAACTCCTTACGAAGAAACCGAAACTCTGCTCCGTTCAATACCGCCGGTTTTTCAGCGGTGGCTTTGCCAATGGCATCGTGCAGCCCTGTGACATCGGTAATCGCGATGGCTTCGCCATGAACCGTTTTTTTCATCAGGAAGCCATTGCATAGCCAGACATTGGTCAGGCCGCATTCCACATAGTGGTACATCCGGATTACCTCTTTTTCAACGTCCTGACGAGTAGCAAGACTGTAGCGCAGCAAACACAATGCCATGATCTGATTCAACACATTCGTAAGAGCCCATGCCTTGCAGCTGACACAGCGCTGTCGCGCAGCAAATAATGGACCAGTAGGAGCGAGCGTAAAGCTCGCGAAGAGGCCGGTACATTCAACATATTCGGCAGCATATAGTCAGCATTCGCAAGCTCAACCGGGCGGCGATCCGACTTCCCCCTACGAATTCGATAATTTTCATATCCTTATTAATCATCAGGACAGCAGGCTTTGTCTGACTCAGAGAAAATCGAGACGGTTCTGCTTATGTAAGGGCGTAATACCTATAGTCAGTGGGCGTTTTTCCTACATGGATGTCATTGTGGCCACCTCGATTGTCAGCCTCACCCGCCCTGCGATACCGTGCTCAGCTCTTCAATACGCCGGATCGAGTCAATGAAAGGATTTCTGAGTGGTTTGCTGTTGTCAGGTTGTGTGCTGAGCGCAGCCGCCGTGCACGCTGACCCGCGCTACCGTTTCGAGGCTTATCCTGCTTCGACTGTCTCAAGCAAAGCACTGGGTCAGATCGACTGGAAGTCGAGCCCGGACACCGCCAAATACTGGAAGTCCAAGGAAGCGGCAGAGGCTGTAGTCGGGCAAGCGCCTGATTTTGCCGGGCACTTTGTGGTGACCCGTTATGGCTGTGGATCGGGCTGCACCGCGACGCTGTTCATCGATACGAACAACGGCAAGATCTACAAGGCGCCGATGAATGAGGCTTCGACCGAGGAGGGCGCGTACAAGCCTTCCAGCAATCTGATCTTCATGAGTGACTACCGCTATGTCGGTTCAGGCCCGCAAATGACCGAGACCAAAGGCGTGGTGGTCTGGAACGAGAAGGCCGCGAAGTTCGAAGTCTTGCACAAGGACAAGCCGGTCAGGCTTGAGATGGAATAAGCCGCTGCGCCTCCCTGCGCAGTGCTTGTTTAACGCAGGTTATGTACGAAAACGCAGGACCACTTGATTGAGCCCCACGGCCAACTGCGAGAGTTCGCCGCTGGCGGCGGCGGTCTGATCGGCACCGGCCGAGTTTTGCAGCGAAAGGTCGCGGATGCTGGTCAGGTTGCGGTCCACTTCGCGGGCCACTTGCGCCTGTTCTTCGGTGGCCGAGGCAATGCTGATGTTGCGCTCGTTGATCTGCGCAATGGCGGCGGTGATGTCGGCCAGCGCCTGGCCAGCGGCTTCGGCGACGCTCAAGCTGGTGCGCGCGCGTTCGCTGCTCAGGCCCATGGCGGTGACGGCCTTGCTGGCGCCGCTCTGGATCGAGGCGATCATGGTTTCGATCTCGGCGGTCGACTGTTGGGTACGGTGCGCCAGCGCCCGGACTTCATCGGCCACCACGGCAAAGCCGCGACCTGCTTCACCGGCCCGTGCGGCTTCGATGGCGGCGTTGAGGGCCAGCAGGTTGGTCTGGTCAGCGATGCCGCGAATCACATCCAGCACGCCGCTGATGCTTTGCACCTGCACGGCCAGGCCATCGATTTCGGTGGCCGTATTGCCGACCGCTTCGTGCAGTTCGTTGATCACCGTGACCGTCTCGCCAACGCGCTGGCGACCATTTCTGGCCGAGTCACTCGAATCCTGCGCGGCGTCTGAGGCCAGTGCCGCGTTGCGTGCGACTTCCTCTACGGCAGCGCTCATCTGATTGATCGCGGTTGCGGCCTGGTTGATTTCGTCGTTCTGGCGCTGAATGCCGCGCAGGGCATCTTCGGTCACGGCGGTCATTTCTTCTGATGTAGACGCCAGTTGATTGGACGAGTCGCCCAGTTCACCCAGCGTGCGCCGCAGGTTCTGCTGCATCACCGACAACGCGGCCAGCAGGCGGCCTGGCTCATCGCGGCCATCGACGTCGATCGGCTTGCTCAGGTCATTGCCGGCAATCTGCTCGGCCACCGCCAGCGCCTTGGCAATCGGGGCGACCAGGCCACGGGTGAACAGCGCCGCCAGAATCAACGTGGCAACCAGCGCAACCAGAATCGCGGCGATGGTGACGTAACGCGCCTGCGTGTAAGTCTGGTCGGCCACGGCATCGGAGCGCGCCTGCATGGCGTCGGTCAGTTGGTTGATGGTCTGGATATCCTGAGTCAGACGGTTAGCCGCTTGGGTCTGCTCGCCAGACGGGCTGGACAGGGCGCTGATAAGGTCCTCGCGCTTTTGCTCTACTGCTTCCAGATAGCGGGTGTGCACGCCAAGGTAAGCGTTGAGGTCGGTTTCCATCTGTTGATAGGCCTTTTGCCCGGCATCATCGGTCAGCAAAGGCTTGAGCTTGCGCACATCGGTTTGCAGGTCGGTACGCCCCTGATTGATGCGCTGGCGCGCCAGGTCCAGGGCTTGAGGATTTTGTGCGATGCGCAAATTGGTATTGCCCAGGCGGATGGTCAACAGGTCGCTTTCAATGTTGGCGATGGCCTGGCCTGCCGGCATGACCTGGTTCTGCAGGATCTCACGCGAGTCTTTGAGTTTTGAGGCCTGGTACAGCGAAAACAGCCCGAGGGCGGTGATCAACGCGGCAAAAAAGCCGAAGCAGAGCAGTGATCGCGGAGCGATGTTGAGGTTTCTCAAATTCATGGGGGAGGCCGTTTATTGAGTGATAGATAGCTGACTATCGACCCTGATCGGTTCAGCTTTAGAACTAATGTTAGGAAATGTGAATTTTCTTTAAATACGCACGCTAGAGCGTTCGCCAAGTGCTCGTCGCGGGTTTGTGTAAATGCATGATGCTGTCAATAATGCGATCAATTATTATTAGCCCTTGAAATTCTATCTCATGAAGAGACGTGATCCATTGACCTCATACCCACGCCACAGTGGGCGCAGCCGATGAGTGCTGTGCCGGACCTCAAGACTCTGGAAGCCGCTGCTGCCTGGTATGCGCAACTCAACGATGGCGCTGTCGATGAGGTGCGTATCCAGGCTTGGCAGCAATGGCTCAGGGAGTCCCCGCAGAATGCCGCCGCCTGGGAGCGGGTCGAACTGCTGCAAAGCCAGTGGGCGCGCATACCGCAGCAGGCGGCATTGTCCAGCCTGAGTGCAGCGCAGGCGCAACGCCGTGAGGTGCTCAAGGTGCTTTCAATTTTGCTCGCTATCGGCGGTGCCGGCTGGCTGGCGGCCGGGTATGTGCCGTATCGGGCGTTGCTCGCTCAGCAGCACACCCGGGGTAACGAGCGACGCACCTTGCAACTCGAAGACGGTTCGCAGCTGGTGCTCAATGCCGACACCGCCGTGGATATCCGCTTCGATGCCGAGCAACGGCTGATCCAGCTGCATCAAGGCGAGATTCTGGTGCAAACCGCCAGGGATCCGGCGCAGCGGCCGTTTATCGTGTCGAGCGAAGAAGGCAGCACTCTGGCGCTGGGCACTCGATTCAGTGTGCGGCAACTGGCCGGCAAGACCCGCGTCGGGGTGCTGGAAGCCGCCGTGCAGGTGCGCCCGCTGCAAAGCATCCATCATGTAAACCGCCTGGTTGCCGGCTGGCAGGTGACCTTCGACCGCAACCAGGTCAGCCAGCCTGAGCGCCTGCCGGAAGGTTCGACGGCCTGGGTGCAGGGCCTTTTGAGTGTCAATGACTGGCAACTGGGCGACTTTCTCGATGAGCTGAGCCGCTATCGCCCAGGCGTGCTGCGTTGCAGTGAGTCGATCCGCAGCCTGAGCATTTCTGGCGCCTTCCGTCTCGACGACACTGACACGGCGCTGGAGAACCTGAGCCAGAGCCTGCCGGTCAAGGTGCGTTACCTGACCCGCTATTGGGTCAGCGTCGAGCCGGTCTGATGTTTATATGATTACAGTTATGCATATAAGAATAGTTCAATAATGTATTTCGTTTATTTTTAGCTGCTTGCTAGATTCCTTCCGCGACTGACCTGTCCCCCGATTACCGAACCCTCGGCATCGCCCTCGACTTTTCCAATCCACCTGATTCCCGCCGCTGAATGCCGGGAGGTCGGGTTTTATTTATCTTAGGGATGCACGATGAGCCACGTTCCACTGCGCCGGATGCACCGGCTTTCATTGCTGACGCTGTCATTGCTCAGCGTTTATGGAGCCCAGGCGCTCGGTGCGCAAGACGTCGACGGCACGGGCGAATCGGTGCTTGGCACGGTGGTCAGTATCGGCAACCGGGGCGATCAGCGCGCCGCCGCCGACAGCCCGGCGCCGGTGGATGTGATCGGCGCCGAGCAGCTCAATGCCATCAGCGGCGGCAACAGCAACCTGCGCGATGCGCTGTCAAAACTGCTGCCGTCGTTTCAGGTCAACACCTCCAACAACCAGGGCGGCAACGCCATTCAGCGCCAGGCGCAATTGCGCGGCCTGAGCCTGGCCCATGTGCTGGTGCTGGTGAACGGCAAGCGCCGCCACAACACCTCGACCGCCAACCTGACCGCTGGCGGCCAGGCGTCCGGCGCCAACCCGGTCGACCTGGACCTGATCCCGGTCAGCGCCATTGATCACATCGAAGTGCTGCGCGACGGCGCGGCGGCGCAGTACGGCTCTGACGCGATTGCCGGCGTGATCAACATTGTCCTCAAGCAGAACGACAGCGGCGGCAAAGCGGTGACCACTGTGGGCGAGCGCTATCGCTGGAAGGACCGCAGCGACGGCGACACCTACACCCAGACGCTGAACCACGGCTTTGCCTTGCCCGGCGATGGCTTTCTCAACCTGGCGCTGGATGCGAAAAAACAGAACTGGACGTTGCGCAATGGCGAAGCCAGCGGCAATTTCTACTTCCCGGGCGATGCACGGGAAAACACCGTCGACAAGCGCGTCAACCAGGGCGGCCTGCCGAAGATCGAAGCACTGAACCTGTCGTATAACGCCGAACTGCCGCTCAGCGAAGACGTAACGCTGTACTCGTTCAGCACCTGGAGCCACCGCGAGGGCGTGGTCGGGCAGAGCTTTCGTTTGCCCAACTCGACCAGCTACATCCCGGAAGTGTTTGGCAGCTCGGTGATGCAGCAGCGCCTGGAACTGACCGAGGAGGACTATCAGTTTGCCGGCGGCATCAAGGGCGAGGACTTTCACGGCTGGCACTGGGATGTGTCGAGCACCTACGGCAGCAACCGCGCCGATCACCGGCAGGTCAACACCGTCAACCCGTCGCTGGGCCCGACCACGCCGACCGGGTTCGACACCTATTCGTCGGAGTTTTCGCAGTGGACCAACAACCTCGACCTGACCCGCGCTTTCGATGTCGGCCTGCGTAATCCAGTGCAGGTGTCGTGGGGCCTTGAGCACCGTCACGAGCGTTACCAGACGATCATTCACGACCCGCTGGCCTACGCCAATGGCGGCTATGTCTACCCCAGCGGGCCACTGGCCGGCAGTGCCGCCGCCGTCGGTGCGCAGGGCGCGATCACCATCCTGCCCGAAGACGCCGCCGACCTGTCGCGCAACAGCTATGCGACCTACCTGGACCTGGGCTTCGACCTGACCGACCGCTGGTTCGTCGGCGTGGCAGCGCGCGGCGAGCATTACGACGACGCGGCCGGCGACACCGTCAACGGCAAGCTCTCGACCCGTTACATCCTCACTGACGACCTCAACCTGCGCGGCACGGTGAGCAACGGCTTCCGCGCGCCGTCGCTGTCGCAGACCGGCTATGCCAACTCGTCGATGGGCTACAACGCCAGCCTCGGCCCCGGCCTGAGCACCACCCGCCTGGTGCGCCCGGACTCGGCGCTGGGCCAGGCGCTGGGCGCCAAGGACCTGACCCCGGAGAAGTCGACCAACTTCAGCCTTGGCCTGAACTACACGCCGACCGAAAACAGCAACGTGTCGGTCGATGCCTATCACATCATTCTTGAAGACCGCATCGCCCAGACCGGCTTTCTGGGCGGCGCCGGTGTCAATTCGATCCTGATCGCCAACGGCTTTGCTGGCAGCCAGTCGCTGTCGTATTTCGCCAACGCCATCGACACCAAGACCAGCGGCGTCGATGTGGTCGGCTCGTACAAGCAGGACTTCGGCCGCTTGGGCAACGTGCGTTGGGATGCGGCGTTCAACTGGAACGAGACGAAGATCACCGACATCGCCGACTCACCGGCGCAACTGGCGGCACTCAACCTGACCCTGTTCAACCGCGTAGCCCAGGGCTACATCACCGACTACAACCCCAAGACCAAGTTGGTGCTAGGCGGCAACTGGAAGGTCGACGACTGGAACGTCAATCTGCACCTGACCCGCTACGGCCGTTATGACCTGATCACCAGCGCCACCAATTCGGCCACCGACCAGCATTATGGCGCCAACTGGGTCACCGACCTCGACGTGGCCTATGCACTGACCAAGTCGGTCACCGTGGCACTGGGCGCCAACAACCTGTTCAACGTCTACCCCGACAAGAGCAGCGTGGCCGACAGCAGCGGCGCGCAGTTGTATGCGTCGAACAGCCCGTTCGGCCAGTACGGCGGCTTCTATTACGGGCGTCTTGAGGTGGCTTTCTGATGAGCTTCAATCGCAGGCAATTCATTGGCCTGATGGGCGCGACCGGTGCGGTCGCCGCCCTTGGCAGTTGGCCGTTGCGCGGCATGGCCGACACCTCGGCGCTGGGTGACATCACCCTGAATGTCGCCACCTATAAGATCAACTACACCCAGTTCATGGACCTGGCCGGCGAGGCCGACACGCCGTACAAGGTTCATAACGTGTTCGTGCCGTTCGATGTGGCGCTGCGTTCGATTGCGGCGGGTGACATCGATGTCGGCATGAGCTTCACCGATATTCCGCTGACCATCTGGGGCCAGAGCCTGGACGGTATTCGCCTGGTCGGGGTGGCCAACAACGTGATCGTCAACAAGCTGCTGGCGGTGGTGGTGCCGCCGGGTTCGAAGATCGAGAACGTGGCGCAGCTCAAGGGCAAGCGTGTCGGCTACCTGAAGGCCTCCAATCAGCATTACTTTTTGCTCAAGCTGCTGGAGCAGAACGGCCTGACGTTCGACGACATCGTGCCGGCTGCGCTGACCCTGGACATGGGCCGGCCGGCGTTTTTGTCCGGGCAACTGGACGCCTGGATCACCCAGGGCTCCGACACGCTGATCGCCCAGCGCACCAACGGCGGCCGCGAGCTTGCCAGCGCCGCCGAGGGGTATGTCGGCAACTCGCTGATCTGCGCCAACCAGAAGGCACTGGATGACCCACGCCGGCTGGCGGCCATCACCGATTACCTGCAACGCGCCGACCGCACGCTGCGCTGGCTCGACGCCAACCCGGAGGCCTGGGCGCAGCGCAGTCATGAACTGACAGGCATCAGCCTGGACATCTACCGCGAACAGGCCGGGCTTGAAGGCGGGCGAGGGCGGCGGTTGTACGCGGCCAGCCCGCGTTTCATTCGCCAGCAACAACAGGCCGCCGACTTTTTGCACGCCAAGGGCGTGGCGCGGCAGGCCCTTGATGTCAGCTCGCTGTGGGACAACCGGCTGGCCGGGGCACTGGGCGTGCTGGAAGGCAACTGATGCTTATACTTCTCGGGTCTTTTGAAGGAGCCATTGCATGACCGATCAACTCCGCCTTATCGCCGAACACCTGACTCAAACCGGTCGGTTGGTCGAACCACCGTCCGCCGAACAGGTGCCGGACACGGCAACGGCCTACGCCGTGCAACAGCACATCGTGCGCCAGCGCGGCACCACCGTGGGCGGCTGGAAGATTGGCCTGGCCGCTGCGAATGGTCCGGTGCAAGGCTCGGCACTGCCGGCCGATGGCCTGTTGCCAAGCGGCATCTCGCTGCCACGCGCAGGCTATGTGCCAGGTGCACTGGAGCTGGAAATCGCCTTTCGCTTCAAGCGCAGCTTTGCCCCACGCAGCGAGCCGTGGAGCGATGCCGAGGTTTACGCCGGCATCGGCTCGGTGGCCGCGACCATCGAGGTGGTGGCCAGCCGTTATCAGGGCTGGCCGAAGGTCACGCCGCTGGCGATGCTCGCCGACTTGCTTAACCACGGCGCGTTGATCGTCGGTAAGTTCGTCGAATACCGAGAAGACTTCGTCTTCAACCAGCCAGCGCTGTCACTGACCTTCGACGGCAAGGAAATCACCAACGGCCCCGGCGCGAATCCTGCTGGCGACCCGCGTTTGCTGCTGCCGTGGCTGGTCAACCACTACAGCCGCCAGGGCCTGACCCTGACGACTGATACGGTGATCACCACGGGGTCGTACACCGGACTGTTTACCCCTGAAGGGCCAGGTTTGGTGCACGGCGTTATCGAAGGTCTGCCCGCAGTGACGGTGCAGTTGGTATAAAGCCGTGACTATCCGTACTCAACGTTTGAATTAACCCACTGGTCAAAGTCCGGATGCTCGCGCCGGGCTTTTTCCGCCAGTTGCTCAGGCGTCGCATCGCCCAGGCCGTAGCGTGCATCGACCGCCCGGGCCAGGGCCTGCCAGTCCAGTTTGCGTTCGTCATCCTCATCCGGCTCCAGCCAGGCACCGTCAAAGAACTGCTTGCCGCTGGCCAGTTGCCGAATGTAATCCTCGATAGTGCTCGCCACCAGACTCGTCTCGCCTTCTGAACCGAGAAACACCACGGGCGGCTGCGCGTTCAGGCCGGGGTAATACCACAGCAAAAACATCGAGCCGGTGCCGTCCTGGCCAAACTGCACAAAACTGTCACCCGCCGCAGCCCAGCGCTGCCCGCCAAACCAGTGGCCAAAGGTTTCGGCCAGCTCCTGATCGCTGTAAGACGCAGATTCGAAATCGATGGGCCAGCCGATAAGGTCTTGATCGTAAAGTGTGTTGATGAAGGCGATGGCGTCGCGGGTGGTGTCGTCCAGTTTGCTGTGCATGAAGAGGGCTCCTTGTGTTCAGCAGGGCGCTGGGGCTTGGGAAGGGTAGACAACAGAAAACGGCAGATTTTCAATAAGCGCTTTAACCATTCTCGGACGTGAGCATCAAGAAGTACGTTAACCGCCGGCTCTACTGGAGCGCGACGCTCAGCATTGCTGAAAAACGCCTCGTCCAGTTCGGGGATATCGCTCGTATCAATGTCCGAGTCCTGCTGTGTCGCAAGGTGTGCCCAGTCAGTGTTCGACATAGTGTCTGGCTTCCTGTTTTTCTGACGTGTTGAACCTGGACAATTCGATAGGGAGGCCGCGCTTTGTCGCTGATACAGCGCTGTCGCGCGGCAGACACAGGCTCGTAGGACTGGCTTTAGCCGGGAAGCAGGCGCCAAAAAATTGCGCTGAGGCCTTCGTCGGATTGCCGCCCAGACTAAAGCCACTCCGAGTGTGGTGATTTTTATATCTATTTAAATCAGATAGTCAGATTTGGTAGAGGGGATGATGTCCCTATCAACCGATCCGCAACGCCTCACCTTTGTTCAGCACCTTTCCCACCATTCGCTGCCACCATCCTTGTGGTGCGGCCGGAAGCTCCAGCACCGCCTGCGGCATTGTCCTGCCAGCGCACCCATGACTCATTTCGCCAGTGCAGCAGATGCAGCGAATTGCCCATCCAGTTCAACCGGCTCAGGCTGGGCTGATCATCGTGGGCTGCGTGTTGTTGCTGATGGAGTTCAGGCAGCACCTGATGGGTCATCCACTGGCGCAGGGTGCGGTTTTCGGGCACGTAGTGGTGTACCAGCAAGGCAAACATGCCGGACTCGCTGACCAGCAGGCATTTTTCCCACTCTGCGTGGGCTTCCAGCCAGGCGGTGCGGCGTTGGTCCGGGTCGAGCTTGAGGGTGGCGCGTTCATCGAGTCGGGTGCCCATCAGACGGGCCAGATCTGCCAGGCAGAACCACGCCTGCCCATCGCACAGAATGGCGCGCAGCATGCGGTGGTGGCGGATGAAGAGGGTGGCTTGAAATTGCTTTGTACAGGGGGCTTGGGGGTTGAGCGGGTACATTCGTATAACTCCTGGATATGGAGCTGCCAAACAACGTCGTCAAACGAATGGGTGGCAGCTGTGCGAAGGTTGACGAACCGGTATCCAGGAAACCGGCAGACCCTGAGGTCTCCGACGCACAGCCGCCATAACACAGGCTTCAAGCATACGCTTGAGGCAGTGACAGGGGGCATATGATGCCTGGATAGAGCGGATCGTCAAATCCGGTCGCTGATTTTGCAGCGAGCGATGGTTACGTTAACCACCTTGAGGCAATCGGAACAGGTGATGGCTACAGGCGCTTGGCCGAGGAATTGAGTGCAGATCGTGTAGGACGTTACGGCAACGGAGAGGTGAGCTCGCTGCTAAAGAGTTGACCCTGGAAAACTGACAGTAGCAGGTAGGAATATGATGATTTTTTCGTAAGTCGCTTGAGCCATTGCTGACACGCTATAAGCTTTTTATCGCAGTTTTGATATATTTTGGCGAGGGTATGGCAATGGCTCTTCAGTATCACGATAGCCCTTTTCACGTGACTTACGACGAGGGCGCGGCCAGCAAGATGGCGCTGAAAATGGACCTTGCCATTTTCATTACCCAATGTCTGAAAACCTTGAGCCTCAAGCAGAACGAAGTCGCCGACAGGCTCAGCGTGACCCAGTCGCGCATCTCTGATCTGGCTAAAGGAAAAATCGAGAAATTTACCATCGACGCGATGATCGACATGCTCGATAAACTGGGTTTTCGTTCCAGCTTTACGTCGTCAGGAGCAGATGGCAGTGCTGCGGGCATTGTGATTAGTAAAGCGGTGAGTGCTTGAGTTGGCTTTTACCCCAAGCCCAACTCACGCTTCAAGTCTTCAGTCGTTCATGGACGATTTTCATCGCATGACGATCCACTGCATTCAATTAAGGGTGGCAGCTGTGCGAAGGTTAGCGAACCGGTACCCAGAAAACCGGCAGACCCGAAGATCTCCGACGCACAGCCGCCATGACACCTACCTCAAGCGTGAGCCTGACGCAGGTAGGGTGACGCTGTCACGTCTGGATAGTGCGGATCGCTAAATCCGGTCGCTGATTTTGCAGCGAACGGCGCGCAGCCTAGCGTGGCGATGCAGGGCAGACAAGTGATGGCCACAGGATGTCTCTGATGAACACTCTGAAAAATCCCCTCAAACGCCTACAATCCATTTTCTTCAAGGCAACTCACTCAGGCCCGTCAGTCTATGGCGCTCGACCCTCTCACCATGTTGGTGCTCACCATTGCCCTGGCCGCCTCCGCTGCGCTGTATCTGGCCATCGAGTGGCGCAGTGTGCGTGAGTCTTCGCTGCTGTTCTGGAGCGCAGGTTTCGCCACGATCAGCGTGGGCTGCATGTTGGCGTTGCTGCGCAGCAGCGGCCTGTTATTGATCGGCATCTGGTTCGCCAATGGTCTGTTGGTGGTTGCGCACTGGCTGTTTCTACTGGGCGTTGCCCGCTTTACCGAGGTGCGCCTGTCGCGTGCCTGGTATTTGATCGGTGTGGTCTGGTTTGCCTTGTTATTACTGCCGACCGACCCGTCATGGTCCAGGGTCATGCTGCTGGCCAACTCCCTGCTGGTGGCGCTGCTGTCGCTGCGCGCCAGCTTTTTGCTGCGCCCGCATGGCCAGTCGTTGAGCGTCGGCGCGGTGCAGTTGCGCTACGTCATGCTGTTGCATGGGCTGTTCTACATCATCAAGGCGGCGACGGCGGTGGTGCCGGGCACCTTGATCGATCTGGCGTCGTTGCGCGGCGAGATCATTCAGATTTCGCTGGTCGAGGGTGTCATGGCGGTGATGCTGATCGCGCTGTCGATGACCGGCACCGAGCGTCATCGTCGCGAGCGGCGTATCGCCCGGCTGGCGGCCCGCGACCCGCTGACCGCGCTGTACAACCGCCGCGCCTTCGAGGGCCGCGCCACGCGCTTGCTTGAAGATGTCTCACCCGACACGCCCGGCGCTTTGCTGTTGATCGATATCGACAACTTCAAACTGGTCAACGACCTGCATGGCCACACTGCCGGCGACCGGCTGCTGGTCACCCTCAGCGAACTGATCCGCGCCGAACTGCCCAAAGGCTCACTCGCCGCCCGGCTTGGCGGTGACGAGTTCGTTATCCTGCTGCGCGACACCTCATGCGAACAGATCGGGGCACTGGGCAGCATGTTGCGCGAACAGTTTCACAAGGTTGCGGCAGAGACGTTTGTCACGCCCAAGGCCGTCACCCTGAGCATTGGCGCCAGCCTGTTCGATCAGGCACCCGCGACCTTGGCAGGGCTGATCGAGCAGGGCGACGCCGCGCTTTATGAGTCAAAGCGCGGCGGGCGTGACCGGTTGCGGCTGGTGGATTTGACCGTTACGACTTGAAGCGCCCCACCAACCCGTTCAACTCACTGGAGAGATGCGAAAGCCGGCCCGAGTCTTCCTGCGCCGAGTTGGCCAGGCTTTCGACCAGCCGCGATTCGTCATAGATCTGCTGGATATGCCGGTTGATTTCTTCGGCAACGCTGTGCTGCTCTTCGGCGGCCGCCGAGATTTGCAGGTTTTGATCCCTGATTTCATTGACCGACAGCTGGATGCCTTCAAAGCTGTCGCGGGCGTTTTCGATCGACGACACGCTGGCGCGTGACAGGTCCAGGCAACTCTCCATCTTCTGCGAGACTTCCTGCGTCTTGCTGCCGAGCGAGTTGAGCAACTGGTCGATTTCACCGGTGGAATCGGAGGTGCGTTTGGCCAGTGCCCGGACTTCATCGGCGACCACCGCAAAGCCTCGGCCCTGATCCCCGGCGCGTGCCGCTTCGATGGCCGCGTTGAGTGCCAGCAGGTTGGTCTGCTCGGCAATGGCGCGGATGGTGCCCAGAATCTGGTTGATGCTGCGGCTGCCTTCTTCCAGCTCGACCATGGCCTGCGACGACTCGGACAAGCGGCGGCCCAGGCGATTGACGTTCTGGGTGGTCAACTCGATCTGCTGCTTACCTTCTGCCACGCGGTGATGACCGCTCTCGGCAGAGCCTGCGGCGGCGCTGCACGAGCGGGCCACTTCGTTGGCGGTCGCAACCATTTCGTTGAAGGCGGTCGACACCATCTCTACCGCTTCTCGCTGACGGGCCGCTGCCTGATTCATATTGCTGGCGACTTCGCTGTTCACCCGCGAGGCGTCTTGCAAGTTGGTCGAGGCGGCGCCGATGTGCTGGATCAACTGGCGTATGGCCGCGAGGAATTTGTTGAACCAGCCGGCCAGCTCGGCGGTTTCATCCTTGCCCTGCACCTTGAGGTCGTGGCGAAGGTCGCCTTCGCCTTCGGCAATCGACTGCAAACCGGTGCTGACCTGGCCGATAGGCTTGACGATGACTTTGGAAAACGCCGCAGCCAGCAGTGCAAAGAACAGCACCAGAACCGCCACGATGCCGGCGATCAGCCAGGTCATGTGTGTGGCTGCGCCCATGACCTCCTTGTGCTCGATCAAGCCGACGTAACGCCAGCCCAGGCCCGGCGATGTCCAGACATTGGCCATGTAGCGCACACCATCGATCTCGACCTCGGTAGAGCCTTGGGGGGTGGCCGCCAGTTTGGCGTACGGCTCGCCGAGGTCCTTGAGCGGCTTGAAGTTATGCGCGGCGTCGCGTGGGTCGACCAATACAACGCCGTCTTCGATCAGCATCACGTAGCCGCTGTCGCCCAGCTTGATGCTTTTGACCAGTTCAGTAAGGTTTTTCAGCGACACGCTGACGACGAACACACCCTTGGGCTTGCCGGCTTCATCGAGCATGGCGCGGGCGCTGCCGACCAGCGCGACAGCGTCTTTGTCGTAGTAGTAAGCAGCGGTGCGCACGGTTTTACCGGGGCTGGCCATGGCCGCCTTGTACCAGGGCCGCGCACGCGGGTCGTACTTCGACAACTGCGGGTCATCCGGCCATTTGGCGTAGGTGCCGTCTTCCAGGCCGATGGACAGAATGGCGGCTGCCGGGTGGGTTTCACCGTAACGGGCAAACGCATCGATGGCCTGTCGGGCTGCCGGTGGCAGTGGCTGGCTGGCGGCATCGGCGGCCTGATAGTTTTTCAGGCTGGCGATCGAGGTGTAGCGCGAATCGGTGGCCATCTGATCGACGTTCTGGTTGGTGGCGTCGAAGAACTGCCGGATATTGCCGTCGATCTGGCGTATTTCCCGGGTACTGCCATCCAGAAACTGATCGACCGCTTGCGAGCGTATGTTCAGTATCGAGATCACTGCGACCAGGCTGACCGGAATGAAAGCGACCAGGACAAAGGCCAGGACGAGCTTGTTTTTTATTTTCATCGTGAGGATCACTGTCCGAAGAGATGAGGCACCAGGCAGCCCGGTTACGCGGGTTTAGCGCGATGGGGTTGTCTGAACTATTTCGGCGGACAGCAGGGAATCTTTATCGTGGTCTGACGCTGACTGACCCGCATTCCCCAACCACGCCTGCAACGCCGCCACTGCGCGCGGTCGGGTCGAGTGCTCGTTCACGGCCAGGTAGTACCCGCGCCGTGTGGCGTAGCGATGGGGCAGGGCTTCGATCAAACGGCCGTCTGCGATCAGGTCGACCAGCATGTGCGGGCTGCCCAGCGAAATACCGCGTCCCTCCAGGGTTGCCTGGATCTGCTGGGCGTGGTTGTTGAAGGCCATGCGTGCCGGTGGCAGCGTGCCGCGTACGTTCATCTGGTCGAACCAGGCGGCCCAGTCGGCGACGGCCCAGTTGAAGCCGCGCCAGTGTTCGCGATCGAGGTTGAGCAGGCGTTCGTCGAGCAATTGCTGCGGCTCGGTCAGGGTTCGGCCTTGCAGGTACGCCGGGCTGCACAGCGGCACCAGTTCTTCATCCATGAGGTAACTCATGCGCACGCCATGACGCTGGCCGCCGACGCCGCAGGTGATGGCGATGTCGACGTTCTCGGCGCGTAGATCCACCTCGCGGTCCAGTGCGAACAAGCGCAACGACACCTCGGGACATTGCTGCTGAAAGGCATCCAGACGTGGCATTAGCCAATACGTGGCCATGCACACGGTGGCGGCAATGGTGATCGCGCCGCTGGCATCGCTGCGGATTTCGGTGCTGGCCTGAGCGATGCGCTCCAGGCTTTCGTCCACGGCCTCAAAGAGCCGCTGCCCGGCGCTGGTCAGCGTCACGTTGCGATGATTGCGGATGAATAGCGGATTGCCCAGGTGCTCTTCAAGCAGGCGCATTTGCCGGCTGACGGCGGCCTGGGTGATGCACATTTCCTGGGCTGCCAGGGTGAAACTCTGCAGGCGAGCAGCGGCTTCAAACACCACCAGTGCGGTCAGGGGCGGCAAGCGTCGACGTAGCCTTTCCATAACATTTCCTTATCTCAACCGGCAGTTTTAATCGGTTGCGGCCCGGGCTTTGCTTTGTTGTCATTGAAAAAAAGCAACAGCGCTGACTTCGACTGCCAGGAACGCCCACCACCCACGTTGAAGGAAAAAGCCGATGACCGTCTACCCCCTGATCAGACCAAAAGCTTATGTCTGGCTCGCAGGCCTGGCCCTCGCCACCAGCAGTCTGCTGGGCCATGCGGCCGAAACGGAGCCGGTGCGCATCGGCTGGGTGAACTGGTCCGACACCGAGATCACCGCCAAACTGGCGCAAACTGCCTTGCAGGATCAGCTCAAGCAGCCGGTGAAAATGGTCCAGGCCGACATCGGCATTCTGTTTCAGGCCTTGGCCAACGGCAATATCGACCTGATCCCCATGGTCTGGCTGCCCAACACCCACAAGGGCTACTGGGATAAATACAAGGACCAGCTTGAAGACCTTGGCGTGCTCTATCAGGGCCGTATCGGTTGGGCAGTGCCCGATATCGTGCCGGCCAGCGAAGTGTCGACGGTCGAAGACCTCAACAAACCCGAAGTGCGTGAAAAGCTCGGCAGCCGCATCCTCACCTCCGAGGCCGGCAACGGCCAGTACAAGCTGTCGCTGCAGGCCATCGACGATTACAAACTGACCGGCTACAAACTGATTGCCTCCTCCGAAACCGGCATGCTCACCGAAATGGACCGCAGCCTGCGCCGCAATCAGTGGACAGTCATCAATGCCTGGAACCCGCACTGGATGTTCTCCAAGTGGAAGCTGCGCTACCTCGACGATCCCAAAGGCCTGTTTGGCGGCGCCGAGCAGATCCATGCCGTGGCGCGCAAGGGCTTCAGTCAGCAACACCCGCAAGTGGCGTACTTCTTCGCCCATTACTCGATGCCGCTGGCCGAGCTTGAAGACCTGATGATGAAGGCTCGCGAAAGCAGCGTCGATGCCGTGGTGGCGAGCTATTACGCCGCCAACAAACCGCGCTTCCAGGCGATGTTCGAAGCGGCGAAGACCGCAGCTGTCACCCAGCCCTGACTTGCTGTCGCCGCTGATGAGGATGTACTTATGGCCAGCGCCAATGACCCGCTGTTGCAACCCTTTGTCCTGAAAAACCTGCACCTGCGCAATCGCGTGGTGAGCACTTCCCATGAGCCGGCGTATTCCGAAGGCGGCATGCCGCGCCAGCGCTACCGGCTGTATCACGAAGAAAAAGCCAGGGGCGGCGTGGCCCTGACCATGATCGGCGGCTCGTCGATCATCGCCGCCGACAGCCCGCCGGCCTTCGGCAACCTGCATCTGTACAAGGACGAAGTGGTGCCATGGCTGGCCGAACTCGCCGACGGCGTGCACCGGCACGGCAGCGCCGTCATGTGCCAGATCTCGCACCTGGGCTGGCGCGCCAGCAACTTCACCGACGACTGGCTGCCGCTGATGTGGCCACAGCGCGGCCGCGAACACTCGCACCGCAGCTTCACCAAACAGATGGAAGACTTCGACATCACCCGCATCGTGCGCCAGTACGCCGAAGCTGCCGAACGCTGCAAGGCCGGTGGCCTGGACGGGGTTGAAATCGAAGCCTACGGGCATTTGTTCGACGCCTTCTGGAGTCCGTCGAACCAGCGCCAGGACGGCTACGGCGGCGACCTCGAAGGCCGTCTGCGTTTCCCGCTCGAAGTGCTGAACGCCATGCGCAAGGCGGTCGGGCCAGACTTCATCATCGGCGTGCGCATGGCCGTCGACGAAGACTTGCCCGGCGGCATCGATCAGGCACAAGGCCTGACCATCGCCCGCACGCTGGTCGATCACAGTATTGACTTCATCAGCGTCACCAAAGGCCGCATCGACAGCAGCGAAGGCTTGTCCCGCGTCATTCCCGGCATGGGCACGCCCGCCGGCCCACACCTGGAACTGGCCGGCGCCGTGCGCCGCACAGTGCCAGTGCCGGTGATGCACGCCGCGCGCATCAGCGATGTCGCCACCGCCCGTCACGCCCTGCGCGAAGGCCTGGTCGACCTGGTCGGCCTGACCCGCCCGCAAATGGCCGACCCGCACCTGCTGACCAAAGTCGCCGCCGGCCAGGAAGAACGTATTCGCCCCTGCGTCGGCGCCAGCTACTGCATCGACCGCATCTACATCTCCGGCGAAGCGCACTGCATCCACAACCCAGCCACCGGCCGCGAAGCGAGCATCCCGCACATCACCCCGCCAAGTGAGGCGCCCGGTCGGCACATTGTCATCATTGGCGCCGGCCCCGCAGGCCTCGAAGCTGCCCGCGTATCCGCCGAACGCGGGCACCGCGTCACCGTGCTGGAAGCCGCCGACAAAGCCGGCGGCCAGGTACGCATCGCCGCCATGCCGTTCAGACGCCGCGAACTGATCGGCATCATCGACTGGCGCGTGAGCGAGTGCGAACGGCTGGGCGTCAACATCCGTTACAACTGCTATGCCGAGGCTGAGGACGTACTGGCGCTGGAACCGGACGTGGTGATCGTCGCCACCGGCGGGATACCCGACTGCGAGTTTCTGCAAGAGGGCAGCGAACTGGTACACAGCAGTTGGGACGTGCTGAGCGGCGACTTCAAACCGAGCGGTGATGTGCTGGTGTTCGATGGTAACGGCGGGCATCAGGCGATGAGCTGCACCGAAGTGCTGGCGCAGATGTCGGGGGTAACGGTGCAGTTGGTGACAGGGGAGAACATGCTCGGGCCGGATGTCGGCGGGTTGAATATGCCGGCGTATTTGAAGGTGTTTGTCGAGAAGGGCGTGCAGCAGACGTTTTCACAGCGGCTGATCGGGGTACGGGCTGAAGGTTTGAAGCGGGTGGCCAGGCTGTGGTGTGAGGCGACGCGCAGTTGTTTTGAGCGGGTGGTGGATCATGTGGTGGTCGAGCATGGGACGTTGCCGATGGATGAGCTGTATTTTGCGTTGAAGGAGAGGTCGAGCAATCGCGGGGAGCTGGATCAGGAGGCGTTTGTTCAGGTGCGGGGGCAGACGTTGGCTACGTATCCTGAGGGGCGCTTTCAGTTGTTTCGGATCGGCGATGCGGTGGCGAGCCGGGATATTCATGCGGCGATTTATGAGGGGGTCAGGTTGTCGTTGGCTTTATAAGGGCATCAAACTCAGATCTTTATTTGATCAAACTTGCCAGGAGCCGAAAATCTCCAGGACACTCGAAATGCGGCACCCCCGCGTATCAGTTCGGACTGTTGGATGATCGCAGGCCACCAACACACCAGATTTTCAGCTTTTTGCCAGTAGTTCATTTGTCCCCATTGTTTGGCCAAACAAAAAATGGGCAGTCCCGATTCACGAAACGCCAGTTTCTCTGCATCGCCCTTTGTGAAGCGGTCTTGCGAGACGACTGTCCAGCCGCTTTCCTGAGGGAGATCCATAATCCAGTCAACATCTGGCGTATTGGCCGCAAACTTGTCTTTCAGCGCAACAACCGAATGCCCACCGGCCTTGCAGAGTTCATGCAGAGCTCGGGCGATGGCGGGTGGAAGATTGTTATCGATCAGAAATTTCAAGCAGCGATTCCATGCTCATAAGTGACTGCTGCATCCACTACTGCAATGGGTATTTCAAATAGCATTGCAACGCGCTTGCTGTCTTGACCCTCTGCTTGAAATGCGCATTCCACGCCACTTGGACACTCAGACCGCTACCATTTGGACACTCGTTCCATGCTCATTTGGACACCTGATCCACGTCCATTTGGACAGGCAGTCGGAGCGCAGCGACGCAGGTCTGCATTGTTAGTCTGAAGTACCGCTCACCGTCAATTTCGTTGCGCGCTTGCGCATCGACTCACCCTTCAGTTCGATGCGGTAAGCGTTGTGCACCAACCGGTCGAGGATCGCATCGCCCAAGGTCGGGTCGCCGATCAGTGCATGCCATTTATCCACCGGCATCTGGCTGGTCACCAGTGTCGAGCGATGGCCGTAGCGGTCGTCCAGCAGTTCCAGCATGTCGCGGCGTTGGGCGGCGGTAAACGGTGACAGGCCCCAGTCGTCCAGGATCAGCAGGTCGGTCTTGGCGTAACCGGCCATCAGTTTGGCGAAGCGTCCGTCACCGTGGGCCAGGC
>NZ_BAAILM010000001.1:0-57280 GCF_054589175.1 Pseudomonas sp. 3A(2025) | reverse complement strand
CCGGCGGCGTGGTGGAGTACGCCGGTCGCATCGACCATCAGGTGAAGATTCGAGGCTTCCGCATTGAGTTGGGCGAGATCGAGGCGCGGGTCAAGGAGCATCCGGCAGTGCGTGAGACGGTGGTGCTGGATGTGGATGGGCCGACAGGCAAGCAGTTGGTTGCCTATGTCTTACCTGTAGATCCATCTGCGATAGCAGAAGGTAAGGCTGCACAACTGGGGACAGTATTACGTAAATATCTAGTTTCGTGTTTGACTGATTACATGGTGCCTGCGCACTTCGTTATGCTCGATATGTTTCCATTGACCCCTAATGGGAAACTCGACAAAAAGAGACTGCCTGCACCGGATATACATCTCAAAGGCCGGACAAACGCTTTACTCAGGACTCGACTGGAGCGGCAACTCGCTTCTATCTGGCAAGACGTATTAGGTATTGAGGGCGTAGGGCTGGGCGATGACTTCTTTGAAGTTGGCGGCAACTCTATACTGATGTTGAGTGCGCTGGGGAAAATACGCGAACACATAGATGGCCAGTTTGCCATGCATGAGTTCATGAAAAGCTCGACACTCGAAGCGCAGGC
Organism: Pseudomonas sp. 3A(2025); assembly: GCF_054589175.1. Lineage (NCBI taxonomy): Bacteria > Pseudomonadati > Pseudomonadota > Gammaproteobacteria > Pseudomonadales > Pseudomonadaceae > Pseudomonas > Pseudomonas sp. 3A(2025). The sequence goes on along the minus strand of NZ_BAAILM010000001.1, from coordinate 56,697 downwards.
AGACGCGCTGCGTAATCGAATGGAAGGGTGCCAGTCGAGCCTGGTGAAAATAAATACCCATCCTGCCACCAAGCCTGGTTTGTATTGCTTGCCTCCCGCCGGAGGCACGACCTTTCCCTATTACCCGTTGGCCAAGGCACTCGGTGCGATTTGTCCGGTGTATGCCTTGCTTCACAGGGGATTCATAGAGAACGGTTTCCACTATGAAAGTTGGGATGAAATGGTGACGCATTACCTTGGCGAAATTACCCAATCTCAACCGACAGGGCCTTATAGCTTGCTAGGGTGGTCTTCGGGTGGCGCTTTGGCAATCGAGATTGCCCATCGTCTGGAGGCCTCAGGCGAAACTGTTAATGTGTTGGCTCTTGTCGATACCATGTTGCCCCAGACGCTGGCGCGCTTTCATAAACCTGAGGGCAGCGACGAGCAAGTTTCCCCTGTAAGTCTTGCCGACCTGGGTGAGCGTAATCTTGCTGCGATGATCATGATCCGAGGCTTTTTCCCTGAGCAAAGCGATGAGGATATTTTGTTGAAAGTACTGGAAGGCAGGAAGTCAGGCTTCCAGGATGACGCGTTGGTCGACTTTATGCTGGATGAGTTGAGCGCTCGTCGAGGTGAGAACGCTGATGTATTGAAAGCGGCCTATCATGCCTATGCCAAAGAGGCTGAGTTTGCAGTGGGGTATGACATCTACGGAAATATTGCGGCGTTGACTCATGATTTTTCCCTGCGGCCTCTTAACGTCCGTCCGCATCTTTGGTGGTCTTCGGTGTCTCGTAATAATATTGATGAGCTGGAGGCATTGTTTATCGCCTCCTGTTCGCAGTGCGGTGTGGCGGCCTCTGAGAGGCTCGACACTCCCCACGAGCGAATGGTGTATGTACCTGAGTTTCTCAATGGGCTGTCCGATCATATCGGGAAGTGTCTCTGATTTTAGGGGGGTTGAATGATGTCTGCTCAATACCGATAGAACTGGCGGGTATGAATGAATAGGGGTGTGCAAGGAATGCATGCCCTTGTTTTTTTGCGTGTATATAATTTTCCTTTTCCGAGGGCTACGGTGACGCTGAACGTAAAGTCGGTCGTCACGAAAAAAATTTTCCGATACTTGCTCAGTTGAAAAGCTGGATCGGAAAGGCGCAGCCACAGTTCACCGCTCAGAACGCCTTGGGTAAAGCAATCAGTTACCTCGCAAGCACCTGGAGAAAACTGGAACGATACATCGAGGAAGGCTACTTAATGCTCGACAACAACGCCGCTGAACGCGCGACCGTCCCTTCGTGACAGGAAGAAAGAACTGGCTGTTTAGCGACACGCCTAGAGGCGCGACGGTCAGTGCTCAACTTTACAGCCGGCCGAGACTGCTAAAGCCAACGGCCAAAAAAACTATGCGTGGCAGCTCCTGCCGGTCGCCTCTCAGTTGATGATTACGAAGCCTTGTTGCCGTGGAACTGCTCGCCAGCATCACCTAGCTGAGCGCGCCTATCTTGAGTTCAGTGGAGTTTATGGAGCGCATTACGAAATACCGAGCTGGACCGAAGTCTTTATCGAAGCAGGAACCTAGTCGAGAACGCCTTTGCCTGGTTAAAAAATACCGAGCAGTAGCGACACGATACGACAAGCTCAAGAAGAATTACGAAAGCTTGATTGTCATGGCGTGTGCTTTCATCTGGTTACCAATGTGAAGTAGCAAAAACGCTATCGTTGGTGACATTGTAGAGCATCGCTGAAACTCAGATCTTGCGCTTGATGAAAAGTGGCTGAGTCGTTTCTGCGGTCGCGTTGCTGTAATAGATAAATAATCGGCCAGCTCATGTCGTTGGCCAGGTCGCGGATAGTAGCGATATGTTGAGTGTCTTCGGTGCCAACAAAATATGCTTGTATTGGTTGGCAGCGAAGAGGGATGTTAGTATGTGTATTTTAGAGATGTCATAAAGTTTCGCGGCGTACCATAAGAGCCGCGACTTCCAACATAGGCGTATTCTTTGTCAAAAAGATTGTTAATGTTGGCGGAGACAGATAGGTTCTGGCTGATGTCATAGCGGCCCATCAGGTTGAAGAGTGCATAACTTCCCTCTTGAATGAGCTGGAGGTTTTCACTTGTTTTACTTTGCCAGTTAAATCCGCCGCCAATCGTGACCTTGTTTAGTGCACCTTGAAGACGATAAGTGGTGAATGTTTTCCAGCTGTGCCGTGGAGCTCGGGTAATGATGCGTTCACCTTCATCGTTATGGGTGACGCTGTAGACATAGCCACTGCTAAGATTCCAGCCTTCGGCTAGCTCACCGTTAAACTCAAGCTCCACCCCCTCGGTGGTGGTGTTGTTGAACATCTCATAGGCGGCGTTGGTATTGACCCATACCGCTAGATTGTCTTGATTAGTCTTGAATACAGAAAGGCTAGAGTTCAGACGACCTTCGTTGAAGCTGGCTTTGATACCAGCCTCATAGCTGGTACCTTCTTCCGGTGCGGGGTTTGCAATGTACTGGTTTATAAAAGAGTCTTGTGGCTGAAAAATACTGGTGTAACTTGCGTAGAGAGACCATGTATCATCCAGTGCATAGACGATACCTGCATAAGGTGTGAAAATTCCAGTTTCACGACTGCTGGTCTTGGTTGTTCTGCCCGTGGTTAGTGATTCAGTCTCATTGTTTTTCCTCCAGTCGGTGAAACGGCTACCTAAGAGAAGGCTTGCGCGGTCTGTCAAATGAAGTCGTGAGCTGATGTAGGCGCTATATTGGTACTCGTTACCGTTACTTTTTGCTGTCTTGTTATAAGTGGGTTTTGGCGTGTCTTCTACCCACGTAAGGTAATTAGGGATAGAGTAAGTTGAGGGCGTCATTGTATAGGTGGGCCCGTTCGTTTCAAGCTGAGTTAATGTAACGCCCCCAATAAGTTCGTGCTCGCGCCCGAACAGGCTGAAAGGGCCTGTAACATAGGTGTCAAGATTTTCCTGCTCCGTAGTGTTAACCCAGTAGGGACTTAGCAGTCGGCTGCCGGCACCTGTCGCTTTATCGACGGAGCCTTGGATCGACCCATTAAGGGCTTTGTAATGGTATCTGCTATATGTCAATTCGCTCTTTAGGCTCCAGCCGGAAGCAAATTTATGCTCAATCGATGTAAAGGCTGTGCTCAGATCATGATCGTAATAGGCCCAGGTTGGCGTGTCGTTATCTGATGCATTGGTATCAATTTTTTCGCCGTTGCTATAAAGCATCGGGAAGATCGAAGTTGGAGAGTTGGTGTCTCTAGTGATGTGGCTAAATCCAAGTGTGATCAGTGTATCATCACTTAGATCGAGTTCACTGATGCCGTAAATACTGGTTTTCTCCTGCTCATAGTTATCAGTCCAGCCATGTTGATGTTTGTAATCAACGACCATCCGCCCTCGAATAGTTTCGTTATCGTTCAACGGGCCTGACACATCCATGCCGCTGCCATAACGCTGCCAATTTCCGGCTTCGGCAGTTAGCGATATTTGCGGGGCAAATGTAGGACGCTTACGGATCATGTTGATGGTGGCTGATGGCTTGCCAAAGCCACTCATGATACCAGTGGCGCCGCGCACTACTTCAATTCGATCGTACATGGCTGTATCTTGCAGATAGTTTGCCATCGACGATGCAGTGGGTACGCCATCAATCTGAAAGTTATTAATTGTTGAGCCGCGAGAGAAAATTTGCGGAGAGTCTCCGCCGTAGGCAAGCGCTTGTACAGTCACACCTGTTGTTGCATCGAGTGCGTCGGCTAGGTTATCCAGTTTTTGGTCTTCCAGACGCTGGCGTGTTAGTACAGTCACTGATTGTGGCGTTTCTTGAGGCCGTAAATTCAAACGAGTTGAACTGCTGGTAGATACCGTTGTATAAGACCCGGTTCCCTCGGTAATCGACCCTGGCGCCTTACCCGAAATCGTCACCGACGAAAGCTCCATCGCCTCCCCAGGCGATGGCACTATCAGCGTCAGCGTATTGCCCGTGATCTGATAACTGACCCCCGTCCCGCGCAACAGAAGATTGATCGACTGATCCAGGCCGTAGTGACCATTCACGGCAGTAGAGCGCAGGCCTTGTACATCGCCAGGGTTATAAAGAAGCTGAACATTGGCTTGTTCTGCAAAGACCTGCAGGGCCTTGTCAAGCGGCTGTGCCGGAATGTTCAGATTCCATTCCTGAGCCTGAACCTGAGAAGCCAGGGTCATGGAAAGAGCCATGCCCAAACCGGTCAGCGACAGTTTCGGGCGAATAGCGTTACGCATCAGCAATGCTGTTGCCAGGGGAGTCAGTTTGCTCAAAGTGTGTGCGGGCATGGTTTTCTCTGTTTTTGCAATTGAGAATTTTTTCTTTTCGCATTACTTCAACGCTTCAACCCGAAAAACCGGAAGGCTTGCGTCGAGATTTTTCAGGCAGGCAGAGCTTCGCTTCTAACCTTGCCCGATTCCATGCGGACCAACTGATCAGCGATGTCGAAATACCGGTCATCGTGGCTGATGACAATGATGGTTTTGCCCAGGCGTTTCAGGTCAGGCAGCAGCTCGGTGTAGAAAATACGCCGGAAGGTCGGGTCCTGATCGGCCGCCCATTCATCAAATACCAGCACCGGACGGCCTTCCAGCCATGCGCTGAGCAGTGCCAGGCGTTTGCGCTGTCCGGTGGACAGGTCGGTGGTACTGAACGCGCCATCGCGAATCGTGACCTTGTGGCCGATTTCCAGACGCTGCAGATAACGCTCGGCCTCTTTTGGTACATCGCCGCCGCCCTGCACCAGCTCGTCGAACAGGTAATAGTCGGCGAACACCGTGGTAAACAACTGGCGATAGTCGTCCCTGTTCTGGGCGACGATGGGCTGGCCGTCCAGGAGAATTTCGCCCTTCTGTGGCGCGTAGAGTCCCAGCAGCAGCTTGATCAGCGTGGTCTTGCCACAGCCGTTCTCGCCAACAATAAAGACAATCTCGCCTTGTTCGATGCGCAGGTTTACCGGGCCCAGGCGGAACGGCTCGCTGCCTTGTACCGCAGGAAAGGCATATTGCACATCACGCAGTTCCAGACTCTGTAGGGTCAGCGCTTCAGGGGCCTTGTCTTCAAGCAGCAAGTGCGGCTCTGGTGAGGAGAACTTTTCCGACAGTTCGGCGATACGGCGGAACGCGATCTGCGCACGGCTGATGATGGGCAGTGTGCCGATCAGATGTTCCAGCGGGCCTTTCATGTAAAGCAGCACCAGCACGAAGCCGCTCATGACGCTTTTATCGGCATTGGGCCAGTAAGCCTGAAAGGCGAGGGCCAGGCCGATGACGACAAAGAACAGCATCGAGCCAAAGGTCTTGGCCACCACGAAGATGTTGATGGCGCGAATTTGCAAGTCACGAATACGGTTGGCTGTGCCCTGGATACGCTGGTCGAACATCCGCTGCCGGCGCGGGCGATGAATGCGCAGTTCTTTGGCGCCCTCGGAGACAGCGCTGTAGTACTTCTGCAGTTCGTCCTCGGTTTCCCGGGCCGCCAGAAAGTTTTTGATGCCATGGCTGCGCGCGAAGTATTGCACCGTAGTACCTATCGCAATCGCCACCACCATCAGCAGGAACATTTGCCAGGACAGCATGGCCAGGTAACCCAGACAGCCGAGTGTCACCGTCAGTGAGATCGCCAGAGGCGCGAAGGCGAAAGCAAAGTCGCTGATGGTCCCGACGTCATGGGTCAATACCGGAATCAGCCGATGGGTGCGGTAGCGTTCGATTTGTTCGATAGGGGCAGACATGACTTTTTCGCCGAGCGTCTTGCGCAGCCTGACGACAATGTTTTGCCCGACATAGTTGGTGCCGATATCGGACACGATTGAACAGCACAGCGCGATCAGGCACAGGCCGGCAAAGCTCAGCACGATGCCTTGAGTCATACCGCTGTCAGAGTGCAGCACCTTGTTGATCGTAGCCAGCAGGGTGGTGATGCTCAGCCCCCCCACCATGCCCAGGACGATCGAGATCGTCACGATTGGCCAGAAAGGTTTGAGCAGCGTCATGAGTTCGCGAATGGCGCCGCGGGTTGGCTGGGACATAAACAATTTCCTGCTGGGTCAGGCGCTGATCAGCGTGGCAGCCTGAGACTCGTGGGTGGAGGTCTGGATTTTCAGGGCCTTGTACAGCGCCTTGCCGATCTCTTCGCTGCGCATCGGCAGGACTGAAAGCAGGGTGTCGCTCAGGCCGTGCGAGGTTTCACAGAAGCCTTGCAGAAATACCGGCGCGAGCAATGCGGGCGATGCCAGGGCTCGATAGTCGCGGTCCACTTCAAAGCCGTTGAGGTGGCTTTCCAGCGGTTCCAGCAACGAGCGATGCGTACGGCGTTCATAGCCGGTCGCCAGGATGATGGCGTCATAACGATGAGTGCGTTGCTGGTTGGTGGCCAGGTCGCGCAGGGTCAGCTCGATGCCTTGATCGCTTGTATGAACGGCCTCGACCTGTTGCCGGCACAGCACGGCGTGGCGGTATTGATGAGCGACTTTCTGGCGATACAGAATGCCGTAGATGCGCTCGATCAATTCCGGGTCGACCACCGAGTAGTTGGTGTTGTGGTATTCCTTGATCAGCTTTTCGCGATCCTGTGGTGTTTGCTTGAACACCAGGTCGGTGTACTGCGGGGCGAAGATTTCGTTGACGAATGCACTGTCGTCGGCGGGTTTGAGGGCCGTGCCGCGCAGAATCATCTCGACCTTGACCGACGGGAAGCTGTCGTTGAGGTCGATGAATGCCTCTGCCGCGCTTTGCCCGGAACCGATGATCGCAATGCGCATCGGTTTGCCTTCGCTGCAAGGCAGTTTGCTCAGGCTGGTCAGGTAGGTGGAGTGGTGGAAAACCCGTGGGTCGTCCTTGTAAGGCGCGAAGGCGTCCGGGATTTTCGGCGAGCCGCCGGTGCTGATTACCACCGAACGGGTATGGCGTACGTGCTCCTGGCCATTACCGGCTTTTGATATCAGCTTGAGGTGGTGAATGGCGCCGTTGTCGAACTGCGGCTCAATGCGCGTGACCTCTTCGCCGTATACCGCCTGTCCGGCAAACTGCTCGGCCACCCAGCCCAGATAGTCATTGAACTCCAGTCGGCAGGGGTAGAAGGTCCCGAGGTTAACGAAGTCGACCAGGCGATCCTGCTGCTTCAGGTAGTTGACGAAGCTGTACGGGCTGGTCGGATTACGCAGGGAGACCAGGTCCTTGAGGAAGGAAATCTGCAACTCGCTTTGCGAAGAAAGCGTATCGCCATGCCAGCGATAATGCGCCTGCTTGTCGATAAACAGGGCATTGAGAGCCTTGCCGTTAAGTTGCGAAAGCTCCTCCAGCGCAATGGCCAGGGCCAGGTTGGAGGGGCCGAAGCCGACGCCGATGACATCATGAATGGTTGCGGAGCTCATACCTTGAATCCTTCCTTCGGTGGTTTGATGCTGTCCAGAGGTTGGTACAGCCGCTCGGAAAAGAAGCGCTCACGCGTCAACATCACCAGCAGTGCGCGCTTGTGGGGAAAATCGAAATGCTTGACCTTGGCGAAGCCGCTGCGGTCGAAGTTGGCGATCTGCCGCTCATTGTCGTGGCGCGGCTCACAGACGATGCGCTGGGTGCGCGGGTCGTCGAGAAACAGGTAATGGCAGATCGACGAGAACCAGGCGGTGTAGAACGCCTTGCCGCGAAACGCCTCTTCGCCGACCAGCAGGTGCAGGCCGCGGTCGTAATCGCCGGCTTCGTAGAAGGGCGAGATACGGTCTTCCTTGGCCCAATAGACTTCGAAATAGCCAAACGGCTGGCCATCGAAGCGGCCGATCAAGGGCAAGGTGTGTGGATCAGCCAATTGCTTTTGCAGGTACGCACGATGTTGCTCAAGACTGCCTTCTTCTTCCCAGAATTGCGCCACGCGCGGGCTATTCATCCAGCGGTTGAAGGCGGGCAAGTCATGTTCGGGATCGGCTTGCTGGAAGGTCAGGGTCTGGCCCAGCCAGGGGATATAGCGGCTATAGAGCACGCCTGATGGTGCGACCGGACGCAGGGGATGGCGCTTGCTCTCGGTGATGACGTACTGCTGGGGCGCGACCCCAAACGAGTGCTTGCCCAGCCAGGGGCGTGGGTCTTGCCACAGAGACTGCGCGGAACAGAGATACGTGTTCACGTCTACCTGACGCAACACGCCATCAGCAAGCAAGGCATCAATCGCAGTCGATGCTTCAGACGTAACGATGGTCAGGCTCTTCAGTGACGGACGTGTTGTAAATGCACCTTCAAAAGCGCCGAGCAACGCTTGCTGCTCTATAGACGGGTTCAGATAGTTGATCCTGCCTTGCAGTTGATCAGGCGCAGAACCGTGCAATACGATTTCGAGCTGCACCGTGGTATCCAGTGCAACGGCCAGTTTGTCTGTCGAGTAATGAACGTGTAGCTGGCGATCAGGGTAGAGACTGCCAAGAACTGGCAGGCCGGCTTGGGTATCCATCGGGGCTGTTCCGCGCTTCAAAGACTATGGCTGTAAAACGAAGCAGCGGCGGGGGGATTTAGTGGTGCAGACGTCGTCGCGAAGGGATTTTCAGGTTTGCTTCGACGGGAAGCGCAGGCTGTATTTACACGCTGCGGCTTCCCGTACTCTGGCTTAGAGTTCGCGTGCGACCCGGAAGCCGAGGAAGTCGCCGCGCGTGGTTTTCAGCCGGTCGTTGCGATTGGCCGAGCGCGAGAAGATTGGCGGTTCGCCCCAGTCGTTACCACGCATATGCGCCGACTCGCATTCCCCGCCCTCGATCCAGGCACTGCCATCGGCAGGTGCACCGACATAATCCTTGTGCCAGCAATCGGCAACCCACTCGTAAACGTTGCCATGCATGTCATACACGCCGAAGGCATTGGCCGGATAACTGCCCACTGGCGAACTGTAGGCATAGCCATCGGCGGGACCATAGGTATTGGCGTGCTTGCTGATCTGGTACTCGCCTTCCTTGTCGAACGGAAAAGGGAAGGGGCCTGTCGAGCCTGCGCGTGCAGCGTATTCACGCTCGGCTTCGCTGATCATCCGGTAAGGCTTGCCGGTTTGCTTGGCCAGCCATTCGCTGTAAGCCTGAACCTCGTGATAGTCGATGCACACGGCAGGCTGCCTTGGGCCTTGCTTGTAGCTCGGTTTGCTTGCTTCACACCAGCGTCCAGGGCGCTTGTCACCGCTTTTGATCACGACTCCACTCGCCTTTATATAAGCATCCAGCTCGCCGGCGGTAACCTGAAATCGGCTGATCGCAAAAGGTTTGGCAAAGGTCACGGTGTGCTGCGGGCCCTCATCGGGTTGGCGGCCTGCTTCGTCTTCCGGAGCGCCCATGACATAACTACCGGCCGGCAAGACAACCATCTCCGGGCAGTCTTTGCAGTCCTTGAAGACAGTACCGGGCCTGGTATCTGTTGGCGTTTGCGCGAAAGCCAGTGGTACGTTGAAAGACAGTGCCAGCAAAGACGCCAGCAGATATTTATAGGGACGTTTCATACGGCTCCTCTGAGCGATGGAAGTGTCTTGATGTGCGCGGGCTAATGGGTTCACGCTTTTTTCGCGATCAGCTGTATGGCCCTGTCCACCTCGGCTTCGGTGTTGAGCAGCCCTGGGGCCATGCGCACGACAGGCCCCGCATCGCGGCTGACGGAGTCCACAATGATCCGGTTCTGATTGAGGTAGGTTGCAAGCGCTTCATCGTCCAGGCCCGCCATGCGGAAGAAGGTGAAGCCGGCAGACAGAGTGCTGCTTTGCGGGGTGACCAGTTCAACGCCTTTGATCGATATCAGCTGCTGTTTCAGGTAGCTGTTCAGTTCGTGTATTCGTTGCTGAACATTGGCCTTGCCAAGTTGCAAGTGCAGTTCGAACGCTTTGCTGGCTGCCCAGCGATACTCGAATGAATGGTAGCCACCGGGCGTAAAGGTCGTTGCAAAGTTCTTGGCCTCGGAGAACGTTGCGCTGAAAGGAATCAGGTCCGTTGTGTTTTCAGAGGCGGCGCAAATGATGCCGGTCCCGCGCGGGCCGAACATCCATTTGTGTGTCCCGGAAATGAAGAAGTCACAGTTCATTTCGGGGAAACTCAGGTTCTCGACACCAAAGCCATGTACGCCATCGACGCAATAGATGATTCGGTCTTGTTCTGCGCGGTCTTTGTTTTTCTCTTTGACCAGTTCACCGATCTTGCCAATCGGCAATTTGACGCCGCTGCCCGAGTGAACCCAGGTCATGCCCAGTACGCGGGTTTCAGGCCGGATGCTGCGAGAGATCACATCCAGTATTTCGTCTTCGGACGCCTGCCGGGGGCTCTTGAATAGACTGATCTTGCGCACGAGGCTGCCATCACGCTGGGTCCGGTATTGCAGGGCGTATCGGGTTGAATAGTGCTCATGTACCGTGGTGAGAATCTCTTGTCCGGGTTTGAGCTTTAGGCCGCCATAGACAATGCTCAGTCCTTCGGTGGTGCTACCTGTGAGTGCTATTTGTCCGGGTGCAACATTCAGGTAGCGGGCCGCCTGAACCCGGACTTCATGTTCGTGCTGCCAGACTTCTTCTCGGTCATAGTCCAGAACCAGGGCCGGGTTTCGATCCAGGCGTTCACGGTGGGCTTCAATCGCCGCGCGGATGGGCGCGCAGTGAGAGGTGACCAGAAAGTTGGCGAAGTGGGCGTAGTTGAAATCCAGCGGGAAGAGCTGCCGGAATTTTTCCCAGTCAGCAGTAGTTGAGAGGGCTGTTTGGGTGGCGGCGTATGAGGGCAATGAACGGGCACCCAATGCCAGCCCGGCGCTGATCAGCCCTGTGTTCTGGATAAACGCCCGTCGAGTGGTCGTATTCATGGCTTGTTCACCGAGATGCCTGTATGGGGCGGGATTGCCAGCGTTTGTACCTGCTCCCACACCCGCAGAAAGTTACCGCCCCACAACTTGGCAATGTCCTCTTCCGAGTAACCACGCTGAATCAACTCGGCAGTAACGTTGCGGGTATCCCCCACATTCTCCCAGCCAATAATCCCGCCGCCATCGTTGAAGTCGGAACTGATCCCCACATGGTCGATACCGATCTTTTTCACGGCATAGTCGATGGCGTCACCGAAATCCTTGAGGGTTGCTTTGGGATCGGTGTCGAGAATGGCGTACAAGGCGCCGGCATACTCGCCGAACTTCTTTTCCGGCCAGATCGAGAACACCGGGTCGGCCGGCATGCTGGCCTGAGACAGGTTCTGCACATTGGGCAAACCAAAGCCGGCGCGCATTTCATTGATCTTCTCCAGGGTCTCCTTGGAGAAAGGTTTCAGATACGAAGAAAAGCCTGGAATCTGCACGACCCCGCCGGTATCCCGGATCAGGCGCAGCTCTTTATCCGTCAGGTTGCGCTGCAAATCGACCAGGCCCCTGACGCTTGAGTGCGAGGCAATGATGGGCGCGCGGCTTAGCTGTGTGACCTGCTCCAGTGCCTGGCTGGACATCTGCGACACATCGATGACCACGCCCAGGTCGTTCAGCCGTTGTACGGCCTGGCGCCCCAGTGGTGAAAGGCCGCCATGTTCATCCGGCGAGTCACCAAAGAACGGCATCGGTCGTGAAGAGTCGGCCCATGCATTATTGGCAACATAGCTGAAGCCGAAGATACGCATGCCACGTGCCGCCCAGTCATCCAGCTTTGACACATCGTCGCCCAGCGGATAGGCATTGAGCATGCTGATGACAATGGCGAATTTGCCCTCGTGGGCCAGGCGTTTGAAGTCGGCAGGCGTATAGGCGATGCCGGCCTGGTTGGGAAAGTCCCTGGCGATGCCGGTAATGATCCGGTAGCGGGTTTCCAGCTCGTGGCGGGCGGCCTCGACAAAGCCCGGCGTTGGCCGATGGGGACCATTGGCGCCGTTCCAGAATTCCGGCCAGGACCAGAGGGTCAGTGCCGCACCACTGAGACGGCCACGCGCCGCCTTGACCAGGTCGAACTGGGTGCGGCCATCCTTGTTGGCTTCGTTGCCTGGAGCGCCAAAGTTGGGCTGGATATCGATATGGCTGTCGAACGAGAGAATCCGCTCCTGCATCTCGTTGGCGCGTCGGGTGATCTCCGAAGGGTAGGGTTGTACCCGGCCAATGAAAAACCACCAGGCCAGAGCCGCCGCGGCGACCAGTGCGGCCACTGTCACGATGCTCAAGATTAGCCATTTCCTGGCTGCGCGACTCATGCTCATCAAACTCCCGGGCTCTATCGACGTGTACCGGCTGACTGCCGGTGATTGGGGGAATAACGAGTCAGGTGCGGCTGAATTTAACCTTGAGTGGCTTGAGATAATTTCAGCGCGGCGCCATTCGTTTACAGGACATAAATCTGGCGCTCAGGAGAAATGACGTATGGATGTGCTCGCGGTATTGACCCGTTTATTTTCCGGCGCGCAGGCGGTGGGTGTGCAGGGCGTCTTTCAGTTCGATTTCGGTCAGGACAATACCGTGTGGGCCGCAGTGAGCGACACGCTGGACGTACGTCCTGGCCGGCACGCGGCGGCCGACGTCACCATTGCCGTGGGGGCTCAGGAGTTTGCCGGCATTTTGCAGGGCACTCAGGATGTCGAGGAGCTGTTTGCCAATGGTCGCTTGAAGATCGATGGGCAAATGGGGCTGGCGACCATGTTGCCGCAAATGATCAGCGCGGCGCGGCGCGGCACGACGGTCGAGCAGCCAGCGGTCAAGATGAACCAGCGCTATCCGGCACGCGAGCGTGCCAGCGATCGACTTTCTGCCGGGCAGCCTCCTGTGCAGGAGATCGAGCGGCGTCCATTCAACAGCCTGTCGGTGGAAGATTTTCGCCGCGACTACCTGCCCTTCGGTACGCCGGTCATTCTCACCGATGCCCTGCGAGACTGGCCTTTTTTCAACATGAGCCGCGAAGAATCGATCACCCACTTTGCCGAGCTGAAGGGCATTACCCGGCATGGCGATTACGCGGAAAAGACCTTTTCCACAGACCGTGATTTTCGCTCGACCTCCATCGCCGAGTTCATTGAATCGCTGGAACGGCCGCGCGCACCGGGGGAGCCTGCGCCGTATATGGGCAACAACGTCGTGCCTGCGCAGTTGCTGGAACTGATCCGCTTTCCGGACTATTTCGACGCTTCGCTGTACATCAAACCGCGCATCTGGATTGGCCCCAAAGGCACACTCACGCCGTTGCACCGCGATGACTCGGACAATATGTTCGCCCAGGTCTGGGGCCAGAAGTCGTTCATTCTCGCAGCGCCTCATCACCGCGAAGCGCTGGGCACCTGGTCGACCTCCGAAGGCGGTGGGCTTGAGGGCTGTGACGTAAATCCCAATAACCCGGACTATGAAAAATTCCCGGCTGCCCGTGATGTGCTGTTCCATCGCATCGTGCTGGAGGCGGGGGATTTACTGTTCTTGCCCGAGGGTTGGTTCCATCAGGTGGAGTCGGTGTCGACGTCGCTGTCGGTCAACTTCTGGGTCAATTCCGGGCGTTGGTAAGAAATACAAAAAGGCCGCCTCGCGTGGCGGCCTTGCTTGATAGTCAGGCGCCGAACTTCAAACGACCCTTCATCAGCACGGCATGGCCAGGAAACGAGCAGAAGAACTGATAATCCCCGTCGGCTTTCAGCTTCGATGTGTCGAAGGTCACGCTGTCTTCTTCGCCACCACTGAGAAATCGGGTGTGGGCAATGATCCGTGCGTCATCGGCCTTGAGATAGCCATTTTCGACCCCGGCCGTACTGCCTTCATCGAGGATCGCCTGCATGTCGCTGGTCTGGCTGAGAATCCAGTTATGGCCCATGACTTCCTTGGGCATGGTGCCGGGGTGTTTCAGGGTGACGGTGAAGCTCTTGCAGCTTGCCGGTACAACGATCTCGTTCTTGTCGAAGGTCATCATGTCGGTGCCATGGATTTCGGTGGAGCAGTTCTCTGCCGACCAGGCCAAACCAGGCAGGCCCAACGTAAGAGCCAAAACTAAAGCGCGGTACATGTCATTCTCCAGCTGCATTTCGAAAGTTCTGCAAAGCAGACGAACAAGCGGCGAATCGTTTTAGTCGTTGATGTGTCGCGCGCCTGCATAAATTCCGGCGCAGGCCGTTCGTTCTTGGGGCAGGTGCTCTGACCAGAGAGCGGACAAGCGGATGGGGCTAGATGAAGTTTTCTCGGCGTGGGTTGCTCGCAGGTGCGGCGGCGGTGGCTGCAACGGCAGGTGGGATCGGGCTGCCGGTTTTGGGCTACAAGCGCTATCAGGCGGCTGAAGAGGCGGCGCTGGTCGAAGAACCCACCATCGTTCCGCCCACGCTGGGGCAAAGCCTGTTGGCCGGGCGTTTGGTCGGTATCTGGGATTTCCGTTTGCTCGATGGGCAACAGGCGTTTGCCGATCTGGCCGGTGAGGGGCTGGAGCTGTTGCTGGACGTCGGCCCGTCCGGGCGTGCGTTGCGTGGCCATCTGGGGCAGCGTCCGTTCAAGGAGGGCGGCTTTGAGGTCTTTGGTGATCTCAATACCGGCAAGGAGCCCAATCTGCGCTGGAAGCTGGCAGGCAAGCAGGGCCGGGCTTATGAGTGCGCGGCCATCTTTGACGAAGTCTGGGGTGTCTGGAGCGCTGGCGGTGGTGAGGCGACACTCAGTGGCAAGGTGCGCCTGCGTGGCAGCCAGGTTGGTTTGTCCACCGTGCAAGCCAGTTTCGTCGCGGTACGCCGGCCCTTTATCCAGGCGCATGAGCGGCTGCCGTATACCGACGAGTTGCACGCCTGGCTGATCTCCCATGAGCATCGCCTTTATCACCAGCTCTGGCATGCGACCCGTGACCGCTGGCATCGCCTCGACAGTGATCGTCAGCAGTCATTGCGCGGTCTGGGCTGGCAGCCGGGGCCGCTGGGGCACGAGCGTGATGCGCGGGGCAAGTACCGGCACAAGAACGGCTCCGGTGAGGACTTTTTGTACATGCACCGGGGCATGCTCGGGCATGCGCGCAGTTTTCAGGAATTGAAATCGTGGCAGCGCTTTCCGGCGCCCCGGCCATTTATTGGTCATGGCATCCAGCCGTTCGTGGATTACATGGAAAACCACGATGGTTATTCGGTGCCGCCTGCCTGGGAATCGCAAGGCGACGATGCCTTCAACCAGTGGCTGCGGGATGTGAAAAGCAGCGAGGGATACTACGGCAACTTCCAGGTCTGGGAAGCGCAGTACCAGAACCCCGATTACCTGAGCACGATATGCCTGGGCGAACTGGGTAGCCGCATCGAGCTGGGGCTGCATGACTGGCTGCACATGTGCTGGGCGGCGGTGTGCCGTGACCCAAACAGCAAGATGCCGATGCTGTATGACCGTCCGCAAAATGACTTTCACGAGCGCTGGTTTCGTGCAGAAAACGACTATCTGGCCGATGCGTTCTCATCCCACGTCAACCCGGTGTTCTGGGCGTTTCACGGCTGGATCGATGACCGCATCGAGGACTGGTTCTACGCCCATGAACAGGCCCATCCCGGTGAGGTGCGACGCAAAGAAATCAATGGTGTGTCATGGTTTGCCAAAGGGCGCTGGGTCGAGATCGATGAGCCGTGGCTGGGCCCGGCGGAAGCGGGGTGCGGGTCTTGGGGGCGCAGTAATGGAGGCGGTGGCGGCGAACTGGATATAGAAACCATGAAGCTGGCGCTGCATGTCATTCATGACCGTGAAGAGGAGGTGCACCGGCTGGCCGGGCGCATCCCGCGCCGTCCCTGGTACGGCCGCTACCTGCCTCCCGGGCCTGGAAAAGTCTGATTTCAACCCGACTTGCGCTTGATCACCGTCTCACCCTCGTTGTTACGACTCAGTACCACCGGCAGCACCTTCGGCAACGCCTGCACCAGGCTGGCGATGTCGTGGGTGTTGTAGATGCCGCCAATGCGCAACTGCGCTGTCGCCGCATCGGCCACATGCACCGGCGTGTCGAGGTAGCGATTGATCTGCGGCAGGGCGTCGGCCAGGGTCAGGTTGTCGAGGATCAGCTTGCCGTTGCGCCAGGCCAGCGTGTTGTCCAGCGAGGCGGCGCTGACCTGCGGGTCGATGCTTGCCTGGGTGTAGCGCGCCTGCATGCCCGGTGACAGGTAGGCGACCCGGTCGCGCTCGCGCTTGTCGCCCAGCACCCTGACCGAGCCTTCGGCCAGCGTGACCACCACTGAATCCTTGTAGGTCCAGACATTGAACTGCGTGCCGGTGACCTGAATCTGGCCAAAACCCGCGTTGACCATGAACGGATGCGCCGAGTCGTGCTGCACCTTGAAGAAGGCCTCGCCCTGGCTCAGGGTCACGCTGCGCTGGTCCTTGTAGTTGCTCCAGGACAAGCGGGTGCCGATGTTCATCTGCACCTGCGAGCCATCGGCAAGGGTCACTTCGCGCGTCGCCGATTCGCTGTCGAAGCGCTCGTAACTGTCTGGAATCCAGCCCTGGTTCCAGCCGATCAAGCCGGCCAGCGGCAGGGTGAAGGCCAGCGCCGCAGCGGCCATCATCGGACGTCGCAGTGCACGCTCAGGCTTGGGGCGTACAAGCGGGATGACTTTCGCAGGTGCTGTGGTTGCGGGGTTTGCCGCCGGCAGAAACTCGCTGATGTTCCAGATATCCAGCATGGCGTCGAATTCACGCTGATGGGCCGGGTCTCTTTCCAGCCATGCCTCAAGTGCGGCACGTTCCTGCCCGGAAAAGTCCGCTTCATGCAGGCGCATGCACCAGTGCGCCGCTTCATCGCTGATACGGTCATGGGGCGCAGGTGTAGGCGTTTGGCTGGGCATTGAGACTACCGATATGGATGAAATTATCTTGTAACAGACTGCATGAAATTCTTTTTATGCGGATGAGAATTATTATACAGTTGGTCGTTTTTTAATATAGCGACTGAGTGTCAAGGATCCGATATACGGTTTCCTGACGGAGCAAACATGGAACAGTACTATCAAGGTCTGCTGGGCTATCTGACGATTAGATTACGCGATCGTAATCTGGCCGCCGATGTCGCTCATGACGCTTATATAAAAGTACTGGAAAGCCCGCGCTTGGCGGGGCTTGAATACCCTAAGGCATTTCTTTATCGCACCGCAATCAACCTGTGTGTGGATGTATTTCGTCGCGGTGTGGTGCGCAACAGTGAATCGCTGGGCGATATCGTCGCCGAAGAAAGCCCGCATGCGCACAGCCCGCATGCCACGCTGTACCAGATGCAGCGCGCGGAAATGGTCATGAAGGCGCTCGAAGAACTTCCCGCCAACTGCCAGCAGGCTTTTCTGCTGCGCAAACTCGACGGCCTGTGCCACGACGATATTGCCGGCGCGATGGGTATTTCCAAGGCCATGGTCGAGAAACATATCGTCAATGCGATGAAGCATTGCCGTGTCCGGGTCTCGGAAATGGAACGCCTTTCTTAAGCTTAAATTTATCCCGCGTTCGCACGTCCCTCATGCATCCCGATGAGTTGCGCCCGTTCCGGGCCGCTCAATGATCTGCAAGAGGTATTCAGGTGCGTCGAAGTCTTCTGGTCAGTGCCCTGGCCGCGCTGCTGCTGTCTCAGGCGGGGTGTACCCGCGATGTGTTGAACAGTGGTGAAACCGAAATCCGCTGGACATCCTTCGGCATTCCTCACATCAAGGCCAGCGACGAACGTGGCCTGGGCTATGGCGTGGGTTACGCCTATGCCCGCGATAACCTGTGCCTGCTCAGCGATGAAGTGCTGACCGCCCGCGGCGAGCGCTCGCGCTTTCTGGGGCGTGACGGGCAATCGACCGCGCGGCTGGGCAATGTCCAGTCGGACCTGTTCTTCACCTGGCTGAACAGCGACAAGGCGGTCGACGACTACTGGAACGCGCAACCTGAGCCGGTCAAACAATTGCTGACCGGCTATGTCGCCGGCTTCAACCGCTACCTGAGCGAGAAGGGCGCGCCGCAGGCCTGCAAGGGCGCCGAGTGGGTGCGGCCGCTGCACGAGAAGGACATGGTGCGGCTTATCCACAGGCTGATGGTCGAAGGCGGCATCGGCCGTTTTGCCGAGCCGCTGCTGGCCGCTGCACCACCGACGTCGCGGGCTGCGCAAAGCGCAAGCATCGACCCGGAGCGGGTGCTGGGTTCTGTCTACGAGCGCGGCAGCAACGCGGTAGCGGTGGGCGGCGAGCGCACCGAGAACGGCCGTGGCCGGCTGTTGGCCAACCCGCATTTCCCGTGGTTCGGCGCGCTGCGCTTTTATCAGATGCACCTGACCATCCCCGGCAAGCTGGACGTGATGGGTGCTTCCCTGACCGGCTTGCCGGTGATCAATATCGGCTTTAACCGGCAACTGGCCTGGACCCACACGGTGGACACCTCCGGGCATTTCACCCTGCGCAAGCTGACCCTGGACGCCAAGGACCCGCAGCGTTATGTGGTCGATGGCAAAAGTTATCCACTGCAACAGCGGCAGGTGCAGATCCAGATTCGTGAAGCCGATGGCAAGTTGAGCACCCAGACGCAGGTGATCCATGAATCGCGCTTCGGCCCGTTGATCAAGTGGCCAGGCGTTGCCGACTGGGACAGCAAAAATGCCTACGCCTTCCAGGACGCGAACCTGGCCAACACCCGCGCGGTGGAGCAGTGGTACGCCATGAACCGCGCTGGCAGCGTGACCGAATTGCGCGATGCAGTGCAGCGCATTCAGGGCATTCCGTGGGTCAACACCCTGGCCGCCGACCAGCAGGGCCAGGCCGCCTATATGAATGTCTCGGTGGTGCCCAATGTCGCCTTGTCGCAACTGCAAAGCTGCGTCGTTCCGGCGCTGCAGGCGCATGGCCTGCCGGGCCTGGATGGCAGCCGTAGCGCCTGTGACTGGCAGAACGCCGAGGGTGCGGTACAGCCGGGTATCGTACCGGGCACGCAACTGCCGGTGCTGCTGCGCAAGGACTTCGTGCAGAACTCCAACGACAGCGCCTGGCTGAGCAATCCGGCGCAACCGCTGACCGGCTTCTCGCCGCTCGTCAGCCGTGAAGGCTCGCCACTGGGCCTGCGCGCTCGCTTTGCCCTGACGCAACTCAATGGCCTGGGGCAAGCGCCGATCAGCGAAGCGTTCCTGCGCGGGCTGGTCACCGGCAACCATGTGCATTCGGCCGACCTGTTGCTCGATGACCTGCTGCAATGGTGTGGCGCGCCTAAAGGTGGCAGCGAATTCCAGCGTGCCTGCTCGGCCATGAAGGCGTGGAACCGCAGCGCCGGGGTCGACGCCTCGATTGGCTGGGTCTACTTCCAGGCCTTCGTGCGCGAATTCCAGGCGCAAGGCAAAGGCTGGCGCGTGCCGTTCGATGCCAAGGATGCGCAAAACACCCCGCGCGGTATCGCCTGGCAACAGCCGGAAGTCGCCAGCGCCGTGGCCGATATGCTGCGCAAAGCCGTTACTCAGGTCGATGCGCTGAAGCTGCCTGCCGACGTGACCTGGGGGCAACTGCAAGTGGCCGAGCGCAACGGCAAGCGCATCCCGGTGCCGGGCGGCGACGGGCGTCTGGGCGTGTACAACGCAATGCAGAGCACGCCGCAAAAAGACGGCACGCTCAACGTCGTCAGTGGCAGCAGCTATATCCAGTTGGTGAGCTTCGACGACAAAGGGCCGGTGGCGCAGGGTGTGTTGTCGTTCTCGCAATCCAGTGATCCGGCCTCGAAGCATTACGCGGATCAGACCGAGCTGTTCTCTCGCCAGCAGTGGCCAGTGCTGCCGTTCACTGACGCGCAGATCAAGGCAGACCCGAACCTGGAGGCTGTGCGCTTGAAGGAATAACCGCGCGGCAGGTGATGGAAACGAAAAGGCCCGGAATCTTCATGGCAGAAGATTCCGGGCCTTTTTATAGGTGTCTTCAGGCTGTCTTTAGCAGCCTGTCATTGAAAGTTAATACTTATAAATCAAATAGTTAGTTCGTTATTGTCCGTAGTTTCGATTCACAAAAAATCCTGCCAATAGCCATTCATATATTCAAAAAGAATATAAAAAGCCAAATCAGCAAGATAAATCGAATAGGACACAAAGCGGCAAGCTGGTATTCTATATAAGAGAAAAATATTTCGCAATCCGAAAAAACAAAAAAGGTGCGAAGAACATGTTGAAGAGCGATAAAACTGCAACTGCCTCTCTACAAGAGCCGGACGACAAGAAGTTACGCAGTACCGTCCAGTCGCTGGCCAAAGGTTTCCGGGTGCTGGAAGCGTTCTCTGCCGACAATGAAGAACTGACCCTGAGCCAGATCGCCGCTGCCGCCGATCTCGACCCCGGCACCACCTTCCGCATGCTCAACACCCTGGTCGAACTGGGTTACGTCTCCCGTATTCCGGAAAGCCGCCGTTTTGCCCTGACCCTCAAAGTGCTCGATCTTGGTTTTCACGCCATCGCCCGCACCGACCTGCGCAGCATCGTGCGACCGATCCTGCGCGGCCTGGTCGGTGAAACCAACGAGGCCGCCAGCTTTGCGGTGCTGCAAGGCGCCGATGTGCTGTATCTGGAGCGGGTCCGTGCCGGCATCACCCGCCTGGGTGTCGATATCCGCGTCGGCACCACGGTGCCGGCCACGCAGACCGCCATCGGCCAGTCGATCCTCGCGTTTCTGCCTGAAAAGGAAGTGGACAAGGTCCAGCAACTCACGCCCCTGACCCCGTTCATCATCAAGCCCCACGCCAGCGAGCTGGAACTGCCCGACCTGCTGGCACGCATTCGCGACGATGGCTACATCCTGACTGAATCGCTGTTCACCGACGGCTTGCGAATCCTGGCCGTACCGGTGCTGGACATCGACGGTTATCCCGTCGGCGCGATCAGCATTGCCGCACCGACGGTGCGTTGCTCGGCTGAAGAGCTGCGTGAGCGTGCCTTGTCTTCTGCACTGGAAGCGGCAGTTGCTATCGGTAAAGCACTGGAAGCCAACGGCAGTATCGGACCCACGTGTAACTGATACCTGAATAAGTAAGAGGCAAGTTGGTTCTTCAACTTGCCGGCCGTACTCGACAAATTCAAGCACTGTGCGTATTGCACGGCAGGCCCGCGCACGCCCGACAATCCGAACAACAAGAAGAGGAAGTGCCATGTTGATGCAGCAAGTAGAAACAGAACCTTTAACAGAAGGAGGAAAGAGCCAGGCCAATATCAGTGCCCGCCTGGAACGCTTGCCGATTACCCGGCAAGTGTTCTGGGCGCGTAACATTATTGGTGCCGCTACGTTTTTTGATGGTTACACCGTAATCGCCATTGCTTATGCCATGCCGGTACTGGCCAAGGAGTGGAACCTGAGTGCCACCCAGATCGGCATGATTCTGTCGGCCGGTTATCTGGGGCAGTTGTTTGGCGCGGTGTTCTTTGGCTGGCTGGCCGAACGCATCGGGCGCATGAAGGTGCTGACCTTTACCATTCTGCTGTTTGTTGCCATGGACGTGGCCTGCCTGTTTGCCTCCAGTGCGGTGGCGATGATGACGTTCAGGTTCTTGCAGGGCATTGGTACCGGTGGCGAGGTGCCGGTCGCCAGTGCTTATGTCAACGAGTTGATCGGCTCGAAAAAACGCGGTCGATTCTTTCTGCTCTATGAGGTGATGTTCCTGCTTGGGCTGGTCGGTGCCGGGATTATTGGTTACTTGCTGGTGCCGATCTACGGCTGGAAAGCCATGTTCGCGGTCGGGCTGGTGCCGGCGATGCTGCTGATTCCGCTGCGCTTTTTCCTGTTCGAGTCACCGCGCTGGCTGGCCTCCAAGGGCCGTCTGGTTGAGGCCGACCGCATCGTCACTCGTCTTGAAGACAGTGCTATCAAGTCCGGCAAGACCCTGACCCCGCCGGTTGAAGTGCCACCCATTCAGAAGCCGAGCGCAGGGCAGGGCTGGAAAGAGCTGTTTCGCGGCATGTACTTCAAGCGTTCGCTGGTCATCTGGGCGATGTGGTTCGGTGCCTACATGGTCGCCAACGGCCTGATCACCTGGCTGCCGACGCTGTACCGGCAGCACTTCAATCTGCCGCTGGACACCAGCCTGGCCTACGGCTTCATGACCTCGGCGGCCGGTGTGGTGGCGGCGATCATCTGTGCCTTGCTGATCGACAAGGTCGGGCGGCGCCGCTGGTACATCGGTGCGCTGTTTCTGGGCGCGATACCGCTGGCTGCGCTGGCGCTGACCGGTGCGACCACGCCGCTGCAAATCCTGCTGCTGGCCGGGCTGGGCTATGCGCTGATCCAGACCGTGACCTTCTCGCTCTACCTGTACTCGGCCGAACTGTACCCGACCCGCTTGCGGGCGCTGGGCACCGGGGTGGGCAGTGCCTGGCTGCGACTGGGCTCGGCCACCGGCCCCCTGGTGGTCGGTGTGGCGGTTTCCGGTGCCGGTGTGCACTACGTCTTCGGTGTGTTTGCAATCATTCTATTAATTACTGGTGTCATCACCGCATTGTTTGCCATTGAAACCAAAGGACGGATTCTCGAAGAACTGTCGCCGTAATAAACACACGATTAAGAACGCGCAATACGCTGTTAGTGACACCGAACTTACCCATTAACTTCAGAGCGTGCCGTCATGCACTCTCTGCGCCCCTGCACGCGTCAGTTGTGGACACTTAAACCGAAAAGAGGAAATACCATGAGCACTAAAAACACCATCGACCTGCGCGGCCTGGTTCCTGCCCCTGTTACTCCGTTTACCCGTGATGGCCAGGTCGATTACGACGCTATCCAGAAACTGGGGGCGTGGCTGGGCAGTTTCGACGGCGTCAAAGGCCTTGTGGTACTCGGTCATGCCGGTGAAGGCACCTTCCTGACCCAGGCCGAGCAGGCGCGAGTAATCCAGGCGTTCAAGGAATCGGTCGGTGGCCGCTTGCCGATCATTGCCGGCATCACCGGTGAAGGCACTCAAGTTGCCGCCGACGAAGCTGTGCGCGCTGTAGAGGCTGGCGCCTCGGCGGGCCTGGTCTATCCGTCCCATGGCTGGCTGCGTTTCGGCTACCAGAAAGGCGCGGCGCAAGACCGCTACAAAGCCATCTATGAACACAGCGGCCTGCCGCTGATTCTGTTCCAGTACCCGGATGTCACCAAGGCCACCTACGACCTGGAAACCCAACTGGACATCGCCAAGCAACCGGGCGTGTTCGCCATGAAAAACGGCGTGCGCAACATGCGTCGTTGGGACACCGAGATCCCGGTGGTACGTCGCGAAGTGCCGGACCTGCAAATCCTCACCTGCCACGACGAATACCTGCTGCACACCATGTTCGACGTCGACGGTGCGCTGGTCGGCTACGGCGGCCTGACGCCTGAGCCGCTGATCGAACTGATCGAAGCCGGCAAGCGCAAGGACTACCCGGCCGCCCGCGCCCTGCACGACCGCCTGCTGCCAGTGACCCGTAATGTCTACCATCGCGGCTCGCACATGGAAGGCACCGTGGCCCTAAAACATGGCCTGGTTGCCCGCGGCATTCTGGAGCACGCCACCGTGCGCTCGCCGCTGCTGCCACTGGCCGAAGGCGCCGACCGCGAAATCGCCGATGCGCTGCGCTCTGCCGGTCTGATCTGACCTGAACTAAACAAGGCCCCATTTCGATGGGGCCTTGCCGGCGTGTCCCTCAATAAAAATAACAAGGGAGTCATGGTCTTGAAAGCACGTACACCCCAAACAACCGGCGCATTGCTTGTATCTGCCTTGATGCTGCACACCCAGGTTCAAGCCCAGGGTTTCATCGACGACAGCAGTGCCAGCCTCAACCTGCGAAACTTCTTTTTCGAGCGTAACTTCACCGCGCCCGGCGTGGCCCAGAGCGAGGCACGCGAATGGACGCAGAGTTTCATATTCGATGCACGCTCAGGCTTTACCACCGGCACCGTGGGTTTCGGTATCGATGTACTGGGCAAGTACGCGGTGAAGCTGGACGGCGGCGCCGGCCGTTACAACGCGCTGTTATTACCGCGCGACAGCGATGGCGACCCGGCCGGCAGTTTTGGCCGGTTGGGCGTGGCGCTTAAAGCCCGTGTATCGGCCACTGAATTGAAAGTCGGCGAATGGATGCCCAACTTGCCGCTGGTGACCGCCGACGATTTTCGCGCCTTGCCGCAAACCTTTCGTGGCGCGCAATTATCGTCACAGGACATCAAACACTGGACGCTGTACGCCGGCGAATTCAGCAAAACCAGCCTGCGCAACGATTCCTCAATGGAAGACATGGCCTATGCCGGCGCGCAAAGCGACGCTTTTCGCTTTCTGGGCGGCGACTACCGCAGCGAATCAAAGAACACCACCGTGCGCCTGTGGGCGGGCGAGCTTAAAAACATCTACCAGCAACAATACGCCGCGCTGATCCAGCGCTGGTCACTGGCCGAAGGCATCAGCCTCAATGCCAACCTCGGCTACTTCCGTGGCAAGGACGACGGCAGCGCCAAGGCCGGGCAACTCGATAACCACACCGGCTCATTACTGGTGGGGCTGGGCATACGTCAGCACACCTTCAGCGTCGGCCTGCAACAGGTGGGCGGTGACACGGGCTGGATGAGAATCACCGGCAGCGGCGGTATTTATCTCGCCAACAACACCTTCAACCACGCCTTCGACAACCCGAAGGAAAAATCCTGGCAACTGCGTTACGACCTGGATTTTGCCGGCTACGGCGTACCGGGCTTGAGCCTGATGACGCGGTATGTGAAGGGCAATGACGTGCAGCTGCGCAACGTCGATGACGGCTCGGAGTGGGTGCGAGAGTCGGAGCTGGGGTATGTGGTGCAGAGCGGCAGCTTCAAGAATTTGTCGCTGCGCTGGCGCAATTCGAGCGTGCGCCGGGATTTCAATGCGACGGATTATGATGAGAATCGCGTGATTGTGAGTTATCCGGTCAGGTTTCTCTGACACGACCACCCATCGGCTTTTTCAGCACGTCCTGTGCAGCCTCAAGGCCCATAAACAATGGGCCAACGCCAGACAATCACACGTTTGTCACATTATTGTCATGTTCGATAGCCATGCTCGGCGCCATTACTGTCATGGCACGCGATGGACGAAATTTGCCCAATGGACTTTCGGTCGACGTCGGTTATCGGCACAATTCGCGTCCGCTTTTTTCAGGAGGTTCGCGGACTCCTGTTGGCCGACCTTTAATACGGAAGCGAAATGATCAAAACCCCGTACTACCTCATCGACAAACAGAAGCTGCTGAGCAACCTGGAAAAGATCGCCTATGTGCGCGAAAACTCCGGTGCCAAGGCGTTGCTGGCGCTCAAGTGCTTTGCGACCTGGTCGGTGTTCGACCTGATGCAGCAGTACATGGACGGCACCACGTCCAGCTCGCTGTATGAGTTGAAGCTGGGCAAGCAGAAGTTTGAAGGCGAGACGCACGCCTACAGCGTGGCCTGGGCCGACGATGAAATCGAAGAAATGATCGCCAACTGCGACAAGATCATCTTCAACTCCATCGGCCAGCTCGAACGCTTCGCGGATGCCACCACCGGTACCATCCGTGGCCTGCGCGTCAATCCGCAAGTGAGCAGCTCCGACTATCTGCTGGCCGATCCTGCGCGTCCGTTCAGCCGCCTGGGCGAATGGGACCCGGAAAAGATCGGCGCGGTGATGGATAAGATTTCCGGCTTCATGTTCCACAACAACTGCGAGAACGGTGATTTCGACCTGTTCGACCAGATGCTGACCACCATTGAAAATCGCTTCGGCGAACTGCTGCACCAGGTCAAGTGGGTCAGCCTCGGTGGCGGCATCCATTTCACCGGCGAAGGCTATGCGCTGGACAAATTCTGCGCGCGCCTGAAAAGCTTCTCCGAGACGTACGGCGTGCAGGTGTATCTGGAGCCGGGCGAGGCGGCCATCACCAACAGCGCCACGCTGGAAGTGACCGTGCTCGACACCCTCTACAACGGCAAGAACCTGGCCGTGGTCGACAGCTCGATCGAAGCGCACCTGCTCGACCTGCTGATCTACCGCCTCAACGCCAAGCTGGCGCCCAGCGATGGCGAACACACCTACATGGTGTGCGGCAAGTCGTGCCTGGCCGGGGATATTTTTGGCGAGTACCAATTTGATCGTCCATTGGCCATTGGTGACCGTTTGTCGTTCCTCGACACGGCGGGGTACACCATGGTCAAGAAAAACTGGTTCAACGGCCTGAAAATGCCGTCCATCGCCGTCAAGCAACTCGACGGCAGCATCGAAGTCGTCCGTGAGTTCGGCTTTGACGATTACCTGTCCAGCCTCTCGTAAGCTGGCGTATTAAAGGGGACTTAAAGAAATTGAAGAAGAACGTTCTTATCATTGGTGCAGGAGGTGTCGCCAAGGTGGTGGCCCACAAGTGCGCGCAGCACAACGACGAACTCGGTCGTATTGCCATCGCGTCGCGCAACATCTCCAAATGCCAGGCCATCATCGACAGCGTCAAGGCCAAGGGCAGCCTCAAGCAGCCCGCCGACATCCAGGCCTTCTCGCTCAATGCACTTGATGTCGAAGCCACCAAGGCGCTGATCCGCGAGACCGAATCGCAGATCGTGATCAACGTGGGTTCTGCATTCCTCAACATGTCGGTGCTGCGTGCCTGCATCGATACCGGCGTGGCCTATCTGGACACCGCCATTCACGAAGAACCGGGCAAGGTTTGTGAAACGCCGCCCTGGTACGGCAACTACGAGTGGAAGCACCTCGAAGAATGCCAACACAAGAACGTCACCGCCATTCTGGGCGTGGGTTTTGACCCGGGTGTGGTCAACGCCTATGCAGCATTGGCGCAACAACAGCATTTCGACCACATTGATTCGATCGATATTCTCGACGTCAATGCGGGTTCGCATGGCAAATATTTCGCCACCAATTTCGACCCGGAAATCAACTTCCGCGAATTCACCGGACAAGTGTGGAGCTGGCAGAACAACCAGTGGACCAGCAACACCATGTTCGAGGTCAAGCGCACCGACGACCTGCCCGTGGTCGGTTCGCAGAACCTGTACCTGACCGGTCACGACGAAGTGCACTCGCTGTCGAAGAACCTGGATGTGCCGAACGTGCGCTTCTGGATGAGCTTCGGCGAGCATTACATCAACGTCTTCACGGTGCTGAAAAACCTCGGCCTGCTGTCGGAACAACCGGTCAAGACCGCCGAAGGCCTGGAAGTGGTGCCGCTCAAGCTGGTCAAGGCCGTGCTGCCTGATCCGTCCTCGCTGGCGCCGGGTTACACCGGCAAGACCTGCATCGGCGATCTGGTCAAGGGCACCAAAGATGGCAAGGCCCGCGAGGTCTTCATCTACAACGTGGCCGACCACGAAGAAGCCTATGACGAGACCGACAGCCAGGGCATCTCCTACACCGCAGGCGTACCGCCTGTCGCCGCCGCCTTGCTGGTGGCCCGTGGTGAGTGGGATGTGAAACACATGGCCAACGTCGAGGAACTGCCGGCCGAGCCGTTCCTCACGCTGCTCGACGCGATGGGGCTGCCGACGCGCATCAAGGATGAGCACGGCGACCGTCCGTGGAACCAGCCTGCGTAAGGTTGGGTTGCTGTACAAAAAAGGATCGCTTCGGCGATCCTTTTTTATTGGGCGCGAGTTGTGGTGCAATCGCCGGCAAATGCACAGGAGTCACGTCATGCCGTTTTCACGAATTCAACGGGTCGCTGTTTTACTGGCCGGCATGCTGTTGTCGGCAGCCGCCAGCGCGATCATGCCCGTGGAGGGCCACGGTGAAATGGACCGCGCCAGCTTTGAGCAGGCGGCCAAAAAAACCTGGAACCTGCAGGACTTTTCAACGCAATACCGGGCCACGCTGGAAATCGTCGACAGCGACGAAGTGTTCCGCCCCGGCATCATTAGCGTGTACGGCAAGAACAGTAAGGCTCCACTGTTCTATGTGCAGTCCGATGAACTGGTGCTGGACGTCAACCCTGACACCGGCAAGGTCAAGGCCAACGTCCAGCAATTGCCTTATGGCGAGCAAAGCGTACTGATCCACGACGATTTCAACTTCGACGGCATCAAGGACCTGGCGATCATGGATGGCCAGAACAGTTGCTATCACGGGCCGTCCTTCCAGATTTTTCTTGGTACGGCGAACGGCTTCAAGCACAGCGACGCCTTCACCGAGCTGGCGCAGAACTACTGCGGGATGTTCCAGTTCGATCCACAGACTCGCCAGATCAACACCATGACCAAGGACGGCTGCTGCTCGCACTGGTATGCGACCTACAGCATCCAGGACGGCGAGCCGGTGATGCAGAGCGAGACGATGATCGATCAGACCAGCGCCTCGGGGCTGGCCCGTGAAACGCATTCGGTGAACAGGAACGGCAAGATGGTCGGCACCGAGCGTACGCTCTGGGAAGACGACGAGCAGCGCCAGATTCTGCTGTCGTTCACGCTGGCGCCGTCCGGCAAGCGCATCATCCTGTTCCGCTCAAGCCTCAATGAAATGGTGTATTACGCAGCGGTCGACAGTAAGGACGAAGTCGGCTTGTTGTACCCCGAGCGTGAAGCCGAGCGTTTCGAGCATGACACCGCAGGGCAGGTGTTGAGCTTTGTGCGCGGCGACACGACCTACCGGATTCTGGCGGATGCGCAGGGAGTGGTGAGCAAAATGGAGGTGGTGATCCGCGGCAAGAGCACCGAGCTGAAACTTCAGCCCGGCTCGGTCCAGGGTTCTCTGGAGAGGGTGGGGGAGGCGTTGAAGGCCAGTCAATGAGCCTGAACGAGGCATCTGCATCGTGGATGCCTCGCATCGCGACAAACAATTTCCCGAACACCCGGCGCTTGCGCACTCTGTTCAGCCCCATCTTTCTCAAGGGCTTACTCATGGCACGCAACCCGCTCAAGGGCTGGCAGGTCGATCGCGACAGCATCGGTTTTGTCGGTCATGACCTGCAACGGCCCGAATGCCTTATCGCCCAGCCCGACGGCACGTTGTGGAGCGCCGATGCGCGCGGCGGTGTGATGCGCATCGACCCCGACGGCACGCAAACCCTGCTGGCCCCGCAACAAACGTCCGCCAGCGAGCCGGCTGATTTTCAGTCGCGTTACGTGCAATCGCAGGGCGCCTCGTTGCCCAACGGCCTGGCGCTGACCGCCGAAGGCGATTTCATCATCTGTAACTGGGGCCTGGACCGCATCGAGCGCCTCGACCGGCAGGGCAATCTGCAGGTGCTGTACGACTCGCTGGACGGCAAGCCGCTGGGCAAGACCAACTTTCCGTTGCGCGATTCGCAGGGTCGCATCTGGTTCACGGTGACCACCACGATGCAGCCGTGGACCGAGTCGATCAATTCAGCCGTACTCGATGGCTATATCGGCGTGATCGACGAACGCGGTATTCGCATCGTCGCCGAGGGGTTTGGCGGCACCAACGAGATTCGCTTCGACGACAACGAAGAATGGCTATACGTGGTCGAGAGTAACGCCCGGCGCATCTCGCGCTTGCGCGTCGGCCCGAATGCCACGCTGGGGGCGCGTGAGGTCTATGGTCCGCAGCAACTGGAAGGCTTTCCCGATGGCTTTGCCTTCGATGCTTTCGGCAACCTGTGGGTGACGCTGATCATGAGCGACAAGCTCATCGCGATCACCCCCGACGGCGAGGTGCTGACCTTGCTCGACGACGGCAATCCTGCGGCCACCGCCGAGCTGAACCGGCATTACCATAGCCGCACCCTGACCCCGCCAATCATGCAGGCCGCGCACGGCACGCTGGCGCCATGGCTGGCCAGCCTGACCTTTGGCGGGGCGGATCTGCGCACCGTTTACCTGGGCAGCCTGCAAGGTACGCGCATCCCGTTTTTCCGCTCGCCGGTGGCCGGCCAGGCGTTGGTGCATTGGCGCTGATGGGCGCCGACCCGGTTAGAACTTCATCCGCACCCCGACCGTGAAGTTGCGCGGCTCGCCGTAGAAGTTGTTGTAGTGGTTGTATTGCACGGTCTGGTAGTACTTGCGATCGAAAGCGTTGTTGAGGTTGTACTGCACGTCCAGATCCTTGCTGACCTCATACACCGCATGGAAGCCGGTGATCGCGTAACCGCCTTGCTGCACGCGCCAGGTCGCATCGCTTTTGTACATGCTGCTTTGTGCATACAGGCTGGCACCGATGCGCAGTTGTTGCAGCGGCGCGGGCAGGCGGTAGTCGGTATTCAACTTGAACAGGTGACGTGGGATGTCGGTGGCGGCGGCACTGCCTTTTTTGCTGCCGCCGTCATAGCGCGGTGAGCTGTAGGTGTAGCCGGCCGACAGGTTCCAGCCCGGCAGCGGCTCGCCGTAGGCTTCCAGGTCGATGCCTCGGGTGCGGATCTTTTCCTGGGGTTCGGCGCAGCTCTGAATACCGGTGGCGCAACTGGCGAGGGACTGCGCAACACCGGTCAGGTCGGTCTGGAACAACGCGACCGAGCCGCCGAGACGCTTGTCGAGGCGCTCGGCTTTGAGGCCCATTTCATAGTTACTGCCGGTGGCCGGGTCGAGCATCGAGCCGTTGAAGTCGACAGTGCTTTGCGGCTTGAAGATTTCTGTGTAGCTGGCGTAGGCCGACAGGGTCTCGGTGAGGTCCTGGACAATGCCGACGTAAGGCACGATCTCACGTGGTCGCGACAGCTCGGTTTTTACGCCGTTGATATCGCTTTCGCTTTCATACCAGCTCATGCGTGTGCCGATGATCAGGTGCGTGCTGTCGGTCAGGTTCAGGCGCGTGGCGGCATAGGCGCCGCGCTCCTGGGTGGTGTAGTTGTATTTCCACAGGCTGTAGTTGATGTTCGGCGCCGGAGGGTTGAAGGCGTTCAGGTTGTTGACGTCGAGAATGTAGCTGTAGCTGGCATCGCGGCCGCCGTGATAATCGAAATCGTCATGGCGCAAATTGAAGCCGAACACCGCTTCGTGCTGCCGACCCAGCAGCGAGAACGGCCCGGTGAAATAACCATCCAGGCTGGTCTGCGTGTCGTCATAACGAAAGCCGCGGGGGTTTAGGGTGTACTTGCCGGCATTGGCTGCCACCGGCCAGGTGTAGTTGGCCAGAAAGTCCGATTTTGCCCACATCAGGTTGGCGGCCACGACCAGTTTCCAGTCGTTGTCGAACTGCTGCTGGTAGTCGGCGAATACCGTGGTGTTGGCCTTGTTCAGCTTCGACCAACTGCCGGTCAGCGCGGTGGAGCGCGACAGGGGATAGAAGTTGCCATTGGCCTGGCTGGGCAGGCCGCTCCAGTCGTAGCCCGGGTTGCGGTCTTTCTGGTAGCTGAATCCCAGGGTCATCAGGCTGCTGTCGCTGAGGTCGGCTTCGGCAATGGCGTAGACCAGCGTATTTTCCTTGCCAGCTTCGTCCAGGTAGCTGTTGCCCTTGGTGTAGGCCAGCACGCTGCGACCGCGCAGGGTGCCGCTGTCGTTCAGCGGGCCGCTGACATCCAGCGCGTTGCGCCAGGTGTCCCATGAACCCAGCGAGCTGCTCAGTTCAGCCTGCGCCTGAGCGGTCGGACGCTTGCGCACCAGATTGACGGCGGCCGAAGGGTTGCCGGCGCCCTGCATCAAACCATTGGCGCCGCGCACCACTTCGATACGGTCATACAGATTGGTGTCGGGCTTGGACAGGGCGTCCATCGAATAGCTGTTGCCGATGTTGGTGGGCACGCCGTCGATCTGCAGGGTGTCGATCTGCTGACCGCGCGCGTAGTAATTGGAGCGCTCGCTGCCGTTGCGGGTCAGGGTGATGCCGGTGGTGTTGAGCAGCACCTCATCAAGGTTTTTCAGGTTCTGGTCTTCGATGCGCTGGCGGGTGACGACCGTGACCGATTGCGGCGTGTCCTTGATCGACAGGTTCATGCGCGTGGCAGTGTTGGTCGCGCCGGTGGCATAGGCGTGCGTGCCTTCGGTGGTCGCGCCTAGCACGCTGCCGTTGATGCTGGTGGCGCCCAGTTCGACGGCGTCACCGCCGCTGCGCGGTATCAGCACATAGTCACCCGAGGTGCTGCGCGTGACCTGCAGCGCGCTGCCGGCCAGCAATTGCGCAAAGCCCTGCGGGACGCTGTAGGTGCCTTGCAGGCCTTTGCTTTGCTTGCCGTTGGTCAGCGCTGCATCGAAGGACAACACCACACCGGCTTCGCTGGCAAAGCGGCTGAGCACCGCACCCAGCGTGCCGGGGGCGATGGCATAGCGGCGCATCGATTCTTCGGCATGGGCCTGGCCTGCAGCACTCAGCAGTGGCTGGAAAAGTCCTGCCTGCAGCGTCAGGGTGGCGCCCAGGATGGCGACGGCAAGCGGCTTGGCCGGGTAAGACGGCAGGGTGACGATGCGTGACATGAACGGCTCCTTCAAAAGCCATAAGGCGGTTTGCAGAAGGGGTCGAGTGAGCCGTGAAAAATCGACAATCGAAAACACAATTATTTTCGATTGCCTGCCTTTTCGAGGGTTTAAACGCGGGACCTGACCTGTATCCAGAAGCGCGTGCGGCTGTCGATGGCCACCGGTAATACCCGTGCAATGGCCGCCAGCGCACGGTCGGTGTCGTCCAGCGGATAAGCGCCTGACAGCCGCAGGCCGGCCACTTCGGCGGCGCAGTCGATAAAGCCCGGACGGTAACGTTGCAGTTCGGCCAACGCTTGATCGAGCCGCCAGTTGTCGATCACCAGACGGCCATGACGCCATTCACTCAGGTTCTGGTCGGCCGCCTGCGGTGCCTGTAAGGGGCCATCGTCGAAGTTCAGACGCTGGCCGGCCTCGACCCGCAGCGCTTGTACAGTGGCTGCGTTGCGTACCGCCACGGCATGCTCCAGCACCGTGAGTTCGGTGTGGGTGTCGTGTACGCGCACAGTGAAGCGGGTGCCCAGCGCCTGCATTTCACCGTGGGCGCTGCGCACCTTGAACGGCCGTGGATCCCTGGCGGTTTCGATGAGGATTTCGCCGGCGCGCAAGATGATCAGCCGTTGCCCTGCTTCATAGCGAATATCGACGGCGCTGGCGGTGTTCAGCGTCAGCACCGAGCCATCGGCCAGGTTCAGGCTGCGCCGCTCGCCGGTAGCGGTGCGCAGGTCGGCCAGCCAGATCGGCGCCTGTCGATAACCGCTCCACGCCAGACCGGAAACGCCCAGGCCGAGCATCAGGCCCTTGAGCAGCGTACGGCGTCCTGGTTGCGTATTGCCGCTGGCCAGCGTGCGCCGCGCCAGCGAACCGGACATGCCGCGCAAATCCGTCTGAAACGCTTCAAGGCGCTGCCAGGCCCACTGGTGCAGATCATTCTGTTGGTGCCAGGCCTGCCATTGCTCACGGGTGTGTGCGCAGTCCGGCGTCGCACTCAAACGCGCATGCCACTGGGCGGCATCGCGCAAGGCCTGGCGTTGCTGAACGGGGTTCACAGCTGTGCGTCCAGGGCGAACAACAGGCATTGCTCGGTGGCCTTGGCCATGTATTTGGTCACCGAACTGACCGAGATATCCAGGCGCTCGGCGATCTCGATGTAGCCCATGCCGTCCAGTTGCGCATAGAAAAAAGCCTGGCGCGCCTTGTCGCCCAGGCCGTCGAGCATCGCATCGAGCTGCAACAGCGTTTCGAGCATCAGCGCGCGTTCTTCAGGCGAACACTCATGCAACTCAGGCTCCTGCGCCAAGGCTTGCAGATACGTCTGTTCCAGCTTGCGCCGCCGCAGATGATCGACCATCACCCGCTTGGCCACTGTGGCCAGAAAGTTGCGCGGCTCACGCAGCGGTTGTACGACGGTGCTGGTGATCAGACGCACAAACGTGTCATGCGCAAGATCGGCTGCCTGCTCCCGGTCCCCCAGGCGTTTGCTCAGCCAGCCACGCAACCAGCCGCCGTGGTCGCAGTAAAGGCTGCGCAGGTCATCATGCGGGGAAGACGGCGGCAATGCGTTGGACACCTGAAATCCCCTGAGGGCTGGACGTGGATAGGAATGAGTCGCAATTGTAGAGGGGTGCAAGAGGGAAGGGAACAGGTTGTTTAGGAAACGCAGGTTTGGCGGTGTTAACACAACCGTTGGGCCGAGGACCTAAAGCAGGTACATTTCGTTACATACTCAGGACTTCAAGGACGCGTTCATGATCCGTCAGCCCATCCGCGATGCGGTATTAAGCCTGACCACCCGCCTGATCGATGAATGCCATCCGCGCGTGGCAGAGCAACACTCGGCAGAGATGGCCCGCTATGCCCGGTTGAACTGTGCGTGCGATGCGCTGGAGTCCTTCCAGGGCGCGCGCCCTCGTATCGATGACGATGCTTTCGAGGTGCTGTGGGCGCGTCGTGCGCAAATCGCCGACCTGATCGCGGCGGCCAATCTGCAGGCCTGGGAGCAAGAGGCACCGGCCGGTCTTTATCTGGCCATCCCATATTTCTCCCGTTGCTCGGACAAACAACCGGTGTGGCTGGTCAACCGCAGCCAGCAGCGCATCACCTATCTGGGCCGGCGCCTTTACGCCTACGCCAGTACCGATGACGGCATCGACGAGTACGAGCGCTCCGGCAATGCCTTCGCCGACGGCATTGCCCGTTCGGCCGAACTGGCGCCCGGTGGGCGCTTGCAGATCGAAGAGTATTCAATGAGCTTCGACGGCGACTTTGTCAGCAATCGCGGGGTGACCTTGCTGATCGACGGCGAGCGCAGCGAATGGTTTACCAGCATTTCCAAACTCGGCGGCTACCTGTGGGATGAACAGCTGCATGGGTTGCATGCGCTGGAGCGGGTAGAGAAGAGCTGAGGGTAATTAACTGATCGAGCTGCCTATATCAGCCATAAGCTTGCGCAGGCTGAGTGGGGCGATGCCGTGGTCAGTCAACTGGCCGATCATCTGGCAATTACACAGCCTGGACTGCGCGGTTTCACGCGGCCTAATCTTTTCAGGATGCGTCAGTTTTATGAGGCTTACAGGCATGATGAGAAAGTCTCACCACTGGTGAGACAATTGCCCTGACCCCATAATCTGATCATCCTGAGCCAAAGCAAGCACCCGCAAGAGCGCGAGTTTTATCTGCAAATGGCTTTTCAGGAAAAGTGGTCGAGTCGGGATCTGGAGCGCCAATTCAAAACGGCTTTGTTCGAGCGCAGTGTCACACAGCCGGCCAAAGCTTCTGCTGCGCTGAGACAGTTCTTGGCAAACTGGATTTCTACCTCGAAGCACTGGACCGCAATGAACGCAAACCCCACGAAAACCCTGCCATCGGCGTGCTGCTATGTGCCAGCAAGGACGACGAGGTGGTCGAGTATGCGCTCAACCGTAGCCTCTCTCCGGCCTTGATCGCCGAGTACCAGACGTATCTGCCGGACAAAGCGTTATTGCAGGCCAAACTGCATGAGTTCTACGCCTTGGACACGGCGCACGATCCTGAGCAGTAAATCACCTTACAGGTCCCGATCAATCGCATACCCCGCCCACGCCTGGCGCACCGGTACGATTTCCAGGCGGTTGATGTTGATGTG
Organism: Pseudomonas sp. 3A(2025); assembly: GCF_054589175.1. Taxonomy (NCBI): domain Bacteria; kingdom Pseudomonadati; phylum Pseudomonadota; class Gammaproteobacteria; order Pseudomonadales; family Pseudomonadaceae; genus Pseudomonas; species Pseudomonas sp. 3A(2025). The sequence continues at coordinate 21,359 of NZ_BAAILM010000001.1, read as the reverse complement.
ATCCGGCAGGCTGCACACATGCAGAATCTGTTCGGCAATGTCTTCGGCGTGCAGCGGCGTGGTGTTGCCATACAGGTTATCCGAGGCGGCCTGGTTGCCTTTGGTGCGTACCAGGGTGAACTCGGTTTCGGCGATGCCCGGTGCGATGTCGGTGACCCGCACGCCGGTGGCGATCAGGTCGCAGCGCAGGTTGTAGCTGAACTGGGTGACGAAGGCTTTGCTGGCGCCGTACACGTGCCCGCCGGGATACGGCCAGGCGCCGGCCACCGAGCCGATATTGATGATGCTGGCGCCTTTGCCGGTTTCCAGCAGCAGCGGCAGCACGGCGTGGGTCACGTTGACCAGGCCTGTGATATTGGTGTCGATCATGGTGTGCCAGTCTTGCAGGCTGACCTGCTGGGCCGGCTCTGGCGCCAGCGCAAGGCCGGCGTTGTTGATCAGCGCGTGAATACGCTTGAAGTCGTGCGGCAGGTCATCGACCACCTGTTTGACGGCCTCGGCATTGCGCACATCCAGGGCGGCGATGTGCACGGCGACCCTGGCACAGAGTTCGTCCTGCAACGCTTGCAAACGCTCCAGGCGCCGGCCGCTGAGAATCAGCGACCAGCCGGCCTCGGCAAAACGCCGGGCCGTGGCGCGACCAAAACCGGATGTCGCGCCGGTGATAAAGACAACCTTGTTCATGGAAACCTCGTGGAAAATTCAGCTGACCGCCTGCAGCTCGTGGTACTGGCGGTTGAAGTAGATAAGGCTCTGCGCCTGTTCGCTGGTATGGATCGCCAGCACTTCGCAGACCAGCACGTCGTGGGTGCCGACTTCGGTGATCTGGCTCAGCCGGCAGTCGAACGACACGCTGGCCTCTTGCAGAACCGGCGAGCCGGAGGCGCCCAGTGTCCAGTCGGCCGCCGCAAAGCGCTCGGCCATCGAGGTCTTGCCGCCGAACAGGTTGGAAATGGCCTGATGGCCTGCGCCGAGTACGTTGACGCACAGCACGCCGTTGGTCTTGAAGGTTTCATACACCGAGGCGCTGCGATTCAGGCACACCAGCAGGCTGGGCGGTTCATCGGTGACGCTGCACACCGCCGAGGCGGTAAAGCCTGCACGACCGCCGGGGCCGTCGGTGGTGATCACATTGACGGCGGCGCCGAGGCGCGCCATGGCATTGCGAAATTCGGTCTTGCCGGGTTCGGAGCCGATCATCGGGTGATCTCCTCAAGGGGCTGAGCGTTGAGAAACGACAGCAGCGTGTCGTTGAAGGCGCTGGCATCGGTGATGTTGTGGGCGTGAGCGCCCTGAGCAACGGCGTGCAGCACGGCGTCAGGCAGGTGTTGCGCCAGGTGCTGCGAGCAGGTCCAGGGCACCAGCACGTCGTCCCTGGCGACCGAAATCAGCGTCGGCACCTGAATGCCGGCCAGCCGCTCGCTGACGTTGAAGGCGCGCAACGCGGCAATGCGTGCGTGCATCGTCGCGGCACCCGGAAAGTGCGCAAAGGCGTGGTCGACTTCGGCCTGCACACGTTCGGCATTCGCCGCGCACCAACTGGCCGGGTACAGAAAGATCGGCTGCGCCTCGACATAGGCTCGCGGCCCCAGCGCATCCAGCAAATGCAGCCTTGCATCGAAGCAGCGTGCCGAATGCGGGTTGGGCGCAGACCAGGCATTGATCAGCGTCAGGCTGCGCACTCGTTCAGGTGCATCCAGCGCCAGTTGCAGACCCACCAGGCCGCCGAGGGCATGACCAACGAAGTGGCAGCGATCCGTGTGCGTGGCGTCCAGCACCTCGATCACATCACGGGCCATGTCTTCGATGCGGTAGGCGTCGGGCAGGGCTTGCAGGCTGCGCCCGGTGCCGCGCTGGTCATAGGCGATCACCTTGTAGCCGGCCCCGACCAGCAACGGAATCTGCAAGGACCAGTAGCCGGCGGAACCGCCCAGGCCCGACGACAGCAACACCGCCTCGCCGTCGGCCGGCCCGTGTACCTCGGTGTACAGGGCCACCGTCAAGCGTCCTTGCCGAGGTGCGCCACGCTGGCGATCTCGATCAGCGCATCGGCCTTGACCAGCCCGCACTGAATGCAATAACGCGCCGGTTTTTCGCCGGGAAAGAACTCGGCGTACACCGCGTTGATGGCCGCGTAGTCTTCCCAGTTGCGCAGGAACACATGGTTGAAGGTGACGTCGTCCATGGTCCCGCCAGCGGTTTCGATCACGCCCTTGATGGTGTTGAGCACATGGCGCGTTTGCGCGGCGGCATCGCCGACATGCACGACGTTGTTCTCGCTGTCGAACGGCAGGGTGCCGGAGACATAGACAATGTTGTCCGCCAGCGTGCCGGGTACGAACGGCGCCAAGGGTTTACCGGTGCCGGCCGGGGTGATGATTTTCTTGGGCATGGGTGCATCTCCACAGATGAAAGTGAGCGGATCAGTTGGCAGTGACGGCGTTGACGAAGTTATCCACCGTGGACACCCAGCCAAAGAAGGTTTCGATGTTGTAGACCGAGCTGGCCTGAATGGCCGCGCCGCCCAGTTCATGGGTCGCGTCTTCGAGCATCACGCCGAAATATTCGAGGTGAAACGCATCACGCAGGGTCGCCTCGACGCAGACATTGGTGGCGATGCCGGTGAACACCAGATTGCGAATGCCGCGTGCGCGCAGGGTGCTGTCGAGCGTGCTGTTGAAGAAGCCGCTGTAGCGGGTTTTCGGCACCACGATGTCGCCCGGTTGCGGGGTAAGTTGGTCGACGATTTCATAATCCCAGCCGCCCTTGGCCAGAAAACGGCCCGCCAGCTCGGGGTACTTGCGCATGGTTTTCAGCGCGTTGGATTTGTACCAGTTGGGCGAGCCGGGCCCGCCGGCCTCGACATAGTCGCTGTCCCAGCCATTTTGCAGGTACACCACGCTGATGCCGGCGGCGCGCGCTGCTTCAAGGGCGGTACCGACCTTGGCGATCACCGATTGCGCGCCGGAAATATCGAAGCCTGCCGAGTCGACATAACCGCCCAGCGAAGCATAGGCATTCTGCATGTCGACCACGATCAGCGCGGTGTTCGACGCATGCAGGTACAACGGCTCCGGACGTGCTGCCAGCACCCGCGGCTGGCTTGAGCCCGCGATTTCGCTGATCCCGGCTGGTGTGGTCGAAGAAATCGTCACGTTCTTTTCAGTGCTCATCACAGGCCTCCCACTGCCAGTGCCGGCTGGCCGACCAGCGACTGCACCGGGCTGTCGACGTCGATGCGGCTTTTCATCAAGGGCTGGATGCGTTGGCCGAACGCTTCGACGCCTTCAACGAAGTTATCGAAGGTCAGCAGCACGCCTTCGGTGCCTTCGACTTCAGCGACTTCATCGAGCATGCGTGCGATGGATTCGTACGAGCCGACCAGGGTGCCCATATTGATATTCACCGCCGAGGTCGGGTCGGCCATTTGCCGCACGTTGGTGTCGGCACCGGAGGTTTTATCCACCGCGCCCTGCACACCAAGCCAGGCCACCGCTTCTTCGTCGACGCCGGCCTTGTAGTGTTCCCACTTGGCGCGGGCGGCTTCATCGGTTTCGTCGGCAATCACCATCATCAACACGAAGGTGCTGACGTGGCGCCCCGTCAGGCGGCTGGCTTCGATCAGCTTTTGTGCAGCGGGCGCAAAGGCCTTGGGCGTGTTCACGCCTTTGCCAAAGCAGAAGTTGTGGTCGGCGTGCTTGGCCGAGAACGCCATGCCGGCATCGCTTTGTCCGGCGCAGATGACCTTCATCTCTGCTTGCGGGCGCGGGCTGACGCGGCAGTCATCCATCTGGAAGTGCGTGCCCTTGAAGTCGGACTGGCCGGTGCCCCACAGATCGCGCAGCACCTGAATGTATTCGGACAGGTAGTCGTAACGATTGCTGAAGAATTCATCGCCGGGCCACAGGCCCATTTGCGAATACTCAGGCCGCTGCCAACCGGTCACCAGATTGACCCCGAAGCGGCCATTGGCGATGGAATCGACGGTGGCGGCCATGCGCGCGACGATGGCCGGCGGCAACACCAGGGAGGCGGCGGTGGCGAACAACTGGATACGGCTGGTGACGGCAGCGAGGCCGGCCATCAACGTGAACGATTCCAGGTTGTGGTCCCAGAACTCGGTTTTGCCGCCAAAACCACGCAGTTTGATCATCGAGAGCGCGAAGTCGAAACCGTAGTGTTCCGCCGCCAGGGTGATCTGCTTGTTCAGCTCGAAGGTCGGTTTGTATTGCGGCGCGTTTTCGGAAATCAACCAGCCGTTATTGCCAATCGGGATAAAGATACCAATCTTCATAATCCTCTCCATTCGCTGCGCAAGCCATGTGCATGCGTCTCGAATGAGGTTTTGCAGGTGTCGTGCCAGTTATTTTTTATTGTTTTTTATCAAAGGCTTATAGGTTTATTGAGTTTTTATGTGGACCAAATGGTCTGCTTTGGATCGTTTGATGTTGTTCGCTTGCCCGGTTTTGATGCGGTATGAAGCGGCGGTGAAGCATTAGTGCGCATTCTTCAGGACACGGGGCAGCCTGATACACTGGCGCCTCCATCGGGCTGACGGTTCAGGCTGTGAACAGTAAATCCATCGAAGACGCATCGGCTTCCCAAACGCCGGAAAAAAAGAAGGCGCCGGCAACAAAGAAGACACCGGCTAAAAAGAAGGCGGCGGTCAAACCGAAAACCCCGCGCGCCATGAGCGCCAAATCCGAGCAGCGACGCCAGCAGCAGATCAAGACCAAGCGTGAGTCGATCATTCATGCAGCGCTGGGCCTGTTCTCGCAGTTCGGCATGCACGGCACCAGCCTGGATCAGGTCGCGGTGGCGGCCGATGTGTCCAAGACCAACCTGCTTTATTACTTCGCCAGCAAGGACGAGCTGTACATCAATGTGATGCAGCACCTGCTCGACACCTGGCTGTCACCGCTCAAGGGCTTCGATGTCCAGCAGGACCCGCTTGAAGCCATTGGCAATTACCTTCGGGTCAAGCTGGAGCTATCACGCGACCACCCGGCGGAGTCGCGGTTGTTCTGCATGGAAATCATGCAAGGCGCGCCGCTGATCAAGGATCAACTTGAACAGCCGTTGCGTGAGATGGTGAACAGAAAGGTCGAGGTGATCCAGGCGTGGATCGATGCCGGCAAGCTGGCGAAGCTCGACCCTTACCACCTGATCTTCTCGATCTGGAGCATCACCCAGCACTACGCCGACTTCAGTACCCAGGTACAGGCCATCACCGGCAAGACCCTGGCGGATCCGGTATTTTTTGAAGAGGTGCTGCAGAACCTGCGCAACCTGATTTGCCACGGTATTGAACCGCGGGCGTGAAGCATGGCTCCAACATTCACCCGATCACCGGCCGGGCGGCGATCCGCTTTAGCCGGGAACGCGGGGGAGCAGGCTTCGCAAATTTGCAGTGTGCCCTTCGCGGCTGAAGCCGCTCCTACGGGATTGTGTTCATAACCCTGTCTTTACGAGCAGGTTCTGCCTTGTAGCCAGACCTGCCCGCTTCTCGTGCGTCCTGCACAAACTAAGTGCTCTGAATCAGACCATTTGATCCGTTTTATCGCCTGATATTTATCAACTCCATGTTTTTAAACGCTTATTTTTTATGGCATGGAAGCTGCTATTGCCACTTGCATCGCCCACCATCAGGAAAACGACTCATGTTCAGAAATGTTTTGCAGGGGACTTTGTGTGCAGCGGTTTTGCTCGGTGGTGCAGTCAGTCAGGCCCAGGCAGAAGGGCTGACCCTCAAGGGCCCGGCGAAAATTGCCATGGTCTATATCAGCCCGCGCAACGATGGCGGCTGGACCCAGGCCTTTGATGAATCGCGACTGAAACTGGAGAAAGAACTCGATCAGAAGATCCAGTTCGTCGAAAGCGTGCCGGAAAATGCGGCGGCTATTACCCCGGTCGTGGACCGGCTGATTGCTCGCGGTGCGAACATCATCATCGGCACGGCCTTCGGCTATTCCGACACCTTCCTGGCGCTGGCGAAAAAGTATCCTGACGTCGCCTTCCTCAACGGTTCCGGCACCACCAATGCTGCCAACCTGGAATCCTTTTACGGCCGTACCTACGAAAGCCAGTACCTGTGCGGCATGGCTGCCGGTGCGGCGTCCAAATCCGGCAAGCTGGGCTTTGTCGCCGCCAACCCCTTTGGCCAGGTCAACTGGACGGTCAACGCCTTCGAGCTAGGCGCGCGTGAGATCAATCCGGCCGCCACGGTGACGGTGGTTTACACCGACGCCTGGAATGACCCGGTCAAGGAGCGCGCCGCGACCATGGCGCTGATCGACAACGGCGCCGATGTCATCGGCCAGCACGTCGACAGCCCGACCCCGCAAATCGTCGCGCAAGAGCGTGGCGTGCATGGCACCGGGCATCACCGCGACCTCAGCGAGTTCGCGCCCAAGGCCACGGTCTGTTCGTCGATGTGGGTCTGGGACCGCTTCCTGGCGCCAGAGCTGAAAAAGGTCATGGCCGGCAACTGGGTGCCCGCGGCCAACGGTGCCTTGCTGTCGATGGAGCAGGGCGGTACCGACATCAGCCTGAGCAGTGATCCGATCATATCGGCCGCCAATCGCGAGAAAATCCAGGCGGCGCGTGCCGAACTGCTGGCCGGTAAAAAGACCATTTACAGCGGGCCGATGAGTGACCGCGACGGCAAGGAGCGCATCGCGGCCGGCCAGGTCATGGCTGACCCGGACCTGTGGAAAATGGACTGGTTCGTCAACGGCGTGATGACCCAGCAATGAAGCAGGTCAATGCGCTGCAACTCACCGGTATCAACAAATCGTTCGACGGGTTTCAGGCCCTGAGCGATGCGCACTTCAGTGCCGCTTGGGGCGAGGTGCACGCATTGCTGGGCGAGAACGGCGCCGGCAAGTCATCGTTGATGAACATCGCTGCCGGCCTGTATGCGCCGGAAACCGGCAGCCTGCTGGTGGATGACAATCCGGTGCGGCTCAACGGGCCGCGTGACGCGGCGCGCTACCGCATCGGCATGGTTCACCAGCATTTCAAACTGGTGAAGCCCTTTACCGTGGCGCAGAACATTTTACTCGGCCTGCCGGCGCAGCCCGAGTCGGGCAGCTACCGCAAGCGCCTGCAGGTACTGGAACAGCAAATCAGCGCCAAGGCGCAGGAACTGGGCTTTGTGATTGACCCGCGTCAGATGGTCGAGCGCCTGTCGGTGGCCGAGCAGCAGCGCGTGGAAATCCTCAAGGTGTTGCTGGCCGGGGCACGCATCCTGATTCTCGACGAGCCCACGGCGGTGCTCACCGACCAGGAGGCCGAGCGCCTGCTGGGCACGGTGCAGGCCTTTGCCCGCCAGGGTGCGGCGGTGGTGCTGGTGACCCACAAGATGACCGATGTGAAGCGCTTTGCCGATCGGGTCACGGTCATGCGCGGTGGCAAGACCATTCAGACGCTTGCGCCACAGAGTGTCAGCGTCGAAGAGCTGGTGCGCCTGACCGTCGGCGAGTCGAACCGGGCCGGGTATCAGCCCGGTCCGCCGGCCGGCGCGGTGCGTTTGCAGGTGCGTGACCTGCGCAGCCCGGGCGTCTTGAGCGGGGTAAACATGAGCCTGCGCGCCGGGCAGATCTATGGCATCGCCGGTGTCGGCGGCAATGGTCAGGGTGAGCTGGCCAATGCGCTGATGGGGCTTGAGCAGCCCACCGAGGGCGAGATTCACCTGGAGGGCTTTGGTGATCTGCGCACCGCCAGCGCCGAGCAACGCCGCGACTTGCGCATCGCCTCGATTCCCGCCGACCGCTATGGCGCAGCGCTGGCCGGCTCGCTCAGCGTGGCCGAGAACTTCGGCATCGGTCATGTGCACAGCGGCCGCTACGGTTCCTGGCTGCGTCTATTCGGCAAGCGTCTGCAAGAAGATGCCGGCGCGGCAGTGCGCGATTTCGACGTGCAGGGCGTGCGCTCGCTGGCGCAGAACGCCGCGCTGTTATCCGGCGGCAATGCACAGAAACTGGTAATCGCCCGCGAGTTCAGCCGCGACCCGCAACTGGTCGTGGTGCACAGCCCGAGCCGTGGCCTCGATGTACGCGCCACGCAAGCGGTGCATGCGCGATTGCGCGGTGCCCGTGATGCGGGGGCGGCGGTGTTGGTGATCAGTGAAGACCTGGATGAGGTCATGGCCCTGGCCGACCGCATCGGGGTGATGAACAACGGGCGCATCGTCGCCGAATTCGACCATCCCGCCGACCGTCAGGCCATCGGGAAAGCAATGGTGAGCCATGACTGAAACAACCCTGCGCCAACCCTCCGTTGCCGAGCGGCAACCGCTGTTGGGACGTCGTTACACCCTTGAAATCCGCCAGCAACTGGCCTGGCCGTGGCAGGCGCTGATCATCGGTCTGGCGCTGCTGCTGGGCCTGTCGATCTGTGCGGTGATTCTGCTTGGCGCCGGTGTACCGGCGGGCGAGCTGTTCAATGAATTCATCCTGCAGACGCTGTTCGATGCGCAGAACCTGCGCGCCGTGCTGTTTCAGGCCGCACCGATGATCATGGTCGGGCTGGCCGGCTGCATGGCGTTTCGTGCGCGCTTCTGGAACCTGGGCCTGGAAGGACAAATGATCTGGGGCGCGATCGGCGCCACGGCGGTGTCCTTGTTCGAAATCGGCCCCGAGGCGCTGCGCCTGCCACTGATGATGCTGGTGGCCATGCTCTGCGCGATGCTCTGGACCCTGGCGCCGGTGTTGCTGAAGTTGCACCTCAAGGTCAACGAGATCATCTCGACGCTGATGCTCAATTACATTGCCGCCAACTTCCTGCTGCATCTGGTTTACAACAGCTGGAAAGACCCGCGCGACAACTTTCCGTACTCGCCGCCGTTCAAGGCCTTCGAGCGCCTGCCCGATCTGTTTGACGGTTACAACCTGGCGATTCTCATGGCGCTGCTGATTGCGGCCTTTACCCTGTGGTTCGTCGGCGTGTCGCGGGCCGGCCTGTACCTGCGCTTCGTCGATGCCAACCCGCGGGTGGCCGGCGCGGTCGGTGTGCCGGTGCGCAAGATGATTATCGGCACGGTGTTGTTGTCCGGCGCCCTGGCGGGCCTGGCAGGCTTTGTCGCCACCGCAGGCCAGGAGGGCCGGCTGACCCAGTCGTTCTATCAGGGCTACGGCTTCTCGGGAATTCTGATCGCCTTCCTGGCGCGCAATAACCCGGCGGCGGCCACAGTGGTGGCGCTGTTGATTGCGCTGCTGTTCGTGGCGGGGCGCAGCTTGCAGGTGTTCTATCAGATCCCGTTTGCCATGGTGCAGTTGATCCAGGCGATCCTGGTGATTTGCGTGGCCTGCTCGGACTTTTTCATTCGCCATCGTGTGCGGCGTATTCAGGCGGGAGACTGCTGATGGAGCTTTTGACTCACTGGTTGGGCAATGCGCCTGATTTTGCCGTGCCTTTCGCCCTGGCGGCGCTGGGATTGATCATCACCGAACGGGCTGGCGTACTGGCGCTGGGTGCCGAAGGCCTGATGCTGGTCGGCGCGCTGGCCGGCATCGGCATGCAGTTGACGATGGGCCTGAGCGGTTTATCGCTGGGCGCCTCGATGCTGGCGGCCGCGGTGGTGTCGCTGTTGTTTGCCCTGATGGTGCTGGTGCTGCGCATCAACCAGGTGATCGCGGGGCTGGCGCTGGTGTTCTTCTGCCAGGGGCTGACCGGGTTGCTGGGCACTGTACTGGGCTGGACCAACCGGCCGGTCAGCGGCTTGCACGCGGTGGAGCTGTGGCCGCTGTCGGAGCTGCCGCTGGTGGGCAAGGTGTTCGTGCAGAACCCTGTGGTGTTTCTGACGCTGCTGATCTTTGCCGCCGTGGTCTGGCTGCTGAACTGCACCCAGACCGGCCTGCGCCTGCGTGCAGTCGGCGAAAACCCGCAAGCGGCCGATGCCGCCGGCGTCTCGGTGATCGGCTATCGGTTGGCGGCGATTGTGCTGGGCGCTGCCTTGATCGGGCTGGCCGGCGGTTATGTCGCGGTGCTGAGCACCAAGATGTGGATCGCCGACATGATGGGTGGCCGTGGCTGGATTGCCGTGTCGCTGGTGATCTTCGCCCGCTGGTCACCGTGGCGTGCGCTGGCCGGTGCCTTGCTGTTCGGCGGCATCGAAGCACTGATTCCCCAACTGGCCGCTGCGGGCATCCGCCTGCCGCAGTACTTCCTGTTGATGACGCCGTATGCCGTGACCTTGCTGGTGATGATCTGGGTGGCGCTTGGTAGTCGCCAGTCCGGCAGTCAGCCCGGCGCATTGGGCGAACCGTTCATTCGTGAGGAACGGCGTTAGTCCATTTATAACAAGAGACTTGATACCGGCGTGACTTGTCACAACGTCAGAGCATCGACATGTCCGCAGTTTAATTAAAAAAACCAGAAATCTGCCTATCACCCCTGATCCAGACACCTCGGAGCAAGACCTACATGAAGTGCAGTGCATCTTCCTTGATAGTTGCAGGCGGCCTGCTCGTGGCCGGTGAAAGCCTGGCGGGCGACCTGTTGCAGTGGCACGACGAAAGCCTGACTTACTTGAATGGTATCGACTTCAAGGTCGACCCGGCCAAACAGCAGACCGTGACCTTCGAGCACGCCAGTGGCTGGAGTTTCGGTGACCTGTTCCTGTTCGTCGACACCATCAAGTTCAACGGCGAAGCCACCAACGGCGCAGGTGACGGCCATACGTTCTATGGCGAGATCAGCCCGCGCCTGTCGCTGAGCAAGATTACCGGCACCGACCTGTCGTACGGCATCCTCAAGGATGTGCTGATTTCGGCCACTTACGAGTTTGGCGAAGACGATGTCGACTCGTACTTGCTGGGGCCAGCCGTTGACCTGAATCTGCCAGGCTTCGATTACTTCCAGATCAACACCTACTTGCGCCAGACCGATGGCAAGCGCGACGGCGATGGCGTCTGGCAGATCACGCCGGTGTGGAGTTACACCGTGCCGGTGGGCAACTCCGACCTGGTGATCGATGGTTTCATGGACTGGGTGGTCGACAACGACAAGAGCTACCACGCCAACCTGCACTTCAACCCACAGATCAAATACGACCTGGCCAAGGGCATGGGCTGGGGCAAGAAGTTCTATGTAGGCGTGGAGTATGACTACTGGAGCGACAAATACGGCATCCGCGACAGCCAGGTGTTCACCACCAACCAGAGCGCGATCAGCCTGCTGCTGAAAGCGCACTTTTGAGGTTGGATCAGCCTTCGCCAATCACGGTTAATACATCATCGATAAAGCGTGTTTCCTCAGCATCCGTGCCTTCACGCAAATACCCCGGTATCTGTTGCTGGAACTCACTCTGATCACCCGGTTTGAATTCCAGCAGTGCGTCGAGCATCGCCGGCCGTAGCAGGCGGCGGTGTTCGGGGGTGTCCGGCAGCGCAGGGCGGATGATGTGTTCATCCAGGTACGCCAGCTTTTCCTGCAGGCTGCTGCCGCCCTTGAGGGTGATGCGGTCGGTGTGCAGGTTCTGTTCCTCGGCCACCAGACGGATCATTTCCTCCTCGGTGGTGGGCTGTGCTTCAGGCGCCGCTGGTTCGGTACGCAACGTCGCCAGTTCCTGAAGGATCGTGTCCAGTTGCAGGCGCGCGTTGCGGAACCAGTCCACCGACCAGATACGGCGGATACGCCAACCCAGTTGCTCCAGCACGCTCTGGCGCAAACGGTCACGGTCGCGTGCCGATTTGGCCGAGTGGTAGGCGGCGCCATCGCATTCGATGCCCATCAGGTAGCGCCCCGGCTGGCCAGGGTCGCGCACGGCCAGGTCAATGAAGAAACCGGCCACGCCAACCTGTGCCTCGCATTGATAACCGTGACGCTCCAGCGCTTCGATCACCGACACTTCAAAATCGCTGTCCGGCGCCTTGCCGGTTTCGCGCACATGCGGCATGCGCCCGGACTCGGCAAAGTGCAGGAAATCACGCAGTGCCTGCACGCCACGGCTGGAGGTACCGGTGATCAGCACATCGCTGGCGGTGAACGAGGCGAATACCTGCATGCGTTTTTTCGAGCGGGTAAACAATACGTTCAGACGCCGCCAGCCATCGCTGCCATTGATCGGCCCGAAGCGCTGTGGCACCGTGCCGCCAGCTTCGACCGGGCCATAGGTGGCCGAGATATAGATCACGTCGCGTTCGTCACCCTGGACGTTTTCGAGGTTCTTGATGAACAGCGGCTCATCGGTTTTCTCGTTCAGGTCGCGGGCGCTTTGCAGGGCCGGGTTCTGCTTGGCCAGATGCTCCAGCGCGCGCTCGATCTGCTCGGACTGTTTGATGTTCATCGCCACCACACCCAGCGATTCTTCCGGGTGGTGCAGCAGGTGATGCTCGATGGCCTTGGCGACCACTTCGGCTTCTTCACGGTTGCGTTGCTCGACAAAGCGGCCGCGTTCGACACGCGCGAACTTGACGCCGAACTCGGGCGACTCGCGGTGCGGCGACGGGTAAACCACCAGGTTGCTGTCGTAGAACGCCTGGTTGGAGAAGGCGATCAGGCTTTCATGGCGCGAGCGGTAGTGCCAGCGCAGGCGGCGCAGGCGGAACAACGGCATGGCCGCTTCCAGAATGCTTTCGCTGTCCTGCGCCACCGAGCGCTCGGGGTTTTCCTCGTCGTCATCGTCGCCCTGGCGGGCAAAGAAACTGGTCGGCGGCAATTGTTTCGGGTCGCCGACGACGACCAACTGGCTGCCACGCGAAATCGCGCCCAAGGCTTCTTCGGGACGTACCTGCGAAGCTTCGTCCATGACCACGATGTCGAAGTGCACCTTGCCGGCCGGCAGGTATTGCGCCACGGCCATGGGCGACATCATGAAGCACGGCTTGAGCCCTTGCAGCGCCTCGCTGGCACGCAGCATCAGCGCCCGGATCGGCTCGTGACGGGTCTTCTTGCCGGCTTCGTGCTTGAGCAACGCCAGTTGGGTGCGCTCTTTGACCTTGCCGGAGTTATTGCCTTCGGGGATCTTGTTCTGGTCGATCTGCGACGCCACTTGCTGGCGTTGCAGGCGGGTAAGCTGGGTGTCGATCTCGGCGAAGCGCGCGCGAATCGCTTCCTGGTCCTTGCCGGAGAACTGCCCCAGCGCCGGATTGCTTTCCAGGATCTGCCGCGACCACAGGTCGGTCAGGCCCAGCAGGCACGCCTCGCGGGTGTGTTCGGCTGGCAGGGTACGGTTTTCGACCAGACGAATGACCGCCTCGAAGCCCAGATCGACCAGGCGTTTGCGCAGGCGCCGGTATTCCAGCCAGTGGTCGAGCAGTTCTTCATGGCTGGCGGCCAGGTTCAGGCGCTGGCCGAGTGCGGCCAGCTCATCCCGATCCAGCCCGCCCCACCATTCGTTCTCATCGATGTGCGCGGTGCTGACGAACTCGCCGAGTGTGCGTGTCCAGTTGTCCAGTGCCGTGCTCAGTGGCCGGCTGAGTGCGTGCCAGTCCTGCACCCGTTGTTCGGCCTGACGCGGCGTGCCACTGGCAAGTTGGCCGAGCAGGTGTGCACGGATCGGCAGGTTGACCAGCGGGCTGGCCAGGGCCACGGTGTGCTGCCACGACAGCAGGCGGCTGCGCGCTTCGTTGAGGTTGTCCAGGCGCGGCAGCTGTTCTTCGCCCAGGCACTCAAGCACCGTGGCGTTGTGCTGCTGCGCGTGGGCCAGCTCTTGCCAGTGCTCCAGTACCTTGGCCAGTTTCAGTACCCGGCCGGTGGTCGGTTGCTGTTCCAAAACGTGCGACAACAGCACCTTCAGCGCGCCACCGATCTCGTTGACCAGACGCACATACAAGCCATCGGCGGCCAGCAGGTCGTCGGTCTTCAAGGCGTGTGCGTCGAGCGGCAGCGCGTTTTCCAGGCGCTCGCGATGGCTCAGCACATCGGCCAGGTACGTTTGTTGCGGCGCCGCATCGGCCTGCAACTGTTCCAGAATCTGATTGCTTTCATCGAGCAGGTACTGCGCGATCCACACCGTGGCACCGAAGCCGCGGCCACAGCGATCACGCAGCGTGCGATACCAGTGACGCAAGGCGAGCAGGTCGTCGGTACGGGTGTCGATACCCTTGAACAGCTCTTCAAGCGTGTCGCGATACACCGCCTGGGTGTTCAGCTGTTGCAGGTTGCGCTTGTAGGCAATGGCCGACGGCAGCGCCTCCACGGCGGCATTGAGCTTGATGCCCGGGCGCACCATGCCCAGCACTTCGGCCTTGGCCGCGCGCCAGTCGCTGTTGAGCCAGCGCAGCAGCGAGTCATCGGCCAGGATCCGTTGCAGGTCTTCAAGGCGCGTGTGGCCGGGCAGGCGCTCGATCGAAAAGGTGCTGGCGCTCTGCGCTTCGAGGCGTTTGATGTCCTCGATGAGTTGCTGCAACTCGGGCAGCAACGTGTCCATCACGGCATTTTCAAAACGCTTGTGGCGCAGGTGCACAACGCCGATGGGCAACTGTTGCAGCAGATCCAGCAGCAGGTCGAGTTGCTCGATGCCGGTCTTGTCGGTCTTGAGTGGCTGGCCGCTGGTGCGAGCGATGGTCTGCAGCAATTGCCGGGTCTGCGGCGCGCCGCCGATCAGTTCGCGGGTGGCTTCGGTGAGGTCGAGCAGCTCATCGAGCTTCAGAGTGTCGCTGTCGTTGTGCCGAGCGATCTGCGCACAGGCCTGCTTCAGGGTCTCGACCGTACTGGCCGCGCCAATGACATCGTGGTTCAGCGAGCGGGCGAGAATCTGCTGTTGCTCCAGCAGACGCTCCATGGTGTGCAGCCAGTTTTGCAGGGTGGCGCAACTGCTGGCGTCAAGGCGCTCGATCAACGCCCAGTCTTCATCGCCCTTGGGCAACGGCACGGCGGCCAGCGCTTCGGCCACCTGTTGCAGGGTGCTCAGCGAAGCGCTGGCAATCTCGGCGGTGTCGAGCTGAGTGGCGGCTGTCGCGCGTGCGCTGTCGAGTTCGCCCAGCGCCGCAATGGCCTGCTGCAACTGTTGCAACAGCGCGGTTCTTTCCAGCCCGCCAAGTTGCGTCAGCGCGCAGCCGAACCATGGGTGCGTGGCCAGCTCACCCGTGGGACCGGCTTCGGCGGCGGTCTTGATGTACAGGTGGCTGAAATAGCCGGCCTGCTCATGAATCTCGTGGCGATCCTGGCTCAGCCCCGGCATCGGATGCACATCGGCCGGGCGCAACGACAGTTCTTCGCGCAAGCGGGTGGCCTGCATGAAAATCTGGTGCCCGCTCAAACCGGTGTCAGCGTGCTGGGCGTGCAGCTGTTTGACATGCTCGTTGAGTTGCTGCTTGAGGCGCTCGTAGTTGGCAATCAGCGCCTTCAATTGCTCCGGCGGCAGATAACTGCCCAGGCTGCTGATGCGTTGTCCGATGCTGTTGGCCACCGCGCTTTTCTGGCTCTTGTGGCTGTGCAGCTCCAGACAGAATTCGCCAAGGCCTGCGCGGGTCAGGCGGTTCTTTACCACCTCCAGCGCAGCGCGTTTCTCGGCGACGAACAGGATCTTTTTACCCTGCGCTAACGCTGCGGAAATCATGTTGGTGATGGTCTGCGATTTACCTGTACCGGGCGGGCCTTCGATGACCAGGTTTTCACCGCGCATCACATCGATCAGCGCACTGTGCTGCGAGCTGTCGGCATCGTCGATCAGCGGGAACTGCTGGTGTACATCGGGCAATTCATCGATGGCGTGCTCGCTGCTGAAACTGCCGCCACCAGAGCCTGACGAACCCTCTGCATCCTCATCTTGCGGGGCGGACAGGCCGGTCAGGCGCTGGACCAGTCTGTTTTGCAACAGGGCCGGGTTCTTGTCCGGCTCCAGGTCCAGGTACATCATCAGTTTGCCGAACTCGAACAGGCCCAGCGAGGCGAAGCGGTGCAGTTTCCAGTCCGGTTTGGTTTCCAGCAGGGTGCTCTGCACGTGCGCGAAATAGGTTTCCGGCAGCAGGTCTTCGGTGATCCCCGGCAGCGCCAGGCCGAAGTCGCGGCGCAGTTTTTCCTGCAACGACAGGTTGGTCAGGATGTCTTCGCCGCTGTACTGCAGCTCATAACTGAACGTCGCGGTCTTGGGGTTGAGCTTGCCTTTTTCCAGACGCACCGGCAGCAGCATCAGCGGCGCCAGGCGCGGGCTGTTCTTGCCGGCCAGCGACTCGTCCCACTCCAGAAAACCCAGTGCCAGATACAGAATATTGGCGCCGGTTTCATCCAGCGACAGGCGCGCCTGGGCATGCAGGGTTTGCAGCCGCGCCTCCAGCTCGCCGGGGTAGTAGAGGGTTTGCAGGTTGGCGTCGGTGTACTTCTTGTCTTCGCTGTCAGGCTCGATATCGAGGGCAGGCGGCAATTCATATTCGGTGGTGATGCCCAGGCTCATCGCCCAGGCCTCGCTGCTCGGCAGCTTTTTAAGCTCGCTGACACGGCCCGATTCGGCGTCGAGCTTCAAATAACCCTGCTCGATCAACTGCCGCTCGGTGGGCTCCGGTATCGCGGTGAAGCGCAGCGCGGTCTCGTTGATCAGCGCGGTGAACAACTGATCGGGAAGCTCGTCGACGATGCGCACGAAGCGCTTGGAACGTGCGTGGGAAAAGTTGAGCAGGCGATTGCGCGCGCTGAGGTCGAGCAGGCGACCGCGCAGCTTTTCCATGCTGCCCGGGGTTTCGAAAGCAGGCGCTGGCAGAACATCGGGGGCAGTCTGTTCGGCGGCGGGTTGCCAGTCCTGGTCGATCAGCGACACCGAATCGCCGTCTTCACCGGCGTGATGCAACCAGCCCTTGCCGATCAGATCATCGCGGGTCGATGCGTAGGCATCGACGTCCACCACCACACCATACGCCAAAGCCTTTTGCTCAAGTCGCTGCTGCAAGGCCGTGTTGCTCACGGCCGAGCCGTCTCGGGGAACCAGTGCCAGGAGCAGGTCCTTGAGCAGGTTGCGTTCATCCATGGTCAACGGCTTGCCTGCCGTAGGGTGCGCGGTCATGTGTTTTGTCTACCGGAAAAGTGCGTGCGGGGCTAAAGCGGAACTGCAATGTTCGACACAGTAACGGCTGTGCTCAATCTTGCAAGGTGTTTCACGGAGCCGTTCAGGCCGCTGTTTTACGGATGTCCGTCAGCAAAGCCATCTGAATGGGATTACTATCCAGATTGCCGATAGAAACAGTACTGCAAGGTGTCTGATGACTCTCAATCAAAATCATGAATCCGGCGAATTGACTGCCGATGCGGCGAGCATGCTGGCATGACCCCAGCGTATTTGTTGCGCTTGCTGAGCGATGGCGAAGGGCTGACCGTTGAGTTCAAGCGAGCCCGTGAAGCGCTCAATCGTGATATCTACGAAACCATCTGTGCCTTTCTCAATCAGCGTGGCGGCACCTTGATACTGGGGGCTGCTGATGATGGCAAGGTCACCGGCATTGCTCCAGAGGCTTTGGCGCAAATGCGCAAGGATCTGGCCAACACCTTGCACAACCCACAGAAAATCAATCCACCCATGCCGTTGGTGCCTTTGCAGATAGAGCTGGATGGACAAGTGCTGCTCGTGCTCACCGTGCCAGAAAGCTCTCAGGTGCACAGTTGCAACAACCGTATTTATAGCCGTAATGAAGATGGTGATTTCGACATTACCGGCCATGGGCAACTGTTGGCCGAACTTTATCTGCGCAAGCAGGTGGGCTATAGCGAAAACAGGATTTTTGCCCATATTCGCTTGAGCGACCTGCGCAGCGATTTGATAGAGCGCGTACGTCATAGCGTACGATTACAGCGCAGTGGTCACCCTTGGGCTGAGCTGGACGATCTGGAGTTGTTGAAAAGTGCACGGCTGTATCAGCGAGACTATCAAACTGGCGCCGAGGGTATTTCGATGGCCGGGGCCTTGCTGTTCGGGCGTGATGAAGTCGTGCTTGGGGTGGTGCCGCACCATCGCACCGATGCCTTGGTGAGGGTTCATGATCTGGATCGTTACGATGACCGCGACGATATTCGTACCAACCTGCTGGAAAGCTACGACCGATTAATGGCTTTTGTGAACAAGCATATTGCCGATCCTTTTCATCTTGAAGGCAGTGAGCGTGTCAGCCTGCGTGAGCGGATCTTTCGTGAGGTAGTGGCCAATTTGCTGATCCATCGCGAATACCTCAATCCTTTTCCGGCCAAGCTGATCATTCAGCGCGACCGGGTAACGACAGAGAACAGCAACAATCCACACGGTCTTGGTTTGCTGCGCCCGGATGACTTTTCACCCTCGCCGAAAAACCCAGCCATTGCTCGAGTCTTTCGCGAGATGCAGTGGGCTGAGGAACTGGGGTCGGGAGTCCGCAACCTGTTCAAGTACGCCCGTGCTTTTGGTGGGCAGGACCCCGTACTGAGTGAGGATTCCATCTTTCGTGTCGCGGTGATGTTGCCGCAAAGGGCGACAGACATAACACTTGTTCAGCCAAGGGTAGAGTCAGGGGTAGAGTCAGGGGTAGAGTCAGGGGTAGAGTCAGGGGTAGAGTCACAGGAGCAGGGTGTACTTGAAGCTCTTCATCTAGGGCCGCTAAGCAAGGTACAACTTGCTTCTCGTCTCGGGTTACCACAAGTGAGTGGATCACTGAGTCGCAGCGTAAGCCGCCTGCTTGCCAGAGGGATGATCGAGTTCACCTTGCCAGAAAAGCCTAATAGCCGTCTGCAGCAATACCGCCTGACCAATAAGGGGCGGTCGCACCTTCATGGTCAGGCGTGAATGAGTCATCAGGCTACCGCCCGGCCTAAAACAACTTTGCCAACCGCAGGTTCAGCCGGGCCTTTTCCTTGAAGCCCTGTTCCACTTCCAGATCCTTGCCTAGTACTGCCTGCACTTGCACGGTCGGGGTCACGAAATGGGTGGCGCTGAAGCGTACATAGCTGGTACCGAGTGCATCGTCCTGATCGACATCGTCGATCCGGGTCTTGCCGCCGTCGATATAGCCGCCGCCGAAAGCAAAGTGGGTTTGCGGCGAAAGGTTGTAGCGCAAATAAGCCTGGTATTCGTAGCGCGGTTTTTGCTTGAGCGTGGCGCCGGTCGGGCCGGCGTCGGTGTTGTGGCTGAACCACGACACGTCGGCGGCGGTGTCCAGTGCCCACTGGGCGTTGAAGTGGTGGATGTAGGCCGCTTGCATCAACAGCCGCCAGCGGTTTTCACCCAGGTTGAGGGCGTCGTTCTTGTCGTAGCTGCCGGTGGGCAGGTACAGGTAAGGGCCGAGGGAAAACACGTCCTTGTTGGCGGTGTCCAGCGTCCACTTGATCGGTGCACCGAGGATCAGGTCGCCGGTGCCGGTGGTTTGATCCAGCGCACGGGCATCGCCGCCGGCTTTCAGGCGGCCATAGGGCAGGATGAACTGCGGCTCGAATGAGGCCGTGGGGCTGAGCGGCACCGACTGGATATAGCGCAGCAGCGCGACATCGGTCTTGAGTTTGAAGTCGTCCGAAACCTTGTTGCCATTGCTATAAAAGTCCGAGCTTTCGCTGTGCTGAAAATACAGCAGCAGGGCGCCCATGCCCGGTGGCAGGGGCTCGTAGTCGGCGGCGGTGATTTCCAGTGCCTGGCCGGTGCTGGCGCAGCCAAGCAGACAGGCGCCGGCCAGGGCATGGCGAGTGAGTCGTTGCATGAGGATTCTCCTGGCGGCTTAGCGACTGAGCAGGCCACTGTCGGCGTGGCAGTTGAGGTATTCGAAGTACTGCGCATCCGCCGGGATGACCGCGACTTCGTGGTACAGGCGCAACTGGATCTGGAAGTTCAGGGTCTGCACGTACTGCATGAAACCGCCGAAGATCGCCACGTGGGTCGGGTGGGTCTTGGCCCAGCGTTCCAGGTTGGCGAGGTCATCGAACCAGGCCAGGCCGAAGGTCTTTTCCACCGGTTCCCCGGTCTGGCTGTCCAGCGCCTGCATGAAGCGGCAGTTCAGGCAGCCGATGTCCTTGCCCTCATCGCGCAGAAAGGTCATGCCGGTGCGCAATACCGGCTGCACGTCGTTGAGGTACAGGTCGCGCTCTTTGCCTGTGGTGCTGCTCCAGTCTTGTCCGGAGCGGATCAGGCACAGGTTGTCGCGGCCGGGCAGGCGTACCCGGCCCGGACGCAGGTATTCGGCGGCGATCGGCGCGTGATTGCCGGTCAGCGCCTCGGTTTGCGCCAGCGGCAGGCGGTCGCGGGCGCTGCCCCAGTAGGCGTGTTCCAGAATCGGCTCGCTCATGTGGCTGGCCAGATGGGTGATGCCTTCGGGCACATCGGCGGCCGAGAACACGGTTTCGAAACGCTCGGCGGTGGGGCAGACCACTTCCATGAACCAGCCCAGCGGGCCGTCTTCACGTGCCGGGTCCTGCCACCACTGGCCAAAGCCCGAGTCGCAGCGCCACGCATCGAAGGCCGTGACATCGGTCCAATAGGCGATGGCGATGCAGGTATGAAAGCCTGCCGCGTCCACACAGCGCGCGCTGTCCCAGTACCTGGGGCCCTGGCTGGCGCTGAAGTACGCAGTGATCGGGCTCAGGTCGTTCAGGCCGATAGCCTGTTGCGACTGAACGCCGAAGCAGGCCATCACCACCTGGCCGATCAGCGGGTCGAAGCGCGCCGACCAGGCCGGGTAGGGTGGCTGATAACCGGGCGGGGTGCTGCTGTCCTGACGCCGGGGCTGGCGCAGATGTTCAGCAATTGCAGAATCCATATCACACCTCGACAAAGGCAGCGGGTTGTTGCTGAGGTTGTTCCTGGGGCTCACTGGCCGGCGCGAAAGGCTCGGTGCTGGCGGCGGGCAAGCCAGGCAGTTGCACCACACACGGGTTGGCGTTGGTGTTGAGCATCAGGCGGGTGACGTCGGGACGCGAGTAATGCCCGGCCGGGTCTGCGGCCACTTTGGCGAAGGTCAGCGCGGCAGGATCCAGGGTGGCGTACAGCAGGCCTTCTTCATGCTCGCCCAGTGGCGCCGCCAGTTCGCTGCCGTCCGGGCCAAAGATTCGCGCATGACCGCCACCGGCCTGTAACAGTCTGCGCTTGGCGTCGGTGTCGCAGAGCAGCTCGATCATTTCTGGCGAAACCACCGCACACGGCGCGATTACAAAACATTGGCCCTCGGCGGCGTAGACCCGCGAAGCGGCAACGTTCACCTCAGGGCCCAGGGCGCTGGTGGCGCCTTGGTACAGGCTGAAGCTGGGCCAGGCGGCGATGTGGATCTGCTCGTTCTGTGCATACAGCGCGTACTTGGACAGCGGTTGCAGATGCTCCCAGCAGCACAGGGCGCCGAGTACGCCGATCGGGGTGTGATGTGGCCTAATGATTCCGGACATCCCCAAAGGAGCGGTACCCTACCGCTCAACGATGAGGTGTCCGATGTCCAAGCGTCATTTTTCTCCCGAGTTCAGACTTGAAGCTGCACAGCTTGTTC